>CAZQVN010000024.1:0-24547 GCA_964596775.1 uncultured bacterium
GTGCCTATCGTGTGTACCTGGTGGGCGGCGGAAGCGCGGTCTACGCGGGGTGGCGTCGGTCGTCGATCGACGCCGATCTCTTCGGGTGATTGGAGGGCGCCCCTACCCCTTCTTCTTCCTCCCCCGCGTCGTCGTCACCGATTCCACGCCGAACGTCTTCGGCACCTCGAACGGAATGTGCTTCAGATGCACCCCTCCGAACGACACGCTCTGCTCCGGCTTCAGCGGCTCGTAGGCGAGCTTCCCCTTGCCCGGCTTGACGCAGGTGGACACCCCCTCCGGCCGCAGCAGGATCCGCACCGTGGCGACCTTCGAGTCCGCCTCGACCGGCGTCAGCCGTCCCGGCTCCGGCTGCGTGAACGACAGCGGCTCGTCGCGATCGCGGACCTCGAGGAACAGCGCCCCGTCGAGCGTGCCCCGCTCCACGAGCAGGACGCCGCGCAGCACCGGCGGGCCGGAAAACGGTGCCGCCTCCGGCCACATCGACGGGCAGAGCGGGCACTCGCGAGATCCCGGCGGCAGGATGTGACCGTTCAGGCACAGCTCCACCGGCACCACCGCCTCGCCGCACATCAGGCAGACGGACACCCAGGCGTCGTTGTCCGCATAGCAGGCGCTGCACTTCATCACGCGCCTCCGCGGGGGAGCGCCACGATCTGAAACCGGTAGCCGATCGACTTTTCCTGCGCGGCCTTGTCCGACGCGGTTCCGAGATCCACGCCGAGGACGACCGTCTCGTCCCCCTGGACCGTGTGGTACGTGTGATCCTGCCCCTTGCCGCGCCGCAGGTGCTGCGCCTTCTTAACGAGATAGAGGCCGTTCGTGGACAGGTCGGTGATGCCGGTTTTCCCGCCGGGCTCCATCTGCACGACGAGATGCCGCCGGGAGATGTGGCCGAACTCGTCCTTGAACGGGAAGAGATGGGCCTGGGTGGGGGCGACCTTCCTCCCGTCGCGCCCCACCACTTCCGCCGGCGCCGGCGCCTTGCCGAGAAACAGCACGTCGTCGGCGCGCATCGGGAACACCCGGCCGTAACGCGCGTCGGGCGCGCCGGGGGGCGTGTCGCTGCAGTCGGCGTACATCACGATGAAACCGAGGAGTGCGGTCGGATCGGCGGGCGAGCCGGCTTCCCCCCGCGTCCGGGTGATGTCGTCCGGGGCGGTAAAGTCGGTCCGGGTGGCGCCGGAAACCGCGAACGACGCGTTGGCCGTGCCGCACACGGGGCACTTGTCCTGATCGGGGGAGAGGGCTCCCTGGCACGTTGGGCAGTTCATCGAGTCGTGGAGTCTAGTCGGTCGGTGAACGCAAAGGCAACTGGCCCATTGACCTGTGATGGGGAACGTGTTGGAATCCTCGTGAAACTCCGTCTTGATACAGGTTTAGGGCGTCCTTTCCCCCCGGACCGGGGCAGGCGGAAACGGACGTTTGTTGCTGAAACCCGCCCCGACGACGCCTCCAGGAACCGTCATGAACCCAGTGGATCCAGGTCTGACCGAAAAGCCGGACACGTTCGGCGCGCCGCCGCTGGGGATCGAAGAGCGGGGCCTCCGGATCCGCCTGTATACAAAGGAGGCGGGCGACGCTCCCACGACGCGCTCGCCGGACACCGATCACCCGTTCGTGTCCCTGGCGTCCGGGGCGCTCCCCTTCCGTTCGTTCCTCGGTGCGCTCGAGGCCGACGGTCGCGCCGTGGTGCCGCACCTGGCGGTCCTGCTCTCCCCGAACTCCTATCCGGGGCTCCGCGCCGGAACGCCGACGCCGGGCGCCACGAACATCCAGATGGAGCGGCTCTGGAGCCAGGCGCTCAGGAGCCACGCCGCGTTTGCCGCCCCCGGCCTGGCCGGCCTCGAAACGCGGGCGATGGCGCTGAACGAACCGCCGCCCGACGTGCCGCGCCTCGGCCCCCTGGCGTTCTGCCGGATGACCCGCGAGTACGTGGAGCCGGTCTGCCCGACCTGCCTCGGGCGCCTCGCGCTCTGCCGCGACGAAACGCTGCTCCGCACGTCCGGGCTGCCGTCCTACGCGCAGTCGCTCTTCCGCTACCTGTACTGCCCGGCCTGCGCCGCGGAGGGGACGGGGGGCGCCACGTTCTACAGCTACTCCACCCGGGCCACCGAAACGCCGGCCCAGGGGGTGCGCATCCGCCGCCGGAGCGAGCTCTACCGCGACCTCGCCGGCCGCATCCAGACCGGCTCGGCGCCCACGGAGGCGCGGCACGCCTGCTTCGAGTGCCCGCACCGCGAGCGCTGCTACCCCGCCGGCCGCAGTCTCGAGGACCGGCTTCCCGGGGAGGACCAGCTCTATCCGCTCGTCTACTACGAAGCGTTCTACCTGCCGCTGACCGCGGCGCCCCTCAATTTCCGCGAAGCGGCGGCGCTGCTCGGCGGCGCCGCGCCGGGCGAGGCGAGCCTGGCCGGGGAAACGTCGGCGTCCGATCCGCTGCACGAGGCCGCGCACCAGGCGCTGTCGTTCGATCGCGCCCAGCAGTTCTTCTTTCACGGCGACACCACCGGCCTCTACGGTCTCGAGGTGTTCTACCGGAAGATCGCGGCGTTCACCGGCCTCTCCCGCGCCGTGCGCGACCTCCACGAGCAGGCGCGCCGCCCGCATCTTGCGCTCTCGCCGGACCGGGTGCGCGGCGTTCTCCCCGACGCGTCCGACGACACGCTGCCCGAGCGGTGGCGGCTCGGCCTCCAGCTGACCGACCTCATCTCGACCGCGCCGCTCGCGTCGCTGGACAAGGATCACATCCCCGGCGAGCCGGCCGTCTGGTCCGTGCCGTACCCGCTCCCCGAGGCGTGGGTGCCCGGCGACCTCTCCCGGATCCAGAGCGAAACGCAGTTCATGCGCCTGCAGTCGAAGGGGGTCCGGGTGGAGACGCTGGGCGGCGCCACCGTGGCCCGGATCACCGCGGAGCTGACGGCGGACGGATACCGCCCGCTCGATCACGGGCAGTTCGATCTCGTCCGCATCTCCGCCGAGGCGGGGAAGAGCCAGCTCGGCCGGCTGACGTTCGCCGGCCGGAAGACGGCGGAGATCCCGCGCGGATTTCTCTTCGAGGGGCTGACCGGGCCGCTGTCGCCGGACGTGACCGCGCTGCTCGACCCGGCCAACCTGCCGTCGTCGTGGAGCGTCGAGGCCACGATCGTCCATACGTTCGGCCCGCCCGCCGACGTGCTGAGCCTCGGCCTGATCCTGATCCGGCTGCTGCTCGAGAACGACCGCCAGGACGGCAGCCGCCTGTCCCGCGAAGTCGTGGAGAAGATCGCCGGCGCCGCGGCCGGCTCCGCGGACGTGCCGGAGCGGGAGAGGCTGTCGCAGGCGATCCGGGCGGCCACGCTCGCCGCGGACCCGTCGCAGGTGCTGTTCCGCGAGGCGGACCGGACCGCGGCCGTGCCGTCCATTCCGGAGGCGCTCTGGCTCGACACGCTCGGCCTGGCGTTCCGCATGGCTACGAACATCGCCGGGTACAGCCTGTGCGGCCGCCAGGACGACTACGATGCCGCGGATCCCGGCGGTCCGATGCGGCGGGTCGTGGAGGAACTGGAGATGCTGGCCGAGCGGGCCCGCGGCGGCCTCGTCGGGTCGAGCGGACGGAACGGCGTGATCCTCGAAGTCTGCGCGGACTTCCTGGCCGACGTCCGCTCGTGGAAGAACGGCCCGATGTCGGAGGAGGCAATACAGATGACGATGGTGGCCCCCGGCCGGAAGAAGGGCTCATGAGCACGATTCCGGGACCGGGAGCCCGGGGCGCCGGGCGCGCGAAGCCGGGCCATGCCGGTGCGGGCGGCCCGGGCACGGCACCGGGCGGCGACGCCGCGAACACCGCCGGCGCCGCTCCTCCGGGCTCGGCCCAGGACGCCGCCCGCCGGATGCGCCGCATCCTCGCCGACCCGTCGTTCAAGACGGAGGGGCACCGCAAGGCGGCGCTCCGCCGGGTGCTCCACGCCGGCGCCGCCGGGATGACCGAACCGGAACTCTCCCTGTTTCTCGACGAGATCAAGAGCCGCTTCCCGGACCGGACGTTCGAGTCCACGATCCGGCTCCGGCATCTCGAGGAAAAGTCCGCGGCGATGGAGAAGGAGAACGCCGAACTCCGGAAGAAGGTGGAAGCGCTCGAGCGGCGGGCGAAGGACGGCGACACCACGATCAGCGCCCTCGTAAAGACGGCCTCCCGGGCGGCCGCGCACGCCGCCGGCGAGTCCGAGGTCGGCGGTTCGATCTTTTCGCCGGCGGATGCCGAGGCGCTGCAGCGCTTTTCGGCGGCGATCGCGAAGATCATGACGTTCGCATTCGACCAGGAGGCCACGCTCGCGTCGGTGGAGGAAACGCTCGGCCGGCCGGGACGGAAGGGCGCCCAGGGGGAGTCGCTGGCCGGCATCCTCGTGGAGCTGGCGCGCGCCTCCGGCCGCCCCGGCGACCTCGACATGGAGATGGAGACCCGGCTCCGCCGCCTGCACCTGCTCCCCGCGGCGCTCCTGGCCGGCGCCCAGCAGTCGTGGAAGGGGGGCACCCGCGGCCTCCTCGAGTACCTGGATCCGAAGGTCGTGGAGCAGGAGATCCAGGGGAAGATCCCGGGCCTCCGGGAGGCGGCGGTGCTCAAGGAAGTCCGCCGCCGGTACGAGCAGCTCTGGGACGAACTGGACAAGAACATCGCACATTATTACCGTGGCACGTTCGAGACGGTCTATTCCGAGAAAATGGAGGGTCGCAAGTGATCCGTTCTGAGAAATTTCCGACGTCCGCCGACGAGGACCGCCCTGGCCGGACAACCGGCGCTCCGGACCCGCGCCGTCACGCCTCCACCCACCCCGTCGACGCTCCGGACCCGCGCCGTCACGCCTCCACCCGCCCCGTCGTCTGGTTGGCCACGCTGGCCATGGCCTTTTCCCTGTCCGGCTGCCTCGGCTGCGGCGGCGGCGAAACGTACATCCACATGGGCCTCGACCGCGCGGACACGCACGAGCGCCCGGTCTGGGTCGGCGTCTACTTCACGAACAGCGCCACGGCGCTCGACGGCCGGGACATCGCCGACCTGACGAACAAGGAAACGGCCCGGACGCTCGGTCCGACCGACGGCGTCATCGGGCCTCCGTACATCCAGCCGGTGTATCCGGGGCGCGACCCGGTCGCCATCACGCTGAACGCCTACGATCCGGCCATCACGCATGTTCTGGTGGTCGGAAACTTTCCGAACGCCGGCGAATGCGCCCGGCAGAAGATGGCCGTACCGAAGGATTCGAAACTGAAGATCGCCATATCCGTGGACGAGGACTGCCTCACCGTGAAGAAGAAATAGGGGACGATCAATGCATCGCTATCACCGGATCGTCTGGAGCGAGGGGCTGTTCCTGACGCCCCAGCATTTCCAGCAGTGGGATCTGTTTCACGAGGCCGAGCTGGCCTCGCGCGCGGAGCTCGTGCGGCCGTACGCCTGGGGCGTTCACGCGCTGGACATCGACCGCGAGGAGCTGTCGCGCGGGGTGTTCAAGATCGTGTCGCTGACCGGAATCCTCCCGACCGGCGTGTCGGTGCGGGTGCCCGACGTGGACGCGCCGCCGCCGTCGCTGACGTTCAAGGACGCGTTCGACGTCCGCTCCGACAGCCTCGACATCTTCGTGGGGCTGCCGTCCCGCCGGAGCGGCTGGGCCAACTGCCAGCTCCCCGGCGACGCCGCCTCCGCGTCCGGCGAGGTCCGCTACGTGGCCCGGTCGCTGTCGGTGCCCGACGAAAACAACGGGCGGAACGAACGGCCGATCCTCCGCGCCGAGCAGAACCTGCGGCTGCTCCTGTCCACCGACCAGCGGGACAGCTTCGACTGCCTGCCGGTGGCCCGGATCGTCCGCAGCTCCACCGGCGGCTACCAGCTGGCGCCCGGCTACGCGCCGCCGCTGATCAACGTGAAGGCGTCGACGGCGATCGACGCGATGATCAAGTCGCTGCTCGAGCGGCTTGCCGCCCGCAGTTCCGAGCTCGGGTCGCGGTTCACCGAGGCCGGCGCCGACGCGCGGGACATCACGCCGGCGAATCTCCGCGCGTTCCTCCACTTCGGCTGCGTGAACGGCGCGATCCCGATCCTCTCGCACTTCAAGAACACCGAGGCGGTGCACCCCGAGGAGATTTACCGCTTTCTCGCCTCGCTGGCCGGCCAGCTGTCCACGTTCAACGCGCGGCGTCTCCACCCCCGCGACATTCCGGCCTACGACCACGTGAGCCCGGGGGAGATGTTCTCGAACCTCGAGAAGCTCGTCATCGACCTGCTCGAGCTCGAGGTGTCGCAGGGGTACATCGTGGTGCCGCTGATCGCCGGGGCGGACGGGCGGCTGCAGGGGCAGATTCCCAAGCCGTCGCTCATGGACGCCGGAAGCGCCCTGATCCTGACGGTCGGCGCTCCCGACCTGTCCGAGCCGCAGCTCATGTCCGGCGTCGGCCGGATCGTGCTGGCCTCGATCGACCGGATCCAGACGAAGATCAACAACCGGCTGCCCGGCCTGCCGCTGCATCACATGGCGGTTCCGCCGCCGGCGATCCCGCGGCGGCGCGGCACCTACTACTTTCAGCTCGACTCGCGCGGCGCTGACTGGGAGGCGATCCGCGCGTCGATGAACCTGGCCATCGATCTGCCGGCCGATCTCAAGACCGCCGAAATCGAACTGCTCGGCCTGGAGGGACGCGGATGAGCAAGGAACCCGCCGCGGGTGCGAAGACGCCGGTCACCCGGGGGCAGCTGGCCGACGCGGCCGGCCCGCTCCTCTCCCTGATCATCGTCCTCAAGAGAACGTACAGCCTGGACAGCCTGACCGACCTCCGGAACAAGGTGGAGAAGATGATCCTCGAGTTCCGCAGCCGCCTCCGCGACCTCGGCACGCCGCCGCAGGACACCGACGACGCCACCTACGCGATCGCCGCCACGTTCGACGAAACGCTGCTCAACGCGCAGTGGGCGGGTCGCGACGACTGGGAGCGGAACGCGCTGGCCAGGACCTACTGCAACGACGAGTTCGTCGGTCTCGGCTTCTTCGACAAGCTGACCCAGCTCCGCCGCTCGTCCTCGCCGCGCCGCGATGTCATCGAGGTCTTCTACTACTGTCTCGTGTCCGGCTTCCAGGGGAAGCTCGTGGAAACGCCGGGCCAGCTCGCCGACCTCGTGGACGAGATCTCCAAGGAGATCGCCGCCCCGGAGAAGGCGGTGTCCGTCAACGCGATCCCCGAGGGGGCGGGACGGCTGGAGCCGCTCCGCACGTTCCCGTGGCCGATCATCGCGGTGGTCGGGATCTTCGTGCCGCTGCTCGTCTGGCTCGTGGCGTGGAACGTGGTCGACCGTCACGCCGAAAACATCCGCCGGGCGTTCGCGGGGTACTGATCATGCTGATGACGCTGCTCCTGCGCACGCTGCTTCCCTTCGGCCTCCCCGTCGTCCTGATCCTGTCCGTATTCTTCCTGGCCCGCCGCCGGTTCGAATTCCTGAAGAAGATTCCGCTCTGGCTCTGGATCACGATCATCGTGGTCATCGTGGCGGTGTGGATCCTCGTGATCGTCTGGAACCTGATCGCCCAGCGCCGCCGCGCGAAGGCGATCGAGCAGGGGATCATGAAACAGGCGCAGTACAGCGCCGACAACGCCACCCCGGCCCGCCGCGCCGAACTCGAGGAAGTGAAGAAGAGCCTGTCCGAGGCGATGGCCACGCTCATGAAGGGGCCGGACGGCAAGAAGGCGCTCTACACGCTCCCCTGGTACATGATCATCGGGCCGCCGGCCATCGGCAAGACGACGGTGATCGTCAACTCCGGGCTCAACTTTCCCGGGTTGACCACGGCCAAGCGGATGCGCGGCTCCGGCGGCACCCGCAACTGCGACTGGTGGTTTTCCACCGACGCCATCCTTCTCGACACCGCCGGCCGTTACGCCCAGAGCGCCGACCGCACCGAGACGGAAACGGAGTGGTTCGGCTTTCTCGACCTGCTCAAGAAGCACCGGAGCAAGGGGCCGATCAACGGGCTGATCCTCGGCTACAGCATGGAAACGCTGATCCAGGCCGACGAAACGCAGATCGTCAACGACGCGCGGGAACTCCGCCAGCGGATGGACGAGATCCTCGACCGCCTCGGCTGGACGTATCCCGTGTACATCCTCTACACGAAGTGCGACCTGATCAACGGTTTCGCCGACTACTTCTCGTCGCTCTCCCCGGTGGAGCGGCAGCAGGTGTGGGGAGCCACCTACGAGGTGTCCACGGCCAACGACCAGGACGCCGCGCCGCGCTTCAAGGCGGAGTTCGACGCGCTCTGCCGGCGCCTGAGGGACCTCCGCGTCCGCCGCATGGCCTCGCTGGACAAGGGCGACGCCTGGGGGCGCACGTTCATGTTCCCGGAGGAGTTCGCCTCGCTCCGCGGCAAGCTCCACCTGTTCGTGGAAACGCTGTTCGAGCCGAACCCGTTCAAGAAGGACGTGCCGGTGTTCCGCGGCACCTACTTCTCCAGCGGCAAGCAGGAAGGCAAGCCGTTCGAGATGGTCGTCAAGAAGATCCAGGCGATCCTCGGCAAGGGGGTTGAGGACAAGGCGGAGGTCCAGCCGGAGAAGGAGGACGCCTACTTCGTCCGCGACCTGTTCGTGAAGGTCTTGAAGAGCGACCGGGACCTCGTCCGCCGCACCCACACCGCCGGGGCGAAGTTCGCCAAGGTGCAGATCATGGGCTCCGCGGCGTTCCTGGCGCTGTCGCTCCTGTCGTGCCTGTGGATCGGCTTTTCCTGCACGCGGCTGGGGTCGCGCATGGACACGACGAAGACGATGGCGCTCTCGGTCAAGGGCGACGGAAGCGCCGGACTCGACCTGCAGACGCTGGACCACCTGGACAAGCTCCGGAAGGCCGTGCGCAGCTCGTGGAGCGCGTTTCCGCTGAACGTGGCGTACACCGTGCGCGACTCGGCGGTGGCCGTGTACCTCGACGCCAGCCGCAAGCGGATCCTCGTGCCGATCGAGGAGCGGATTTCCGAGGACCTGAACGACGCGCGGCGCCTGAACGCGGACCAGACGCGCCGGGCCCTGCGGGCGGAACTGCTGCTGCTGTCGCCGAAGGATGTCGGGTCGCTCGGCAGCCGGGACGACCTGGCCTCGGTGCTCGCCCAGTACGGATTCGAGAACATGGCCGAGGACAGCCCGTCGATGAAGCAGCTGAAGGGGCTGGTGGACGAGTTCCTCCGGGCCGGCGTGCCGCTGTACCCGGCCGAACAGCGCCGCTACGAGCTGGAATCCGGCGCCCGCCGCCTCGATGAAACGCACGAGCGCCGCGAGTACTTCGACGGGCTCGTGGCCCAGGCCGGCCGCTGCGCCCCGGACCTCACGCTGCAGTCCCTGGCCGGCGACCAGTCGATCCTTCTCTCGCGCGATGCCGTCGTTCCGGCCGCGTTCACCCGGGCCGGCTGGGAAAAGTGCGTGAGCCCGGAGATCAAGAACGTGAACAGGACGATGGAGGCGGACGCGCGCCTCATCGAAAAGGTGGGGATCACGGCGGTCAACAAGGCGCCCACCGAGGACGAGCTGATGGAGCTCTACATCGAGCGGTTTCCGGAGGCGTGGACGCTGTTCTTCGAGGGGGTGGCCCTGCGCGACTACAGCGGCTGCTCCGACGCCGAGGGGGATCTCAAGAGCCTGAAGCGCCGGAACGGGTCGCCGCTGATGAAGATGATGGAGGCCGCCGCGGCCGAGTCGAAGCTGAACGAGGGGCTGCTCGGATCGAAGCATCTCGAGGCGATCAACAAGGCGGTGCGCCCGATCCACGCGTTCGTGGACGCGCCGAAGGACGACGAGAGCCCGGCGGACGCCTACGCGAACCAGCTCAACAACGTCTACGACCAGGTGGCGGCCTGCGCCGAGGATCCGAAGACGCAGATCGACGCCGCGGTGCTCCGCAAGGCGGAAAACTGGGCCGCCGACTACGCGGACCGCTTTGCCGGCAACGAGCTGGCCCGCGCCATCTCCACGCTGCTCAAGCGGCCGGTCCTGATGACCCGCGTCGTGGCGTCGTCGGAGGGGAAGGGACGGGTCCAGGGCAGCTGGGAGGCGGACGTGGTGGACTTCTTCGACAGCCGCCTCGCCCGCAAGTACCCGTTTGCGAACAGCGAGGACATGGCCGCTCCCGAGGACGTGGTGGCATTCTTCGGCGCCGACGGGATTCTCGAATCGTTCCGGAAGACGCTGGAGGACTCGGGCGCCGAGGTGTCGCCGGGGTTCAAGCGCTGCCTCGACGCCGCCGGCGATGTCCGCTCGGCGCTCCGGATGTCCGGCAACTCCATCAAGATCAGCTTCAACATGAAGGCCGGCGAGGTCCGCCCCATCCAGGGAGCGGCGAACGGCGCGGAGAACAACAAAAAGATCGACCAGGTGACGCTGACGATCAACGGCACGAGCCTCGTGGACCAGCGGGCCCGCGCCGAAAAGACGTTCAACTGGTCCAGCGACGACAACAATTTCAACTGCTCGCTGCTCCTGTCCTATACGGGCGGCAACCAGAAGATCGCGGAAAAGGGATTCTCCTCCGTGTGGGGCGTCTGCCAGCTGTTCGACGACGCCCGGGTGTCCGGCGGCAACACGCTGACCTGGCCGTTCGAGAAGGAGGGGATCGAGGTCGACTTCACGCTGACGATGCGGAGCGGGCAGGACTGCCCGCTGTTCCGCGGGTCCGCGTTCCGCAATTTCAAGAGGTCCATTCCCGGCTCGATCGTGAACTGAGGTTGTGACCGCAATGTCCGTCGACACGTTCGGTTGTTTCGGAAAACTGCCGGTTTCGCGCGAGTTCCTCGTGGAGGGGAGCCGCGTGCTGTCGGAAAGCCGCTTCGACCGCTGGGTCGGCGAGGGGATCGGCCTGTCCAAGGCGCGCCTCGGCCCCCGCTACGACGAAAAGGTGATGTCGTTCCCGGTCTGGCGCTTTCTCTGGACCGGCGGCACCGGCACGTCGCTCCTGGCCGGCGCCATGAAACCGAGCCTCGACGGGGCCGGGCGGCGTCACCCGATGTCCGCCTACCTGGTGACGGAAGCCCGCGGCGCCGCGGCCGCGGGACCCCTGAAACCGGTGCTGTACGAGCCGGCCGTGGAGCAGGCGTCGGGGTTGATCGCCGGCGCCGCCGCCGCGAACACCCCGCCCGAGGTTCTGGAACTCGTCCGCAAGGCCCCGCCGCCGCGCATCGACCGCGCGGCCGCTGAAAGCGCCTGCCGCGCGTTCGCGAGCGGCAGGAAGATCTCGGAGTTCTTCGACGAGTGTCTCGGCGACCCGGGGTCGCCGCTCCGTTACCAGGTGATGCAGGCGTTTGCCGAAACCGTGGATCACTTCCGGAGCCGGAATCCGAAGGACATCCGCGTCGGTCTCCGCTGCCCGGTGACCGCCGGCAACGGCGAACAGGGAGCCATGGAAGCCGCGTTCTGGGTCGACATGATCGCGCGAAGAATGAAGAAACAACTGGACGGTTACAACGTATTTCGCTCCTGTCCCGCGGAAGGATCCGCCGCGGATCTCCTTTTCTTCTTCGCGGAGCCGTCCGGCACGCAGTGGATCATGCTCATCGACCGCGACGTGGACATCGAGTCGGTGAGCTGCCTGGATCGCCCGTACGGGGGAGATCCGGTGGCGCGGATGGAGCCGCAGTTGAAGCGGCTCATGGAGTCGCCGGATGCGGTGCTCGGGGATCTGCTGACGTGGGCGGAGGGGTAGTTCCGAAGGTGCCGGATCGACGCGCGGCAGCGCAATCCGGACATGCGAGACCCGGCGGGTCGGGCGAGGGGATTCCCCTCCACGTTGCTGCTATAATCCGACCGCAATGAAAATCCCCTACCGTATTCTTCTCATGGGCGATTTCGCGCCCGGCTCGCGTGATACGGATGCCGTGGCGCGGCGCGCCGACGGCGAGACGTTCGGGCCGCTGCTGACCGAATGGACGGGCCGCCCCCGCCTCGACTTCAATGATGCCGATCCCGAAACGCTCCGTCTCGAATCCGCATGGCGGTCGCTTCACTTTCTGATCCGCCGCCTGAAACTCCGGGAAGACATCGTCGTGGATGTTCTTGCCGCCACCGAAGCGAACTGGCTGGAGAAGCTCCGGACACTGATCGGCCGTGAGTCCGGGGATGCGGGAACCGAGCCGCTCGGCCTGATCGTGGCCGCCTGGACATTGTCCCCGGTGGAAGGCTCCGCCGTGACGTTGCTGCGCGAGGGGGCGGAAGCCGCCCGGACCGCCGGCGCTCCCCTGCTCGCCGGCCTGACGCTCGAGGCCGCCGATGGATTGATCGCGGACCCCGCGTGGGCGGCGTTCCGTGCCGGGGAGTCGGCGGACTGGCTGGGAGTGGCGGTGAACCGCTTCCTGCTCCGGGGTGAGGGGCCGGGTGTGCCGGTGTTCGCCGCCCCCGCGCTGGCCGTGGCCGTGGCCGCCGGCCGGTCGCACGCGGAACACCGCTGGCCGACGCATCTCTCCGGATCGATTCTCGAGGACCTCCCGATTCATGAAACGAAGGACGGTTTCATCCCGACCGAGGTGCTGCTCCAGCCGGACCGGATCGCGGCGCTCGAGGCCGGCGGGCTGATCCCGCTTGTCGCGGCCAGGAACAAGGACCAGGCCCGCGTGCCTGGTGCCCCCTCCGCCCACCTGGAGCGCCCCCTGTCCGTCCGGATCGCCGCCGCGCGGTTGACGGCGCTGCTCGGTCACCCGCTGCGCGCGTCGCGGGGGATCGCCGAGCCGGAAGCCTTCGAGTCCGAGGTCCGGAAGATCATCAAGACGGCGATCCCGTCGATCGCCGAGTACACGATCCACGTGGTGCCCGACCCGACAGGGCAGGATCAATCGTACCGGCTGACCCTGGAGTTCCGGGCCGTCCCGCCGATCCTGACCGAGCCCCGGGACATGAAACTCGATTTCCGTTTCGGGCGCTGAACCCGCCCGCTCAGGAGGTGGACTGATGACGACGAACGATCCTGGAGGAGCCCTGGCCGCGGGCTGGATGCCGCTTCGCCTGGTTGCCGTGTCTCCGCTGGCGGGGCACAACAAGGAACGCCCCGAGGGGCTGCTGCGCATCACGAAGGAAAATCTCGATGCCGTGATGGAGAACGTGGCGCCCTCGCTGACGCTCAAGGTGGCGAATCCGGCGGATGGCGACAAGCCCGTCGAGGTGACGATCCGGTTCCGGTCGCTCGCCGACTTTTCGCCGGTGCGATGGATCGCGGCGATCCCCGCGCTCGCGGAACTCGCGAAGGATCGTGCGAACGACGCAGTCGTCACGAGGTTCCTCGACGCGATCCTCCATCACCCGGCGTTCCTGGAGCTGGAGGCGGCATGGCGCGGCCTCCGCTACCTGGCGGACCGCGGCGAGGCGGGGGAGGGGACGCTGACGCCGCTCGTGCTCGAGGCGCTGGCGCTCCACGCCGGCGAGGACGAAACCGACCGCTTCCGGACCGTGGTGTTCGACCCGGACTACGAGGACAGGGCCGACGTGCCGATGGCCGCGGTGATCGCCGACCGGGTGTACGAGCACACGCCGGCCTCGCTGGCGAAGCTCACGCACTACGCCGGCCTCGCGAACGCGCTCCAGTCGCCGTACATCGCCGGCGTGGGGGCCGCGATGTTCGGGATGAAGAACCTGGCGCACCTGCCGAACCTGGCCGACCTCGTCACCCGCACCACCGGCGGCCCGTGGACGAACTGGAACGCGTTCCAGAAGGAAAACACGTCGCGCTGGATCTGCCTGACGGTGAACCGCTTCCTGCTCCGGGCGCCGCACGGCGAGGGGGCCGCGGAGGGCGCCGATTACGTGTACCGCGAAACCGTGGACCCCGCGCACCCCGAGTGGCTCTGCTGGGGGAACGCGGTGTGGGCGGTCGGGGCCAGCATGGCCCGCAGTTTCGCGGAGCACGGACACTGCGCCGCGGCCGACGGGCTGTCCGGCACCGGGGGCCATCACGGCCTGCCGACCCGCGAACTCAAGGAGAGCCCGACGAAGTCGGTGCGCATGAGCACCGAGATCCTCATCTCCGACGAGAAGGCGTGGGAGCTCTGCCGCGCCGGATTCACGCCGCTCATCGGCATGGCCGACGGCGACATCGCCTACTTTCCGTTTCTCGGCAACGCGTACCGGGCGCGGCTCGGCAGCCTGACGATCGACCAGGCGCTGACGTACCAGCTCTACGCCGGGCAACTGTCGCATCTCGTGTTGAAACTCGCGGCCACCCAGCCCGCCGGGAGCCCCGAGGAGGTGTGCGGCTGGTTCCAGCAGCAGATCTTCACGCACCTCTCGCCGTTCGTCGGCGACGCGCCGGGCACGCATGTGCAGGTGACCCCCGCGGCCACGGAAGGGGGCGGCGCCGCCGCGGCGATCAAGGTGACCCCCACGTTCAAGATCCAGGACAAGAAGTTCGACCTCGAGCTGGGGGTGGGGCTGCGATGAGGCGGTTCCCGTCGCGTCCGCTGCTCGCCGCCCTGCTCGTGACGCTCTCCGCCTGCTCCAGTTCGACCCGCACGGAACTTCCGGCGTGGTCGGAAGCCGTGCTGCCGTCCTACAGCGCGTCCACCGTGCTCCTCGGCGTGGCGTTCAACTCCAGCCGCGCCATCGCGGTGGGCGCCGAAGTCGGAGCCGGAACCGCGAAACCGGTGATGCTCGACAACCCCGGCGGCGGCTGGGGCGCCATCTTTCCCCCGGACCTGCCGGTATCGGGCACGCTGACCGGTGTCGCGTTCACGAAGGACGGCGAGGGGATCGTGACGGGATTCGAGGGGACCACGATGCCGGCCCCGTTCCTGTTCGACGAGCGGGGCGGCTGGCACCGTCCGACGCTGACCGGCTCCAACGGCACGCTGGCCGCGGCGGTCCGGGCCGGCGGCGATTCCATGTGGGTCTGCGGCGCGGCCGACGGCGGCCTGTTCTACATGAGCACGAACGCGCTGAACTGGACCCGTGTTCCGGCCGGCCTCGGAACACCCCAGGAAAAGGGGTTCCGCGACCTCAGCTACCGCGACGGCGTCGTCTACGCCTGCGGCTGGGACGACGGGGAGGAGCCGTATTCCGTGGTGATGGCCAATGCCGGCGGCGGATGGCAGAAACTCCCGAACCCCGACCCGGCCACGCTCGACGTGGAGTTCGACTCGATCCTGATCGACGACGAGGGGACGCTGTGGGTCGGCGGTCACGTCGTCGAAGGGGTTCCCCAGGGCGACGTCATCCTGCTCAAGGACGTGGCGCGGCTCTACCGCCGTCCGCGGGGCGGCGTGTGGTCGCGGGTGACGCTCCCCGCGCCGGACCAGATCGGGTCGATCACCGACATCGTGCAGATGTCGTGGGGCACGATCTATTTTGCGGCCGGCGGCGACGTGCGGCTGCTCGTCTGGGCCAACAGCGAGGTCCGCGAGATCGTCCTTCCGGAGCTCGACGGAACGCTGAACGCGCTGGCGGAGGGGCCGGGGGGGATGCTGTACGCCGCGGGAGCGAAGCTCGGCGGCGCGGCGGGAGCCACGTTCGTTCCGCTGATGCTCAAGGGGCGGGTCGGTCCGGCGACTACTTCGGCATCACTTCCGGGCGCGGCGGGCCGCCCAGCACTTCCATGAACTTCTTGAACAGGTCGAGCCCCGGCCATTCGCGGTTCCGGAGGTCCCCGTTCTCGGCCGCCCAGCGCGGCGCCAGCACCAGCGGGATCAGCCGCGGCGGTTCCCCGGTGAGGTCCGCGGTCATCCAGGCCAGCGGCGCCGACATCGGGATCGGCATGGGAACCTTGGCCACGCCGTGCCCGAACACGTCCTCGCACCAGTGCGCCGGCGACGTGACGATGTAGTCGCGGCAGGCCACCGGGCGCTCCTCGTACACGGAGCAGGCCTCGTCCACGAGGAACGGACAGTCGATCTTCATCTGGAAATACTTGATGTTCAGCGCGCGGTGGGGATCGGCGCCGACCTCCATGTCGAGCATCCCGTCGATCATGTTCTCGGCGGCCAGCCGGTCGTGGACGGCCTCGAAACGCCCGAGGACCGCGGCCTTCCGCACCGGCACCATCCGCTCCACGGAATCGGCCAGGAAGAACGCCTCGGGGATCGACAGCGGCACCATCTGGCGGCAGCAGGCGGCGCAGCCGCTCCGGCAGGAGATTTCCTTCCCTTCCTTTTCCTCGGCGCGGCAGGCTCGCGCCGCGATGACGCTCGTCAGTTCGTGGGCGGTGGGGACGAGGTCGGAAAGGCGGGTCGGTCCCGTGTCGACACGGACCCGGCCCCGGATCTTTCCGGTTTGCGTTCCCATTTCCACGTCCATCAGGACGAACCGGTCTTCGTCGAACGTCATGCCGTCTCCCGGTGTGCGCGCGGGGCGATGCGCCCTCGCCGTGATTCCGCGGGATGAGCCGCGGGGAAAAAGACGGGCGCGGAGCCGCTTGAGCTCCGCGCCCGGAGGGTACCGAGTTGGTGAAACGGGATCAACCGGTGCGCCAGTCGTCCTCGGTTTCGATTCCGCCGTCGACCCACGTCCAGATGATCTTCCGGTAGGTCAGCATGACGTCTTCGAGATGCGAGTAGTCGCGCTTGGCGGGGTCCATCGTGATCGGAAACCACTGCTTCATGCCGACGATGACCGCTTCCTCGAGCTTCGTCGTGAAGTAGTGCTCCTGGCCGCCGCCGCCCGCCTGGACGATGCGGAACCACTTGAGCTCCACGCTGGTGAGACGCTCCCCCTGTACCAGGGCGCTGTACAGTTTCGGAGAGGCCTTGTCGATCCGTTTCGTGATGATCAGCGGGTGGTGCACGCGGCGGCCGCTGGCCATTCCGGACTGGGGATCGCGCGGGATCGTGACTTCATGACTTGCGGCCTGAATGAGACTGGACCCCTCGCGGCCCATCTGATCGTCTTCGCCGAGCCAGGATCCCCAGCCTTCGATGGGCCCCTGGGTGACACCGGTAAACCAGGCATAAATAGGGTTTGCCATGGGCTTCCCCTTCTCGCGTGCGGGGTGAGATCACCGTTCCCCCTGAGCCTTTCAGGGTCAACGCAGCCGGCGGGTCCGCATCCAACTTGCCCCGCGGGACCTGAAGAATCTAGGCCCCTTGAGAGGGCATGTCAAATGTTAAAACGGTGAAAAAGGATCGTTCGGGCGGGGGTGGATCAGAAGCTGTAGTCGATCCCGACGAGGGAGGCGAAGTCGTCGCGCAGCCCCTTCTTCGTGAGCGGAAACTGGCCGTTGGCCGACAGCAGGAAGTTGCCGGTGAAGTTGATCTTGAACCCGACGGCGCCGGTCAGCGTGTTCCGGCTTTCGCCGGTGGCGTAGGTGAGCCGGGGGAGCGTGGCCGTGATGATGACCGGGTCGCCGGTGGGGGCGGTGTTGGCCGAAAAGACCGAGTCTTCGACCGCCACGCTCCGCACGTCCGTCTGGCTCCGGCCGAGGACTTCCGCCGAAATCGTGATCCGCGGATCCACGGTCCAGTCGAAGCCGGCCGAGTAGGTCAGTTCGCTGGGCAGGTCATTGCCGCTGACGCCGTACCCGACGTTGAAGTGCGGGGCCAGGAAGTCGCGGTTCAGCGTGCCGACCAGCGAGAGCTTGCCGAGGGCTGCGCCGGTGCCGAGCAGGTTTCTTTCGTCGCCGGTCGGCAGGCGCACCTCGCCGAGGAACGCCAGGACGCCGGCCTGGTTGCCGGTGGCCCGGTACTTGCCGCGCAGGACGACGTCGCCGAGGCCGGACGCCGAGCCCCCCTGGCGGATCGTCTCGCGCGGGGTGCCGTTGATGAACACGTGCGTGTCGGACAGGTTGTCCCCGGTGGAGAGCCGGTTGACCTCGGCCTCCGCGGACACGTCCATGTCGACGCTGACGACGGGGATGGCCATGCCGAAATCGAAGCGGTCGCTGACGCCGTAGGTGGCCACGAGCGCCGTGGTGGACGCGCTGATGTTCATGTAGACGCGGGACGTGATGACGTCGCCCTCGAAGAAGCTCGTGAGGTGCGTTCCGTCATGGTTGGAATCCTCGTGACCGAACACGAGCTTCATGTCGCCGTCGCGCAGGTTGATGTCGTCGATCTTGTCGAACGTCTGGTAGCTGTAGTTGAAGCCGAGGTTGATCTTCCCCTTCCCCACGTTGAACGCGCGCTCGGTGTAGATCGGCCCGAAGCTCTTCGTGGGGCGGTTGAACACGCCGAGGGCCGGATCCAGTTCGTAGGCGAATCCGCCCGCAGACGAGGCCAGCGGAAACGTGGAGAGCTGGTAGGCGATTTCCAGGTTCAGCTGCTGGAGCGCCCGGAACTGCGGGGATTCGTCGCCGATGAAGTGCGCGGAGTGATCGGTGCCCACGCTCGGCGGAGCGAGCGAGATCCCCTGGCGCAGAAAGTCGGGCAGGAGATCGCGGAGGTTGAGGCTCTGGGCGGACGCCGTTCCGGGGAGCAGCGCGGCCACGACCAGGGCGGATGAGAGTTTCAGGATTCGTCTCACGGGGGCGCAGTCTGGCATGCACCCCGCGGGGTGTCAATCAAAAAACTGTTCGGTTGACACTCCACAATGCGTGTTAAATACTCCGCTCGTGAACCTTCGTCTTCCAGCCCTTCCACGCCTGACTTTTGTATTCTGCGTTCTGGCATTGGCCGTGCTCTCCGCCTGCGAGAACAGCATCGACCTGTCCACGGGCAACGAGGAGGCTCCGGCCTGCCAGATCCAGGGGCAGACCCTGGATTTCGGCCGGGTCACCGCGGACGGGACGTTCGCCGAGCGGGTGTTTTCCATCCGCAACATCGGTGGAGGGTCGCTGACCGGGTCCATCCAGCTGGACTCCGAGGCGTTCTCCATCACCGAGGGGAGCGGGCGGTTCACGCTCGGTCCGGGCCAGCTGCGGCGCGTCACGGTCCGCTTCCAGCCGAAGGCGGGGGGCAGCTTCAGCGAATCCGTGATCCTCGGGTTCCGCTGTCGCGCCGTCGAGCTCACCGGAACCGCCGATGCCGCGCTCATGTGCCGTGTCGACCCCGTGGCGCTCGACTTCGGGTCGGTGGCCACCGGCGGCGCGTTCCAGGACCGCACGTTCCGGATCGTCAACACCGGCCTCGTGCCGCTTTCGGGCACGGTCGCGATCCCCTGCGACGCCTACACGCTGAGAGGAGCGGCGGGCTACACCATCCCCCCCGGCGACTCGCTCAGCTTCACGGTGCGCTTCCAGCCGGCCAGCGCCGGCAACCAGGACTGCCTGATCGACACCGGCCTCGGCGCCTGCCCGGACGTGGCCTGCTCGGGCCTGGCCCTCAACGCGCCCGAATGCGACGTGTCTCCCGCGGCGCTGGCGTTCGGAACGCTCTGCGCCGGGGCCACCGCGGACCGCTCGGTCACGATTACCAACACCGGAACCACCCCGTTCTCGGGCCAGGTGGGTTTCAACGGCGCCGGCTACTCCATCGTGTCCGGGGGCGGCGCCTTCACGCTCGGCTTCGGCGAATCGCGCGCGGTCACGGTGCGGTTCGCCCCGACCGGCGCCGGATCGTTCCCCGGCACGCTCAGCTTCGGCGCCGCGGCCTGCGCGGCCGTTCCGCTGTCGGGCACCGGCCTCGCTTCGGCGCCGTGCACGATCACGCCGGGCACGCTGGCCTTCGGAACGATCGACTCCGGCACGTCCAGCGTGCTGTCGTACCGCCTCGACAATCCGGGCTGCGCCGCGATCAGCGGGGAGGTCCAGGCCGGCTGCGGGCCGTTCACCGTGATCTCCGGCTCCGGTCCGTTCACGATCGAGCCCGGCGGATTCCGCACGGTGACGGTGCGCTTCGAGCCCACCGCGGCCGGAACGTTCGACTGCACGATCGGAAACGGCGGCGGCTGCCCGGACGCCCGGATGACCGGAACCGCGAGCGAGCCGCCCGTCTGCTCGGTGACGCCGGCCCAGGTCGAGTTCGGCCCGGTCCTGGTCGGATCCACGGTGGACAGGAGCTTCACGATCCGGAACCTCGGCGCCGGTACGCTGACCGGTTCCGTCACCGAGTCCTGCCCTGAGGTGTCGATCATCGCCGGCGCCGGAGCGTTTTCGCTGGGAGCCGGCGCGCAGCGGCTGGTCACGCTGCGCTTCGCGCCGACCGCGGTGGGGCCGGTCAACTGCACGGTCGACCTCGGCGCGAACTGCGCCCCGGTCACCGCCACCGGCACGGGGGATTCGCCGCCGGTCTGCTCGGTCACCCCCACGTTCCTGAACTTCGGCCCGGTCACGATCAATACCGGCGCGGAGCGGACGTTCACGGTCCGGAACACCGGCGGCGGCACGCTCAGCGGGAACATCACGGAAAGCTGCCCGGACTATTCGCTCGTGTCCGGCGGGGGCGCGTTCAGCCTCGGACCGGGGGAATCGAAGGTCGTCACCGTGCGCTTCCAGCCCGCCGTGTTCGGCACGCTGAACTGCGGCATCGGTCTGGGCCTGGCCGGCTGCACGAGCGTCACCTGTACCGGCAGCGGCCAGCAGGCCACGAACTGCCAGGTGGTCCCCACGTTGCTCGACTTCGGAACGGTGACCACCGGCACGTTCGCCGAACGGACGTTCAACATCACGAACAGCGGCGGCGGAACGATCAGCGGCAGCGTGGCGCTCGGCAACTGCCCCGGATACACGCTGGAGTCGGGAGGCGGGGCGTACAGCCTGTCCGGCGGCCAGACGAGGACGGTGCGTGTCCGCTACACCGCCACCGTGCCGGGCACGTTCGGATGCACGATCGACACCGGCACGAACGACTGTCTCGACGTGACGGCCTCGGCCGATGCCCAGAATCCGCCGGCCTGCACGATCGCGCCTGCGTCGCTCCAGTTCGACCCGGTCACGGTCGGCACGTTCGCGGAAAAGTCGTTCACGATCACGAACACCGGCGGCGGCACGCTGTCCGGCACGATGACGGAAAACTGCCCGGACTTCCTGCTGTCCTCCGGCGGCGGCGCCTACAGCCTCGCGGCGGGGCAGTCGCGCACGGTCGTCGTCCGGTTCGCCCCGGTGTCCACCGGGTCGAAGAACTGCTCGGTGGCCACCGGCAATGATCTCTGCCCGACGGTCGCCGCGGCCGGCACGGCCGAGGCGGCGCCGTTCTGCTCGATTTCCCCGCCCGCGCTGACGTTCGGCCTCGTCCCGGTCGGACAGACCGCGGACCAGTCGTTCACGATCACGAACACCGGCGGCGGCGTGGTGACCGGCAGCATCAGCGAACTCTGCGACGCGTTCTCGATCGTTTCGGGCGGCGGCGCCTACTCGCTCGGCGCCGGCCAGTCGAAGTCGGTGACGATCCGCTTCAGCCCGACCACCGGCGGCAGCCAGAGCTGTCTCGTGGAAACGGGAAGCGCCACCTGCGCCAACGTTTCGGCGTCCGGCACCGGCGATCCGCCTCCCGTCTGCCAGGTATCGCCCGCCAGCCTCGCGTTCGGCACCGTGTCGATCGGCACGTTCCTCGACCGCTCGTTCACGATCACGAATACCGGCGGCCAGACGCTCTCCGGATCGGTCGGGGAGTCGTGCGCGGAGTTCACGCTGCAGCAGGGCGCCGGTTCCTACACTCTGGGGGCGGGGCAGACACGGACGGTCACGGTCCGCTATCAGCCCACGACGACCGGCGCCAAGACCTGCACGATCACCACGGGATCCGCGGCCTGCGCCAACGTGGGGGCCACCGGCACCGGCGAGCCCGGCCCGGTGTGCCAGCTCTCGACCGCGAGCCTCAACTACGGCATCGTGGCCGTGGGGCTGTCGTCGGACCGCTCGTTCACGATCACGAACAGCGGCGGAGGCACGCTGACCGGCACGGTGTCCGAGTCCTGCACCGGATACTCGATCATCGCCGGCGGCGGCGCCTACGCGCTCGGCGCGGGGCAGAGCCGCAACGTCACCGTGCGGTTCACGCCTCCCGATTTCCAGGACCATGCCTGCACGATCACGCTCGGGGGGATCTGCGCGAACGTGTCCGCGAACGGGACCGGTGGCGTCAGCCATGCGCGGCACGTAACCCCGCTGGTTCAGTCGAACTGCGCGCTGGCCGGGTGCCACAACGGCTCGAATGCGCTGCCCGATTTCCGCGTCCATGCCACGATGTCCTCGCCGACGTACGTGAACACCGGAAACCCCACGGCGAGCCTCATCTTCCAGAAGGCGTCGGTGAACCCGGGCATATCCCACTCCGGCGGCAAGCCGTGGCCGGTCGGCGGCGCCTCCTACAATCTCGTCCTCAAGTGGGTGCAGCAGGGGGCGCTGAACCTGCCGTAGGCGGACTGTTTCGGGGCGCCGAGTTCCGGAAAGTGTCCCAAATCACGGCTGGCGCAACTCCGATCCGCCGCGCTATATTTCCCCCTTCGGCACACCGGCGAACCACCGCGGCGGCGGCGTCCGGCGTGACCCTGGGACATTCCTCATGGGAAAGACCGTCGTCGTCAAACCCGGTGATACGCTGTCGAGCCTGGCCGCCCGGCACGGGTTCGCGGATTTTCGCACCGTGTTCGACGATCCCGGGAACGCCGCCCTCAAGTCGCTCCGCAAGAATCCGCACACGCTGGTCCCCGGGGACGAGGTGTTCATTCCCGACCGGGAAGACCGGCAGGAAAGCGCTCCCACCGACACCCGCACCACGTTCGTGGCGCAGATCCAGGGGCTCTTTCTCCGGGTCAAGGTGCTCGACTTCGACAACCGGAAACTCGATTCCGACGCCGTCTGTCTCCTGTCCACGACCGGGACGCCCCAGGAACTGAACCCGGACGGCGACGGCATCGTGGAATCGCCGATCCGGCGCGACCTCGAAAAGGCCGAACTCCGCGTGGCGGAAAAGGAACTCAAGTTCGACCTCCTGATCGGACAACTCCAGGACATCAACACGCTGGCCGGCCAGCGCGCCCGCCTCAACAACCTCGGCTACTTCGCGGGGTTCATGGAGGACGACGTGGAGCAGTTCCGCTGGGGCGCCGAGGAGTTCAACAAGGACAAGAAGGTGCAGCCGATGGGGGTGAAGAAGACGGACGTCGACCCCGAGGCCGGCCTGACCCGGGGCGCGTTCCTCGCGAAGCTCGAAAAGGAGCACGGCTCCTGACCGGAGCCTGAGCCGCATGGCCAACCCCATCTTCGTCCTCGACGTCAGCGAGGAAGGGATCGTCGCCACCCACTTTGCCCGGGTGGAGCTCCCGGCGCTCGTTTCGCCCACGCCCGACGAGAGCCGCCCCGACTTTCACAACACCGTCCGTCCGTCCCTCGTCGTCATCGGGTGCATGAACCTGGCCGATTCGGGGTTCGAGTTCGATTCCTCGTTCGTCGTGCCCCGGTCGAAGGGGCGGTTCACCGCGTTCGGCGAGATGATGACGCGGCTTCGCCGTCACGACCCCACCGGGGCGAAGCGCTTTCCGCCGGTCAACATCTTCGGTCACGCCGACCCCACCGGGGAGCCGGAGTACAACAAGCACCTGTCCGGTCGCCGGGCCCGCGCCGTGTTCGGCGTGTTCACGCGTGACGTGGCGCTCTGGGAACAGCTGTTCAGCAATCCGTTCGGCGGCGACAACTGGGGCACGAAGTCGATCCAGCACATGCTCTCGTTCGTCGGGAGCGGCATCCCGTTCTACGAGGGTCCGATCGACGGGGCGGTCACGCCGGAAACGAAGAAGCAGACGAAGGAGGCGATCGAGGAGTACCAGAGGGCGCGCAGCCTCGTGCCGGTCGACGGGAAAGCCGGTCCGAACACGCGGAAGGTCCTGTTCGCCGAGTACATGGACGAGATCTGCCGGCTGAAGAACGACCAGCCGTACGCGCTCGATCCGGTGGAGGGGTTCCTGTTCCGCGGCAAGGACAAGACGCGCAAGGGCGACGTGATGGGGTGCGGCGAGTTCAACCCGGTGCTGCTCCTGTCGAAGGAGGAGGAGGATTCGTTCAAGAAGGCCGCGACCGACCCGCTCGTCAAGGAAGCCCGCGACCGGGCCTACGCGGAGGACCGCCGCGTCGTTGTGTTCGTGTACAAGCACGACGTGAAGCTGGACGTGGCGAAGTGGCCCTGCCCGCGGGCCACCGAGGGAGGCGCCGCCTGCAAGGAGCGCTTCTGGGCGGATCACAAGGAGCGGCTGGCCCGCACCGACGAGCGCCGCCGGTTCAAGTTGACCGGCGACACGTTCGCCTGCCGCTGGTACCACGGGTTCGCGGCGCACTCTCCCTGCGAATCCGGCCGGAAACTGTGGGTGATCCGTCTCCGCAAGGACGGGGCCAGAAAGGAGCAGGAACCGCTGGCCCGCGCCGCCTACGTGGTCCAGGCCGGCGATGCCGCGTACGCGCCGGTGCTCCGCGGGTTCACCGACGAGAACGGCCAGCTCGAGATCCCCGTCTTCCACGAGAAGATGACGATGACGCTCAAGGTCGACTGGTTCGGCCTGGTGACGCCCCCCGACGAAGGGGAGGACGCGCCGGGCCCGGCGGCGGCGGGCGACGGCGGGTCGGGCGGCAACGGCAGCGCGGCGCCCGGTGGCAGCTCCGCGCCGGCCGCCGGGGAAACGGCGGGGACGCCCCCCGTCGGTGCCGACGTCGACCGGTTCGAGGGGGAGGAGAACTTCCTCGTCCTCAGGCTCGACGGCGGCGCGCTGA
>CAZQVN010000024.1:24647-51168 GCA_964596775.1 uncultured bacterium
CGGTTCGAGGGGGAGGAGAACTTCCTCGTCCTCAGGCTCGACGGCGGCGCGCTGAAGCAGATGAGCGACGAAAACCTTCCGTCCGAGCAGCGGCTCTACAATCTCGGTTTCGGTCGCGGCAAGCCGGGCACCTGGGACGACGCTCTCCGGAAGCGGGCGGTGAGCGGATTCCAGAAGTCGCGCGACCTCCCGGTGACCGGCGCGCTGGACGCGGACACGCGGCTCAGGCTGAAGGAAGAGCACGAGGGGATAGCCCCGCCGCCGCCGCCCGAAAACCCCGCCCCGGGAGCGTCCTGACATGTCCGCGCCGAGCGGAACGAAGCCGCCGCCCCTGCCGAAGAAACCGGTGGACCGCCGCCGGCCGTTTCTCCGCCTGGAACCCCGGGCCGCCGCGAAGGCACCGGACGGAATCGGCGCCGACTGCGGCTGCTTCACCCCGAAGGAGTTCGGGGATCTCGACCAGGCCACGATCGACCTGCTGACCCAGAACGTGGCCGGGATGGGCACGCTGCGCGACGCCCTGGAGACGGCCCGGACGATCGCCAAGGCGGTCGCCACGGGGCTGGAAGTGGCCATGATCGCCACCGCGATCGGACTCGGCCTCGGCCCGCTGATCGGTGTCGGCCTGGCCGGTCTGGCGCTGATCCGCGAGATTATCAAGACCGTCGACGACGTCCTCGAGATCGTCGAGAAAAAAATCATCGGCCGCTTCGTGAAGCGGATCCTTCCCCGGGCCTGCCGCTCCATGCCGAGCTGGGTTCCGGTGAAGAAGGGGGCGTCGAACATCAAGACCGACGACGATCAGATCGTCGAGGTGCAGGGGATCGTCACCCGGAGCTACCAGAATCCGCTGGACGTGCCGTTCTTCCAGTGGCACCACTGGTACAACTGGACGATCCACGTGAAGCCCGACGCCGGCTTCGAGAATGTTCTTTCCCCCGCGCTGAACCCGGCCACCACGGCCCGGAGCGAGACGGGGGAGCGCCCGGTCCAGGAGGGCGGCACGATCGAGCTCATGTGGGACGCCGGCGCCCTGTTCCGGAACCGCGCGCCCTACGAGAACGGCTTTCCGTCGAACACCGCCGCGCAGCACACCGGGCCGATGGCCCAGGCCGACTGGGCCTGGCCGATGCCGGGGCAGTTCGTCTGGGCGGCCGGGCGCTGGGTCTACGACTGCAGCCGTGCCACGACCGACGACCGCAACGGCCGGATGCAGACGCTCCTGAACCCGCTGAAGGCGATCGCCACCGCCCGGCTCGAGGGGTTCAAATTCGCGGAAAACGAGCGCGCGGTGCCGGCCACCCAGTTCATGTTCTTCACCTGCAAACGCGGCGGGTACATCGATCACGACCGGATCAACGACCGCGATTACGAATTCATCGTCGACCTCCCCGAGGGGCCGGAGGAGGACCTCGAACCGCTGGCGGTGGGGCGGACGGAAAAGGAGGGGCTGGACTTCGATCACAACACGATCGTGATCCGCCCCCGGCTGCTGATGCACGTCAACACCGGCGCCTTCGGGGCGGCGGGGGGCAAGTCGATCGATCCGGTCGTGACGCCGATCCCGCCGGAGAAGGGATCGGTGCCGAAGCAGGTCCGGGTCAAGGTGCCCGCCACGTCGCTCGGCGTCGGCGACGACGCTTACGGTTTCGTCCTGTCACTGGGCTGGTTCGACGCGACGGGCGAGGAGGCGGAGAAGGTCCGGGAGTGCACCGTCGCGCTCAAGAAGATCGAGGGGACGGACAACCGCACGAAGCGGGACAAGCCGGACGAGATCTCGAAGCTCGTGAAGGAGGCCGAGGAGGAGATCGTCGCCGACGCGAAGAAGAAGGTCCGCGAGAGGATCGTGGCGGTTCTGGGCGAGGACTTCGGAGGTGTCGTGGCCAGCGTGGCCGGCGCCCTCATCGACTTCTTCGTCACGGAGATCGTCGATGCGTTCCTCTCCGCGTTCACCTCTGCCCTCGAAAGCGCCCTGTCTTCCGACGAGGAGTGGCTGGTCCACGTGGGCGTCAACGGGCGCTGGCTGCCGTTCCGGTTCGACTTTGACGGCGACGCGGTCGCCCTGAACCGGAACGTCAAGTTCCTGCTGCTCCGGGACACCGAGGCGGTCGTCCTGTCCTTCTCCAGCGTGGACATCGATCCGGTGGGAGAGATCATGTTCGAGCCGCACCGGCAGCGGATCATCGATTCCGACGGCACCGAGGTGGCCTGGGACCTGATCTGCGACCCTCCGGGGAGCGCGGCGCAGAAACTGGCGATCCGGAAGAAGCTCGTCCTGCGCTACGTCTTCAAGCTCCTGACCACGCTGGGAGACGACAACGATCCGCTGGGGATCGTGGAGCAGCGCCACTTCCGCCTCGGCGACCAGCTGCACGACGGTTTCTTCATGACCGCGTTCTTCACCCGGGCGCTGGACGACCAGCGGACGGTGGTGACGAGCGTCAACGCCCCACTGGCCGAGTTCGCCCTCCACTATTCCGTGGACATCAAGAAGCTGCCGGAGCCGGGCTGATCGCTTCAAATCGTCTGTAACCGCCCCCCGGTTCTTCCGTCCAACCCCCGTAACGCACACCGGGAGCTGTGAATCGGGGTCCCGACAGCCCCGGATGCGCAAACGCAAATACCTCTATTGGGCCTGGGAAGAAAGGGAGACTGACCATGAAGAACCTCCAGATGTACGGCCTGGCGCTTGTCGCGGTCCTGGCCTTCGCCGGATGCGGGAACGACGCATCGATCACCGCTCCGGGGGGAACGACCGGCGCGGTCACGCTCGACGTGGCCGATCCGCTCGACGGCGCGCTGAACTCCACGGACGGCACGACCCCCACGGATCACGGACGGCGTCTCGGGCGTCTCGCCGAGGTCCTGGGGCTGACGCCGGAGCAGAAAGCGGCGGTCGCCGAGGCCTACGCCACGTTCCACGCCGGGGTGCATGCCCTCAAGGCCCAGGTCCGGGCCGGCACGATGACCCCCGAGGCGGCCCGCGAGGCGGCCGGGCTGCTCCGCGCCGACTTCGAGGCGGCGCTGCAGGTGATCCTCACGGAAGAGCAGTGGAACAAGCTCCAGGAAATGCGCCAGAACCGGGATAAGAACGGCAACGGTCACCGTGATCCGCAGGATCGCTGGATCGCCTGGCTGACCCGGATCGGCGCCGACGAAGGGCAGATCGCGGATGTGCTGGCGGAGATGGAAACGGTGAAGACCGGAATGCAGGCCATCCACGCGGAACTCCGGGCCGGCACGATCACGCCGGCCGAGGCGCGCGAGCGGGCCAGGGCGCTGCGCGATGCCTTCGAGGTGGCGCTCCAGGAGATCCTCACGCCGGAACAGTACGCGGCCCTGCTGGAACTCCGCCCGGACTGCGACCGGAATCACCCTCCGCGGGGCGGCCGCCGGTAGATTCCCGATCCCCTCAAATGAAGGGACCGGAGGCAGGCGCCTCCGGTCCTCTCTCTTTTCCGGCTACTTCATTTCCAGTTTCGTGATCTTCCAGTGATCGCCGCTCTTCGTCAGCCGGATCACGAGGTCGCGCTCGATGGTCTGGTCCTTGCCGGCCTTGAACGACAGCGTCCGCGCTTCGTGAACCGACGCGGTGGCCGTCGTTCCGGCGACATCGACGTTTCCGATCCGGAGATCCACGCCCATCGACTTGAGGTCGTTGAACGAGTCGGCCAGCCGTTTCTTTTCCCCCCCGGACAGGCCGTCCCAGAGCGCCGCGTACTGATCCGCGCTGAGATTTTCCAGGGCCCGCTCGTAGCGGGTGAGCACCGTCCGGATCGCCTCCTGGTCCGCCGCCGCCGGGTCCGCGGCGGGCGGATCCGGCCTCGCCGGGGTCGACCGGGCGGGCGGTGAGGTGGCCGGCGGCGGCTCCTGGATCGCCGTTTCCGTCCGACCCGGTTCAGCCGCCCGTTTCGCGATCAGGTCGTCGCGCCAGCGCAGCGCCGCGGCATCACCGGGAGCCAGGGCCAGCAGTTCGTTGATCTCCGCCTCGCCCCGGGCAAAATCCTTTGCCGCGATCCGGTCCGGAATCCGCTTCCGCAACTGGGTGATGCGCTCCTCCTTCGACCGCCACTCCGCGATCAGCTGCTTCTGGCGGAGGGCTTCGGTATCGCCGGGGACGAGGCTCAGGATCTCGACGATCCCGCGGCCGGCGGCGTCGAGATCCTTCCGGGCCAGCGCCGCGGACACGTCCGACCGGAGACGGGTGAGCCGCGCGTTGTCCGGGGCGGCGGCGCCCGAGGAGCGGTCCGGCCCGGACGGGGTCGCGGACTCCGATCCGCCCGGCGTTCCCGCGGGGTCGCCGGGCGGCGGGTCGGCGGGGGGGAGCAACGGCGTCCGGTCCGGTTCGGTGGTCTGGACCGCGGTCACGGCCGCCGGCTCGGGGGCCGGTTTGGGCCGGAACGTGAGGAACAGGCCGGCGGCGATCACCACGGCGGCCGCGGCGCCCCCGATCAGGACGATGTTCGGCTTCCGGCCGGCGGCCGCGCCGGGGCCGCCGGTGTCGGCGCCGGCATACGCCGGGTGCGGGGCCTGCGTGGCCGCGGCGGTTGCCGATGGCGGCTGCCCTCCGAACCGGTTCCCGGCCGCCGTGCCTGGGGCGGTGCCTCCCGCCGCCGTGCCCGGGGTCGCCGCCACGGACCGCGGCGTTTCCTGCCGCGTGGCGTCGGCCTCCGGCACGTCCGAAACCGCCCGGGTGGCCATGGGATCGACGACACCCGTGCCGCCGGAGCGCGTGGCCTGCGTCCGCCCGGACGATGCCGTGCGGATCCCCAGCCGTTCGGCCACCTCTCCGGCCGTGGCCGGACGGTTCTCCGCCTCCTTTTCCAGGCAGGCGGCCAGCACGGCCTCCCACTCGGGCGGGAGCGCTTCGCCGGTTTCGCCGAGGTCGCGCCGGCGGGCCTCGACCGTCGGCGGTTTGGCCCGGAGCACCTGCTGGACGATGTCGCCGGAATGGAACGGCGGCTTGCCGGTGAGCAGGTCGTAGAGCGTGGCGCCGAGCGCGTACACGTCGTCGGTGACGCTGACCGGGTCGCCCATCATCTGCTGCGGGCTCATGTAGGCCAGGGTGCCCGAGGTGTCGCGGTCGTTCGTGATCCGGGTGCGCGAGTCGCTGACGCTCCGGGAAATGCCGAAGTCCGCCACCTTGAGGTCGCGATGGTCGTCGATCATCAGGTTGGCCGGCTTCAGGTCGCGGTGGATGATCTGGACCTTGTGATGCGCGTAGTCCAGCGCCTCGCAGAGCTGCGCGATCCACGGGGACAGTTCGGTCGGCCCGAAGCAGCGCTCCGCCCGCCCGGCCCGCAGGTGCACCAGCGTGCCGCCGGGCACGTACTCCATGGCGATCCCCACCACGTCCGGCGACTGGAGGAAGCCGTAGGTCCGCACGATGTTCGGATGGGTGAGACGGAGGCTGTAGCGGGTTTCCCGCTTGAGATCCTCCACCGCGTCCGGATTGGAGATGATCATCTCGGACAGGAACTTGATGGCCACGTCCATCCGCAGTTCCTCGTCGTGGGCCTGCCAGACGGCGCCGAATCCGCCCCGGCCGAGGAGCTTCTTGAGTGTGTAGCGGTTGAGGATACGGAGGCCGGGGGTAAAGGGCTGGGCGGCCGTGGCCGCGGGCTCGGTCGGAGACGAAGTCGGCGGAGCGGTCGGAGTCCCGCCCGCCGGGCCCGTTTCCTTGCGCGAGGTGTCCGAGACGCGGGTGGCGTGGGGGTCGTCACCCGGTTCGAGCCTGCGGGTCTGATCGTCGTTCCGGCCGGATTCGTTCATGAAGCGGATTGTAGCCTTTCTGGTCGGAAATCTCCTACGGGGCCACGAGAACCTTGACCTGGCTCGGAACGGTCTGCAGGCCGACCGTGTTCGCGTTGTTGCCGTTCTGCCCGGTCATGGAGGTGACGTGCACGACCGCGCTCCCCTCGGCCTTCACCTTGCTGGAACCCTTCTTGTAGCTGATCTTCCCCTTGAACTGGTTGGAGACGAGCCCGCCGGCCACGCCGGGTTCGTCGCCGGTGGACATGGGGATCTCCGACTTGACGGTCAGCGTCTGGGAGCCGCAGATCTTGACCTTGGTGGAGCCGCCGGTGGCCTGGCCGCACATGCCGATGTTCGGATAGGGGATCGGCACCGGGGCGGGAGCGGGAGGGGCCGGTGTCTTGCACACGTCGGTCGGCCCGGTCGTCATGCAGACGCCCATGCTTTTTGTCGAAGCGGGCAGCATCGCGAGTTCTCCTTTCAGCCCAGCTTGATCTGGCGTCCGTCGACGACCACGTCCTTGACGGCCTTGCGCACGATCTTGCCGGCGTGGAGCGTGGACTGCTTCTCGATGTTCTTCCGTTCCCGGCCCGCCACCGTGCGGAGCGTTCCCTCCACGCGCCGGAAGATCGACACGGCCCGTTCGCGGATCTTCTTCACCGTCACGTCCAGCCGGTCGGCGGACATCGTGATCCGGTCGGAACGGAGATTGATTCCTTCCTTCGCCTCGAGCCGCATCCGGCCCGCGGAGCGCAGCTCCACATCACCGGGGAAGTCCAGGCGGGTCAGCCCCTTTCCGTCGAGGACGCCGATCACGTAGAGATCGTCTTCGTGGCCGATCGTCAGGACGACGTCGCCGACCTCCGGCCGGTAGGGGTAGGCGAGGGCGATCACCGCGCGGTGGAGTTCGCCGTCGATTTCGAGCAGCAGTGCGGCGTCCATCACGCCGCGGACGAGCGCCGGGCCGAGATGCGTGTCGGGCATCGAGCCGATTACAGCCTGGTTTTGGGCTTCCATGTTTCCGCCTCCAGCAGATCCTTGTCGGTGTCCTTGAGACCCTTCGTGCGGGCGCCGGAGAGATTGGCGCCCTCCTTCGATATGTCGTGAAAATTCGCGCCGGACAGGTTCGCGCCGGAAAAGTCGGCGATGTCCGCCTTCGCGTGGGAAAAATCGGCGTATTCGAGATCGGTGTCGGCAAACTGTGCTCCGCGGACGTCCGCGGACACGAACCGGCACTGCCGGGCCCGGATGCCCGGGAGTTTCGCCTTGACGAGATCCGCATCCTCGAACGCGGAGTCGCTGATGTCCGACTTCATGAACACGGACTCGCGAAGCTTCGCCTTGCTCAGGTCGGCGGCTTCCAGCTTCACCCCGTCGAAGACGGCGCCTTCCAGCTTCGCCCCGATCAGCTCCGCGTGCTTCATCACGCAGTTCACGAACCGGGCGCGGGTGCAGTCGCTTCCGGCCAGGCTGAACTGGGTCAGGTTGCAGTTTTCGAACCGGATGCCGGAGAGGTCCGTGTCGGCGCAGCTGGAGCGGGAGAAGTCGGTGTCGCCGAGCAGGGCCTTGCGGAGGTCGCTGCCGTCCAGCGTGCAGTGCCAGATGTTCGCCTTGCGGAAGTCGGTGCCGTCGAGGACGACCTCGGTCAGTTCGGTGTTGTGGAGCGTGGCGCCGGAAAAGACGGCGCGGGTGAGGTCGGCCTTTTCCATGTCGGCAAACTTGAGGTTCGCGTCGCTCAGGTCGGCGCTCTTGAGCACGGCGCGGGCGAACACGGCCTTGTTGAGGTTCGCTCCGCGGAACTTCGCGCCGGTCAGGGTGCAGTCGCTGAAGTCGGTGCCGGTCAGGTCGCGGCCGCTGAAGTCGACGCCGGTAAAATCGAGCAGGGAGACGTCGGCGTTCCGGAGATCGGTCGTGGCGAGGATGCGGGGCTCGATGACGGCGTCACTGAACGTGCCGCGGCGGAGGTCGCTTTTGTCGAGGACGGACCCCGTGAGGTCGGCACGCGTGAAGTTCGCCTCGCGGAGGTCGGATCCCTCGAACCGTGAGTTCCTGAGAACAGCATTGATGAACCAGGCGCCCGTCAACACGGCACCGTCCAGCCGGGCGCCGGACAGGTCGGCCTCGGAAAAATCGGACTTTTCCGCGTTGATCCGGCTCAGATCCATTCCTGCGAGCTTTGCCCGGACAAAGGAGGTTCCGTGCATTTTTCTGCCGGCCAGCGGCACGCCGACGAGTTCGGCTTCACCGAAATAGAAACCGCTCAGATCGTCGGGGAGGTCCTTCGGGTTTTCAATGCGGGCGCCGAGAAAGTGCAGGCCGGACAACCGGGAACCCCTGAAATCCACATCGGTCAGGGTGCAGCCGGACCAGCTCGTGTCCTCCTGGTCGGTGTTCCTCAGGCTGGTGGCCGACAGCCCTGAATCGGCGATCCGGGCCGCGGCGAACCGGCTTTCCTCGAACGATCCACCGTCGAATGAGCACTGGCTGAGCACCGCCTTCTCGAAAAGACACTTCCGAAACAAGGCATTCTTCAGCACCAGGGCGGTGATCCAGGTTGCGGGAAACTCCGCGCCCTCGGCGGTCAGGTTTTCCGCGGTCATGTTGCTCAGGGTGCAGGACTCGAACCTGGAGCGGGCAAGATCGGCTCCGGCCACATCGGAGTCGTTCAGGATGACCGAGTTCCAGCGAGCGCCCAGGATGCGGACTCCGGACAGGACACAACTGGAGATCATCGAGGAGGTCATCGTCATGTCCTCCAGGACAGCATTCTCCAGATTGCAATCCGTCATCGTGCAGACCTTGAGGCTGGCCCCGGTGAACGTTGCGGCTGCCAGCGTGCAGTCGTCGAAAATGAAGGTTTCGAGGTTTGTCCGGCTGAAGTCCGCTCCGTCGAGGTCACACTCGCTCAGCGAACCGCGAAACAGACGGCTTCCCGAGAGGCGCGCGCCGCGCATCGAAACGCCGGTCAGGTTGATCCCGGAGAGGTCGAGGCCGGTGAGATCCGTCCCGTCGAGATTACCCGAGGCAATCGGAAGCGCGGCAACGGAGTGCCCCGCCCTGGCCCGGGCCAGCCACTCCGCGGCCGTCATCCGAGTGGCGTTGTACACATAGGGATTATGGTCCGGCAAGCTTCGTCCCTTTCAGGTTCGTGTCCACGAACCGTGCTTTCGTGACGGTGGCCTGGTACAGTTCGACTTCGTAGAGATTGCAGTCGAGGAAGGACGTGCCGGTGATATCGGCTCGCTCCAGCGTACCCCGGAACATGTTCGTCCCCACGAACGTGGCGTCGCGGGCCACGATATCATCCAGTTTCGCTTCACGGAGATCCGCCAGGCCAAATACCGCCCTGGCAAGCTGAGATCCGGTCAGAGTTGACATACGCAACCGCGCCCCGCGGAAGTCCGTGTCGTTCAGAACGGATTCCTCCATGACAGCTTCATCGAGGACGCAGTCGCGGAACGATGCTCCGGCCATGCCCGCTTTCGAGGCACGCATGTTGAAGGCACTGGCCCGGGTGAAGACGGCGCCGGTGGCTTCCGCTCCGTCCAGATCTGCGCGAGCCATCCTCGCTTCAATGAAGCGCGCCTTCGGGAGGATTGCCTCGGAAAAGTCGGCACCTTCCAGCATCGCCCGCTCAAAGTCGGCGTCCGGGAGCGCGCATTCCGAAAACGACACGCCAGGAGCATGGATGCCGTCAAAGCGTGCTCCGGGCATTTTCGAGCCGGAGAATTCGGCGTCGGTGAGATCGGCGCCGGAAAAAGTGATTTCGTTTCCCTGGATCCCGGATAGATCGGCATCCTTGAGCACCGCGCCGTCGAGACGGGCCTTGTCCAGCGTCGACCCCGTAAGCGTCGCACGGGTCAAGTCGGCCTTTCTCAGGTCGCATCCGGTGAAGTCCACACCCTCAAGGTCGGCTCCGATAAAGCTGCATCCGGAAAAATCGATCCGGCTCAGATCAAGACCCGCCAGGTCCTCCTCGTCGAAAGTTCCTCCGGTCTCGCGGTGGGCCATGACACGCTCGCGCGTCCAGTCCTCGCCCATCTCCGGGGCTTCCATGCCCTGTATGCCGTCATAGGCCTGGAGCTCCTCGAAGTCCTTCTGGTCCTGCGCATAATCGGGTTGCGGGTACTTGCCGGAGAATCGGGGGTCGATCGCGTCCGCGGCAGCCCAGTCCGCCTTCGCCTGGGCGTTCGCTTCGGCCGGGGACTTGGGCGGGGGAGGAGCGGGTGGAATCCTGGCAGCCGGAAGAGGGGCCCCGCTGACACCAGCCGGCGGCGGTGGCGGAGGAAAGTTGTAGCCGGCCCGAGCCTTGATCTTGTCCGCGAGCTTTCCGAGCCGGTCGGCCCACCCGAGCGAAGGAGGAGTCAGCGTCGGCATCACCGGAGGATCGAGGATCACCGGTTCGACATCGAATTCACTATTGATCTTTTCCCGGCGACTGAGGAACAACGCTTCATATCCGGCGGAATCTGCGGCCTGGGGGGACCCGATCGGCTCGAGAACAAGGAAGTAGTCTTCCACCTCCTTGAGTTTGAGGGATGCCACCGGTGTGACTCCCCGCCAGGTCAGGACAACCCGCCTTTCGTCCATGTCCGCCACCAGTGTGTCGAGGCGCATCGGCACTTCACGGAACTCTAGGTCTCTGTTACGGCGGACACGCACGAAGCAGCGCGTCGTCAGGCCGGGAAGGGCCCCTGAAAGTTTCGGATACTGTGGATCGAGGTGGATGAACTCCAGCGGCTCGTCGCCGCGGAGGTAACCACCTGAAAGGAACTGCCCCCCCGGTGCGGCGTTGAAGAACGTCCAGTCGAAGTCGTCAGGGAACCACGGCCACCGTTCGGCCAGCCAGTTGCCGGAATAGGTGCCCACTTTCCTGCCGCGCTCGACCCAGTTGGGATCGATCGGGCCGAATCCGGTGGGAGGAACGGAACTTCCGGGGCCGCTGAAAAGGTTTCCCATGGTTTCCACGTTCGGAACCAGTCGCGCCTTTGATCCATCGTCGAGCACGACCTCCTCCTGGCCGCGTCCGACGGGGTTCGCCGGAAACTTCGGTCCGCCGAATGCGCGGCTCCAGTCCAGGGGCATGGCGACGAACGGAACAGGGTCGGACATCGGGGCGGCGGCCAGGCCGCGTCGGGCAATTCGGTCGCCGAAGACCACGGCCTCACGCCGGCAGGGCCCGATGGTGAAAGAGACGTTCGTAAAGGGAACCGGGCGGCCTCCCGGAGCGTGGCAGTGTCCGGCGAGGATGATGTCGGCGCCCGGCTTGAACGGCGCAAAGTCGGAGGGCGTTCGGAGCCCGCGGGCCGGATCTTCGCCCCAGGACTTGTCGCCGTCCAGTTGAGGCTGATCGTCTTCGGGCACGATCTCGGCAGGAGCGTCGGGCCGGATGGAAAAGGCGCCCTTGGCCACTATGGTGGCTGTCAGGGAATTCGGGAGGGCCTTGCCGGAGAAGACTCCGAAGCGCAAGCCCGTTTCGTTGATCACGAACGGCATGCGACCCTCAGTTCCACTTGACCTGCCCCTGTATTTCCGCGATCACCTGGGCGCAGACATGGTATTTCGAGTCGGCCTTCCCCTTGAAGTTGGCGGCCTTGATGACAACGGCTCCTTCGGACAACACCTTGATGAAACCGTCGGACTTGTTCTGGTACTTGGCCGCCTCGGTCTTCAGGGTCGAGAGCTTCTGGATCATGTCCTTGACGTTTGCCTCGATCTTGCCGACGTCCTCCTTGTACTTGTCGAACTTGGAGGTAACGGATTTGCAGAATTCGTGGGATTTCTGGTAGTTCAACTTGATTTTATCGCGCGTATCCGCGAGCTTGGTCTTGTGCTGTTCGAGAATCTCGACGGCCTTGGACTCGACCTTCTTTTCCGCTTCCAGTTTCTTTGTCGGATTTTTCTCGCAGTTTGCCGTCGGCACGAGCTGTTCGTGCGAAGCCATGGTCCATTCCACGGCCTTTCCGCGGACCGTTTCGCCCTTGAATCCGACGTTTCTCTCCCACCGTGAGCCGATGATCTTTCGCAGGTCGTTGCGGATGACCAGCTTCAGCTCAAGACCGAAGACTTCCTCCAGCTTCGCTCCGACGACGATGGATCCCTCCGCGGCGAGCACATTCGTGATCTTGTTTCCAACCGTGATCTCCACGTACTTGCCGTCGACCTTTTCATAGCTCAGGCCCTCGAACAGGAAGATGCCCCGTTTGGCACCGATCGTGTAGTTCGCCTCGGTGTCGGCATGCACTCCGGGGGCTCCCCTGGGGGCGGGCGGGGCATTGGCGGCCGCCGAACCGTCGTCCGTGGATGGGGGGCGGCAGGTGAGCGTGGCCATCGAGGCGGACTGGAGTTCGAAATCGGCCGCGAGCTGCTCCGCGCGATCATGGATCAGGCTGGCGCGCAAAGCGGCCGCCACGGCCTCGGCGCGTCGATCGACCGCGGCGCTTTCGGCGCCAGATACCGCGGACTCGAGTGTGTCGGCCTGCTCCTGCGCCTGTTCGGCTTCCTCCCGGGCCGCCGTGGCCTTTCTTCGTGCCTCGGTGGCCGCCGCCTGGTCCGCGGAGGCTTCGGCGCAGATGGATTCGGCATCCGCCCGGGCCGAGTCGGCACGCCCGCGCGCCGCGGCGGCGCGCTCGTCCGCCGCCGTTGTTTCGTCGTTGCAGACACCGGGATTGCGTTCCTGAATGCGGCGGGCGCGGGCCTCTTCGCCGGCGGCCTCCGCCTCTGCGCGATTCCGGCGTTCCCGGGCCGCCGCGCACCGTTCGCCGGAAGCCGTGGCGACTCCCTCACGTTGCCCCGCTTCGGTCTCCAGGTTGTCGGCCTGCGCGTCCAGCCTGTCGGCATCGGCCCGGGCCGTTTCGGCGTCGAGCCGGGCCTGGGAGGCTTCGAGGTCGGCCTGGTCGGCCGCTTCGTGGGCAGACCTGGACTCGTCGGCGGCCTCGGCGGCTTCGCTTCGGGCTTCGGTTACCTGCTCGGCGGTGATGCTCATGACGTTCCCCTGGGGAAAATGATCCTCATCCGGCCTTCGTGATCGCGGCGCCGATCTGAATCAGGCTTCCGGCGACGAATTTTGCCTGGGCCTTGAACGTGTTCTCCACGCTGGCGCTCGAGTTGATTTCGTGGGCCGCGGAAGCGATCTCCTTGAAAGTTCCGGAGTACTTGGCCGTGACCGAATCGCACTCCTCGCGGTATTTCTTGAAATCTCCCTTGAACGCATTGGCCTTCTGCGTCCACGTGTCCACAGTGCGTTCCGCCTTCTTGTACTCCTGGTCGTAGTTCGTCATGAGGACTTCGGCTTTCGCGTGCTGCGCCTCGAGTGCCTTGATTTCCTCGTCCAGTCTCGTGGTGAGGGCCTTTTCGATGACGGCTATGTGCCGCTGCAGAATTTCCGTCGCTTCCGAGTTCTGCACGAGGCTGATGCGCACTTCCTTCGTTCCCTTGAATTCCTCCTTCTTCGCGTTGGAATGGCTGACCTTGCAGCCGAGGATCCATTCCGACTTGCTTCCCACCGTCTCTTCATTCTTCTCTCCGTGGATCCAGCTCAGAACGACGCCCCCGTTGAACTTGTTCTCCCAGGGCGTCGTGAAATTGACGGTACCCCCCACGACGGTCTTGTGCTGCCAGCCCAGGGTGATCTTGTTCGCCAACGAGGCCACGTAGGTCACCGACAGGCCGCCGACGAACTTCCAGTAGTCTCCCTGGAAGATGGACTTCTTGGTCTTGTGGCGCTCATACCAGTCCATCGGCGACGACCAGAAGGACCCGCAGGCCACTGGCGGCGCTTCAGGGGGCTTGATGCTCGATGGTTCCGATCCGGGTGGTGCAGGTCCCTGCATTCGTTCCTCCCTTGCCCGGGCGAGGCGTTACTCTCCGAGCTTTACCACGCTGGCGGTAAACTTGAGCAGGCCTGCCTTGAGCTTGATCGTGTTGCCCTTGGTGGACTGCTTCGATCCCTTGATTTCCATGAGCGCACCGATGGACTCATCCATCGTCTTGCACTGACGTTCCCACTTTCCGCAATGGTTCTTGATCGCCGTCAAGTGCATGTTCAGTTCGTTGGCCTTCATGCGCGCCTCTTCGCACTGCACGCGGAGCTGTGACGCCACTTTCAGGTCGAAGGTGTTGATCTTCTCGTTCAGGGATTCGACCTTCGCCTTGTGCTTCGCCGCCGTTGCCTCGAGACGGCTGCCCATGTATTCGGTCAGGGCGTTGTTCAGTTCCTTTTCCGCCGCCTGCTCCTTCTGGAGCTTGTCGACCCGTGCCTCGAGCCAGTTTCCCTTGTTGACCTTGTACTTCCAGCCGGTGTAGGTGTCCGACTTTGTTCCGAAGACCTTTTCCTTCTTGGTCCCCAGGACTTCGTACTTTGCCGCCGCCATTTCCGTCGTGTACGGCCCGAGATTGAATGTCTTGGAATAGGAAGCGTCCACGGTCGTCTTGAACAAGGCGATCATGGAGTGCTTGAGGCCGCCGACGAACTCGAGAAAACCGCCGATCTTGTTCTCTCCCTTGGCGCCCTTGATCTCGATCAAGCAGTCTTCCTCTGAATGGCACACGCTGTTGTTCACCTCGACACGATGGTCGTCGGCGGTGTGGGCGTTGATGCCTGTCTGGTCGGTGGTGGCGGCGTTGCGGGCATCCTCGGCCGCGCTGTTCGCATCTCCCGGGGTGATCCCGGGGCCTCCTGGTCCTCCGCCCATGCTCGAGCCTCCTCTTCAGTGCTGCGTGCCGAAAGAGCGCCCTACTCCGGCGGCGCCCCGATCGAAAAATACGTGCTCGCCGTCGGCGACGTCATCGCGATCCTCTGCGTCCCGTCCGTGTCCTCGATCACGATCCGGTTGTTCCCCCCCGAATGTATCACGCACTGCGTCTGGTTGGCCCCGGTCACCGGGCTGATCGTGTCCGGGTTCGGTACCGACCCCACGATCAGTGGCCGGTCCGGATCGCCGTCGAGGTGGATCAGCAGGACTTCCGTGCCCTTGTGGAGCGGAAAGTGCATCCCCATGCCCGGCCCCGAGTAGGGCTGGGCCATCCGGACGAATTTCGAGGCCTTCCCCTCCGACGCGTCCGACAAATCGAACGGGAGCTTCACCTTGTACCGGCCGTCCTCGTCGATCTCCGCGTACTCTCCGGACCCGCCCGCGTCGATGACCGCATGCATGAACCCGAACACCTTCGGCTTCGGCGTGACCCGGGCCGGCCGGAACAGCAGGTCCGACGCGATGCAGGTGAACTGGTTCGTGTAGCTCGGCCGGTCGGGGGTGCCGCCGGACGCCGAGCCGACGATGCCGAGCTGGCTCCCGGAGTGGGTGACCGAGGTGATCACGTACTCGCCGTTCATCGTCGGCTTGAAGTGGTCCTCGAGCGTGAACTTGTGGCCACATTCGAGGTGGCGCCAGCCGCTGGATCCGTTGAAGGTCCGGCGCCGGCAGAGGATCTCCTCCGCGCGAACCGCGGCCAGCCGCTTCCCGTCCTCGGGATCCTTGAAGTGGTCGCCGTACTCCATGAACGTGCCGAAGCCGCTCTCGTGGATTTCGGCTTCGCCCTTGATCTCGAGGCTCGGCTTTCGATAATTGTAGTCCTTGAGGATGACGTTCTTCGGAACGAGCTGCTGGTTCAGCCAGAACGACCCGACCGCCTCGCCGCCGGGGTTGACCGAGCGCGCGTCGCGGTAGGGAATCGTGGTTTCGCCGTGGACGTCGAGGTAGGCGTCCTTGTTGTCGGCGATGATCAGCTGCTCCTTGTTCTCGCCGTGATCGAAGAAGAAGTAGAGCCCGTCGTGCTCCGCCCGCTGCATGATGAAGTCGAGGTCCGACTGCTGGTACTGTGCCACGTACTCGTGGGTGGGGTACGTGCCCGGGGCCCGGATGACGAAGTCGTCGCCGTCGGCCAGCCCGTTCTCGATCAGGACGTCGGAGATGATCGTCTTGATGTCCTTCTCCTGGAAGATCTGGCACTGCACCGGGTGCATGAGGTTGATCAGCCGGGGGGAGAGGACGACGCTGTACTGCACGAACTCCGGCCCGCGGTCCCCCTCGGAAAAGCGGGACACGATGCCGTGGAAATGGCGGACGTCGCCGTCGCGCTCGACCATGAGTACCGCGCTGTGGTTGACGATCGCGTCGGAGTCGATGTCCGAATTCGACGACACCAGGTCGATGTCGAACCGGTACAGCTCGGACATCGCCTCGTGCCCGTCGAAGCGCACGACCGCGAACAGGTCGGGGGGCTGCCCCTCCACCTGGAACGTGAACAGGATGTCGGTTTCGGTGATCTCGGGCATCTCGTCCTCCTACTTGAATTCGAGCTTGAACACGCCGGTGTCGTCGAGCGCCAGCGTGACATGCTCCGGCAGACCGTCGCCGCTCATCCGCTCGAGCAGCTCGGTGGAGATCTTCGGCAGCAGCGTTCCGTTGAGGATGTGGTCGATGTTGCGGGCGCCGGTTTCCACCTCGGTGCAGCGCTCGGCCACCTGGTCGATGACGGCCGGGTCGACCGTGAACCCGATCCGGTGGCTGGCCATCAGGCGCTTGCCGATCTGGTTGATCTTGAGCGTGGTGATCTCCTTCATCGCCTCGACGGAAATCGGGTAGAACGGCACGAGCGTCATGCGGGCCACCAGCGCCGGCTTGAAATGCTTGTTCAGTTCCGGCCGGATCGCCGAAATCAGCTCGTCCATGTCCGGCCGCACCGGACCCTGGCCCATCTTCATGATCGTGTCCGACGCCAGGTTCGAGGTCATGAACAGCAGCGTGTTCTTGAAGTCGACGAGGCGCCCCTCACCGTCGGAGAGCATCCCCTTGTCGAAGACCTGGTAGAACAGGTTCATGACTTCCGGGTCGGCCTTTTCGCACTCGTCGAGCAGCACCACCGAGTAGGGGCGCTGGCGCACCGCCTCGGTGAGCATGCCCCCTTCGCCGTAGCCCACGTAGCCGGGCGGCGACCCGATCAGGCGCGACACCGTGTGCTTCTCCTGGAATTCCGACATGTTGATGGTCGTCATGAAGCGCTCACCGCCGAACAGCAGTTCGGCCACGCCGAGCGACGTTTCCGTCTTCCCTACGCCCGAGGGCCCGACGAACAGGAACACGCCCATCGGGGCGCGCGGATTGCCGAGGCCGGCCTTGGCCGACCGGATCCCCTGGGCGATGGCGTCGATGGCGTGGTCCTGCCCCTTGATGCGCTTCTTCAGCTCCTTGTCGAACTGGAGCACGGTGGCCGCCTCGTCCTGGACCATCTTGCCGAGCGGAATGCCGGTCCAGTCGGACACGACCTGGGCCACGACCTCGGGGTTCACCTCGATGTAGGTCAGCGGATCGCTGGCCTGGAGCGCCGCCAGTTCCACCAGCGCCCCCTCCAGCTCGACGATCGCCGCCTCGCGCTCCTCGGGGGTCAGCTCCACCGGATCCTTCTGCCCCTCGACGGTCTTCTTCCTCGTCTCCACGATGTTCCGGAGATCCACGACCCGCCGGGCCACGTCACGTTCCTTCTTCCAGCGGGCGTCCAGTTCGGCGCGCTTCTTCTCCGCGTCGGCGAGCGCCGTGTCGAGATCCTGGTCCGCCTGGGCGTCGGCGGCGCGCCCGGCCGCCTTGTCCCGTTCGCGGGCCGCCTTCTCCCGCTCCAGCGTGCGGATCCGCTGCTCCACGTCCTCGAGCACCGACGGCTTCGACGACAGGCTGATCTTGACCCGCGCCGCCGCCGTGTCGAGCAGGTCGACCGCCTTGTCGGGGAGCTGCCGCCCGGAGATGTAGCGCGACGACAGCTTCGCCGCGGCGATGCAGGCGTCGTCCATCACCCGGACCTTGTGCGCATCCTCGTACTTGATGCGCAGGCCGCGGAGCATGGTGATCGTGTCCTCCTCGGACGGCTCGTCCAGCTTGACCGGCTGGAAGCGGCGGGCCAGCGCCGGATCCTTCTCGAAGTACTTCTTGTACTCGGACCAGGTCGTGGCGGCGATCGTGCGCAGTTCGCCGCGGGCCAGCGCCGGCTTGAGGAGGTTCGCCGCGTCGCCGCCGCCGGCCGGGCCGCCGGCCCCGATCAGCGTGTGCGCCTCGTCGATGAACAGGATGATCGGCTTCGGAGAGGACTTCGTTTCCTGGATCACCGCCTTGAGCCGGTTCTCGAACTCCCCCTTCACGGAGGCGCCGGCCTGGAGGAGCCCGAGGTCGAGACCGAGGATCTCCACGCCGTGGAGGATCTCCGGCACCTGGCCGTCGGCCACGAGGAGCGCCAGCCCTTCCACGACCGCCGTCTTGCCGACGCCGGCCTCGCCGACCACGATCGGGTTGTTCTTGCGGCGGCGGGCCAGGATGTCGACCATCTGGCGGATCTCGCGGTCGCGGCCGAACACCGGGTCGATCTCCCCGTCGCGGGCCTTGGCGGTGAAGTTCGTGCAGTACTTGGCCAGCGCGGAGTCGGCCTCGGCTCCCGGCGTGCCCGGGGCCCCCTTCGCCGCGCCCGGTCCGCCCGGGGAGGCGGCCGGCTCGTCGTCCTCCACGGAGCCGGTGGTGATCTTCGAGATGTTCTTCTGCAGGTCTTCCTTCGAGATCTCCTCGAGCATCTCCGCCCAGTCGCCGCTGGTGAACCGGTCGGAGCGGTTGAGGATCGCCAGGAACAGCGCGCCCGAGCGGATCTTCGCCGCGTTCATCTCGATCGAGGCCAGGATCCACCCCTCCTGGAACCACTCGAGCAGGATCGGGGAGAACACCGGCCGGCCGGAATTGCCGGTCTTCATCCGGTCGATGTGATGCGTCAGCCGCTTCACGAGCGGGGCGGTGTCGATCCCGTAGTTGCGGAGGATGTCGTGGATATCGGTGCCGGGCACCTCGAGCATCTTGATCAGGAGGTGTTCCACGGTGATTTCGTAGTGCTGGCGGTTCACGCAGAAACCGGCGGAAGCGTCCAGCGCCTGGTAGCAGTGCTTGTTCAACCGGCGGAGAAGCGATTTTGGTTCGACGGAGATCATCAGTTTTCCCTCATGGAAAAGACGGTGCCGACGTCGGGTGACGATTCGCCCCGGAGCCAGCTGTTCCAGCCGAGCCGGTGCGGTTCTTCGGGGTCGAGGTCGAGCGGCGGAACCTCGTCGCCTTTCAGGATCAGCTCCATCTCGGCGTCGAGGTGATCGGTGACGAACAGGCGGACGAGCGACCGGAACAGCGCGTGATCGGGGCCGTCCGGGAGAAAGCGGCAGTACGATGCGTAGTCCATCGGTCCCAGCCGCACCTTGAACTGCCCGCTCACGTCGAACACGCGCGACCCGAGCAGGGCGTCGGTTCCGAGCGTGCAGGCGCCCGTGCCGAGCCGGAGCAGGTCGGCGCCGAACACGTCCACGTATCGGCCGCGGCACGGCTCGACCGTGACCGGCAGGTCGAACCAGTCGGAAAGCAAGGCGGCGAGCCCCGCGCCGGAGCGGGGGCGCTGCACGAGAAGCCCCGTGTAGCGGAGCAGGCGCTCGGCGGGAAGGCCGACGGACCGGCGCACCGCGTCCGGCATGAGGCCGAGCAGCGCGAACAGCCGAGGCGTGAACCGGTCGTCACTGTCGAGCCGGTACTGCACGTGGAAGCGGTACTTCGTCCAGCTCCGGTAGAACAGCGAATAGAGCCGGTGATGGAAGATGTCGAGGAAGTCGCGGGCGGTCGTGTCGTGCTGGTACTCGAAGAGGATCTCCTCGGCCCAGTGGTTCGGCAGCGGGGAGTTGGTGCCGTACAGCCCCATCAGCGTGGAGGTGATCCGGTACCGCTCGTCGCCGCCCTTGGCCATGGAAAAGCCCGAGGTTTCCACGTCGGCGCTTTCGAGGCGCTCGATTTCGCTGACCGAACCGGGCGGAAACCCGAGGCTCACGTCCGGCCGGAACCGCAGCAGTTCCTGGGCCGCCGGACCGGTGCCTCCCACCGACACGACTCCGTCCTTCGACCGCTCGAGCAGGCTCACCGCCTGGAAGAAGCTGAAGCGGTGACCCTCCCTGAGCAGCGCCTCGATCAGAGGATGTTCTGTCGGCCCAGTCTCGGTGTCCACGTGTACGTTTCCCCGCTTTCCGCGCTCTTGACCGTCAGCCGGCTGAAGCTGTTCAGGCTGGCGTAGAGGGACAGGAACTCATTCAGCACCGCCGCAAAGAGGACGAGATCCCCCTCGCCGGCAAAGTTCGCCTCGGACATTTCGACCGTCGTGTGCAGCCCCCGGACGACGGCGCCGCGGTAGATCGCGTCCGCGGACTGGACGGCCACCGAGCGGATCGATTCCAGCTTGAGCTCGTTTTCCCGCGCCGCCTGCCGGTCCTGAAGCGCCTGGAAATTGTAGAGCGACAGCAGCGTCCGGAGCGCCTCCACGCTGGTCAGCGACTGGTAGTTCATCGTCAGATGCGATATCAGCCGCCACTGGAGGTCCCCGCCGAGCGGAGGGGGCACGGACGGCGTCACGTTGGAGATGTTGCGAAACCGCGCGAACTCCGGACTGGACGTGGTGGCGGTGGCGATGTCGCCGACCCGGAGGCCGCGGGCCAGTTTCCGGTTCGTGCAGGTGAGGCTCAGCGAGATCGTCTCGGTGGGGGGCAGGCCCCGCTCGCCGGCGGCGCTGAAGAACGACAGGTACGTTTCCGTGCCCTCGCCGACCACCGCCGGTTTCAGCCGCGCGTAATGGAACAGCGCGTCCTTCCGCACCTCGCCCGGCTTCTGCAGGAAGGAGTAGAACGACGGGTAGTCCCGCGGTTCCGCCGTCCCCTGGGCAAAGCCCTTCACGTCGTTCACGGAAAAGATCTCGAAGTGCGCCGGGTTCTTCGCGGCGGGCCTCACGAGATACTCCGTCTTGTCGTGATCGACGCGGATCGGATCGCCGTCCCGCTCGAACAGGTTGACGGCGGGCGCGCAGCCGAGCAGGAAGTTCTCCGGCGTCAGCCGCAGCGCCGTGCGCGGCTGCTCCCTGAGCCTCATCACGATCTCGAAGAGATCGTCGCCGCCGAGATCGCGGAGGCGGTCGATGTTGTCGATGTCGATGAACAGGAACTTCTGCGGGAACGCGAAATACTCCTGGATCAGCCGGTAGCCGGGAAACGAGTGGGCCGGGTAGGGGAGAAGCGACTCGTCATCGGCGAATCCCGCTCCCTTCACCGCGTCCTTCGGAAGCGACATCCGGGCCAGGACCTTCCCGCCGGCCACCGACTGCGCGGACACCTCGGTGACGCAGCGGGTCAGCAGGTAGTAGAGCGCGCTGGTCACGTTCGGCTCGCCGGCCAGGAACAGCCGCAGCCGCGGGACGTCGAGCAGCGGCACCTTGGGTCCGGTGGTCCGGAAGCGGATGCGGATCGTCCACGCTCCGGCGCCGGGGTTCTCCAGCGCGGCCTCGACGATTTCCACCGGGTCGATCGGCACGTCGAAGCAGGTGCGAAACCGGCAGACCGTGCCGTCCACCGGCACCGAGTCCACTTCCGTCCAGCGCGGCACCACCCGGCGCTCCTTGGCCGCGCCCTTCGAGGGCTGGAACTGCATCAGCGTGATGGAGGGGATCGGGCGCAGGTAGTGCGGCCACAGCAGGCTCATCATGGAGTGGGTCAGCTCGGGAAGCTCGTCGTCGAGCTTCTGGCGGAGGCGCCCCGAGAGAAACGCGAACCCCTCGAGCAGCCGTTCCACGTCGGGATCGCTGCCGCGGTCGGCCAGCAGGTGGGCGGCGTCCGGGTGGGCCTGGGCGAACTCCCGGCCCATCTCCCTGAGGAACGTCAGCTCGTCCTGGTAGTAGCGGTTGAACACGGTTCCTCTCTGCTTGACGGCCGGTCAGCGGCTGACGTCGGCCTGGCCGGACGCGTCGAGCGTCGTGAAAAACTGGATGGGGCTCGTTTCGCGGTCCGTGACCAGCTGGGCCCGTATCTCGAAACGGAGATTGAACGGATCGTCCGGATCGATGGCGCTGGTCACGACGATGTTCTTCAACCGCGGTTCATAGTTCTCGATCGACTGCCGGATGCTGCGCCGGCAGATGTCCACGGCCTCCGGAAACAAGTGCACCATGTCGGACATGTCCGGAAGGCCGTAGTCGGGCACCGTCAGCGCGATCCCCTGGCGGGTGTTCAGCATCCGCCGGAGGTTGCTCAGGACGGACTCGGCCAGCACGGACGTGTTGATCTCGGCGGACCGGTCCACGCGCCGGTCCCGGAGGCGTTCCATCAGGCTGAGTTCCTTCATGCGACGGGCTCGCTCATGACGGCGAAGATTAGCAGAATCAGGGGGTTGGGTCACCCGGGTCTTCTGCCGGCCGCCGAACCTTTCCGCGTCGACAAGACTCTCATTGAGGGGTACCTTCCTCATTGACCCGGGTTCTTTCGATTGTTCCGTTTTCATCGTTCCGTGGAGGGAAAAAGCCGGATGGCAGCCATCGGTGACCGGACGGTCACGTATCTCCGTGAGTTTCTGCGCCTCGAGTCGTCGGGCGGCATTCTTCTGATGATCGGCGCGGTGCTGGCCATGATCACCGCGAACTCGCCTCTGGCACCGTACTACACCGCGTGGCTCGAGCTGCCGTTCACGATCAAGCTCGGCGATTTCGGCCTGTCGAAGGCCCTGATCCTCTGGATCAACGACGGGCTGATGGCCGTCTTCTTCTTCCTGGTCGGGATGGAACTGAAGCGGGAAGTGGTGGAGGGGCACCTGTCGAGCCTCCGCCGGGCGGCGCTGCCCGGGTTCGCCGCGGTCGGCGGGATGCTGGCGCCGGCGGCGATCTACGCCGGCTTCAACCTCTCGGACCCGACGGCGATGCGCGGCTGGGCGATTCCCTCGGCCACCGACATCGCGTTCGCGCTCGGCGTTCTCTCGCTGCTCGGAAACCGGGTGCCGCCGGCGATCAAGGCGTTCCTCCTGTCGGTGGCGATCTTCGACGACCTGGGCGCGATCATCGTGATCGCGATCTTCTACACGGCGAAGCTCTCGACCGTGGCGCTGATCGTCTCCGCGATCCTCATCGCCGGGCTGGCGGTGATCCACCGGGCGGGAGTCACCCGGCCGACGGCCTACTTCCTGCTGGGGTTCCCGCTCTGGGTGGCGGTCCTCAAGTCCGGGGTCCACGCCACGCTGGCCGGCGTCGTGCTGGCGATGTTCATCCCGCTCCGGCCCAAAACGCTGCCCGACGGAACTCCGGGCCGATCGATGCTGCATCACCTGGAGCACGCGCTCCACCCCTGGGTGGCCTACGGCATACTGCCGCTGTTCGCGTTCGCCAACGCCGGGATCCCGCTGGCCGGCCTGTCGTTCGGCGACCTCCTGCACCCGGTGCCGCTCGGCATCGTTTTAGGCCTCGTCGTCGGAAAGCCGGTCGGGATCCTGCTGTTCTGCGGGGCGGCCATGGTCCTCCGCGCGGCGTCGCTTCCCGAGGGCGTCCGCTGGTCGCACCTCGCCGGGGTGTCGGTGCTCTGCGGGATCGGGTTCACCATGAGCCTGTTCATCGCGTCGCTGGCGTTCGAGGGGGGCGGTTTCCAGGGGCTGGAGCGGCTCGGGATCCTCTGCGGGTCGCTGGTGGCCGGCGCCGCCGGTTACCTGGTGCTCAAGGTCGCACTGGGAGGGGCGCCCCGGGAAAGCTGAGGCGGCCCCGGGAGCCGGTCACGCGCCCGCTGCCGCCCCCCCGCCGGGTCCGGATGCCTGCTGCGCGGCAGCAAATTCTTCAATTCAATCAGCCACAACGACTTGTAGCGCCCTCCCTTCCCTCAGTCAAGTCTGAGTCAACACCCCTCCCGCAGAGTTCCCCTGTATCACGCGGCACCGGGGCTTGTCCTTCGACGAGCCGGGTGACCCATCACAGGACCTCAAAGGAAAGGGAGCCCTCAAGTGAAAGAAGCTGTGAAATCCCCCGGCCCGCGGCTGGCCTTCTGGCTCGCCGTCGTGTCCCTCGTCGTCGGATCGGTCATGCCGGCGTCCGCCTACGTCGATGCCAACCTGAACAGGATCGACGATTCGATCGAGAGGGTGCAGCTGAACGGCTGGGCCCATGCGTTCGTGAACAACGACCCCTCGGACCGCATGTCGATCGGCGTCGAACAGGTCGGCGCGGACATCGTCTATGCCATCTACGTGGGGTACGGCAGCAAGCCCGGAGTCACGGAGCAGGCTCTTCTTTCGGCCACCGGCGTTTCGATGGTCTGGCCCTTCTACAGCATAGACTACATCGAGTCCCGGGCCACCTGGGCGCAGATCCAGGTCATCGCCACGCTTCCCGGCGTGACGGCCGTCGAGGCGGTTCCGGTGTTCTACGCGCTCAACCACTACGGCTCGCGCGTCGTCCGCGTTCGGGATTCCCGCGGACTCGCGGCGGCCGAGGACTACGCGCTCTTCCCGTCGGTGCGCGGGGAAATGGGCTATGACGGCACCGGCATCGTCATCGCGATCCTCGACACCGGCGTCAACGACGAAGTGGACCAGGTCAACCCCGGCTATCCGGGTCACGAAGGGCTCAAGGGCAAGTTCCTCGGCGGCGGCGAGTTCTGGTGCGGCCAGCAGGCCTGTTCCACCCCGCTGAACGGAAGCGCGAACCCGCAGGATCACGGGGGCTCGGCGTCGAGCTATCACGCCACCCACGTGGCCGGATCGGCCATGGGAACCGGCGGGCCGGGCGGCTACTTCACCGGCGTGGCCCCGGGCGCGCGCCTGGTCGACTGCAAGGTTCTCTCCGACGCCGGGGCCAGCGTGGGCGGAAGCACCCGCGGGCTCGACTGGTGCATCGCGAACCGGAACACGCTCTGGCCGGGACTTCTGCCGGGCAGCATCTGGCAGGGGATCGACGTCATCAACATGTCGCTCGGCTCCACCGAGTGCGCGACCGGCAGCGGAACCAGCAACGGCAGCGGGGCTTCCAACGCCGCGGTCAACGCCGCGGTCGCGGCCGGAATGGTGGTCGTCGTGGCGTCCGGCAACGACGACGCGATCGACTGCGTGTCCTCTCCGAGCGCCGCCGACAACGCGATCTGCGTCGGGGCGACCACGCACGGGCGGACTCTCGACCGGACGGACGACCGGGTCACCACGTTCTCGAACGAAGGGGTCCGTGACGACGACGGAGACGCCGACCACTTCGACGAATACAAGCCGAGCGTCGTCGCTCCGGGGGCCGGGATCATCTCCGCGAGCGGCGATCCGACCACCGACGGTTCCGCGCATTCGCAGCTGTCCGGAACCAGCATGGCCGCTCCGCACGTGGCCGGCTGCGCCGCGCTCCTTCTCCAGGCAAGGCCGACCCTCACCCCCCTCCAGATCCGCACCATTCTCCAGAACACCGCGGAACACAACATCCCCACCGCGAAGACGACGGGGGACCGGGGGCAGGATCCGTACGGGATCGACCCGAACTACGACCTGAGCTGCGGCTACGGCCTCGTGGACACCTACGCCGCCATGAAGGAAGCGCTGAACAGCACGAGCGGCGTGCAGGTGACGCAGATCCGCGCGGTCGCCCTTCCCCAGCTCGGCCGGATCGACTTCACCTGGATCACGCAGCGCGAGTATCCGTTCCTCGGGTTCAACGTGTACCGGGCTCCGGACGCGGGCGGATCTCCCGGCGCGTTCACGCAGCTCAACGGGGTGCCGATCCTCGGCACCGGGGATCCGATCATCCAGGGGGACGACAACCGGACCCCCTACACCTACCAGGACAACGATCCCGGCCTGACGCTCGGGAGCCGCTACTGGTACCGGGTCGAGTGGATCGACCTGACCGGCGGTTCGCATCTCGAACCCCCGGTTCCCGCCAGCTACGGCACGCTGGCCCGCGTGGCCACGGTGTTCTACAGCATCATCCACAACGCGGTCGACAACGATCTCCTCGTCCGCATCGGCGCGGACCTCGACTATTCGCCCGGCGGCCTCGGGAACGCGAACTTCGAGGTCCTGGGCCCCGGGGAAAACGGACAGGACAGCGCCCGGGTGGTGCTGAACCCGGCCGTTCCGCCGAACACCGGCACCTCGACGCTCGGCACGATCGAGCACTTCTGGTCGGTCGGATTCAACCAGGGGGACGGCGCCGAGCCGTACCTCCCGCCCACGTTCATGCGCCCGTGGTTCCTCCACGTGACCGACGGCGGCTTCGTCAACCGGACGGGCCGCGTCAGCTCCTTCTCGATGTTCGTCAACGACTCGCCCGGCAGCCCGAGCGGCACCACCTATGTGACCGACCACGCTCCCATGCCCCAGCCGACCGGCGAGTTCGGCCTCGCTCCGGCGCTGCTGTGGATTCCCGAGGAGCAGCCGGTTCCGGTGCCGTTCGCGCGTCTCAACGCGGCCGGCGGCACCTCGGGCGTGACGATCTCGCTCACGCTGACCGAGGAGGGCGCGGCCACGGTGGCCCGGGTCCATCGCTCCCGCTCGATCGAGTTCGACTCCCGCGAGGCGCTGACCCCGGAAGCCGTGCCGGTCACGGGCACCGAGTTCGTCCATCTCGACCGGACCACCGAGCCCGGCATCCTGTATCACTACTGGGTCGAGCTCATCGACCGGGCCGGTGCGCCGACCTGGGCCGGCCCCGTGTCGGCGTCCTCGATCAGCGCGCGCCCGATGACGGCGGCCTCGCCGGTCTGGCCGAATCCGTTCGCAAGCCGGTCGGTGCTCAACTACACGATCGGAAGCGACGTGGCCGGAAACGGTGATGTTCCCGTCTCCATCTCGGTCCATGACGTCCACGGCCGCCTGGTCCGCCAGCTCCGGGACGGGCTCGAAGGAGTGGGCGAGCATCGGGTGGAGTGGGACGCCACGAACGGCGGCGGTGCGCCGGTCGCGGCCGGAACCTACTACATCAGGTTTTCCGCGGGATC
>CAZQVN010000025.1:0-50840 GCA_964596775.1 uncultured bacterium
ATCCTCACCGGTTACCGCACGTTCGAGCTCGTCCTGGCCGACTTCGACGGCGACGCGGACCGGTCGTCATCGAGTTCCGCCTCGACGCGCCGGGCCCCGGCCGCCTTTCGGTGTTCGACGTGAGCGGCCGGCTCGTTTCGACCGAGAGCGCGATGCTTCCCGATGGACTCAACCGATGGGTCTGGTCTCCGCGGGGAACGTCGCGTGCAGGCGTCTACTTCTACCGTCTCGAGACCCTTTCGAAAATCGCGACGGGCCGCTTCCTCATGGATCCTTGAGGATCTTGTCCGGGCGTCCTTCCGGGCAGCGATGGAAGCGGGCCGGGAAGAGCAGGCGGTCGTTCAGGCCGCCGAATCAATATTCCCTCGAATGATACGCGGATGCCGTGCAGCAATGCGCAGGAGAGCGAGGGCCGGGCCGACCGGTCGCCTTCTCCCCTGTTCCCAGTTCCGGAGCGTATGAACGCTGATGCCCATGGCCTCGGCAAACAGAACCTGCGTGAGGCCGACGAAACGCCTGAGTGAAGCGATGTCGTCGCCGGTTTCAAACACTCCGGCCATCAGACGTTTGCGTACGCGGGCGGGCATGCCCCGGGCAAAGTCTTTTTCTGTCAGTTCAGGCATGTCGCTCATGATTTCCATCCCATCGTGGAGTGATACAACAACCGCTCGCGCCGGGAGGCCCGTCGGGCACTGATGATGCGCACGATGTCGTCCTCCGGTTCAGTCCATACAACGTAGACAATACGCCCCAGGACGGGGCCAATGGCGATGAAGCGATCTTCGAAATCGGAGTGGGCCTCGTCATAAATTTCGAGATAACCTTCACCGGTAAATAGTGTGGCGACCTCTTCAAACGAGATTCCGTGCAAAAGGCGGTTTTCAGAGTTCTTCCATTCGTCCCATTCGAATTGCATTGACGATTATAAGCCGCTGACCTACTAAGTCAACGACTTATCTCCTGGACCGGAAACGGATTGTTTCTGGGCCCGGGGGAGATCAGTCGAAGGGGGATAACTCCTGCGATCATATTCCGGTTCGAAGACACCCAACAACCCCTGATCCCTGCTTGTGGAGTGATACAACAACCGCTCGCGCCGGGATGCCCGTCGCGCACGACGCCAGGGCGTCTACTTCTACCGTCTCGAGACCCCGTCGAAAATCGCGACGGGCCGCTTCCTCATGGATCCTTGAGGATCTTGTCCGGGCGTCCTTCCGGGCAGCGACGGTGCAAGAGGGACCACCTCACCTCCCGAAAAAGCGAGTTCGGCCCTCGGGCCGGGAAACGCATCCCCGTTGAGCACCGGCCGGTCGAAGCGCACCAGGGCCTCCGGCTGCCCGTTCCGGCGCAGCGTTCCCTGGGCGACCCAGAAGTCCGGTTCGGACACCCGGTTGTTGAAGTAGGCCTTGCGGACGAACGCGTTGTCGAACTTCCAGGTGACGCCGCCGGCCACGACCTGGCTGTTCACGGTCCGGGTCACGTTCTCCACGAAATTGTCAAAGCGGACGAGGCGATACCTGTAGGTCGCGTCCACGGTGATCTGTCCCCCCGGTGCGGTGATGGTTCCGCCCGTGCTCTCCTCGCTCAGAAAGTCGATGCTGCCACCGCTGATGTCGCTGTCGCGGCGGCCCGTATGGGTCAGGTCGACCACGAGCGACTCCCCTTCGGAGAGGAACGTTCCGGTGACCCGCCGTTCGAACACCGTCACACCGGCCGGCGACGCCGTCCCGGGAAGATCGGGCGCAGCCGGATTTCCGCTGGCCGACCGCACCCGGAGATCGAAACTGCCGGCCAGCGCCACGGTGAAGTCGAGATTCGAATGGAAGTCGACGAAGTCCTCGAAGGTTCCGCCCAGAAAGCCCTGGAACGCGGCAAACCGTGCGACAAGAGTCTGCCCGCCGGAGAAGTTCACGATCATCCGGTCGTTCGGCGTCGCAGCCCAGGTGAACCCGTTCGGAGCCGCGGCGTTCTCGGTCAGGGTACCCGTCAGGGTCAGGGTACCCCCGTTGGCGATGCTGGCAATGAAGACGAGTTCCGCCCCGCCCTTCACGAGTTCGTCGGCGGTGAGCGAGACGTCCGTTCCCGCGGCGAACGCCTGCTGCAGCGCCGCCTGGGGAATGGCCGGGCCGCCGGGTCCGGTCAGCGCGCGGTCGCGCTCTTCGTCGGGTCGGCCTGGCTGACGGCCCGCACGGTGGCGACGGCCGGACTCGGCAACGTCGCCGGAGCCCTGTAGAGCCCGGCCTGGGTCACGGTACCGAAGCCGGCGCCTTCAATGACCGACCAGGTGACGTTCTGATTGACGGTGTTCGTCACGCCGGCCGCGAACTGGACGGTTCCGTTCAATGCCGCCGTCGCAGTGGGCGGCGTCACGTTGACGGCGATGGAAACGCCGCCCCCGCCGTTCTGCACGGTAACGGAGATTTCGGCGGTCGCCGATCCGCCAGGCCCCATGGCCACGGCGCGCAGCACGTGGGCGCCGTCCGTCACCGAGGCGGAATTCCAGCTCGTCGACACGGAGGGAAACATTGTAGTGGCGATCACGGCCCCGCCGACCTGGAAGCGGATGCTGTCCGCGTTGGTGACCGCGGCGGACAGGGTCACGGTTCCCGACACAATGGCGCCGTGGGGGGGATTGCTGAACGTGACGGTGGGAGCCGCGGTTCCTCCGGTCGGCGATTTGGATCCGCCGCAGGACACGAGCGTCAGAAACAGGGCAAGAAACAGGATGTTCCGCATCGACGACCTCCTGAATCGGGGGCCTGGCCGGGGCCGGGATCACTGGCCGACTGCGTCGTGCTACACCTTGAGCTTTTTCCTGCGCGGCGGATCATTCTCCGGCCGGCCGTCGCCCCCTTCGTCGGGCGTCTTCATCCACAGCGGCTCCGGCCACTCGATGTCGGGCACGCCCTTCGGGCCGTAACGACCGGGCTTCCCCTTCGCCTTTTCGCGGAGCGCCTTGAGGACCTTGTCCGGCGTCACCGGGATCTCGTCGATCCGGACGCCGACGGCGTCGTACACCGCGTTGGCCACGGCGGGCATGATCGGGAGCAGGGGACCCTGGCCGACTTCCTTGGCGCCGAACGGTCCGTTCGGATCGGGATCCTCGATCAGGTAGGTGATCACGTCGCTCATTTCGAGGGTCGTCGGGCTCTTGTACTCGAGCATCGACGGAAACTTGTGCACGACGTTGCGGTTGCCGCGGTAGACCATCTCCTCCATGAGCGCTTCGCCGAGGCCCATGTACACGCCGCCTTCGACCTGCCCCATCGAGAGGATCGGGTTGATGCACTGGCCGATGTCGTGGGCGATCCAGATCGTCGGCACCGTGACGATGCCGGTTTCGGGGTCTACGTCGACCTCGACGACCGCCGCGCTGTACGAGTATGCCGGTGACGGTCCGACGCCCGCACCCTTGTACTTGCCGGGCGACGCCGGCGGCACATAGGAGCCGACGGTGCCGACCGTGCCGAACTTCGTTTCGGTGGCCACCGCCGCATCGGCGAACGACATCCCCCGCTCCGGCTCCTCGGCGTCGAACACGCGGCGCCCGGCGAACACGAGACGCCCGGCCGGCACCCTGACCGGCGGCGGCGCCGGAGGATCGCCGGGGCGGACCCGCTTCGGCGCGGAGAGTTTTTCCGCCACCGCCTGCGCCATCAGCTCCTTCGCCCGCTCGGCGGCCTGGATCGCGGCGTTGCCGGTCATGATCGTCACCCGGCTCGAGTAGGAGCCGAGGTCCACCGGCGTCAAGTCGGTGTCGGCGGTGACGACCCGGATGTCGAACGGATCGATGCCGAGAACCTCCGCCACGATGTGCGCGAGGATCGAGTCGGACCCCTGGCCGATCTCGGTGGAGCCGCAGAACACCGTGACGCCGCCGCCGCGGTCCACCTTGAGCTGCACGCCGGAGTGCGGCATGGAATTCCAGTAGATCGGAAGCCCCGCCCCGGTGATGTACGACGAGCAGGCGAGGCCGAGCCCCTTGCCGTGCGGAAGATTGCGGAACCGCTTCTTCCAGCCGGAGCCCTCGACGACTTTTTCGATGCACGGGCCGAGACCCATCGAGCCTATCTTGAGGTAGTTGGCCGTGACGGAGTCCGCGGGCTGGAGATTCCTGAGCCGCATCTCGGCGGGATCGAGATTCAGCTTTTCCGCGATCCGGTCCAGGTGCACCTCGAGCGCGAACCGCGGCTGCGGCGTGCCGTGCCCGCGCTTCGGTCCGCACGGCGGCTTGTTCGTGAAGCAGCGCGCCCCCTCGAACTTGTACTTCGGCACCTTGTAGGTGACCGTCTGCAGCGCCCCGGTGTAGAACGTGGACGCCACGCCGTAGCTCCCGTAACCGCCGCCGTCGAGGAACGACCGGAAGTGCATCCCCTGGATGGCGCCGGTCTTGTCCACGCCGGTCCGGATCCACATCAGGACCGGGTGCCGCCCGCGGTGGCAGTAGAAGACTTCCTCCCGCGTCATCGTGACCTTCACCGGCCGGCCGGTGATCATCGAGAGTTTGGCCACCACGATTTCGTGGTTGAACGGATCGCTCTTGCCGCCGAACCCGCCGCCATTCGGCATGGCAATGACGCGGATGTGGCTGGGCGGCATCTCGAGGACCTTCGCCAGCGCCTTGTGCACGTAATGCGGCGTCTGGGTGGACGACCAGAGCGTGAGTTTTTCGTCCGGGTCGAAATAGGCCACCGCCGCGTGCTGCTCCATCGGCAGGTGCGTGTTCCCCTCGAAGAAGTAGCTCTCCTCGAGCACGTGCTCGGCGCCGTCGATCGCCGCCTCGACATCGCCGAACTCCAGCGACACGAGCTTGTGGATGTTGCCGGAATCCCCGTAGTCGTGCATCGGGTCGTCGGTGGTCGCGAGCGCGGCGTCGATCGAGGCGATCTCCGGCAGCGGCTCGTACTTCACCTTGATCGTGTTCATCGCCTGGAACGCCGTCTCCTCGTCCACCGCGGCCACCGCGGCCACCGGGTCACCGACGAAGCGGACACGGTCCACGCAGAGCGCGTGCTCGTCCTGGCTGACCGGGAGGATGCCGAACATAATCGGCATCGACGCGCCGGTGAGCACGGCAAAGACGCCGGGCATCGCCTCGGCTTCCGTCGTGTCGATCGAGACGATCCTGGCGTGCGGCACGTGGCTGCGGAGGATCTTGGCGAAGATCATCCGGGGCAGATTCAAGTCATCGGCGAACTTCGTCAGCCCGGTGACCTTGGCCCGCCCGTCCACCCGGCGGTACGGCCGTCCGACGGACTTGAATCCCTCGCGGTCGGCCCGCGTCTCGCGCGGCTTTTCCGGACCGATGAGCGGCGTCGGATCGCCGGGGCGGCGGACCGGGCGCTTTTCGTTCCCCTTTCCGTTACGGCCGGCCATAGATCGTCTCCTCGGTCGGCTCGATGTCCTCGCCGCGCATGCGGGCGGCGGCCAGTTCCACCGCCTCGTAGATCTTGATGTAGCCGGTGCAGCGGCAGAGGTTGCCGGCCAGCGCTTCCCTGATCGTGTCGCGGGTCGGCTTCGGGTCGTCCCGGAGCAGAGCCTGGGCGGTGAGCAGGATGCCCGGCGTGCAGTAGCCGCACTGTGCCGCGCCGAGATCGGCGAACGCCGCCTGGAGCGGATGCAGTTCCGGCCCGTCGGCCATCCCCTCCACGGTGACGACCTCGCGATCCTCGACGTCGAGGCCGAGGACCAGGCAGGACAGAACGGGCTTGCCGTCGAGCAGCAGCGCGCAGGTGCCGCACTCGCCGAGTTCGCAGCCGTGCTTCGTGCCGGTCAGGTTCAGGTCCTCGCGGAGAACCTCGAGCAGCGTCTTGTACGCGTCGAAGGACGCGCGGACCCGTTCGCCGTTCAGGGTGAACGAGATATGGGCGCGACCGTCGGCCTCTGTGTCTTTCGGTGGATTCACGGAGTCGATTCCCGGGAGATGGAGTGTGGTCGAACGAACGCGGCGATTCTATCAAACTCCCGCGGCGACGAGGTAGGCCCAGTTGGCCAGAAACAGGAGAAGCGCGCCGATGCGCACGGCGGCCGGCAGGGAGCCGAATCGAACCGGGACCGGCGCCCGGGCCATCACCCAGAGCGGCGCGGCGACGCCGGCGGCGATGAAGACGAGGCCGGCGACCACGGCGAGCGGATTCATCGCCAGGGCGCCGACGGGATCCCCCGCGACGATGCGCGTGAACGCCCGGGTCATGCCGCAGGTCGGGCAGGCCAGGTGAAACAGCGTCTTGAACGAGCACTCCGCGGAAATCGTCCGGTCCCTGAGCAGAAAACCGGCGCCGAGAAGCGCGAGCGAAGAGGCGCACCAGAGCCCGGCCACGATCCGGTCGCCGGGGCCGGCGGGGCGAAACGATCGCGCCGCGGGCACGGTCAGGCGCTACCGGTTTCCGAGAATCGCCGAGAGGACGCCCACGCCGGCCAGCATCATCCCCATCATTCCGCAGAAGCAGCAGAGTCCGAACGGAAGAAGAACGGCCATGGCCGCCTTGCCCCGCGTCACCGTGTGGATTTCCGCGAGACCGATGATCTGGAGGACGAGCGACCAGATGCAGGTGATGAGCCCGCCGCCGATCGGGATCGCCTCGGCGATCGACGCGGTCATCGCGTAGCACTGGACGCGCAGCGTGGCCTGGTAACCGGCGCCTGCGCCCCCCAGCATCGTCAGGAGGAGATGCGTGACCGCGCTCCAGATGAAGAGCGCGATGAGAATCACGAACGGCGCCATGAAAATGCCGATGAAGTGGCCGGTCGTTTCCGCGAGCATGTTCGTCGTTTCGTCGAGACCCGGCAGGAACTGCCAGAGCGTCATCGAAAAGAAGAGTTCATAGATCGACGTGACGATCGCGCCGGCCCATCCGATCAGCACCGCGTAGACGAGCGGACGGAAGAGGTCGCCGCCGACCGGCATCCTCCGGAACGCCTCGGCGGGACTCGTGACGAACAGGCGGATCGTTTCGAGAAGGGCCGCCAGGAAGGGCCGGCCCGGTTCCTCCCAGGGGATCGACCGGATCCCGCCCTCGAGGGGCGGCGGTCCGGGGGGATGGTCTTCCATTCTGCCCTCCTGCGTTGTGTCTCCCGTTTCAGCGAACGGCGCGTCGCATGTTTATAACACCACGCGGGTCCGCGGACAAAGTTGCGCGCCGCGGGCCTTGAAGAGATTCTTTTGCTGCCGGACAATCGGGAGATGAAATTGCTCCGCCAGAGCCGGCTCCGGCCGGCCGTCCCGACCGCCGCCCTCCTGGCGATCGCCCTGTCCGCACCGGTAGTCCCTTCCGTCGACGCGGCGACGCACCGGGTGCCGGCGCAGTTTGTCACGATCCGGGCGGCCCTGGAGGCCTCGGCGGCCGGAGACACCGTCCTCGTGGCTCCCGGCACCTACACCGGCGACGGGAACAAGGAACTGGGGTTCGGCGGGCTCGACATCGTGCTCCTGTCCGAGGCCGGTCCGGAGGCGACGATCCTCGACGCCGGGGGGGCCGGTCGCGCCTTCTTCCTCGCCGGCGGGGAAACGACCGCCGCGGTCATCGACGGATTCACGATCCGGAACGGAAACGTCAACGTGTCCGGCGGCGGAATCGCGCTCATCGGATCCTCGCCGACGGTCCGCAACTGCGACATCACCGGAAACCTGGCCCCGGAGGGGGGCGGCGTGTCGATCGTCAACGGGTTCCCCCGCTTTCTGAACTGCACGATCCGCGGCAACTTTTCCGCCGGGGCCGGCGGAGGCGTCCTTGCGAGCGGAGGATCCCCGGAGTTCATGTTCTGCACGATCACCGGAAACGCGGCCGCCGCCGGGGGCGGCGTGCATGCCTCGGGCGGGGGCGGCCTCAACATCACGGGCTGCACGATCGCCGGAAACAACGGCGGCGGCCAGGGGGGCGGAGTGCTGGTGGCCGGTCAACCCGCGGCGATCCAGGGATCCATCGTCTGGGGCAACTGCGCGTCCGCGGGATCCGGTCTGTACGCCGGGGCCGGCTCCTCCGTGGACCGGACCTGCAGCGACATCGACGCAACCTCCGGCCCGGGCACGCTCCCGATCTCGCCGAGCCTCCGGTTTGCCGATCCGCTGTTCTGCGAGCCGGTCGACTGCGCGCTTGCGCCGACTTCGGCGGGCGACTACGGCCTGCAGGCCTCGTCGCCGGTGTTCGAGGATTTCGAGTGCGGCACGCTCGGCAGCTTCGGCGTGGTTTGCGACGACGTGGCCACGGAACCGTCGACCTGGAGCCGGATCAAGGCCTTCCGGCGCCGAGCGCCTTGATGCCGGACCAGGTGGCGTTGTCCACCGGAATCGGGTAGCCGAACTTCAGCACCCGGTTGCGGGACCGGTCGCTCACGTAGATGCTGCCGCCGGCGTCCACGGCGATCCCCATGGGCGCGATCGACTCTCCGTCCCCGTCCGCCGCGAACTTGTAGAGGTAGAAACCTTCCGCGGAAAACTTCTGCACGCGGTTGTTGTGGGTGTCCACGACGTACACGTTTCCCAGGTCGTCCGTGGTAATGCCCGTCGGGGAGAGGAACTGTCCGTCGGCGGAACCGGTTGATCCCCACTGCATGACGAACGCGCCGTCTTCCGTGAACCGCTGGACGCGGTTGTTCCCCTCGTCGGTGACGAACACGTGGCCGAATACGCTCACGGCTATGCCGCTCGGCGTGTCGAACTGGCCGGCGCCGGACCCGAAACTCCCCCACTGCGCCACCAGGGTGTTCTCGTCCTTGTACTTGAGGATGCGGTGATTGCCGGAATCGGCGATGTACGTGAACCCGGTGGCGCTGACCGCCACGCCGCGCGGGCGCTTCAGGTCGCCCTCGTCGTCTCCGCCGCTCCAGCTTCGCACCAGCGTCCCCTCCCCGGAATAGAGCTCCACCCGGTCGGACATTTCGGCGGTGAGCAGCGTGCGGCCACCGGGAGCCAGGGCAATGCCGTAGTAACCGGACTGAAGGTCGCGGGTGCTGTTGGATCCCGTGGGAGCGTTCCAGCCGGAGATCATCCCGCCCTCGTGGGTGAAACGCGTGACGAGCCGGCCGGATCCGTCGACGACGACAATCGCATTGCTCCCCGCGACCAGGCCGTTCGGTGCGGCCAGCCCGTCGGGTGTACCGGGAGTTCCGCCCCATTCGAGAATGAATTTCGGCGGCTCCTGGGCCCGGGTTGCCGGGGGAACGAAAAGAAGGGAGAGTGCGGCGGCGGTGACGAGAAGCGTGCGGAGAGGCATGGGTCAACCTCCTGTATGGGATCGAATGAATCGCCCGTCGGGATGGCGAACTCGTCGTCGATCGCGGTGCCGACGACCTCGTCCTCTTTCTTTCGTGAACGGCCCGACCAGTCAGCGCTGTTCCGCAGTATACACCCGGTGCCGTTTCGCGTGAAAAAAAGAGCGCCGGAGAAACGGGCAGCGGCTAAACTCTCCCGCCCATGGCCAAACCGTTGAAAACACGCGCATTCCCGACACCGATGCGATCCCTGACCCGGGTATCCCGATACACGGCGCGGTTCCACCTGCCCGCCGCCGGGCTCGAAGGGGTGGTGGCCGGCATTTTTTCGCTGAACGACATCGTCCTCCGCAAGACGTTCGGCGCGGGTCCCGGCCTCATCACCCTTCTCGTGATGGTGCCCCCGGTGTCGCAGCTGCTGTCCGTGGTCTGGGGCAACCTGATGGAGGGGCGGGAAAAGCGCGGGTTCATCCTGCGGTTCGGCCTCGTCGGCCGCCTCGCCCTGCTGACCGTGGCGCTGGCGGTCACCCCGATGGAATTCGTGGTGCCGGTGGCGTTCTCGATCACGATGTCGTCCGCCCTGATCCCCGCGCTGAACGCGATGTACCAGACGAACTACACGAGTCCCGAGCGCGGACGGGTGTTCGGCCTCGTGATGTCGGTGACCGCGCTGGCCACGATCGCCGGATCGATCGGCGCCGGAGCGTGGCTCGATCACGACGACCGGGCCTACCGGTTCCTCTACCCGCTGGCCGGGCTGTTCGGGGCCCTGTCGGCCGTCATTTTCTACCGGATCCGCGCGCGCCGCTCGCAGTTCATCGAGCGCGCCCGGCGCCATGCCGCGGCAATCCCGGCCGGGCGTTTCGAGATCATGAAGCTCGGCGGCGACTGGCTCGGCGACGTGCAGCGGGGGCTGCGCGACCCGTGGAGCGGCATCCGCGACACGTTCCGCGAGGACCCGTCCTTTTTCCGGTTCGAGATCGCGTTCATGATCTACGGGGTCGGGTTCATGATGCTGCAGCCGGTCATCCCGATCTTCCTGGTGGACGACATCCGGGTCCAGTACTCCGAGGTGGCCACGGCGCGCGGGCTGATCTTCTGGGGGATCATCTCGGTGCTGTCCCCGTTCTTCGGATGGCTCCTCGATCGCACGAACGTGATGCGGGTCGGCGTGATCGGCTTCGCGATTCTTGCCGTCTATCCGCTGTGGATGGCCGCGAGCCGGTCGGTGTCCTCCGTGTACGGAGCCTTCGCGCTGTACGGCCTGGCGATGTCGGCCGTGAACATCGCCTGGACGATGGGGCCGATCTTCTTTGCCGGCCGCCGCGACGCCGCCCGCTACATGGGCGTGCACGTGATGATGGTGGGAATCCGCGGGCTCGTCGGAAACCCGCTGGGGCTCGGGCTCATGACGCTGGTCGGAAGCCGCGGCACGTTCCTCGTGTCGGGGCTGTTCTTCGCCGCGGCGGCGGTGATCATGGCCGGACTGGAGCGCAGGCACGGCAGGGCGGCATGAAGGAGCCGCCCGGCCCGGCGATGCCGCGAAGAAACCGCGGGTGCCGGCCTCCCCGCTTTCCGGCCGGCCCGGCGCCTACTTTTCTCCCCTGACGAACGCGCCGTAGTCCGCCACGTCCTCCCGGCTCCCGATCACCAGCGGAGTGCGTTCGTGCAGTTTCGTCGGCACCTTGTCCATGATCCGCGTCGTCCCGTCGGTGGCCGCGCCGCCCGCCTGCTCGATGAGCATGGCCAGCGGGTTGGCCTCGTAGAGAAGGCGGAGCTTGCCGTTCGGATTCTTGCGGTCTCCGGGATAGAGGAAGATGCCGCCGTAGAGAAGGTTGCGGTGAAAATCGCAGACCATGGATCCGATGTAGCGCGCCGAGTAGGGACCGCCGCTGCCGTTGCCCGGCGTCTTCAGGTGATCGATGTAGCGGCGCGTCCCATCGTCCCAGAGATGGCTGTTTCCCTCGTTGATCGAGTAGATCTTCCCCCGGGACGGGGTCTTGATGTTGGGGTGCGAGAGGAGAAACTCGCCCACCGACGGATCGAGCGTGAAACCGTGAACGCCCTGCCCCGTCGTGTACACGAGCATCGTGCTCGACCCGTAGATGACGTAGCCCGCGCCGATCTGCTTCGAGCCGGCCTGCATGCAGTCGCTGATGTCGCCGCGCCCCTCGCCCGGGGTCACCCGGCGGAGGATGGAGAAGATCGTGCCGATGGACACGTTGGCGTCGATGTTCGAGGAGCCGTCCAGCGGGTCGTAGTTGAGCACGTACTTGCCGCACGGATACTGCTCGGGAATGTGGAGGACCTCGTCGTTCTCCTCGGAGGCCATCACGCAGAGATGTCCGGTGTGATCCAGGGCCTGGAATATCGTCATGTCGGCGAAGACGTCGAGCTTCATCTGCTCCTCGCCCTGGACGTTCACGTCGCCGGCCTTGCCGAGGATGTTGACGAGACCGGCCTTGTTGACCTCGCGCTGGATCATCTTGGCCGCGAGCGTGATGTCCGAAAGCAGGTCCGAAAAATCCCCGGTGGCCGTGGGATAGAGCCGTTCCTGCTCCATGATGTGCCGGGCGAGCGTGACGATCTTGGCTGCCATGTACCGTCCTCCATGCCGCGCGGGGCGGCGGGCATCCGGCCGGAGCCCCGCGGGGCGCCGGCCGGACTCCGACTACGGGTTCATTTCCTTGAGTACCGCGCGGGCGATCTCGTTGGCTGTGTCGATCTCGGAATCCTCCACGGTCAGCGACGGCCGGAACCGCACGGCATGCGTTCCGCAGGGGAGGACGATCATCTTTCTTTCCATGCACTTCTTCACGAACAGGTCGCGCTGCTCGGTCGACGGCAGGTCGAACGCCGCCATCAGGCCGCGCCCCCGGGCCTGCGAAACGAGCTTCGGGAAGTCCGTCTGGATTTCCTCGAGGTGTTCCACGAGGTAGTGACCGCGCAGCCTGGCGTTCTCGACGAGGTTTTCCTCCTCGATGATCTCCAGGTAACGCTGGCAGCGGGCCATGTCGGCCAGGTTGCCGCCCCAGGTGGAATTGATCCGCGACGAGACCTTGAACACGGAATCCACCTCGTCGAGCCGCCGGCTGGCCATGATGCCGCAGACCTGCGTCTTCTTGCCGAAGGCCACGATGTCCGGCGTGACCCCGAAGTTCTGGTAGGCCCACATCTTTCCGGTGATGCCGACGCCGGTCTGCACCTCGTCGAAGATGAGCAGGAACTCGTGCTCGTCGGCGAGCCGGCGGAGTTCCCGGAGGAACTCGCCGCGCACGTGATTGTCGCCCCCCTCGCCCTGGATCGGCTCGATGATCAGCGCGGCGATGTCGTCGCCGAAGCGTTCCACGGCGTTCTCGATTTCGGCCACCGCGTGCTGCTCGGCCTGGACCGTGGCCCGGAGGTTTTCACCGTCCAGCGGGAAACGGCACTTCGGGTGGCTGATCCGCGGCCACTCGAATTTGGGAAAGTACATCGTCTTCCGGGGATCGGCGGTGTTCGTCAGCGACAGCGTGTAGCCGCTGCGGCCGTGGAACGCGTTGCGGAAGTGGATGACCTTCGAGCCCAGTTCCTCCTCGTAGCCGCGGGCCAGGTTCTTGCGCACCTTCCAGTCGAACGCGGCCTTCAGCGCGTTCTCGACCGCGAGGGATCCGCCGGCCACCCAGAACAGGTGCGGCAGGTCGGCCGGACGGGCGATCCGCGCGAACGTTTCCACGAAGTCGGCCATGACCTGCGTGTAGAAATCGGCGTTGGACGGGTTGTGGATGGCCACCTCTCCCATCCGCTGCCTGAACTCCGGGCAGGCCACCTTCGGATGGTTGTGGCCGAGCGTGTTCGTGGCAAAATACGTGAAAAAGTCGAGATAGCGGGATCCGTCCACGGCGTCGACGATCCAGCTGCCGCGGCTCTTTTCCAGGTCGACGATCAGACGATACCCGTCGACGAGCATCGACTTTCGCAGCGTCGAGAGAACGTCGTTGACTTGAATGTTCATGTTTCTTCCTTTCCGTATCCGTTCCGCGCGCCGGTCCCGTCGCCCCGTTATGCGGGGGGCGCAGGCGGGCCGGCAACGCTCATGGCTGTGTGATCGATCGGGTGGGGCATGACGCCAAAAAGACTCCGGCACGGCGGACAGCCATGCGGAGGAAAGGTCGGCGGACCTTAACCCCAGCCGCGGAACGCGCAGAGGCGGAAGGAAAGGTGGGGCTTGAGCTGACTGAATGTCCGGACTGCGCGCATCATGAAACCCGGGTCGTGGGGAGATGTCTTCCGGGACTTTCGCTCCCCGTGGATAAAAGAGGTGGTCCGTGCCTCCCGGAGACGGCCTATGCTACCATTGATCGGCCTCGCGAGTCAAAAACTAAGCAGGAGTTAACTCTTTGGAATGTTTGAAGTTGAAGGAGAGTCGCCCGTGACGATTCCGGACGGCATCCTGGCCTGTCCCGACTGCCGCAATCCGCTCGAGCTATCCCCGGGCGGCGTGAATCCCTGTCCGGGATGCGGCCGTTCGTTCGAGATGGCGGGGACCTCCCCCGTTCTGCACCCGCGGGACGGCGGGACGACGGACGAGGCCGGGCGGAAGTTCTTCATCGAGGAGCCCGGCCGCATGGAAACGCTCCGGCGCGATCACCCGGGCCTGGCCCGGTTCCTCGAACTGCCCGACTTTTCGGGAGGCGCCGCGCACCTGCCGCTCTGCGCGGCGTGGATGCGCGACCACGTCACCCGGGGCGTGAACGGTGAGCGGATCCTCAACCTCGGATCCGGCGTTCACAAGCTGTACGGCAGCGCGACCCTCGTGAACCTCGACATCGCCCCGCACGAAAACGCCCAGGTCGTGGGCAACGGAGAGGCGCTGCCGTTCCGCGACGGCGTGTTCGACGGCGTCGTGCTGGACGCGGTCATCGAGCACCTGGCCAGACCCCACAGGGTGGTGGCCGAGGTGAAGCGCGTGCTGAAACCGGGCGGCGCCGTCCTGGCCCACGTGCCGTTTCTCTATCCGTTCCACGCGGCGCCCCACGACTACCAGCGCTACACGCCCGCGGGACTGGCCATGCTCTTCGAGGAGTTCGAGGTGCTGGAAACCGGCACCGACCGCCGTCCCGGGCGCGCCGTCCTCGAGATCATGAGCGCCTACGCGGCCGGCTTCTCCGACAACCGCACGGTTTCCTACCTGCTCCGCTGGCTCACCGCCTGGTTCTGGCTCCCGGTCAAGTTCCTCGATCCGTGGCTCGCGCGGCGGAAACGCGCGGACTACGTGGCCGCCGGATGCTCGATCCTCGCCCGCAAGCGGGAGACCGGAATCGCGTGAGCGGGATCACTGCGCTCCGACGCCTGAGGAACATCCTCGTCGGCCTCGGACTGTTCGCGGCCGTCGTCGCCGGCGTCCTTCTTCTCGTCACGGGAACCGGTCCAGGGTCGCGCTGGCTGGCGGCCCAGGTGATGACCCGCGTTCAGAAGGACCTGCCGTTCAAGCTCTCCGTCGGCGCGATCCGCCGCCATGGCCTTTCACGCTGGACGATCGGCCCGGTGGAAGGGCGGGAGCCGTCCTCCGACCGGCTGTTTCTCCGTGCCGACCGGGTGACGTTCGATCTCCGCTACCGGCCGCTCCTGTCCGGGAACATCAGCCTGGCGCGGGCGCGCGTCGATTCGCTGTTTCTCGCCGCGTGGCTCGACTCCGCCGACGCCCTGCATCCGCAGCTCACACAGCGCGAAGCGGACAGCCTGGCCGCCGGCGCGCCCGACTCCGGAAAGCCGTTCCCGCTGTCGATCGACGAGCTGTCGATCGGCGGACTGCTCCTCGGAATGGACGCGCCGCACAAGGGACTCTACACGCGGTACCGGGCCAGTGATGTCGGCGGAGGGGGCAGCGGGGCGGACTGGTCGGGGCGACTGGACGGCCGGCTGATCCAGAGGTCACCGTACACCGCCGACTCCCTGGCCGGCGGGCTCCGGATCGTTCTCGACATCACGCGCGAAGCCGTCCACGTGGACACGCTCCGCTGGAACGTTCCCGGCTTCGGCATTTCGGCCCGGGGAACCTGGTCCTTCCAGGACGCCGCGGCCCGGCTCGCGGCGAGCGGGTACGCGGCGCTCGACTCGCTGGCGCTCCGCGTTCCCGGGATCGCCGCCCCGCAGGGGCGCATCGACTGGACGGCGGACATCACCGCCGGACGCCTGCCCCCGCGCGGCGTCGTCACGTTCGACCTGAACGGCGTCTCCGCGGACAGCCTGCCCCCCGCGCTGGCCGGCGGCATCCTCTCCGGCTCGGGCCGTTTCGACGGGCCGCTGATGCCGCCCGACAGCCTGGCCGGCGAGGCGCGCCTGCAGGTGACCGGCCTCGATTCGTTCCGCGGCCTCGATCGGATGGACCTGGTGGCGCGGCTCGACCGCTCGAACCTCGACCTGAGCGTGGACGGCCCCGGTCTCCACATGACGGCACAGGGGGCCGTCTTCGACTCCGCGGGGCCGGACGTGGCGTTCCGGCTGGCCGTGGACGAAGTGGCCCGCTACCTCGACACGGACAACCGCGTGTCGGCGCAGCTTTCCGCCGAGGGGCGGCTGGCCGGTTCCTGGGAGGCCCCGCGGGTCACCGCCGACGTCCGGACCCCCGAGCTCAACCTGTTCGGTCACCGGGAGCGGCAGGTGACGGGATCGGTGTCGTACGCGGACTCGGCGGTCGCGTTCCGGATCGAGAACCCGCGCGGGACGCGGCTCTCCGGGCGTGCGGAACTCGGCGGACCCCGGACGATCGGCGCCGATCTCGTGGTGCCGTCCATCGACTACGCGGAAATCCGCGCGGCGCTCCCCGATTCGATCGCCGCGCTGATTCCGGACGGAACCGCGAGCGCCCGCGGTCACATCGAGGGGACGCTCAGCCGGCCGCGCGGGCATCTCGAGGTGACCGGCGGTCGGGTCTCCCCGTTCGGCGTGGCGATCGACACGCTGTTCGCGCGCGCCGACTTCGAACCCGGAATCGCGCGGCTGTCCGGCGCGATCGTCCGCCCGGAGCCCGGGGGGCGCGTGGAACTGACCGGAGAGATGCCGCTGGACATGACCGGAGACGTTCCGGCGCCGGATCGCTCGCGGAACGCGGAGCTCCGGGCCCGGCTGGCCGGGCTGCGGATCGGCACGGCGGAACTGGACTCGCTCCGCCGCGCCCGGCTCACGCCGCTGACCGGCGCGGAAGAAATCGTTCTTGCCGCCGAGGGCACCGTGACGGTGGCGTTCCGGCCGGGAACGGAGCGGCCGCCGGATTGGACGGCGCTCCTCGACAGGGCGGCGCTGGCCGCGACCCGGGCCCGGCTGGAAACGGTGGGGCCGCTGGAAGCCGCGGGTTCCGGCAACCGGATCGACGTGGAACCGTTCCGCATCGCGCTCGCCGCGGACGCGGGCGATTCGACGGACGCCGGCGATGCGGACGGCGGGAGCGATCCAGCCCTCGCCGGTGACCCGGGCGGCGCGGATCGCGCGACCCCCGGCGGCGTCATCGAAGGCCATGTCTCCACCGACGAAGACGGCCTGCTCACCGGCGACATCCGGACGGACGCGATGGCCATGTCCGCGGTCCACGCGCTGCTGCCGGGACTGCCGGCGCTGACCGGATCGCTGTCCGGTTCGATCCGTCCCCGTGGCGATGTCCGAGCGCCGGAAGAGATGACGTTTGCAGCCCGCGTCGACTGGATCCATCCCGGGGTCAACGGCGTGACCCTCGACCGCTTCTCCGCGCGCCTCGAGGGAAACGCCGCGGGCGTGACGCTCGACTCGCTGTTCGTCACCGCCGGACAGGACACGGCGATGGGACACGGCTTCGTGCGGACGGAGCCCGGCGGAGGTCCCGCGGAACTCGACGTGACGCTCACGGCCCGCGACTTCCGCCTGTCTTCGCTCCCCTTTCCGGAAACGCAGATCCGGAAACTGGCGGGACTCCTCAATGCCGATGCGCGGGTTACCGGAACCGTGGACGCCCCCGACCTGCGCGGCTTCGTGACGATCACCGACGCCGCGGTCCAGACGCCGGACATGTCCGCCCCGGTGGAACACCTGAACGCGCGGCTCCGGATGGAGGGGCAGGTCATCCACGTGGACACGCTCGAGATCGGCCGGGGGAGCAACGTGCTGGCCACGGGCGGGGTCACGCTGAACGGGAGCGAACCTCCGGATCTCGACCTCAAGCTCGTCGTCCGCGACTTCGACCTGAAGACGGTTCCGCTGCCGCCGGGATCGGTGCGGCTTCTCGAGGGGAAACTGAACGGCGCCGCGCGGATCACCGGGACCGCCCGGACCCCGGCGCTGAGCGGCAAGTTCGCGCTCGCCGACGGCGCGGTCCAGGCCGGACCGATGCTTCTGCCGGTCCGGAACCTCCGGAGCCAGATGCGCCTGGACGGCACCCGGGTCGTGATCGACTCCCTGTACACGAACGGCTCCGGCGGGAACGCGGACCTGTCCGGATGGCTGGACCTCGCCGACATGAAGAGCCCGGCATTCGACGTGACCGGCACGCTGGAGGGTCTCACGCTGAACCTCGACCCCGGCGTGCAGATGGGATTGACCGGACCGCTGTCGCTCAGGGGTTCGCTCACGTCCTCGCGGTTCACGTCGGAACTCCGCATCACCGAGGGGCGCTACGCGGAAAAGTTCGACCTCCGCCGGTTCCTCGCCCAGCGCCGCACGGTGATCGTGCAGAGCGCGGCGTCCCGCGAGATGCTGGACGGCATGAACATCGACCTGCACGTCTTCACGCGGCGCCCCGAGGACTTCCGGGTCGACAACAACCTCGCCGACATTCCCCTGTCGCTCGACCTGCGGATCTCCGGCACGGCGCTCGACTGGCGGATCGCCGGAACCGCCGAGGCGGAACCGAACACCGGCAAGGTGTACTACCTCGACCGCGAGTTCAGCGTCACCGGACTGTCGGCGGTCTTCGACAACCCGAAATACCCGGACCCTACATTGAACGTGTCCGCGGAAACTTCGGTCACGTCCGGCGAAACCTACGACATCACGCTGAACGTGACCGGTCGGGCCTCCGAGGCGCGCACGGTCCTGTCGAGCGACCCCGCGCTCAGCCAGCCGGACATCGCGGCGCTGCTGACGCTCGGCGTTCCGGTGTCGGGCCTCGCCGGGAGCGGATCCTCGGGGAGCGCCACCGACGTCTTCCTGAACCGCGCCCGCGAGCTGACCACGGCCACGATCTTTTCCATGGCCGGCCAGCGCGCCGCCGACCTGACCGGCCTGTCCCGCGTGCAGTTCAGCGCGGACGAAGGCGGCATCGAGTCGACCCGCGTCACGCTGGGGAAGGATTTCGGCCGCCGGCTGTCCGTGGACACGACCACGTCGATCGCCGACCCGAGCGTGCCGCGCCTCGAGTTGAACTGGCGGCTGAACCGCCGCTTCTCCATCCGCTCGATCGGGGACCAGGCCTCCGAATCCAGCGTGGACCTGAGATATGTGCTGCGTTTCCGCTAGCCGCCGCGCCCGCGCGGACCGCCGGCCGCGGGGCCGATTCATTGCGGCGCTCATCGTGCTCTTCGCAGGCCTCGACGCGGCAGGTTCCGCGGCGGCGAAGAACCCGACCATCAGCGCGATCCACTTTCACGGCAACACGGTACTGTCCTCCGACTCGCTGCTGGCGCGGATGGAGAGCGCCGAACGAGGGTTCCTCTCCTCGCCGAAGCTGGACCTGTTCATCCTCGCGCGCGACCTCGGCAACGTGGCCACGTACTACGAGGACTCCGGCTTCCTCGAGGCGTCCGTGCGCCAGGGGGAGATGGACTACAGCGCCGATTCGAGCCGGGTGACGATCCACGTGGACATCCGCGAGGGGCCGCGCTGGATGATCCGCGCGGTGACCATCGCCGGGAACGTGCGGGCCCCGGAAGAGCGGCTGCGGCGGGAGATCGCCTTCGGCCCGGGGCGGCCGTTTTCGCCGCTCCGCGTCCTCGACGGCGAGGACCGGATCGTCAACCACTACGTGGAGAACTCCTTTCTCGACGCCGACGTGACCAGCCGGGTGGAGCGGAACGACGAGCGTCACACGGTCGACGTGTTCTACGACATTCACGAGGGAGGCCAGGCCCGGATCAGGGACATCACGCTGTCCGGGCTCGGCCGGACCGACGCCCACGTCGTGCGCCGCGAGCTGACGCTCCGGGCCGGCGAGATACTGCGCATCGAGGACGTGGCGAAGTCCCAGGCGCAGCTGTACGCCACCGGCCTCTTCCGTTCCGTGTACATCGCACCGGACTCGAGTTCCGCGGGCGACTCGCTGAAGCTCGTGGTCGTGAACCTCATCGAACGGCAGAACGGCGAGGCGAGCGCGGGTTTCGGCTACAGCACCGTGGACCGCCTCCGGCTCCAGGTCGAGGCGCGCCACCGGAACCTCTGGGGCCGGAGCCTCGAGGCCGGCGTCGAGGCGAGCGTGTCCAACCGCCGCCGGGCCGTGTCGGTGGCGCTGGGGCAACCGTGGCTGTTCGGCACGCGGTTCCGGACGAACGAGACGGCGGGCTACGAACACATCGACACGGAGGCGTTCACGAGCGAGGGGATCCGGGCCGGCGTGGGGATTACCCGGCCGCTCGGCCGCTGGTGGCGGCTCGACGGCAACTACGACCGCTCGCGCACCGTGATCCTCAAGGCGCCCGAGGGAGCACCGCGGGGCGCGACGAGCACCAGCAAGCTCACATTCACGGCCACCTACGAGTCGCGCGACAACCTGCTCGACTCGCACCGCGGATTCCTGGGCAAGGCCTGGACGGAACTGACCGGACCGTTTCTCGGCGGAACGACACGGTTCATCCGGCACAACCTGGACACGCGCCTGTTCCTGCCGTTCGGCTCGTCCGTGCTCGGCTGGCGCGTTCTCGCCGGCCTGACGAGGTCGCAGGTGTCGGGGGTCGAGATTCCGGTCAACGAGCGCTTCTTTGCCGGAGGCCAGGGAAGCGTCCGGGGTTTCGCCACCGACTTCGTCGGACCGATCGACGACAACGGAAAACCGACCGGTGGCCTTGAGCGGGTGGTCACGTCCGTCGAATGGCGCTCTCCCTACCTCTGGCTGTTCGGGGTGGCCGCGTTCGTCGACGCCGGCACCACGGCCAACCGCCCGCCGGGAATCGAACTGAGCGATTTTTCCGTGGGCGGCGGACTGGGACTCCGGGCGCAGAGCCCGATCGGCGTTCTGCGGCTGGATGTGGCCGGACCGGTGACGAAGGATCGCGGACGCGGCGCCCAGGTGACGTTCGGAACGGGGCAGGAGTTCTGACCCCGCTCGTTTGACGCCCTCCGAAAGCCCCTGTAGCCTCATGAGATGAAGTTTCACGCATGCCTTGCCGCGCTGATCGTGATGTCCGCCGGCTGCTCCGACAAGAAAATCCAGCCTCCGGTCGACAACCTGACCATCGAGGTGATCTCCGGCGATGCGCAGACGGCCGCGCCCGGGTCGACCCTGGCCGCTCCGCTCGTCGTGCAGGTCAACCGGATCGGCGTGCAGCCGGCCGGGATCGGCCCCGCGGAAGGGGTCGAAGTCGTGTGGACGCCGCCCGGAGGGGGCTCGGTCTCCCCGGCCCGTTCCACGACGAACGCCGCCGGACGGACGCAGACGACCTGGACGCTCGGGCCGGGGGACGGAGCCCAGTTTCTGGCCGTCCGCGATGCCGGCGGGTTCGCCGATTCGGTGCTGTTCACGGCCACATCGCTCGGCGCGGGCTGCCCGGCCACCGGAGGCATCGAGCACGCCGGCGTGATCTCGACCCCCGAGACGTGGGGCCCCGGCCTGCACCGCGTCACCGGGTCCGTGTTCATCGACGCCGAACTCACGATCCAGGCGGGCGCACGCGTCTGCGTCGGACCGGGCCTCCGCCTCGAGTTCCGCAACCAGGGGCGGCTGAACGCCGTCGGCACCCCCGAAGATCCGATCGTATTCACCGCGGCCGACACGACGCAGCGCTGGCAGGGGCTGCGGTTCCGTTCGGTGGGGTTCGCGCCGAGCTTCCTCAACGAGGCGCGGATCCTGTTCTCCGACACGGGCGTCTTTTCCGAGTCCACGGTGCATCCGATCCTCATCGACCGCACCCTTGTGCGGAACAGCCGCGGCTCGGCGCTTCAGCTCATGTCCTCCGGCTCGGAGGTCACCCGGTCCACGTTCGACGGAACGACCGAGGGCACCGCGGCGGTCTCGCTGCTGATCCCCAACGAAAGCGGCTCGATCCGGTTCGAGGCCACGGTCCGGAACGCATTCGCCGCGGGGATCACCGCGTTCGGCCCCTCCATTTCGATCACGCGGACCGAGGTGACCGGGTGCGGCGGAGACGGCGTCCTCGTGCCGCCGAGCAGCCTGCCCGGATCCGTCAAGATCGAAAGCTCGAACCTGTTCGGCAACGGCGGGGCGGGCGTCAACAACCTCAACACGAGACAGGTCGACGCGCGCAGCAACTGGTGGGGCGACCCCGCGGGTCCCTCGGGCCCCCAGGGGGACGGCGTGTCCGGAAACGTGGACACCTCGTTTTCCCTTTCCGCCCCGGTTTCGCTCGGCCCGCGCCCCTGAGGGGCGGCCCGATTCCGCCGGGCCGGATCGACGCGCCGTACCGCTGGAACGGTCGCAGCCCCGCTCCCCGGTTTGATCGCGCCTTCCGCGTCGGCTAACATCCCCGGGCCATGACATCCAAACCGTTCAACAAGGTCCTTGTCGCGAACCGCGGAGAGATCGCGGTCCGGGTCATCCGGGCCCTCCGGGAACTCGGAATCCCCTCGGTGGCCGTCTACTCCGAGGCGGACCGCCAGTCGCTGCACGTCCGCCTGGCCGACGAAGCGTACCTCGTCGGACCGGCTCCCTCGCGCGAGTCCTATCTCGTCGTGGACCGCATTCTCGAGGCCTGCGCGAAGTCCCGGGCCGGCGCCGTCCATCCGGGCTATGGATTCCTGTCCGAAAATGCGGAGTTCGCCGAGGCCTGCGAAAAGGCCGGGATCACGTTCATCGGACCTCCGGCCGAAGCCATCCGGATCATGGGCGACAAGCTGTCGGCCCGCGAGGCGGCCCGTAAGGCCGGCGCCCCGCTCGTTCCCGGAAGCGCCGGCGCCGTCGAAACCGAGGAGGACGCGCTGGCGGCGGCCGCGAAGATCGGCTTCCCGGTGATGCTCAAGGCCTCCGCCGGCGGCGGCGGCAAGGGGATGCGGGTGGTCCGGAGCGAGGCGGAACTCCGCTCCGCATACTCCCTGACCCGCGGCGAAGCCGGCTCGGCGTTCGGCAACGACGCCGTCTACCTGGAAAAATTCATCGAGCAGCCGCGTCACATCGAGGTGCAGGTGCTGTTCGATGCGTACGGAAACGGCGTCTATCTCGGCGAACGGGAGTGCACGATCCAGCGCCGACACCAGAAGCTCGTGGAAGAGAGCCCGTCCATGGTCGTGGACGAGGCGCTGCGGCGGGCCATGGGGGAAAGCGCCGTGGCCATCGCGAAGTCGGCGGGGTACGTGAACGCCGGAACGGTGGAGTTCATCCACGCCCCGGACGGCTCCTACTACTTTCTCGAGATGAACACCCGGCTCCAGGTCGAGCACCCGGTCACCGAACTCGTGTACGACCTCGACCTCGTCAAGGAGCAGATCCGGATCGCCGGCGGGGACCGGCTGAACATGGACCAGAAGGAGATCCGGCCGCGCGGCTGGGCGATCGAGTGCCGGATCTGCGCCGAGGATCCCTACCGGAACTTCATGCCGGCGCTCGGACGGATCGTGCGCCTGACGCTTCCCTCCGGCCCCGGCGTCCGCAACGACATCGGATTCTTCCAGGGCTACGACGTGCCGCTCCACTACGACCCGATGCTGGCCAAGCTGATCGTCTACGGCAAGGACCGCGACGAGGCCAGGGCCCGCATGCTGCGGGCGCTCGGCGAGTACCAGATTCACGGGATCCGCACGAACATCCCGTTCCACCGCTGGCTGTTCCGGCGGCCGGAGTTCGCGCGCGGCCAGTTCGACACCGGCACGATCGACCGCGACTTTTCCGGGACGAAACCGGAAGTCGACCCCGATCACGCGGTGGTGGCGATCATCGGCGCGGTCATCCACGCCCACGAGCAGGGCGCCGCGGAGGTCGCCGCAACGCCGCAGACGGCCGCCAACGCCTGGAAGATGGCGGGCCGGCCCGGGGGGCGGCGCGCATGAAGGAACGCTACATCGTCGAGGCCGGCCCGAACCGGCACACCGTCGAAGTCCGCGAGGTCGGCGATCACTACGAGGTGACGATCGACGACATCGTGCACACGGTCGACTCCAGCCGCATCCCGAACACGTCGATGCGGTCGCTGATCATCGGCGGAAAGTCGTACCAGGCCAACACCGTGCAGGACGGCGACCGCTGCGAGGTGTACCTCTCCGGCGAGGTCTACCCGGTCACGGTCATGGACGAGTTGTGGGCGCGGGCGCAGGAAGGGCACCGTGAGCCGGGCAGCGCCGGCGAGGACATCAAGGCACCGATCCCCGGGTCGATCGTCAAGATCCTCGTGAAGGAGGGCGACACGGTGGCGGCCGGCGATCCGGTGGCCGTCCTCGAAGCGATGAAGATGCAGAACGAACTCCAGGCCGTGAACGGCGGCGTTGTCGCCGAGATCCGGGCGAAGGTCGGGGAAACCGTGCCCCAGGGGCAGTCGCTCATTCTTCTCAAGCCGGCCTGAGGCGCTGATGGCGGACGAAAGGAAGGTCCTCCGGACCACGTCGGGCATCGAGATCGAGCGCGTCTACGGGCCGGACTCCCCCGCGGGGTTCGACCCGGCCAAAGACCTCGGCGAACCCGGAACCCCCCCGTTCACCCGGGGAATCCACCCGTCGATGTACCGGTCGCGCCTGTGGACGATGCGTCAGTACGCCGGCTTCGGCGATGCCGCCGAAACGAACTCCCGCTTCCGCTATCTCCTCGAACAGGGGCAGACGGGACTGTCGGTGGCCTTCGATCTGCCGACGCAGATGGGCTACGACAGCGACGACCCGATGGCCGCCGGCGAAGTCGGCAAGGTGGGTGTGGCCATCGACACCCTGGCCGACATGGAAAACCTCCTCGACGGCATTCCCCTGGACACCGTATCGGTGTCGATGACGATCAACGCCACCGCGGGGATCCTCCTTGCCATGGTCATGGGGGTCGCCGAAAAGCAGGGCGTTCCGCCGGAAAAACTGTCCGGCACGATCCAGAACGACCTGCTCAAGGAGTACATCGCGCGAGGCACCTACATCTTTCCGCCGGAACCGTCGCTCCGGATCACCACCGACATCTTCGCGTTCTGCAGCGAGCGGGTGCCGAACTGGAACAGCATCTCCATTTCCGGCTACCACATCCGCGAGGCGGGAGCCACGGCCGCCCAGGAACTGGCGTACACGCTGGCCAACGGCCTCACCTACGTCCAGGCGGCGGTCGATCGCGGACTCGACGTGGACGACTTCGCGCCGCGCCTGTCGTTCTTCTTCAACGCCCACTCGAACCTGTTCGAGGAGGCGGCCAAGTTCCGGGCGGCCCGCCGGATGTGGGCGCGGTTCATGAGCGAACGTTTCGGGGCGAAGAACGCGGCTTCGCTCAAGCTCCGGTTCCACACGCAGACGGCCGGATCCACGCTCACCGCGCAGCAGCCCCACAATAATATAGTGCGCACCACGTGCCAGGCGCTCTCGGCGATCCTCGGCGGCACGCAGTCGCTGCACACGAACTCCCTGGACGAGGCGCTGTCGCTCCCCTCGGAGGCGGCGGCCACGACGGCGCTCCGCACCCAGCAGATCCTCGCCCACGAAACCGGCGTGGCCGACACGGTGGATCCGCTGGCCGGTTCCTGGTTCGTGGAGTCGCTGACCGATGCCGTGGAAGGCGCCGCCCGCGAGCTGATGGCGGAAATCGACCGCAGGGGGGGGATGCTCAAGGCCATCGAGACCGGTTTCGTGCAGGGTGAGATCCACCGGTCGGCATACGAGCACCAGAAGGCGGTCGAGTCGGGGGAGCGGATCATCGTCGGCGTCAACCGCTTCATTCAGGAGGAGCCGGAGCCGCCGGCGTTCCGGGTCGACCCGGAGCTGGAACCACGGCAGGTCGCCCGGCTCAGGCAGGTCCGCTCGAGCCGGGACGAGACGGCGGTTTCGATGGCCCTCGACGGCCTGGCCGGGGCGGCGCGCGGATCGGACAACCTCATGCCACACATTGTGGACGCCGTCCGCCGGTATGCCTCCGTGGGGGAGATTTCCGGTGCGCTGCGCCGGGTCTTCGGCACCTATGACGCTTGAATTTCGGGCTTCCATATCTCAATAAATTCGATCGACCCCGCCCGGTATTAATCCTTCACCTTCCGTCGTTTACGCCGATAACGAAGAACTATGAAAACACGCGTGGGCCTTCTTCCCGACGGATCCGGCTTTCATTCGCAACGAACCCGCCTCCCTGTCCCGGGAGCCGGTCCGGTCTTTCTGGCACTGCTCCTCTCCTTCGCCCTCGTCGGCGGAGCCGTGGCTGCACCGAAGCTCTCCGCCCCGGCCGGACCGCGGGGGGGTACGCTGCGGTTCGTCCAGGAGCAGGCTGCGACGCTGGATCCCAAGGAAGTCTCCGACTCCTACTCGGCCACGATCACGAAACAGATCCACCGCGGGCTCCTGTCCTACAGCACGAACCTGACCCCGGTGCCGGACGTGGCCAGGAGCTGGATCATCTCCCGGGACGGGCTGACCTACACCCTGGACCTGAACCGGGGTGTCCGCTTTCACAACGGCCGCGAAGTGACCTCGAACGACGTGGTCTATACCATGGAGAGGATCTTCAAGCCGGGCACGGCGCCCGGCGTTGCCGGACAGTTCCTGTCGGTGATCAAGGGGACGAAAGCCTATCACCAGGGAACGGCCTCGAGAATCGAAGGCGTCGAGGCCCTCGACCGCTACACCGTCCGGTTCACGCTGTCCAATCCCGACGCCACGTTCCTGTGGGCCCTTGCGCTCAACCATGCGGTGATCGTGCCGCGCGAGGCGATCGAGCGCCTCGGCGACGCCGGTTTCGCGAAAATGCCGGTCGGGTGCGGCCCGTTCCGAATCGTGTCCAACACCGGCGGAGTCATCCGTCTCGCCGCGTTCGAGGGATACTTCCGCTCCCGGGCGATGCTCGACTCGCTGATCTTCATCACCCCGAAGGACTTTTCCCTGGCGGACGGCGTGACGACGCTCCTGGACGGCGGCTGCGACATCGCCGAGGTGCCCGGTTTCCAGCGTGAGGAAGTGTCGAGCCGGCCCGGCTTCCGCATCGTGAGCCGCCGCGAGCTCACGCTGTCGTTCATTTCGATGAACGTGAAACTGAAGCCGCTGGACAATCCCCATGTGCGCAGGGCCATCGCGCTGTCGGTCAACCGCCAGAAGGCGATCGACGTGAACCCGTCCGGACAGGTCCTCTCCACGGGAATTCTTCCGGCCGGAGTCCCCTGCTACTCCCCCGAGGTGCGGGTCTTTCCGTACGATCCAGAGCAGGCCAGGAAGGAACTGACTCTGGCCGGCTATCCGGGGGGGCGCGGGCTTCCGGAAATCGTCTTTCACACGACGAAGACAACGGGAGCGCGCCGGCTGGTGGACTCGACGATGGTGGCGGACTGGCGCGCCGTGGGCCTGCCGGTCCGGCTGGAGCAGAACACCTGGGCGGAGCTGAACCAGAAGCTGGAGCGTTTCGAGCTGCCCATCTTCTCCCTCGCCTGGATCGCCGATCTCCCCGACCCGGATTCGTTTCTCGGATCGCTGTTCCACTCGGAGTCCGAGAGCAATTTTTCCCGGTACGTGAATCCGGAGGCCGACTCGCTCATGGTGCTGGCGCGGAGGACCGTGGACATCACCCGGCGCCAGGCGCTCTACGGGCGCGTCGAAAAGATCATCCTCAAGGACGCGCCCATCATTCCGTTGTACACGAGCACGACCGCGTTCGGCCTGCGGCAGGGCGTTCGCGGCCTGGAACTGACACCCCTGGGCATATCCTGCGTGGATCTGGCCCACATCTGGATCGAGGGCGGAGATCGTGCTGAAATCGAACCCTGACAGGCCCCGGGGCACCGTCATCGAACGGCGGTTCATGCTGTCGATGGCCGTCGTCATTCTCGTTCTCATGGGCCCGGTGGTGGTGATCGTCCAGTTCCGCGCCGCGGAGTTCCTGCAGACCTCGGCCCAGACGCGCGGCCTGTCGATGGCCCGGAGCATTGCGGCCGTGTCGACCCCATCCCTCCTGTCCTACAACTACGTCGGCCTCGAAGAGGCCGCCCGCTCCACCTCGCAGGACGAGGGCGTCGCCTACATCATCATTCACGACAAGGAAGGCCTCATCGCCGGCAACAGCCGGGAGCTCACGTTCGAGGCCCGGGAAAGTTCGGACTCCGTGTCGACCCGGGCGGTTCTCAGCGTGGACGACCTGGTACAGCGCGTGACGATCCGCGGAAACACCGGAAATGCCGAGGACGTCTACGACATAGCGGTCCCGGTCTACGTGGCCGATTCTCCCCAGAAATGGGGCACGATCCGGGTCGGAATTTCGTTGAAGCCCGTGCAGCAGGCGGTGGCGCGGATCACCTACCTGCTCCTGCTGCTGGCGGGGCTCGGATTCTGCCTCTGCCTTCTCGGCGCCCGGGCGGCGTCGCGGCGCATCACCAGGCCGCTGCAGAAGCTGCGCGACGGCACCCTGGCCCTGGCCGGCGGAAATCTCACCCACCGGATCGAGATTCGCACCGGCGACGAAATCGAGGACCTCGCGGCGCACTTCAACAGGATGGCCGACGAAGTCGAGGCCAGGCAGGCCGAGGCCAGGCAGGCCCGCAGCGAACTCGAGAAACTCAACGCTTCGCTCGAGGAGGAAGTCCGGACGCGGACCGAGGCGCTGCGCTATTCGGAACGCCGCTACCGGGTTCTCGTTGAGGGTTCCCCCATGGGGATCGCGATCATCCAGTCCGGCAAGGTCGTCTACGGCAATCCAGCCTATCGGAACATGGTCGGGGAAGACATGCCCGCGGTGACGGAGGTGCTCGACGAGTCGGATCGCCTGAACCTGGCGATCGAGCTGGAGGGGTGGTCGCGCGCCGAGATGTGCGGACCGTTCGAGGTGACGCTGCGCGGTTCGTCCGGACCGGCGCGGCACGTGGAGATGCGCTGGATGGCCATCGAGATGGACGCCCGGCCGGCGGATCTCTGCATGCTGGTGGACGTCACCGCGGTGCGGAAACTCCAGGAACAGGTGGCCGTCAGCGACAAGCTCCGGGCCCTCGGCGAACTCGCCAGCGGTGTGGCGCACGACTTCAACAATGTCCTGGCCGTGATCCTCGGCCGCTGCCAGCTCATGGCCCGGAGAACCGACGACGACACGATCCTCAAGGGACTCTCGATCATCGAGAAGGCGGCATCGGACGGCGGGCAGACCGTCAAGCGGATCCAGGACTTTGCCCGGATGCGCAAGGAAGCCACCCACGGGGTTCACGACGTGGGTGATCTCGTCACCGACGTGGTGGAAATCACGCGGAGCATCTGGAAGAACAAGGCCGAGGGACGCGGCGTTCACATCAAGGTCGACACGAGGATCGGCCACACCGGAAAGATCACCGGAAACGCCGCGGAGCTTCGCGAAGCCCTGACGAATCTCGTGGTCAACGCCGTGGACGCGATGCCGGAGGGTGGATCCCTGACGTTCACGACCAGCGACGAGGAGGTCGACGGCAAGTCGGTCGTCCGCCTCGACTTTTCCGACACGGGAATCGGCATCCCGGAGGAAGCCCAGGGGCTGATCTTCGACCCCTTCTTCAGCACGAAGGGGAACCTCGGAACGGGTCTCGGCCTTTCGATCACCTACGGAATCATCACCCGGCACCGCGGAACCGTGGCTCTGGAAAGTGCCGTGGGAAAGGGCACCACGTTCACGCTCCGCTTTCCGGTCGCTCTGGACACCGACGGTGCCGACACGACCAAGGCCGTGAACCACCCGTTCATCCCGGCCACGATTCTCGTCGTCGACGACGAGCCGGAAATCCGCACGGTCCTCAAGGAAGGGTTGACCCAGGCCGGCTACCGGGTCGTCGACGCCGAAGGCGGCCGCGAGGCGATCAAGCTGCTCAACCTCGCCCGCTACGACATGGTCCTGACGGATCTCGGCATGCCCGAGGTCACCGGCTGGGACGTCGTGAAAGCCGCCGGAGATATGAGAAGCGAGGCGATCCTCGGCCTGGTGACGGGCTGGGGGGAAACGCTGGACCCCAACCGCGTGCGGCAGGCGAACATCACGTTCGTCGTGTCGAAGCCGTTCGACCTGGAGTCCCTGCTCCAGGAGGTCCGCGGGGCGCTGGCAGCGAGAAGTCTCGCGGCGTAGCTGTGCTCGCCGCGGCGCGCGCGTCTCACTCTCCCCTCGGGGACGCTCGCCTCCGCATCCTGCGTCGGCTTCGCTGAGCGCTCGGCCCGCTCCGCCATCCATGGCTCCGCGGGCCTCCGAATCCCCCTCGGGGAGAGCGAGACGCGCGCGCCGCTGCGCCGAAGCCCCGCGCTTTGTGGGGTGGAAAACAATCGCGCCGCAGGTAGGTGCCGGCGCTGTTGTACAACATCTGGTCCGGTTGTCATGGTACCGCTCGCGGCGAATCCGTGGTTCGGCGACTCTCTCTGTGGCATCGCAACGTTCGTTTCCCCGATTCAGCCACAACACCGGAAAAAGTAACTCCGGAGCAGCGTCGTGTCCCCTTCGGCTCTATCCGAGGGGGATTCGGAGGCCTGCGGAGCCATGGATGGCGGAGCAGGCCGAGCGCTCAGCGAAGCCGGAGCAGGATGCGGAGGCTGAGCGTCCCCGAGGATAGAGTCGAAGGGGACACGGCGCGGCGAGCGCAGCTACGCCGCGAAGCCGGAGCAGGATGCGGAGGCGAGCGTCCCCGAGGGGAGAGTGAGACGTGTTCGCTGCGGCGAGCTGAGCTACGCCGCCGCCACCGTCAGCGTCCAGTATCCCGAGGTACGATGAAACGTCACCCCGGCAAACCCGGCCGCTTCGAGAGCTCCCTTCAACTGCGGTTCGGAATACTGCTGCCCCTCGGTCCAGAAGAGCATGTCGAGGCTGACCAGGGCATTCGCGAGCGGAGCGCGGCGATCCGTGTCCAGGAGCTTTTCGTGGACCATCACCGTGCCGCCCGGCCTCAGCGCGGCGCGGGCCTTCTTCAGCAGGTCGAGCCCCTTGTCGGGCGGCCAGTCATGGAGGATCTGCGACAGGAGGATTGCGTCGGCTTCGGGCCATGGATCGCGGAACATGTTTCCGGCAACCGTCGTCAGTCGATCGGCCACGCCGGCCTCGCGGGCCAGCTCCCCGGCCAGCGGACACACGGCGGGGATCTCGAAGACGACGGCGGTGAGCTCGGGCCAGCGCTTCAGCGCTTCGATCGCGAAGATTCCCGAGCCTCCCCCCACGTCCACGAGCCGGCGCCGGTCCTTCCAGATGTCCAGCGCCGCCGCCGCCTTCGCGGGGCGGGCGGAGATGCTCCGCATCGCCTTCGCGAACCCCCGGGCGCGCTCGGCGTCCTCCCCGTGGAGATCCCACGGGTCGGTGTCTCCGTAGACCTGCGGCGTGTCGCGCTCCATGGCCTTCAGGAGACCCCGCGGAGTGATGAAACTCTCGAACTCCATCGCGATCAGGCCGCTCAGGTCCTCCTCCCGCCCCGGCACGAGGAATCGATCCGCTTCGGGGGTCAGGCCGTACAGATCGGAAGGCGCGAAGAACCGGCCGGGATCGCCCCCCTCGGTGCGGAGCAGGACGCCCATCGCGGTGAGCGCGGTCAGGAATCCGTCGACGGGACGCGGCTTCAGGCCGTAGCGCGCGCCGACTTCCACGGCCGTCCGGGGGCCGTCGGCCAGCCAGCGGAACAGGCCGAGATGCACGGCCACCGCCAGCGCCGCGCCGGCGCGCGGCGCTATGTAGAGATCATAGAAGGCGCGGTCGTCCATTCCTCCTCCTTCTTCCAGAGTCCGCGGAAGCCCGCCAGGGCGGTGCCGATCGCCAGCACGGGCGGCAGCTGTATCGACTGAAGCAGAAGACCCGCGGTGACGGCGTCACCGGGAGACACGCCGAACGGCAGGAGAGCCGCCGTCATCGAGGCCTGCAGGATGACGACGTTGGCCGGCAGGAGCCGGAACAGGCCGCCGAGATTCGCGGCCATCATCGCCGCGAACGACGCCGCCGGCGACACCGGCGACACCGCCATGAGGACGAGATGGAACGTGCCCCACTGCGCCCCCCAGTTGAGGAGCGCCAGGCCGGTGGGAACGACGAGCCGTCCCGGCGACCCGACGGCGAGGATCCGCCGCGCCGCCGGACGCAGGCGGCGCGGAAACCGTTCCGCGGTGCCCGTCCCCGCGACCGCCGCCACGACCGCCACACCGGCCCAGAACAGCAGCGCCGCGGCGACCTGCACGCGACCCCACGGCGGCGGCATCTCGAGGAACAGCGGCGCCGCGGAGAGGAAGACCGCCAGGCCGAATCCTTCCGCCGCCCGCGTCCAGGCGATCGTGGCCGCGATCAGCGACGCCGCCCCCCCGGTCCCGCGCACCGCCCAGGCCACGCGGGCCGCCTCGCCGGTGAACGACACGGAGACCGTGTTGACCGCCGCGCCGACGAAGTTCGCCTCCTGAGCCGTGCTCCAGCGGCACGGCACGACCGGCTTCAGCAGGAGATGCCAGGCGGAACCCTTGACGACGAGCGAGGCCAGGCTGACGACGCACGCGGCCGCCAGCAGCACGGGATCCGCGGCCAGCGCCTCGGCGGCCATCGCTCCCCACGGAAGCGCCAGGACCGCCCGCACCACCACCGCGGCGAGCAGGACGAGGACGGCCGCCCGGATCCACGTCGCGGCGCTACCCTTCATGATCCGTCCGCTCCACCCCGCCGCGGGCGGCCGCGTTCGACGACGGAAGAATCTCGGCCAGCGCCCCGAACGAATACCCGAGGTCCCGCGCGTCCTCGAGGATGTCCGGCAGAGCCTCCGCCGTCTGCGCGCGATCTCCGGCCGGATCTGCGCCGTCGCCGTCGTGCAGCAGGACGATCGCACCCGGCCGGAGTCCCCTCCTCACGCGGTCGCGAATGGTCGCGGCGCCGGGGCGGGCGGAGTCCCACACGCCGAACGTCCAGCCGACGACGGTGCAGCCGGCCCGCCGTGCCGCGCCGGTCACGAACGGGTTGCGCAGGCCGTGGGGGGCGCGGAAGCAGCGCGGCGTCACTCCCGTTTCCCCGGCGATCGCGGCGCCGGCCTCCGCGAGTTCGCGCCGGATCGTTTCCGGGCCGGCGCAATGAAGCTTCCGGTGCGTCATCGTGTGGTTGCCGATCTCCTGGCCCGCCTCCGCCACGCGCCGCGCGATCTCCGGAAACCGGCGGACATGCCGCCCGACTTGGAAAAACGCGGCGGGCACTCCGGCACCGCCGAGGATGTCGAGAATCCGCTCGGTGCCGCGGGGGCCCGGCCCGTCGTCGAACGTCAGGTAGATGCGCCGCCGCGACCGGTCGCCGCGACCGAGCGCCGGCCCGAACACCGGACTGTTCGGATGGTACGCACCGTGCAGGAGGATGCCGGCGGTGGCCGCCGCGAGTCCGGCGGGAATCCACACGTTCACCGGAGAGCCGCCGCGGATACGAGTTCGCGTTCCGGTTCGGCGGGCACCGGCGCCGCGATCCGCGGAACGGACGGTGACAGGACGCGCCGGTACACATCGAGAATCTCCGCGGCCACCCGCGGCCAGGCAAACCGCCGGGCCTTGGCGATCCCCGCCGCGGCCATCCGGGCGCGGCGCTCCGGATCGTCGAGAAGGCCGCACACCGCCTCGGCCCACGTCCGCGGGTTGTCCACCGGCGCGAGAACCGCCTCGTCGCCGCCGTCGATCAGTTCGCGGAAGCCGTGTATGTCCGACACGATCATCGGCGTCCCCGAAGCCATCGCCTCGAGCAGAGTGATGCCGAACGAGGCCTTCCGGGTCGGACAGAGGTACAGGTCGGCGTTGCGGTAGAGGCCCGGCCGCTCGCGGAACACCGGGCCGAGAAAATCCACGTTGTCCTTGACCGGCGAAGCCAGGGCCCGGTAGTACGGGGTCAGCGGTCCCGTCCCGGCGATCGCGAGTCGGGCCGCGGGATGACGCTCGAGGATCAGCGGCAGCGCGCGGAGCGCCGTCCCCAGACCGTTCCGCGGGTCGAGGCGGCCGAGAAACAGCAGGCGCGGCCCGTCGCCCGGCGCATTGCACCCCGACCTTTCCACCGGGCGGAACAGTTTCGGGTCGATGCCGTTCGGAATCACGTCGAAGTCGCCGCGGAAATACTCCGACAGCTTGTCGACCACCGGCTCGCTCACGGCGATCCGGGCGTGGAGCCGGTCGAGACGGGCCTGGAGCGGTTTCCGGAAGATGCGGTAGGCCAGGGCCTCGCGGAACCAGGAATGAAACGTGGCCACCGCGGGAATCCCGGCGCGGCGGGCGGCTTCCGGAGCCACCAGCCCGAACGTCAGGGCCAGCCCTCCGTGCACATGGAGGAGGTCGATCCGCTCTTCCCGGAGAACCCGCTCGATGTCCCGCTGGAGATCGAGGCCCACGCTGATCCGGGCAAAGGAGCCGTTCTTGTAGATGACGACGCTCCGGCCGACCCGCCGCACGAACGCAGCGTCGGCATGGCCGTTCATCGACATCCGGGACGTGATGACGACGGGTTCGTGCCCCATCGCCTCGAGTTCCAGCGCGAGATTGTGTACATGCTCGGTCACGCCACCGAGGTGGGGGTAATAGAACTCGGTGACGAGCGCAACGCGGAGAGGCCGGACCATCGGGCGGAGTATAGGGGATGGTCGCGGGGTGTGCGAGGCCGCCGACTTGATTTCGGGCACCGGGCGGGGCATCCTCGCGTGATGCTTCGACGGTCCCTGTTCATGGTCCTGCTCGCGATCGCGCTCCAGGGATTCCCGGAGCGCGCCGCCGCACTGCCCCGTTCGCCCCTCGCCCCGTGGGCTTCAGCCACCGTGCCGCTGAACGAGCCCGTCTACGACGACCTGGACCGGCTGGATGCCCTGGGCCTCCTGCCGGAAGCGATCCTCGGCCAGCGCCCGTTGTCCCGGGGGGAGATCGCCCGGATGATCGGCGAGGCGTCGCGCCGCCCCGACGCGGTCCGTCCGGACGTCCGCGACCTCCTCATCCGCCTCCGGAACGAGTATCCGGTCTACCGCGCCGGCGAGTCCCAGGGGCTGCAGTCCGTCCGGGCCGGCGCCGCCGGCACGAACGCCGCGGCCGACGCCGTGCCGCCGATCAACGGCGTCGGACAGATCCAGGCGATCTCGTATCCGCTCACCGCGTATCGTGAAGGCGCCCCGTTCACGGAAGGGGGCACGTTCTGGTTCCAGACGCACCATGCGCAGAACATCCAGCCCGCGATCGCCCTCGCATTCCGTCCCGACTTCCGCCTGCTCGCCGGCCGGGCCGCCCACGAATCGCTCCAGCCGGTGTCCGGCGCCCAGGCGGTGCCGCTTCCGTTCGATAGAAGCGGCAGCGTGGAAACCGCCGGCGATTTCAACGTCAAGGCGTTCTACGGCCGGATCCTCGCCGGGCCGCTCGTCATCCAGGTCGGTCGCGACGCGCTGGCCTGGGGTCCGGTGCCGCGGGGCGGGTTTCACCTGTCCACGAACGCCCGCCCGCTGGACATGATCCTGATCGGCAGCGAGTCCCCGTTCCGGCTTCCGGGGATCCTCCGGAAGCTCGGCCCGCATCGCAGCACGATTTTTCTCGCCGATCTCGGCGAGGACCGCCGGCTGCCGCACGCGCTGCTCCTCGGCATCCGGACGTCGCTGCGCCCGCACCGGCTGGCCGAGGTCGGCTTCACGGAAATGCTGGTCATCGGCGGCGAAGGCGCCCCGCGCCCGACCGGCTGGCAGGTCTTCCGCCAGATCTTCCCGATCGGGGGGCTGGGCCCGGGCACCGACTACTCGGATCACCGTTTCGGTTTCGACCTCAAGTTGCACGCGTGGCCCGGGCGTCTCACGATCTACGAGGAGATCCTCTTCGAGGACGGGCGGAACGGCTACTGGACGGACGTCACGTCGAACCGGACCGGGCTGTTCGCCCCGGCGCTCGGCCCGGGGGGGAACTTCGACGCACGGCTGGAGCACGTGCGCCTCCCCGCCGTGCTGTACCGGCACGGCCGGTGGTCCACCGGATACGCGGTGGACGGGCGCATTCTCGGTGACGAACTCGGCCCCGACGCGCACGCGGTGCGCACGGAAATTCGCTGGAACCGCGCCAACGGAAGCCGGATCACGCTCGACGCGGCGATCGAGGATCGCGACAGGGACTGGTGGAGCCAGGTGCCGCGCCCCACGCCCCCCGCCGACCCCGGCGACGCCGGCGACATTTTCCGGCTCATCGACGACCCGACGGAGCGCCGCTTCCGCGTGGGCCTCACCGGCGAGTTCCGGATGGACAACGCGCTGTCCTGGCAGCCGCGGGTGGCGTTCGAGAAAATCGAGAACGAACGCTTCGTGAAAGGAGCCGACGGTTCGGATTACATCGTGGAGCTCGCGCTGGCGCTCCGTCTCGGCCGGGACAACGCGCCCAGCAGCGCGGTTCGCTAGCGGAGAACGGTCAGCCTGCGGGTTTCCACGAAGCGGTCGCTGGACAGCCTGTAGAAGTAGACGCCGGTCGGCACGCGGACTCCCCGCTCGTTCGTGAGGTCCCAGACGACGTTGACCTCCCCTTCGAGCAGCTCGCGGTCGAACATCGTCTGCACGAGGCGTCCCAGCGGGTCGTAGATCCGCAACGTGACCTCCGAAGGCCGGTTCAGCGCAAACTCGATCCGGCTCGGTGATCCCCTGGTCGGGTTCGGCGCGGCGCGGAAGAAGCGGACGAGCCCGCCGAGCAGTTCCTGGTTGTCCGGACCGCCGATGGCGGCGCTGGTGGACGGCGTCGAATTCGGATCGGCGGGATCGGATCCCGCGTCGAGTTCATCGCGGTCGAGAAAGCCGTCACCGTCGCGGTCGATCGCGCGGATTCCGCAGCCGACCGGAACGCCGGACGCCGTCAGTTCCGCCCCGGTATCCGCCCAGCTCCGCAGCGTGTCCTTGTGAACCTGCGCTTCGGCGGCGCGGTCGGGCTGGAACATGTTGCTTCCGACGTAGCGGTAACCGCGCTGCAGCCCGCCCGTGACCCCCTTCACGATCAGGTCGCAATTGCTGAGATTGGCCTGGCCGATGAGCGTGTCGAGGCGCGCCACCACGGCCGGAATGTTCTTGTTGGCCGCGTCGAACGTGACCTGCGCGCCGACGGCGGGCGCCGTTCCGGTATCCCAGGCGAGCATGAATGCCTCCATGTCGCGACGCAGAACGTTGTTGGCGCCGAACGTGAAGAATGGCTCCTGAAAGAACTCGAAGAGCGTCGGGAACGTGCCGTTGTGGATGAAACCGAATCCGGACTTGGTGGCTCCCGTCTTCGAGAATCCGGTCTTCTCGTACATGTTCCGCAGCTGCGGCATGTCCAGGTCCTGCTCGTTCCCCATGACCTGGGCGCTGGTGATCTGCCCGTTCGTTCCGAACGGAAACTCGTGGCACTCGACGCAGAACTTTCCGTCGTCGAGGTGCACGGACGTGAACGCGTTCTTCCCGCGCTGCGCGCTCGGCTCCAGCGCCGGGTTCCGCAGCGTGTTGTCGAGACGAATGTTCGGATTCGGGGGATACTGCACCGTCATGATGAAGTCGTTGAACTGCAAGAGATCCTGGCCGCTGAGCGGCGAACCCCGGCCCATCAGCCCGGTGAACGCCACGTTGAACTCGAAGAAATCCGTTCGGTCGCCCCGCGTGTGGAACGGTTCGGTAAACTGGAGGCCGCGCAGCGTCTGCGTCATGAACGGCCCCTTCATCGGATGGAAACCGGTCAGGAGCGTATCCGACTGTCCCGCGGGGGGCGGCAGAAAGCTGCCGGTCGGATCGCCGAGGTCCCACCCCTCGTGATCGTTGTTGGCAAACGCATGGCAGGACGAACAGGACACGTCGCCGTGGCCGGAGGTGAGATTGGCGGCGTAGAGAAATTTACGGCCGTTCCTGACCTCAGGCGGTTCCGGATTGAATCCGAGTCCGGCGAGCGCCACGATGCTCCCGGTGGTGGTGCTGATGATCTTGATGTTGTTCTGGAAGCGGTCGAGCACATAGAGGCGGTTCCGGTTCTTGTCGAAGGCGATTCCGGTCGGGCCTTCGCCGGCTTCCCACCGGGACAGGACGACCCCGTTCTGGTCCACGACGGCCACCTTGCCGGAACCGAGGGCCGTCATGTAGAACGCCGTGCCGCTCTGGTTCCAGGCCATGGCCATCGGCGTCGACAGTGACTGGTCTATTTCCGCCTGCGGCCCGGGAGTGACCGAGTAATTGATGTGCGGATTCAGATGCACCGGCGTGACCGTGGGTCCCGCGGGGTCGATGATGGTGATCCTCTGCCGGTAGAACGAGCCGTTGAGCTTCGGCTCGAACCGTACCAGATTCTGGGCATCCGCATTCGAAACGAAGATCTTTCCGGTGTTCGGGTTGACGGTCAGGTCATAGTTCAGCGTTCCGACCCCGTTGTAGTACTGGAGCACGGAAGGCGTGGGCGCGTTCGCGTCGATCACCGCGATGTCGTTGTCCGGCATCGTGTACGGAACGAAGCTGGTCCAGTCGCCGCCCGTCTCGTCGAGCCACTGCGTGCCGTTGAACTGTACGATCAGGCCGGTCGCCGGCGCCGGCGGAAGTCCGCCGGCCATGGGCGGCGTGGGGGGCGGCAGGCCGCCGTTGGCGGTCACCGTGGATTCGGGAAGGCAGGTCGACCGGTTGCCGGACTCGAAGACCGCACAGTAGACCTTGCTGCCGTCCGGGCTCTTTGCCAGCGCCTTCGGGTCGGATCCGAAGATCGGAATCACGACGGGCGGCGTGGACAGATTGTTCGGATCGTAGACCTTGACCACGTCTTCCTGAGATACGGAAACGAACGCGCGTTCCGGAGTTCCGGCAAAGATGACGTCGAAGGGTTCGTCCCCGACCTGGAGCGTTTTCCTCACGTTGTTCGTGGTGAGATCCACGATGCTGATGTTGTCGGACAGCGTGTTGACGACCCAGACTTCGTTTGCGTTTCTCCACGCGATGGACACCGGCTCGAGACCGACCGGAATCTGTGCAAGGATCAGCGGATGGTCGTTGACGAAGTGGTAGACGACGAGATAGCCGTCCGGGGTGTTGAGAGCGAACAGCCGGGTTCCATCCGGCGACAGCACGACCGGATGGATCTGGTGGCTTTCGAAGTTGGCGTAGTTGGCAGAAACGGGACCGGCAGGCCATGCCGTCAGGCCCAGAGCCAAGAGGCAGGCAGCAGTTCGGATTGCCTTGTGACAGGCGAATCGGGTCGACATTAGAAGAGAGCCCTCCGTCGTACGGTCCCCGAGCGCGCAGGGGGGTGTCTATCAAGCAGGTGACCCGGATCGGTTTTTGGGCCCGATCTGGCCGGAATCATTGGATTTAGAAGGGAAATCATATCAGAACCCGGGTTCAGCGGCCAACCAAAATTCATCGTCGGGCGGCGCGGACGGCCCGGGCGCGGGACGACCCCGGGGCCCGGGGCGACCGCGCCGCTACAATCGGTCTTTTTCAAGGGACGAAGAGATCTTTCGGCGGGTCCCGTACAGGTGGAAGGAACCGCCCGCGGCGGGGATCCCGATCCACTGCAAGGGCCGGGCCGGAACCGGAATCCCGCCAAACCGTTGCCCCGCAAGGAAGAGATTTGAGGCTCGACACGATTCCCGGAGGAATCTCGTCGGTTCCGCGACGAGATCTCGTCGGTTTCCCGGTCATCGGTTACACTCCGGCGATGCTGACGAAACTGGACCATGTGGGGATCGCCGTCCGCTCGCTCGCCGGGGCGCTTCCCGCGTTCGAGGCCGCGCTGGGCGGCACGGCCACGCCTCCGGAAGAGGTGCCGGACCAGAAGGTCCGGGTCACGTTTATCCAGACGGGCGAGTCCGGAATAGAGCTCCTGGAATCCACATCCCCCGACGGCCCGATCGGGCGTTTCGTGGACAAGCGCGGCGAGGGGATCCATCACCTGTCGTTCCTGGTGGACGACCTGGAGGCGGCGCTGGAGCGTTGCCGGAAGGCGGGCCTTCAACTGATCGACGAAACCCCGCGCCAGGGCGCCGCCGGAAAGCGGATCGCGTTCCTGCACCCGAAATCCACGAACGGAGTCCTGATCGAACTCTCCGAGGAAGCGCATCCTCGATCATCCTGACTCGTGACAGAAAGCGCGGAGGGATGACCGAATGGTAAGGGGCCGGTCTTGAAAACCGGTAAAGCCGAAAGGCTCTGTGGGTTCGAGTCCCACTCCCTCCGCCAGCTTACGAAGTTCGGGATCCGCCGAAAATCAGGGGTGCGCCACTGCGCCGTTTCGAGATGGTGATCTCATGTGGAATGTGTACGCTTCGTATCGAGCACTACGATTCTCGTCATTGGATCATGATTTCCGGTCAGGTGCCGTGCAGATGACGCATCAACCAGGGCAGATCACAGGAAACCCTTCGTTCGTCCTCAACAACCCGGCTGGTTTTCGATACGAGAAAACAGCGCGTTGCCCCCACCATTTTCGCCGTTCGGTTCAGTCTATCCATGTCCGCCGGTGAAGGCTGAGAGGTCAGCTTGATCTCGAAGGCCAGAATCCGCCCCTCCAGATCCAGAACCAGATCCAGTTCGTGCTGATCGCTGGTTTGAAAATGAAAGGCTTCGAAACGGGCTCCCCGCGAAGTCAGAGCGCCGAGAACCTGCTCGATCACGTACCCTTCCCAGCTCGCCCCAACCCAGGGTTGAGACAGGAGATTCTCCCGGTTCGAAGCGTTGAGCACCGAGTGAAGGAGCCCGGTATCGCGCCAGAACACCTTCGGACTCTTGACCAGCCTTTTTTTGATGTTCGCCTGCCAGGATGGAAGCCGGCGGATCAGGAACGCGCCGATGAGATAATCCAGATAGCTGTTCACTGTCTGATAGGAAAGACCAAGGCTCTGCCCGATCCGGGATGCATTCCATACCTGCCCATGGACCGCGGCCAGCATGCGCAGAAGCCGAATGGTCGTCTGTGGTCGGGCAGACAGCCCCCAGGCCGGAAGGTCGCGCTGAGTCAGCAATGTCAGATAGTCGGACTGCCAGTCCGGGTAGCCACCCGGGCGGAGGACGCCACCATCCGGGTATCCGCCGCAGAGCCAGTGCCGCCCCACTTCCACGGCCTTCTTCAGTTCCGACAGCAGAAGGGGCGTCAACTCCACCAGCGAAAGCCGTCCCGCCAGTGACTCCGAGACATTGACCATCAGGGCGGGCGAAACCGAACCGAGCAGCAGGAACCGGCCGTTGCGCTTTCGGTCCTCGTCGATGGCGCCGCGGAGCCTGGGAAACACCTCCGGCCATGTTTGCGCCTCGTCCAGAATGATCAGCTCTTTGCCGGCCAGCCTCTGATTCCACTCCAGGTCCAGTCTGAGACGATCGGTGTCCTGCTCCAGGTCGAAATAGGAGCCTTTCAGGGATCTGGCCAGCGTGGTCTTTCCGCACTGTCTCGGTCCGATCAGGGCAACGGCCGGATATTCTCTCAACCGGCTCTCGACAGTGGCTGTGGCGCGTCGAGTGATCATCCTTGTATTATAGAAATCAATTTCTAATTTGCAAGAAATGTCCGCGGGTCTCTCGGTCGATTATTACGAGCTCGTCGACCTCGGTCCTCCGCAACTTATTTAATGGATAGTCGTTAACATGATCTGTACAGTTTGAATATTGAACTTGCAATCTGTACACGGCTGGTCCGGGATCACTCAATTACTGGCCGGGCGGGTAGCCATTGTCCCCTACCTCCCCACCATCCTCATCACCTGCCACGCCAGCCCCGCCAGGATCACCACCAGCAGCACCACCGCCACCGGTTTCCAGGGAAACTTGAGCCTCTGCTGAAACTCGTATTTGCAGATCGGGCAGGCGGGGGCATCGGCGCGCACATCCATGGCGCAGTTCGGACACTCGCGGGTGGCCGTCACGCGACGCACCCCGGAGCGCATCGACTCTCCAATCCGGGCCCGGAGAGTTTCACGATTTCGCCAGCAGGTCCTTGACCAGCGTTCCGATCAGGTCCCGCACGCCGCGGAACTCCTCCTCGCTCATGTCGCGGGGGTCCGGAATCGCCCAGTCGATCCGCTTCCGTGCCGGAACGAACGGGCAGGCATCGCCGCAACCCATCGTGACCACGGCGTCGAACTCCCCTTCGGGAAGTTCGTCCAGCGATGTGGACCGGTGGGCCGACAGGTCGTAGCCGAGTTCCTTCATCGCGGCGATCGCCTTCGGGTTGACCCGGCCCGACGGCTTCGACCCGGCGCTGAACGCCTCGACGTCCTCGCCTCCGTGAATGCGGGCGAACGCCTCGGCCATCTGGCTCCGGTTGGAGTTTTCGATGCAGACAAAGAGATACCGACGCATGCCGGGCTTCCTCCCATGCGGAATCGCGGACCGCCGTTTGGCGGAGGTCAGCGGAAAAGGTATTATCGCTCCCGCCCGAATCGGCGAGGCCCTATCTTACAGCGTTCCGCCGTGCGTGCCACAGACCCGCAATCCAGGGAGTTTCCGTGAAAACCTCGACCATCGTACTGTGCCTCCTGGCCGCCGTCCTGCCTCTCGCCGGCTGCTCCGGCGGCAAGAAATCCACGGCGGACCCCGTGCCCACGGAAAAGGACATGGAGGCCGTGCGCGTTTTCTTCATTCAGGAGTGGAACGCGAAGTTCGTCGAGTGCAACGACTATTTCTATTCCCGGAGCGACACTCCCTACCGCATCTTCCTCGGGATGAAGACGCACCCTTCGAAGTTCACCTACGAGTGGACCCCGCTGAGCGGCACCGACCGGGTGCGCGGCGTCCGGATGCGCTGCACGGTGTACATCACCACGGAGCTCTCGATGGTTCACGCCGACGGCTCCTGGCTCCGGCCGTTCAAGAAGGGCAGCGGATTCCTCATCGCCTCCGACCTCTTCCACCAGTACATCGGCACGGAGTCGCGGGAAACCCGGAACGAATTCCTCGAGCGGAAGTGCATCCAGTTCAAGGAATGCATCGGCTTCAACATCACCGTAAACGCCGACGGTTCCATGGCCGTGTCCGACGACGGGGACTACTGGGATCATTTGATTCGGCCGGAGAACTGCGGAGAGATTCCGGAGTAGCCGCCCCGCGGCAGGGGAAAACTCGCCGGCTTCAGGGTCGAGCCGGGACGGCGCCGGTTTCGGTGCCTTCCCTTCTCGCGGAACCCTACAGCCTCCGGCCTACCCCTTTCCGGAACTTCCGCGGGCATCGGGAGGCTTGCCGAACCTGCGGCCCATCGGATCCGGTGGGGACGTGGCAAACCGGTAGCCGACGCCGCGCACCGTCTGCACATACCCGCGCGCGCCGCGCAGTTTCTCGCGCAACCGCCTGATGTGCGTGTCGACCGTTCTCGTATCGATGCTGGCCTGAATACCCCACACGTCGTCGAGCAGCCGGGCCCGAGACTGCACGCGACCGCGGCGGTCGTACAGCGCCAGCAGCAGGCGGAATTCCAGCGCGGTCAACGACAGTTCGTCGTCCTCCACCCATACCCGGAAGGCGTCCCGGTCAAGGCGGAGAGCGCCGAATTCCACTTCATGACCGCCGGATGCGACGCTGCGTCCACGGCCAAGCAGCGACTGGATGCGCAGAAGCAGTTCCCGGATGCTGAACGGCTTGACGATGTAGTCCTCGGCACCCAGTTCGAATCCCAGCACCCGATCCACCTCATCTCCGCGGGCGCTGAGGATCATCACCGGAATGTCCTTCGTCTCCCGGCTTCGTTTCAGCTCCTTGCAGATGTCCGTTCCCTGCATGTCCGGAAGCATGAGGTCCAGCAGGATCAGGTCGAGACTGCCGGACCGGGCCAGCCGCAGTCCGTCCTCCCCGCGGCACACGGCATCGACCGAGTAGCCGGCGCGCTCGAGGTTGAACTTCAGGACTCCACGGATGTCGGACTCATCCTCGATCACCAGAACCCTTTTCATGCCGGCATTATTTTCGCTCTGTGTGACGGATCCGTGGCGGCCCGGTGTAGTTTCCGGGACGATTTCGACGGGGCTGCCGGAAACGGACCGGCCCGCGCCCCCCGGATGGGAAGCCGCGGGCCGGTTGAGATCCTGGCTGGACATGCTCAGGGACAGGTTGCTGCCGTTGCCGCAAACGGCGTAAAGGCAACGGCATCCGACAGACCGACCACGTTGTCCTCAACGAGGTCGTAACAGTAGCTGTAGTTCGCGGTGGAGAGCGGCGTGGTGAACGCCACCGCATCGGCAAGGCTGACCGTGCATACGGCGGTCTTGACCACGTCCGGGCTCTTCTGGCCGATCCTTTTCAGGAATATGTCGTTCACGTACACGTCGATTCCGAAGCCGGTCACGGATGGGTCAATGCACGCCCCGCCGGAGATCGTGAAACAGGCCACCCCGGAACCGTTCGTCACGGCCGCCGGGACGGGCCTGGTCTGGCTGGAGCACCAGCACGCGGCCGTGTCCGCGCCCGCGGAGTAGCGCAGCTCGACCGCAGCGGCGGCAACCGGACCGGAGGCTCCGACAATCGTGACACAGTACGTGGTTCCGCCGGGCGCCACCAGAACGCCGGGAACCGTGCTCAGAGAGGGATCGGGCACGCCGGACGCGGCATGGACCGCACCGGCACAGAGCGCCGACAGGATGAGAGCGGAACAGAGAACTCGGATCATTTCTTCCTCCGGATGTTGAAGCGGTTTCAGCCGAAACGCGGCCCTGAGGGCCGCTCCGGACTGATCGCAGTTGGATCGGGACGATGTTCGACACAGCCCCGCAGCACGACCGCCGACGACTCCGGGTGCATCGATGCCGGGCAGAGTACCCCCTCTTTGTGGCGGGACCGGGGCGGCCCGGGAACAGATCAGCGAACTTCCTGACGTCGTGCAAAGGCGATCCCTTCTCATGTCACCGCGTTGTCACAGTGAGTACATCGGGGTGCCACGCGCCCTGCGGATACTGCCCTCGCCTGTTCCGCCACCCCGCTCAGACCCTGGACGACCGCACCGGGACGGCAAGGAGAAATCCTCAGGCATCACATTACTGTGCCCTGAAAAAGCATCCGACAACGGAGGAATACAGATGCACTCGAGAATCGGAACGACCCTTGCGGCGTTGGGCCTCATCCTGGGGCTGGCCGCAAAGTCCGGAGCTCAGACGATCACCTGGGACGGCAACGTCTCGTTCAACAACAACCCGAACACCTGCGGCGACGCGGCCACCAGCGGCCAGACCGAACTCAATGTCCTGACGAATCATTTCACCCACAACCGGTTCGTCAATCCGGCGCTCGTCAACGCCGGAAGTCTCAGCGCTCCGAACTTCCGGCCCACCACGGCCAGCGGCGCCCTCTGCGCGAACTTCCACCCGGTCGTTACCGTGCCGGGCGACGGCTTCTTCTCCCAGACGAACTACGCCGGTGCTCTCGACACGAACCCGGCCGCGGACTGGACGGCCGGCTGGACAACCTACGACTTCGACGGCAACCCCGCCGATTTCAACCTTGCGAAGCCGCTCGTCGTGCTGTCCGGCGTGCTCCCCACCCAGACGCTCAGCAGCACGAACAATTACGTGATCGAGGGGCGCGTCAGCGTTCCGAACGGCCGCACCCTCACGATCCCGGCCGGTACCCACCTGTTCGGATCCACGACCGTGACGCCTTCGTACCTCGTCATCGAGCGCGGCGGCAAGCTGAACGCGAACGGCTCGTCGTCGGCCCCGATCATCTTCACCTCGGAGAATGCGGCGGGCGGAACGGCCAACTCCGGAGACTGGGGCGGTGTCGTTCTCATGGGAAGCGCCTGCGCCAACTGCGCCAACACGGCCGCCGGCGATTCCTGCGTTGCCGAAGGCGGCGCCGGATCCTTCGGCGGCACCAACGACGCCGACGACTCCGGCACCATGCAGTACGTCCGCATCGAGTTCGGCGGCTATGAACTCTCCCTCGACAACGAGCTCAACTGCCTGACCATGAACGCTCTCGGAACCGGAACCTCGATCCACTACATCCAGACCCATCGTGGTTCCGACGACCTGTTCGAATGGTTCGGCGGCGCATCGAACCACAAGTATCTGCTCGCCACCTGGGGGCAGGACGACGGTCTCGACTTCCAGATGGGGTACCGGGGCAAAGTCCAGTTCGCGGTCGTCCAGCAGCGGAACCTGACCGGCGTCGACAAGGCGATCGAGGGGGACAACAACGAGTTCAATCACGCGAACCCGCTCTGCCGCTCGAACCCCACCTTCGCGAACCTGACCCTGATCGGCACCCGCACCACCCAGGGCGACACCACTTCGTTCGGCAACCAGGGCATCCACTTCCGCCGCGGCGCCCGCGGATCCGTCCTGAACAGCATCGTGATGGGATTCCGGGCCTGCGGTTTCGACTTCGACGATACGGAAACCGTGGCCGGCGGATTTGGCCCGAACGGGATTCCTCACTGTTCGGCCACGTCCGGTGTTCCTGCCGACGCGGGCGTGAAGCCGGTCATCCTGGCCCGCTCCTTCCCGAACCCGTTCCGCTCGTCGACGTCGATCTCCTTCACGCTTCCCGAACCGGGCCGGGCGAAGGTGCGCGTGTTCACGCTGTCCGGCCGGCTGATCGAGACACTCGCCGACCGGGTGATGCCGGCCGGCGAAAGCACCCTGACCTGGAACGTGCCTTCCGACCAGAGCGGGGGGATCTATTTCTACACGGTCGAAGCAGACAACGGCATGAAGACCGGCGGACGCCTCGTCAGCGTGCGCTGAGTGATTTTCCCGCGGAGGCGGCTCCGGTCGCCTCCGCGGTCTCTTCTTCTCATTGGAGACCTTGGCCCTTGAAGAACATCCTTTCGGTCCCGGGGATCGTCCCGTCACTCCGGCCCTGCCTGATCATCCTCTTCTGCCTCCTCCTGATTCCCGAAGTGGCCGGCGCACAGACGCCGCCCCCGTCGCGGATCCGGGGCCGCGTGACGAACGCGGACGGCGGCGAACCGCTGCGCAGAGCTTACGTGTCCGTCGTTCCTGCAACCGGCGGGACGCCGCTGATCACCATGACCACGAACGAACAGGGGTTCTACGCAGGCACCGTTGCACCCGGCCGCTATGACCTCGTCATCACGTATCTTCTCTTTCCCGAAAAAACGATTGCCGACGTGGCGATCGAACCCGGCCAGGAAACGATCGTGGACGCGGCGCTGAACAGCCGGCCCGAGGCCGTCGTTACAGGCTTCGTCCACGAGCCACAGGCATCCGGTCCGGAAACGCCGCTTTCGGGCGTGACCGTGAGTTTCAAACCCGCCGCCGGAAACTCGGACAAGGTCTACGGGGCGGTGACCGGCTCCGACGGCACGTTTTCGCTGTCCCTCCCCACCGGCACTTACGAAGTCACTGTGCTGGCGGTCTTTTACGCCAAGAAGGTCATTCCCCGCTTCCTGGTCTCCCGCACCCGCCCGGCCACGATGAGGGTGGCGCTCAGTCCGGAAGCGGTCCAGATGAAGGAAGTCGTCGTGGAAGGGAACGTCATCCGGAACACGAAGGTGGCGGAACTGTCCATCCGCAGGAACGAAGCGGTCGTCACCGACGCCGTGTCCCGCGATGCCATGAATCGCAGCACCGACTCCGATGCCGGCCAGGTACTGAACCGGGTTACCGGTCTGTCCATCAAGGATGGGAAGTACCTCGTGGTGCGCGGCCTCTCGGAGCGGTATGCGAGCACCCAGCTCAACGGGGTCCGGATCGGCAGTCCGGAGCCGAACCGGAAGATCGTGCCGCTCGACATTTTCCCCGCCGGGCTCCTCGACGACATCACGGTTCAGAAGGCCTACAGCCCGGATCAGCCCGGCGAATTCGGCGGCGGCACCGTCAAGATCAACACCCGTGACATCCCGGACGAGCCGGTCTGGGCGCAGTCGTTTTCGCTGGGCGTTTCGCCGGGAACAACAGGAAGCACAGGGCTCGGCTACGAGGGAGGCGGGCTCGACTTTCTGGCGATCGACGACGGCCTGCGCGGACTTCCCGAACTGATCCGGAACATGGCCGGAAATCAGTTGATCGTCCAGAAGAGCCCGCTGCGCCCGAACGAAGGCGGCTTCACGAAGGACGAACTGACCGCCTTCAGCCGCTCCTTCCAGGGTGGCTGGGCGCCGAGGAACACCACCCCCGGCGCGAACTCCGGCTTTTCCCAGACGTTCGGGCGGAGGACCGTGCTGCTGGGCAAGCCGCTCGGCGTGATGGGCTCTCTCTCGTGGAGCCAGGGCGCCGAGACCACCGAGGGCGCTTTGAACTTCTACGAAGACGACTCGCTCAAGATCAAGGCGCAGTACGACGAACTCAAAACGACGCAGTCCGTTCTCTGGGGCGGAACGGGCACGCTGACCTGGCGCCTCGGCAAGGGAACGACGGTCAAGGGGGGGCTTTTCTACAGCCGCAGCAGCGACGATGAGGCGCGGCGTTACGAGGGATACAACAAGGACTTCGACACGCTGTATCGTTCGGAGCGGATTCTCTACGTGCAGCGTTACATCACCGCCGGGACGTTCGGCGCGGAACACACCCTGCCCTTCCTCGGCTCGAAGTTCGAATGGAAGCTGAACCGCTCGCAGGCCGGGCGTGAAGAGCCGGACCGCCGGGAAAACGGCTATGAGCAGATCTCTCAGCAGACCGGCGCGGGCACCGACACGCTCGTGTGGCGGTTCTCCCGGACCGGTGCCTCGCGGATGTTCTCGGGCCTTGAAGATCACGAAAAGGGATACGAACTCCACCTGACGTTCCCGTTTCACGGCTGGGCTCCCGGCGACGCCCGCTTCAAGGTCGGGACATCGCGCCAGAAGAAGAGCAGGACGTCCTGGGCACGCCGGTTCACATTCGCGGTGGACCAGGGCCTTCAGACGGTTCCGATCGACCAGCTCCTCTCGGATGAAAATCTCGGCACCATCGTCCGCTTCCGGGAGCAGACGCGGGGCACGGATTTTTACTGGGCGGAACAGGAGGTCGACGCCTCCTATGTCATGGTCGATCTTCCGCTCCTGAAACGCCTCCGGGGGCTCTTCGGAGCCCGGTTCGAACAGGCCACCCAGACGATCACCGACTACAGCGGATCCGCGTTCTCGAGTCCGAAGAAGTCCTACGGAAACGACAAGGACGACGTGATGCCGGCGCTCAATCTCACGTACGCGCTCGGGGGGCGCACGAACCTTCGCTTCGCGGCCAGCCAGACCGTCGTGCGCCCCGACCTCCGCGAACTCACGGACTTCGACCTGACGAACTACGTCAGCGGCGGGCCGGAAACGGGCAACCCGAACCTGAAGCGGGGCCTCATCCAGTCCTGCGATCTCCGCTGGGAGACGTTCCCGAATCCCGGAAGCCTCGTGGCCGTGAGTCTCTTCTACAAGAATCTCAAGGATCCGATCGAAAAGACGCTCCAGGGCGGCGAGGCACCCCGCGTGTTTCCCAACAACGGTCTCGACGGAAAGAACCGCGGCGTCGAACTGGAATTCCGCGGCGGTCTCGGCGGCGCCTGGAAGCGGCTCGAACGTTTCGGTCTGACGACGAACCTCACGCTTCTGTCCACGGAGGTCAATCTCCCGAAGAGCGGCGTCCAGACGGCCTCGACCCGCCCCCTGGAAGGGCAGTCGAAGTACGTCACGAACATCGGGCTGTTCTACACGAGCCCGCAGGGCGGCATGGAACTCTCCCTGTTCGCGAACTCCTACGGGAGGCGCCTGACCGGAGTCGGCGTGCAGGGTCAACCCGATGTTTTCGAACGCTCCCGCACCACCATGGATGCCACGGCGGGCTGGCGAATCAGTCGCACCTTCAAACTCAAGTGGTCCGGAAAGAACCTGACCGATGCCCCGGTGGTCGTCGAACAGGGTCACTCCATCAGGGAAAAAAGAAACCCGGGGGCATCCTACTCCCTCGGTCTCACTGTCGGTTCATGACGGAAGGAGAGGAAACAGCCATGCCATCTGAAGGAACGTCGACATCAACGGGGCGCATCCTGCTGCCCATGCTTGTGATGGGTCTCGTGATCGTGGCCGCCGGTTACGGATTGACAGTGAAGACTCCGTCGATCGCAGGAGGCGCGGGTGCGAAGGAGTCACACGGTACGGCCGAGGCGGCGAACAAGACGGAAACGGAGCAACTGGCCGAATCGTCGCGGCCAGCCGACGCGGCGACGCGTCGTGTCGAAGCCGCGGGCCTGACCGGCACCACTCCGCCCCGGTCGCTGCGCGAAGCCTACCCGGACTACAAGCCCGAAACGCGCGACCCGGAGCACAGCGCGGTGGAACGCGGACGGCGCGAGGTGGCCGCGAACGACGGGCTGGAACTGTCGGAGGGGGGCAGCGGGTCGCTGGAAACCCTGATCGAGCAGACCGTCTACGCCGTCGACCTCGGCGACTACAGGACGTACACCCGGCTCACCGTGAACCGGACGGACTTCGAAAAGCTGCTGTGGCCCGAATTTCCGCAAAGCCGGCCGGCTGCGAACGTTCCCTCCCTCGAGGCCTGGGATTTCGTGAATACCAGGAATGCCGGCGGATTCAGCAAGGCCCGCGGTCTGTTCGAAAAACGTGGAATCCAGTTGAAAAGCTTCAAGGTCGAGAAAGTGGACCGGTTCACGAACTTCACGCTGCACCGGAACGTCACGGTCGACATCACCGACGCCACCGGGGCGGAGTTCGACTTTCCCCTGATCCGGACCATCGTGGAGCGTCATGGACGCTTCAAGATCTATTCGACCGGTGACTGAAGGTAACCCTGGAACACGGGTCACGCACCCGGAAAGGAATCGATGATGAACGGCTGGATCAAGACAGGACTCGTTCTCGCATTCAGCGCCGCACTCACCGGCTGCAGCACCGAGGGAAACAAGGTGGCGCTGAGCGAGATGGAACGCCTCAGGCGCGAAACCGACAAGCAGATGCGCCTCGTCAAGGAGCAGAATCTCACGCTGAACGACAAGCTGAACCGCATCAACGCACGGCTGGACGTCATCGAAGGGGAGTATATCCCCGCGGTCAACGCGGCGCTCGATTCGGTGACCGCCCGGGAACAGGGTTTCAAGTCGGATCTTGTGATGGAGGTGGAAGCGCGGCTGTCGGAGCTGAATTCCGACGTCCGCACCCTCAGGAACGAGCTGGCACAGGACATGACGGCGCAAGGGAAGGCGGTCACGGATCAGGTGCGGGAAAACATGGACGAGTTCCAGTTCCGCGTTTCCGACCTGGAGGCTTTCGTGCAGTTCGTGGCCACGCGCCAGGACTCGGTGAACCGCCAGATCATCGAGCGGGTGGACCGGAACGCGGGATACACGTCGTTCCTAACACGCTGGGCGGGGCTGTCGAACGGCGTGGAGGTGTCCGGGCCGTCGTTCTAGGCCCTGAAACCCGGGAGATGCCGGGCCCGAGCCGATCCGGGGTGTGCCGGGCCCTTTCTGCGGTTGGACGATGCCTTCCGACGCTGTGGACGATTCCCGACCCGGTGCGCTAGGCTGCCGCTGCCGCCGATTCCTGCCGTGCCCGATAACGCTCAGCAAAGGACGCTACATGCGCAT
>CAZQVN010000026.1:0-37282 GCA_964596775.1 uncultured bacterium
GTCTGGGCCGTATCTCAGTCCCAGTGTGGCTGACCATCCTCTCAGACCAGCTACCGATCGTCGCCTTGGTAGGCCATTACCCCACCAACAAGCTAATCGGACGCGGGATCATCTTGGAGTGACAGGCCTTGCGGTCCCCATCTTTAATCGTCGGGCGATGCCGTCCAACGACCACATGCGGTATTAGCACCCCGTTAGGGGTGTTATTCCGCGCTCCAAGGCAGATTTCCCACGCGTTACTCACCCGTTCGCCACTTTACTCAGGGAGCAAGCTCCCCTTTCGCGTTCGACTTGCATGCCTAATCCACGCCGCCAACGTTCGTTCTGAGCCAGGATCAAACTCTCCGTGGTAAAAACAAATCCACAGAACGTTCCGTTATCCAAATGGAACGTTTTTTTATTACTCAAATGACAGGTCCCGACATTCAGGTTTCCCTGAACTCGGGGGCTCATTCCAAACTCGGAACACACTTCACGCGCTATTTACTTTTCAAAGAGCCACTTGCGTCTGCAAAGCAACATCGCTATTCGAGACGCGAGTGAAGAAACTACTCTTGTCGTCACGGTGTGTCAATCAGGTTTTTGCGGCCTTCACCAAACCCGAAGCAAGGGTCGATTCAACATGTTGAAACAATTGATGTTACGGTGTCGAAAAAAAATGAGGGCGCTCGCTTCAAAATCGGAGCGACATCGCCACCTCGAAAACGGACATTGCAACAGATTGTAAAATAACAGCTTATGGCGCAGCGACTCGGGCTCAGGGTTTCCGGAACAGGCGGGCAAAGCGCCGGCGGCCGACGCGGACCACCTTTCCCTGCGCGGTATCCAGTGTCAGGACCGCCTCTTCTTCGCGGACAATCTCTCCGTCCACGGTCACCGCCCCCTGTCGAACCATGCGCCTGGCTTCGCTCCTTGACGTCACAAGCCCGGCATCGGCAAGCGCTTGCACGATCCAGACCTCGTCTGTGCTCAACGACAGGCGGATCTCGGGAATATCACTGGGAAGCCCTCCGTCCCGGAAGACTCGGTCGAATTCCTCCCGCGCGCCCGATGCCGCCTCATCCCCGTGATACAGGGCAACGATGCGGGATGCGAGTTCGGCTTTTGCGTCCCGGGGACTCGTCGCCCCCGATTTCAGGGAAGCCTCCAGCGAAGCCAGTTCCGCGGGCGAGAATCCCGCGGCAAGAGTGTAATACTGGGAAACAAGGTCATCGGGGATGCTCATCGTCTTTCCGAACATGGCCGCCGGAGGCTCGGATATTCCAATGTAATTGCCGAGGCTCTTGCTCATCCGGTTCACCCCGTCGGTGCCGACGAGAATGGGAAGCGTCATGATGACCTGGGGCTCCTGGCCGAACTCCTGCTGCAGCTGCCGGCCGACGAGAAGATTGAACTTCTGCTCCGTGGCGCCGAGTTCGAGATCGGATTCGATCATCACGGAGTCATACCCCTGCATGATCGGGTAGAAGAGCTCGTGAAGACTGATCGGTCGCTGTTCCCGGAAGCGTTTTTCGAAGTCGTTCCTCTCGAGCATGCGGGCCACGGTAAACCTGGCCGCCAGATCCATGACCTTCTCGAAGGCGAGTTCCGAAAACCAGTCCCCGTTGCGGCAGACCTCCGTGCGATCCCGGTCCAGGACGCGGAAGAACTGGTCCAGGTAGGTTTCCGCATTGGCCATGACGTCGGCGTGGGTCAGCCGGGGCCGCGTCGTGGACCGGTCGGTGGGATCTCCGACCATGGCCGTGTAGTCGCCGATGATCAGCACGACAATATGGCCGAGGTCCTGGAACTGGCGCAGTTTTCTGAGCCCCACCGCGTGTCCGAGATGGATATCGGGGGCCGTCGGATCGAAACCCTGCTTGACGCGGAGCGGACGCCCGGTGGCAACGGATTTCTCGAGCTTTTTCAGAAACTCGTCGCGGGGTAGGATCTCTTCCGTCCCGAAGCTGAGGAGTTCCAGTTGTTCGGTGGCACTTTTCATGATTCCCTCTCTGACTCGAGTTTCGAGTTGCGGAGTCTATCAGAGAGCCCGGTGTCGACACATGCGTGAAGTGCGCATCAATCCGCCGGCCGAAGCCGGATGCTCCCGGAAGGTGGTGTCATGCGTTTTTTTGTCATAGCCCTGGCGTTGGTGCTCTGTCTCGGGTTCGGAGTGCTGTACGCCGTGGTCCAGTACGGCAGTTCCGACATGCCGTCCACGGCTCGACTTTCGAATATCGAGCCGCCGGTGAAGACCCAGGTTTTCGACTCCGCCGGACGGGTCCTCGCCGACCTCTACCGGGAAAATCGCTCCTACGTTTCCATGAAGGACATCCCCCAGGTGATGATCGACGCCGTGCTGTCCATCGAGGATCGGCGGTTCTATCAGCACTGGGGCCTGGATCTCTTTCGGATCGCCGGGGCAGCGGTCAAGAACGTGCGCGAGGGGGGACGCCCGGAGGGCGCCTCGACGATAACCCAGCAGCTGGCCCGCAACCTGTTTCTGACCCATGACCAGACGCTGGAGCGCAAGATCAAGGAGCAGATTCTCGCCCTGAGAATAGAAGAGAAGTATTCGAAGGACGAAATCCTCGAGCTTTATCTAAACCAGATCTACTTCGGGGATGGAGCCTACGGAATCCAGTCGGCAGCCCACCGATTCCTCGGCAAGGACATCCGCGATGTGTCGGTTGCGGAGGCCGCGCTGCTGGCCGGGCTGCCAAGAAACCCGAGGGACTATTCTCCGCGCCGCCATCCGGACGTTGCGCGCCGGCGTCGGACCACGGTTCTCCGCGCCATGCTCGACAACAAGGCGATCGACCAGGCCACGTTTTCGGCGGCCGACGCCGAGACCGTGATGGTTTCCAGCGCGGGAGAACGCGGGTTGAAGGCTCCCTACTTCGTCGAGATGGTGCGGCAGTATCTCGATGAAAAGTACGGAGGCGACGCGGTGTTCGGGGGGGGACTTAAGGTGTATACGACCCTGGACCTCCCCCTCCAGGACGCCGCGGAACGCGCGCTCGCCCGGCAACTGGATTCGGTGGCGGAAATGGCCGGTCACAAGGCAACCTATGGCTCACGGGCCGATGACTCCGAACGGCGGGAAGCGCCGGCAAGGACGGAGTACATCCAGGGTGCTGCATTGACCGTCGAGGCGAAGACGGGGGCCGTGCTGATGATGATCGGCGGTCGGGATTTTGCCGAAAGCCGGTTCAACAGGGCCACCCAGGCCCTTCGCCAGCCGGGTTCGACATTCAAGCCGTTTGTTTACCTGGCGGCCCTGGAGGCGGGGCATACGCCCGCCGAATCCATCGTCGACGAACCGGCTACGTTCAGCGTGGAAGGCGGACAGCTCTGGTCTCCGCAGAATTTCGATCCGGACTACGCCGGCACCGTCACCCTGCGGCGGGCGATGGAAAAATCGATCAACATCCCAGCGGTGAAACTCCTGAAGGACGTCGGTACAACGCCCGTCATCCGCCTGGCCCGGGACTTCGGAATCAGTTCCAGAATCCCTCCCTACCTGTCCATCGCTCTCGGGTCGGCCGAAGTGACGGTACAGGAACTGACCTATGCCTACGCGGTGATCGCCAACGGGGGCATACGCGTCGAACCCTACTTCATCACGAAAGTCGTCGATCGCAACGGCGTCGTCCTCGAGGAAAACCGTCCGCAGTCCCGCGAAGTATCGGAGGCGGCGCCGCTCTATGTGCTGACGAGCATGCTCGAAAGCGTGATGAATCACGGCACCGGCGCGAAGGCCCGCACCTTCGGTTTCAGACGACCGGCCGGCGGGAAATCCGGAACGACGAACGATTATTCCGACGCATGGTTCGTGGGGTTCACTCCGGACGTGGTCACATCGGTCTGGGTCGGTTTCGACGAGAGAAAGCCGATCGGCCACAAGATGACCGGCTCAGCCGCGGCCCTGCCCGCCTGGTCGGAAATCATGATTGCCGCCACCCAGGATCGCCCGGAGACGGAATTCGAGGTTCCCCCGGGCGTGACGTTCCTGGAGGTGTGCGACGAAACCGGGTTGCTGGCCACGGATCAATGCCCGACCCCGGTGACCGACGCGTTCCTGGACCGATTCGTTCCGCAGGATGCCTGCGACCGCCACGGCGGCGGGCTGTTCAAGAGGTTGTTCAACCGGTTCCGTTCGCGCCCGACGATTCCCGACACTCACTGACCGGCAATCCGCCTCCGGATGAGCGACGGCAGACGGACCTTGTCCGGGGAAATGCGGACCGCCGGTCGGAGCATGGAATCGATGACGGTCCGCGCCGAGTCCAGGCTCCGGGCACGGACACGGAGCAGCGGGCGCCCACGCTCGACACTCTCCCCGGGAACCGCGTCGAGCAGAATCCCCACGCCATGATCGATGTCGTCCTCCGTGCGCCGCCGTCCACCTCCGAGTTGGATCACGGCCTCGCCGAGGCGCCTGGGATCCAGGTCGGCCAGGAACCCGGACTCCGGGCTCTCGAACGGAACCTCGACCGGCGCGGATGGGAGCAGGGATGGATCATCGAGAACCCGCGGATCTCCTCCCTGAAGCTCGATGACCCGGCGGAATTTCTCCAGTCCCGATCCGTCGGCGATGGCCTGTTCCAGCCTTGTCCGGGCTTCCTCGTTCGACCCGGCCACCCCTCCGAGAACGAGCATGGACGCTCCGAGCATGAGCGTGATTTCCCGAAGGTCGCCGGGACCGCCTCCCTTGAGGAGTTCGATGGACTCCGCAATCTCCACGGAATGTCCGATGGATCGCCCTAGCGGCCGGTCCATGTCCGTCACGAAAACGTCCATTCTGAGGCCGAGCAGTCGACCGACGCGTCCGAGTTCGGCGCCGAGTTCGGCCGCATCTTCCTCGTCGGCCATGAACGCGCCCCGGCCGCACTTGACGTCCATGACCAGGCCTTCGGCCCCTTCCGCCACTTTCTTCGAAAGGATGCTCGAAACGATCAGCGGAATCGACTCGACGGTGGCGGTGACGTCGCGCAGGGCGTACATCCTGCGGTCGGCGGGTGCCACGTCACGGGTCTGCCCGCCCATGACATAGCCCGCGTCGGAAAGAACCCGCACGAATTCCTCCGTGTCGAGCCTGGTCCTGAAACCGGGGATCGACTCCAGCTTGTCGAGCGTCCCCCCGGTGTGTCCCAGGCCTCGCCCCGAAACCATGGGAACGGGAACTCCGGCCGCGGCCACCAGGGGCGCCAGCGGAATCGACACCTTGTCCCCGACGCCGCCGGTGGAATGCTTGTCCACCTTCGTCCCGGGAATTCCGGAGAGATCGAGCCGTACTCCGCTGTCCACCATCGCGCGGGTCAGCGCCGCGGTTTCCTCGCCGGTCATGCCGCGCAGGTAGACGGCCATCAGGAACGCGGACATCTGGTAGTCGGCCACTTCTTCCGCGACGAACGCGGCGATGAAACCCCGGATCTCCGCATCGGTCAGGGACCGGCCGTCCCGCTTGCCGGCGATCAGGTGACGGGCATTCATGGAGCCGGTCACCGGGAAGCGTCCCCGTTCCATGTCCCGTCGAACGCGTCGGGAAGCAGGGCCGACGGTGCGGGCCACTCGCGTTCGATCCGGCCGTTTCGCCCGAACAGGACCCGGGCCGCGGGTGCGAGTTCGGCGATCACCTGACGGCAGGCGCCGCACGGCACCCGCACCTCGGGATGGTTCGATGTGAACAGGATCGTGACGATCCCTCCCGGAATGCGCGCAGCCCCCGCGGTCACCGCGGCACCGAGGGCGTTGCGCTCCGCGCAGACCGTGAGCCCCAGCGAAGCGTTCTCGACGTTGACGCCCTCGAAAACGCGGCCGTCGGCGGCCACCAGGACGGCGGCAACGGAAATCCCGGAGTACGGACTGTGCGCCCTGCTCAGCAGCGCCTCGGCCCGGGCCAGAAGATCGGTGTCGGTCGGATGGGAAGCGGTCATGAACGCACCTCGGCGAGAAAGGAACGGCCGTGCGCCAGCGGCGGAAGGTCGAAATAGTCGACCACCGTGGCACCGAGATCCGAAAACGTGGAGCGGACGCCGAGTTCCACCCCGGGTCGCAGGTCCGGCCCCGTCACCAGGAGCGGCACGTACTCCCGGGAGTGATCGGTCGAGGGTGTGGTGGGATCGTTTCCGTGATCGGCCGTCAGAACGAGAAGGTCCCCCGGCCGGAGGCGGCGGAGGGCGGACGGCAGCCACCGGTCGAAGACCTCGATCCCCTCCTTGAAGCCCGCCGTGTCGTTGCGATGCCCCCACAGCATGTCGAAGTCCACCAGGTTGGCCATGATGAACCCCCGGTCTACGGTATCGAGCGCCGACTCGATCTCGGCCATCCCCTCCGCGTTGCTGTGCGTGATCCGCCGCTCGGTCATTCCCCGGCCGGCGTACAGATCCACGATCTTGCCGATGGCGACAACCGGAAGGCCGGCCGCATGGACGGCGTCCAGCGCGGTCTGCCCCGTCGGTTCGATGGAAAAGTCGCGCCGGTTGCCGGTGCGGGTGTAGTGACCGGGAGTGCCGACGAACGGTCGGGCGATGACCCGCCCCACCCCGTGATCTCCGCGGAGCAGTGCGCGCGCCGTCCGGCACAGATCGAACAGGCGCGGGAGCGGGATCGCCTCCTCGTGGGCCGCGATCTGAAACACGCTGTCCGCCGAGGTGTAGACGATGGGATGGCCGGTTCGGACATGCTCTTCCCCGAGGCGCTGCACGATTTCCGTTCCCGACGCGACTTCGTTTCCGATGGTCTTCGTGCCGGCCGCCTTTTCGAACTCCGCGATGACATCCGGCGGGAAACCGTGAGGGTAGGTGGGGAAAGGCTTCTCGAGGTGAACCCCGGCGATCTCCCAGTGGCCCGAAATGGAGTCCTTGCCGGCGTTGACTTCGGTCATTTTCCCGAACGCTCCGACCGGTTGCTCCGGCTTCGTGTCGCCGGAAAACGCGACGATCCGGCCGAGCCCCAGTGAAGACAGGTTCGGCACATCGAGACCGCCGACCGCGCGCGAGAGGTTTCCGAGCGTGTTGCTGCCCGTGTCGCCGTAGGCCTCGGCGTCCGGAAGATCGCCGACGCCGACGCCATCCAGGACGATGACGACGGCGCGGCCTGGAGTTCTGTTCAAAGGATGCCTTTCATTTCTTCCAGCCGCTGCCCGAGGCCCGGACGGACTTCTGGGCGCCGCTGTAGAGGACCCCTCCGGCCGGGCCGGTTTCACTCTCGAGTCGTTCGCCGACGAGGGTCATGACCTTCACGACCTGTCCGCCGCGAACGTACTTGCGGACGACGCGCTTGTCGATCCGGCACATGATTTCCCACGGAATGGTTTCGGCCCAGTCGGCGACTTCCTCGATCCGGACCGGGACCGCGCCGTGCCGCCCGCCTTCGGTTTCGGACGGATCCCCGAACAGGAGGACATCGTCCCCCACTTCCGCGTCGGCGATCTCCGTCAGGTCGATCATGGTCAGATCCATGGTGACGCGCCCGACTATGGGCGCGCGCCGGCCGCGGATGGAGACCTCGCCACGGTTGGAGAGCCGCCGTGAATAACCGTGGCCGTAACCCGCCGCGATGACGCCGATCAGCGAATCGCGGGACGTGACGTACGTGGCGCCGTAGGAAACGTGGCGGCCCGCGGGCACGTGCCGCAACTGGACCAGTCGGCTGTGGAAACTCATGACCGGCCGCACCGGAAGCTCCGGCCGGACATGCTCCGAGGGATGAATGCCGAGCGGAAGAATGCCGGGGCGGACCATGTTGAGCCGCGAATCGGGAAAGCGGACGGCAGCGGCACTGTTCGCGGCATGCCTCCACGTGAAGCGGATCCCCGCGGCATCGAGCCGGCCGATCAGCCGGTCGAATTTCTCGATCTGCATCCGGGTGAAGGACTCGTCGGGGCCGTCGCTGACCGGAAAGTGGGTGAAGATTCCCTCGAACTCGAGGCCGGGGAGGCCGCTCATCCGCGTTACGGTCTCGAAGGCGTCGTCGTGATCGAGCCCCGTGCGACCCATGCCGGTGTCGATTTCGACATGAACCGTGATCCGGCCGCCGCGTTCGACGGCCCAGGCCGATGCATCGCGGGCCTGCGATTCCGTCGACAATGTCGGACGGAGATCATGGGCCATGATTTCGTCGAGTTCGCCCGGGAGGCTGGGGGAAAGAATGAGGATCGGACCGGTAACACCCGCCTGGCGCAGTTCGATCCCCTCGTGGAGCGTGGCGATCCCCAGCATGGCCACTCCGGCATTCAACGCAGCGCGGCCGACCTCCACAGCTCCATGGCCGTAGGCGTCCGCCTTGACCACGAGGAGAATCCGGACTTCGGCCCCGAGAGAGGCGCGGAGAACTTCTATATTCCGCTCCAGCCTGTCCAGATCGATTTCCACCCAGGTCGGGAAATTCATCGTGTCCTTTCACCTTCCAGTTGCCGGTTCAAGCGCGACGGGCCGGTTCAGTATCACACCCGGGCGGAAACCCCTTCAAGCCCGGGCGGCGCGCTCCGCCTGCTCCCGGCGGCGGCGCGGACGGGCGTTGTGGTACTGTGCCCGGATGAAATCGGAATCCAGTGAGGCTTTCGACCGCCTCGTCGCCATAGCCGAACGATTGATGGGTGAAGACGGGTGTCCGTGGGATCGCGAACAGACCATTTCGTCCATCACTCCGTATCTCCAGGAAGAGACTTTCGAAATCCTCGACGCGGTGGCGCAGGGGAACGGGGACGCCCTCCGGGAAGAGCTGGGGGACATGTTCTACCTGCTCGTTTTCGCCTCGGCGCTGGGCGAAAAGGCCGGGCTGGGAACCTCGCTCGCCGGAATCCTCGGCGAGGTCTCGGAGAAGCTCGTCCGGCGTCATCCCCATGTCTTCGGGGACACGACCGTGTCGGAGCCTTCCGGTGCCGTGCGCCAGTGGGAGGAAATCAAGAAGCTCGAGTCGAAATCCGATACGGTCCTCGGAAGCCGGCCGCCGGGACTCCCCGCGCTGACGACGGCCTACCGGATCCAGGAAAAGGCGGCGGCGGTCCGTTTCGAGTGGACCGACGTGCGCGGGGCCCTGGCCAAGCTCCGGGAGGAAATCGACGAGCTCGAGGAGGTTCTCGATCGGAAGGCAGGCCACTCGGAACGGATCGCCGAGGCGAAACGGATCGACGAAATCGGCGACGTTCTCTACTCCGTCGTCAACGTGGCCCGCTATGTCGGCGTGGACCCGGAACTCGCGCTCCGGGGAACGATCGGGAAGTTCACCCGGCGTTTCCAGTTCATCGAGACGGAGCTGAAAAAGATGGGGCGCACGCCCTCCGAGAGCGACCTCGACGAGATGGATGCCCTGTGGAACGAGGCCAAGCGCCGCGGAATCCGCTGAGGCCCGGACACCGGGTGTCGAAGCAGTCGCACCGGCTGCGAAGGCGCCCCGCCGGTCAGTTCCGCGGCGGGACCGGAATCCGGTTCGTGCCGATCAGGATGACCTGAGCTTCAGCCTCCCCGAGCGCCCGCAGGGTACGGACCTTGTCCGCCCGGTGATGTATCGCATCCCCCTGCGACAACTCAAAGACGGCACTGTCCACGGTCATCTCGACCTTGCCTTTCACGACAAAACCTCCCTCCTCCCCCTCAGCGGCTTCCAGGCGGACGGACTCGGTGGCGGGACTCAGGCGCAGCATCACGGCGCTCAGACGCCCCCCGGGAATGCCGGGCGAGAGCGTCTCGATCCGGCCTCCGGGGACTTCTGCGGCGACCCTGTTTTCCAGCCGGACTTCGCTGGTTTCCGGAAGGAGGTTCTCCTCGATGAAGAAGGACGCTTCCTTGCCCAGAGCCGCAGCGATCTGGATCAACGCCCCGATCGTCGGCGATGTCTTGCCGCGCTCGATTTCCGAGATGTGGGTGGCGGAAAATCCCGAGGCTTCGTCCAGGTTCTTGAGCGTCAGCCCCTGTTCGATCCGCACCTGACGGATACGACGGCCGAGTTCAGCCTTGCTTATCATGCGGTGATTCCTCTCACAGCGTGTATCGTGGCCAGTCGGCCCACAGGATCCGGCAGGGTGTTTCGCCGACGTTGCGCAGGGACTGGGGACTCGATGCCTTGAAGTGGAGGCTGTCCCCCCGCTTCAGCAGGTACGACTTTTCCCCTACCTTGAACTCGATGATTCCTTCGAGAATGCTGACGAACTTGTCCCCCGGACGGGCCTCGCGGATGAACTCGCGCGCCTGGTTCTGATCGATCGTCACCAGAAGCATCGTGATCTGGGCATACGGTTGTTCCCGCGTCAGGACTTCCGCCCGAACCGGCGTGTTCGGAACCTCGAGGGCCAGGCGCTGACCGGGGTGGGTGACGGATACCGTCAGACCGGATGGAAAATCGATGAGATGCGAAGCCGAAACGCCGAGCGCCTCGGCGATCTTCGAGAGGGCGCCCACTGTCGGCGAAGTCTTGCCCCGTTCCACTTCGGAAACATGGGTGGCGGATACGCCGACCCTGGCTTCAATGTCCTTGAGCGTCAGGCCTTTCTGGAGACGGTACTCCTTGACCCTGCGACCCAGTTCCAGTCCGGGTGCCCGCGTCATGCCTGCTCCGATCGAAGGACGGCCGAAGCCAGTTTGTACGCCGCCCGGGCAGCCAGAAAGTCGGTAACGATCTGGCCCGGCAGCGGCATCAGTTCGACGACGTCAAAACCGACGATCCGGCGACTCTCGAGAGCGTCCATAATGTCGAGGAAATCGAACCACCCCAGCCCGCCCGGCTCGGGCGTTCCCACGCCGGGCGCTTCGGAGGGGTCGAATCCATCCAGATCCAGCGTGACGTAGACATCGCCGGTCAGATCCTTGAGCATCTCCTCGATCGGCAGGCGGCGCCTCACGACATCCCGCCCTGAAAACCGCGCAAGACCCCGTTCCCGGATGAACTCCGACTCTTCCTCGCAGATGCTGCGGATCCCGAGCCCGACCGTTGGAACGCCGAGGTCAACGATCCGCCGCATGACGCAGGCGTGGCTGAGGGGCGACCCGTGATACTCGAGACGCAGGTCGCCATGGGCGTCGATCTGCAGCACGGACAGGTCGGGGTACTGCTCCCGGCAGGCTTCGACGACGGGATAGGTGACGCTGTGCTCGCCGCCGAGCGCCCCGATCTTTTTCCCCGCCCTGAGGAGCCAGCGGGCCGCGGTTCCTATTTCCTCAAGGGACTCCACCGGGCCCGAGGCCCGGGGCTCCAGGGCTGGGAGGGTATGGATCCCCCGGAGAGCCGGGGAGTCTCCCTTTTCCTCATCCATGATTTCGACGTACCGGGACGCCTGAATGATGGCGGCGGGGCCGTCCTTGGTTCCTGCCCTGTAGGATGTGGTCTGCTCGAGCGGAAGCGGGAGAATCACGATGCGCGCTGTTTCAAACCGGGAGCAGGACTCGTCCAGCCCCAGAAAGTTGACCGGTGTCTCCGAATTCACGTTGGGTATGACAACCATGCCGGATTTCCCCTCGGGAACGGAATAGACGTTAATTACGGTATTGTTGGCTACAGGCGGGACAGCTTATGCGATATTTTCAGAATACTCCATACTTTTGTCGTAAAAAGTGAAAATATCAAGTCAGCGCGCAACATTAGTATTAGGATCACCCTGCAAGGAACTTCGATGGTCATGGGGGATATGAAACCGGCCGAAACCGACAAGATGCCCCCCTCTTTCGTTGACAGGGGTGCCCCTCGCGGGTAGGCTCACTGGCCATCAGGTGGATTGAAGCATTTTTCTGTGCCGAGGAAATCGAATTCATGATTCCAACACACTTCAGATCACGAAAGACCGACGGGCTCATTGTACTTGCCGTGCTCGTCGCCCTCTGGGGTCCGGGTCTGGTCCTGCCGACCGGAACGACACCGCTGCCCCTGAACATAGGTCCCCGGGAAAGCCAGGCCGAGTTCCAGGATTCCAGTCCCTGCGCCGCTCCGGACCAGGAGTCCGATTCGGAGAGAAGCTTCCCCCGGCTCGCCACCGTGGTCGTGACGATCACCGGATACGGCAGTGTCGAGGCGCAGACGGACGACACACCCCATATCACGGCCGCCAACACTCGGACCCGGGAAGGGGTCATCGCACTGTCGCAGGATCTTCTCCGGGAGTTTACGCCGGGTGCGCCCTTCGCATTCCACGACGTCGTGGAAATCCCCGGGGTTGGACGGTTCAGTGTCGAGGACACGATGCACCCGCGCTGGACGCACAGGGCCGACATCTGGTTTCCCACCCGGGAAGAGGCGATCAGCTGGGGTCGGCAATCGCGCCGGATCTATCGGCTTCCGAGAAAACTCGGGGTGATGCTCCCCCTGCCGCCGGCCGACGACATGGCCGCCGGAATCGGCAAGTCCAACTTCCAGTAAACCCCGGCCCGTTTCAAGCTCCGCGTCACCCGGGCGGTGCGGCCAGGTCAGCCGTGCCGCGGTGCCCGCGTCTCCTCCCCCTGCAGTGACCGGTAGATCCTCCGGTAACTCTCGTAGCGGAACTCCGCGATGTCACCCCGCTCCACCGCATCCCTGACCGGACAATCCGGTTCGTGGAGGTGGGTGCAGCGGGCAAATCGGCAACCGTCGGCTCGCTGCGTGATCTCCGGGAAGTGGCCGGCGAGCGTTTCGACAGCCACGCCCCACAACCCGAGGACCCGGAGCCCCGGGCTGTCCACGACCTCGATGTTTCCCGGGAGCTTCCTGAGTTCGACCCACGTGGTCGTATGCCGCCCCTTGCCGGTGGACCGGCTGAGCGAACCCGTGGGCAGGGCCGCTCCAGGGCTGAGCGCATTGATCAGGCTGGACTTGCCGACTCCCGACGGACCGATGAAGACGGTCGTGCTTCCCGAAAGGAACTCCCTGAGTTCGTCCACGCCCTGGCCCGTCCGTGCCGAAGTCATGAGGACCGGCAGTCCGAGATTCCTGTAGACGTTCAGATCCGGAGATTCGGATGCGGCCGGATCGACATCGATCTTGTTCAGGCAGAGCGCAACCGGCACCCCCCCCGCCGAGGCCATCACCATGTAACGGTCGAAAGTTGCCGGCTTCCAGGCCGGCCGGACCGCCTGGACGATCACGGCTTGGGTCAGGTTGGCCGCGATCAACTGTTCCGAGTTTTCTCGGCCCACAGCGGGACGCGACAACCGGTTGCTCCGGGGAAGCACTTCTTCTATATTCGCATCGGTTCCCGCCCCCAGCCTCACCATCACCTGGTCGCCGACCGCGACGGGGTCGATGCATCCCGGATTCCGGGATCGAAAACCCTTCAGGATGACGGCCTTGACCAGGCCTTCTGACGTTTCGATCTCGAAAGATCGGCTTTGTGAGCGAACCACTCTCCCCTGGAGAATCATAGTGAAACCACTATACACGCTTGTGGCCGCGGTCGTCGGGGCGCTGGTCGTCGGAGGTTCCGGTGGCCCGATGGCCGGGGAAGTGCCGGAGAAGATCCGGGTCCTTCCTGCCGGGCAGGGCCGGGTCGTCATTGCCGCCGAGGACACGACGGTTCTGGAGCTCGAAATGATCGACGTCGTGGCCGACACCGTTCCGCTGATCGAAATCATCCGGAAGGCCCAGGCCGGCGAACGGCGGAAATACGAGGGGCTGTCCACCCTGAGCTTCAACCAGACTGTCAAGGTCAGCATGAGCTACACCGGGAAGAAGCCTCGAACGGAGTGCATGGAGACGACAAGGCGGGCCTACTACCGGGCGCCGGACTCGTGGCGCGTCGTAACGCTCAGGGACACGGCTTACCAGGTCCTGGACGACGGCGCGCGGTCCTCCTGGAAGGAAGGGCGTGAAACCGTCCGGGTCAATGCCTCGGACGACGAAACGGACCGCGACCTGACGCAACTCCCCTTCTATCTGGAGCGTCTCGACAAGTTCCGCTTCGAGATCGCGCACCGAAGCATCCGGAGTCACCAGATCGTCTACGAAGTGGCGTTCGAGCCCCTGTCCGACTTTGACGTGCTCCCCGGAGGGCGGCTCTGGCTTCTGACGCCGGATTATCAGATCGTCCGGGAGGAGTTCCGATTGAAGAACCTTCCGGCTCCATGGATTCTCAAGGGGGTCGACCTTCTGACGAGAGACTGGCAGAACGTGGACGGCCGCTGGGTCGTCAGGAGAATCACCGGCCGGGTCGATCTCGGTCTCAATTTTCTCAAGGTCCCGAACAGCATCGAGTTCGTGGCTCATTACGATCACTATGAGTTCAATCCCGTGCTGGCCGAGGGGCTGTTCCGGAGGGGGCGATGAGAGTGCGGCATCTTCTGATGGCTCTGGCCGCGACGGCGGCCATGATGCTTTCACCGGGAAAGACCCTGGCCGGAACGGGAGTCGATTCGCTCTCCGTCGAGGAGATTCTAAAGCGGCGGAATGCGCTCCTGGACTCGCTGTTGACCACGGAATCCCGCGACCTCGACACCGTCGGAGTCTCCGCCCTCCTGGAACGGATCGCGGCGGATCCGTCGATCCTCGACAGCCTCGACCGCGCCCACGACGGGCCGCCGCGCGCGGTTCGATTCGGCATCACCCCCCTGGCCCTCACCTCCTTCAATCGCGTGGAGGGGTTGCGGACCGGGATCGGCTTCCGCCTGGATGGACCGGGGGGATTCCACTCCGACGGGGCCGCGGCCTACGGCATCAGCAACCACAGGTGGACCGGGATCGGCGGCGCGGGTTTGAAGATCGGCAGGAACGGGCCGCGGATCCGGATCGAGGGGCAGGACCGCGTGGAACCCTTCGGGCCGAACAGGAACATCAGGGAAGGGATGGGATTCCTGGCCTTTGTGGCCGGGCAGGATCGCCGGGACTACCTGCGACGCCGCGGCGGACGGCTGATCGTGGATCCGTACCGGACCCGTTCGGCGGACAGCCGCGTGACGGCGTTCCACTATGAAGACCTGCCCGTTGCCTCATCCACCGATTTCAGCCTGGTGGACGGCGATCCGATCCACGAGCCCAACCCGGAAACGGATCGGGGTCGAACGCGCGGCGTGTCCGTGTCCGGCTCCGTTTCCATCCGCGAGGATGTGGCCCGGTTCCAGGTCGAGGCGGGCGTCGTGGGAGGAGAACTCGGCGGCGACTTCGATTATTCCTGGCAGACGGGCACGGCCACCCTGCGACCGGTCTTCCCCGACGGAGGAATCCTGAACCTGTCGGTGACGGCCACGAACACCGGTGGAGCTCCACCGGTGCAGTCCCGGCCGTTCCTGGGGGGCGAAGCGAACCTGCGCGGCTACCGGCGCCTCGAGTTTGTCGGAAAGCAGGTCGTGTCCGGCCGGGTCGAGTACGAAACCGGCATCGACATTCTGGAAAGATCGGGAGTACCGATCCTGGAAAAACTTCACCTCCAGTTCATCCCGTTCGCGGACTTCGGGTCGACATGGGGACGAGCCACTGGCGTGGAGAAAACCGCCGGGACACTCGAGGGCAGCGTCAAGGCGAGCGTCGGGATCGGTATCCAGCGCGACCTCTGGCTCCCCGGAGCCAGGGCGATCCGCCTGGACGTCATCCGGCGGATGGACGGTTCGAAGGATCCCTGGAGCGTCTGGTTCCGGATCGTCCCGATGCCCTGAGCCGGCGGCGCAGCGGAGAGCCGTCAGTCCACCTCGACCTGTCCCGGTGGACCGGTCACGATCTCGCCGATGACGGCGCGCGCGGGTGTGCCCCGTTTTTCGAGTTCCGCCAGGAGAACGCTCAACCGGGATGGAGGTACGCTCAGCAGCAGTCCCCCCGAAGTCTGCGCATCGGCAAGGACCACGCGGAGGGGTTCGGAAACTCCGCCGGCGAAGTGCACGGACGGAGCGACGGCTTCGCGGTTTCTCCTCGACCCTCCGGGTATGATCCCTTCTCCGGCCAGGTCGAGAACGCCCTCCATGACCGGAACGGCCGCGGAATCGATGCGGGCAGCGAGCCCGGAACCGAGGAGCATTTCCCGGAGGTGCCCGAGGAGGCCGAATCCGGTGACGTCCGTCGCGGCATGGATGGACGCCGCCCGCGCCGCTTCCGCGGCTCCCCGATTGAGGTGGGTCATGACCGCGACCATCCGCTCCACTCCGGACGGATCCAGCCGGTCCCGCTTGAGCGCCGTGGCCATGATTCCGCTGCCGAGAGGTTTCGTCAGCACCAGCACATCACCGGCGACGGCCCCCGAATTCGCCAGGGCACCCTCCGGGCCGAGGATCCCGGTGACGACGAGGCCGTACTTGGGCTCCCTGTCGTCGATCGAATGACCGCCGACGATGGCGATCCCCGCCTCCGCGGCCTTGTCGGCTCCGCCCCTCAGAATGTCACCGAGGATGTCGAGCGACAGATCGCCCGTGGGAAAACCGACGATGTTCAGGGCAAACAGCGGCCGGGCTCCCATGGCATAGACATCACTCAGCGCGTTGGCCGCAGCCACCTGGCCGAATTGATAGGGATCGTCCACGACCGGCGTGAAGAAATCGACGGTCTGGACGATGGTGTCACCGCCGGGGAGAGCGTAGACGGCCGCGTCATCGGCCGTTCGGGCGTCGACGAGCACATTGGGATCTTCAAAATGGGGGAGCCGGCCCAGAACCCGGGCCAGATCGGCCTGACCGATCTTGCAGGCTCAGCCGGCCCCGTGACTGAACGCCGTCAGGCGGACGCTATTCTGATCACTCACGAAAAATTCACCTCCTTATGTGTCGGCATTCTCGACACCACGGATTTCGAGTTGCTGTGACCGTATTTCAATCTGCCACAATATGATGCGCTGCCAAACCGGAAGGTTGCGCGACCGCGGCCATGTCGGCTTTGTTTACAACAACTCATGAAAACCGAAGCGACCGGTTCCGCGCCTTCCCATCCATGCTGCTGCGGTTGAACAGGTTAGAGAACAGTGCACGGTGCTGGCATGGTCATTGCGTACCTTATGGACCCGAAAGCAGCTCCCGGCAAGGGCCGGAAGTTCACCCGCTGGCGTCCCCCTGCGCCGGCGGGTCTTTTTTTGCCAGCAGGAAATGGATGAGTCCGAGAAGAACATCAACGGCGGCAGCTTTCAAGTAGACGCCGGCGCCGGGCGGTTGGTGTACAAGCGTCAGGCACAGCAGAAGCAAGCCCCCGACGAGCCGCAGCTGAATCGATGCGCGCACTGCCCAGGGACTCCCGACGGGATCGCGCGCGGCCGCCACATAGACTACCGGAAAGAGCAGCGGCGGCATCGCGCTGAGCCGGAAGAGAAACGGATCGACCGGAGACGGAAACCCGAGCCAGGCCATGAACCCGGGTGTCGCAAGGAAGATGGCGGCTGCAAGAGTCCAGTCGTAGACGGCTCCGGCCCAGAGGGACAGCGAGAGAGCGGACGGACCCGCCACGGGACGATTCATGCCGCGGAGTATACAACGCGCTCCTCGTGCCCGGTTCCGTCGGCGGTCTCCACTCCGTCCGGAAGGGGCGCGGCGCCCCCGGCGTGGACTCTCCGCGGCACCAGCCTGGGTTTTGATCGATCCCGGTGATTGGGTATTGATCGATCCCGGTGATCCGGTTATTGTCGCCCCGGTTGGCGAAGGCCCCGCACACACTCGGTTACGGTCCTCCCCTGAACCCGGAGTCCGATGAGAGTCCGAACGGTTACCACGGCGTCTTACATTTTCGTCATGACTGTGGTCGTCGGCCTCTGCCTGACCGGCTCCGCGGCACTGGCCCAGGACGCCGCCGGCGGCGGCACCTGGTTCACCACTGAAAAGATCAACCTCCTCATCCTCACCATTCTGCTGTCCGCCGCGATTCTGAGCCTGACGTTCATCGCGGGGCGCGGACGCGAGTTCTATATCCGCAAGATCGCGGGAATCGCCGCCATTGAGGAAGCGGTCGGACGCGCGACGGAAATGGGCAAGCCCGTACTGTTCGTCGCCGGCAACCAGGACATGGACAACGTGCAGACGGTGGCCGGCCTGACGATCCTGGCTTCGGTGGCCCAGAAGACCGCGGAGTACGAGACAAATCTCGTCGTTCCGACCTCGCGCTCCATCGTGATGGCCACGGGGCGCGAGATCGTCAAGCAGTCCTATCAGGCGGCCGGCCGGCCGGAGCTGTTCAACGACGACATGGTCTACTACGTGACCGATGAGCAGTTCGGATTCGTGGCCGCCCTCGACGGGCTGATGCTGCGCGACAAGCCCGCGGCCTGTTTCTACCTCGGGGCTTTCTATGCCGAGTCGCTGATCCTTGCCGAAACCGGGAACTCCATCGGAGCGATCCAGGTGGCCGGGACCGCCCAGCCGACCCAGCTCCCGTTCTTCGTCGCCGCCTGCGATTACACCCTGATCGGCGAGGAACTTTTTGCCGCCAGTGCCTACCTGTCGAAGGACCTCCGCATGCTCGGGAGCCTTCGCGGCCAGGACATGGGAAAGGCTCTCGCCATGATCGCCGTCCTGATCGGAGCGGTGCTGGCCACAGTCGGCTCCCTGACGGGTAATCCCGCGTTCAGCGACGGATTCCGGAGGCTGTTTGCGCTCAACTACTAGGACCGGTCCCGGGAGGGGGAGATGAACGCCGCCGATCTCTGGACCATCGTTGTTCTCCTGGTCATCGCGGCCGGCATTGCCGGTGCCATCATGGCACCGTCGCTGCGGAGATCGCTGCCGCTCGTCATCACGTTCATCGTCGGCGCCATGATGGTGCTTGCGGTATTCGTGCCGAGAGCCCCGTTCAGCGAGGCCGACGACAAGTTTTCCGTGTTCTTCAACATCATCGCCGGGGTGGCGTTCATACTCGGCGGCGGCAACCTGATCAAGATTCACGGGAACAAGATCTACCGGAAGAGCCATCACTGGGGTTACAGCGTCGTGACGCTGGCCGGCTTCTTCATCATGCTGATAGCCGGCGGATTGAAGATCGGCAACCCGGAAGGCTGGGTCGGTCCCGTGCAGGCGCCTGGATCCCTCTTCGACTGGATCTACCAGGCCACGTTCAATCCGCTGCAGGCCACGATGTTCTCGCTGCTGGCGTTTTTCGTGGCATCGGCATCCTACCGCGCGTTCCGGGCCAAGACGCCCGAAGCCACGCTCCTCCTCGCCGCAGCCACCGTCATCCTGCTCGGTCGCACGCCGCTCGGGCATTCGCTGACGGCGTGGCTCCCGGATTCGCTCGAGTTCTTCCACATTCCGACCCTGTCCGGCTGGATCCTGTCGATCCCGAACATGGCCGGGCAGCGGGCCATCCTGATCGGGATCGCCCTCGGCATCGTTTCGACCTCCCTCAAGATCATCCTGGGGATCGAACGCTCCTATCTCGGATCGAAGGAGTCCTGACGCCATGAGCCGCCCGGCAGTACACCCGCTCGGACGCCTGGACCGGCGCGTCATCTTCGTGATCATCGCGCTTTCCGTCATCCTTCCGATGATCTTCAAGATCAAGCTTGCGACGCGCCCCAGCCCGATCGTCGAGAGGATCTACGAAAAGGTGGAAAGCCTGCCGCCCCGTTCGAGGGTCCTGCTGACCTACGATTACGGCCCGAGCACGATCCCGGAAAACCGGCCGATGTCGCATGCCGTGCTCCGGCACCTGATGGCCAGGGATCACCAGGTGTATCTCCTGACGATCTGGGCCACCGGCCCGGACATGATCACCCGGTCGATCGAGGACGTCATCAAGGCGGACTTCCCGGACAAGGTTTACGGAACGGATTACGTGGACCTCGGATACAAGGCCGGCAACCAGGGCGTCATCAACAGCACCGTGGCCAACTTCAAGACCCTGTTCACCGGAGACTTCGCCGGCACCCCGATCAACCAGATCGCGATGATGCAGGACGTCGAAACCCTGGCCGATTTCGACCTGATCGTGGCGATCGGCTCCGGATTTCCGGGCGTCAAGGAATGGGTGCAGTTCGGCGGCGATCGCGCGAACGTGCCGGTGGCCGGCGGCGTGACGGCCGTCGAGGCGCCGCTTCTCTATCCCTATTATCCGCGGCAACTGCTCGGCCTGATGGGCGGCCTGCAGGGAGCCGCCGAGTACGAGGCCGCGCTTGTCCAGGGATACCCGCAGTACAAGGCAACGAGCGAAGTGGCGATCGGAAAGATGGGCCCCCAGACGGTGGCGCACCTGGTGATCCTTGCGTTCATCGTGATCGGAAACGCCGCGTACTTCCTCGGCGGCGGCCGGAAGGGAGGTCAGCGCTAGATGGCAGACACGCTTCAACTGTGGGTCGGCGCTCTCCTGACGCTGATGATCTTCTCGTTCCTGTACAAGGACAACCCGTTCTACAAGTTCGCGGAGCACCTGTTCGTGGGCGTTTCCGCTGCCTACTGGATGGTGACGGCGTTCTGGAACACGATCGTTCCGAACCTGATCGGCAAGATCGCCCCTCCGCTGATCGCGCCGTTTGCCCCCCAGCTCGCGAAGGAACCGGCGGACCCGATTTTCTGGATCCCGCTCGTGTTTTCGTTCCTGCTCCTGGCCCGGCTCGTGCCGAAATTCGACTACCTGTCCCGCTGGGCCGTGGCGCTGATCGTCGGGTGGACCGCGGGAACGAACATGATGCGCTACATGCAGTCCGATTTCGTCGGACAGATCCACTCCACGATCGTGCCGCTGATCGTCCTCGATCCGAACGGTGGTTTCCTGTTCCAGGAAACGTTCAGCAACATCGTGCTGGTCGTCGGCGTCCTCTGCGGGCTCGTGTACTTCTTCTTTTCCAAGGAACACACCGGCGCGTTCGGCGGCGCCGCGCGCGTGGGGATCTGGTTCCTGATGGTCACGTTCGGCGCGGCCTTCGGCTACACGGTCATGGCCCGCATTTCACTCCTGATCGGTCGCATGGAGTATCTGGGTCGCTGGTTGAGCAATCCACTGGGGGGCGGTTAGAATCGCCTCATGAAATGGCTGAAGCTCGACAAGAGTGACGGGGTGGCCCGGCTGATCATGGACCGCGGCAAGACCCATTCCCTGGATCCGGTCCTCGTGGATGAACTCCGTCACGCGTTCAACGACCTCAAGGCCGATGAATCCGTCAAGGCCGTGATCCTCTCCGGATCCGGCGACCGGTTCTTCTGCAACGGCCTGGACGTGGCCGCCCTGCTCAAGCTCAAGAACGGCGAAATGGTGCGGTTCTTCGACAGCTTCATCGCCCTGTACACCGAGATGTACCTGTTTCCCCGCCCCCTCGTGGCAGCCATCAACGGTCACGCGATGGCCGGCGGGTTGATCCTGGCGATGACGGCGGATTTTCGCCTCATCGGGGCGGAAAACCGCTACGTGGGACTGACGGAAGTGCGGCTCGGCCTCCCGGTGCCGGACGGAGCGGTCCAGATTCTCAAGTCTCTTGTGGGAAACCGCTTTGCCCAGCGGATTGCGCTCGGTGGAGAAACCCTGCTTCCCGAAGCGGCCTACCGGGCCGGGCTGATCAGCGAAGTGACGTCCTTCAAGCACCTGTTCGAGGTGGCTGAAACGGTGGCCAGGGACCTGGCCTCGGTTCCGGGAACGGCCTACGGCTACACGAAACGGTACATGCGGCTCCCCACCGCGTCGGCAATGCAGGCCACCGCCGTGCAGAGCCGCGAGGAGTTCCTTCACTGCTGGTACCTGCCGGAGACGCAGGCCACCCTGTCCCGGCTCGCCGAACGCAAGTCCTGACAGGGGATCCGGCCCCCGCCGGATCGAAACGGTTTCCGTCCGCCTCACTGTGGAGCACCTGCGGAATCCGGGCCGCCGGGCGGGTGCCCGGACGCCTCCTCACGCTGTTCTGGCCGAGCCGGAACCTCACCGGCGCTAGGCCAGATCCTCCGCCGTCACGCCGGCCTGGGTTTCGGTGGGGATGTACGCGGCCAGGTGCGAGAGCTGGCTGGCTTCCTTGATCAGGTTGCGGGCCACCACCATCGACTGGATCTGGTTCGTTCCCTCATAGATCTGGGTGATCTTCGCGTCCCGCATGTACTTTTCGATCGGGTAATCGCGCATGTAGCCGTACCCCCCGAAGATCTGCACGGCCTGGGTCGTGACCCACATCGCCGTGTCGGTGGCGAAGAGCTTGGCCTGGGCGGCGATCTTCGTCGTGTTCGGCTCTCCGGCGTCGATGGAGCGCGCGGCCGCGTACACGAGCTGGCGCGCCGCCTCCGTCCGCGTGGCCATGTCCGCGAGCAGCTTCTGGACCATCTGGAACGAAGCGATGGTCTGGCCGAACTGCCGGCGGCGGGTGGCGTACACGGTGGCGTAGTCCAGTGCTCCCTGGGCCAGGCCGACCGCCTGGGCCGCCACGCCGGGTCGGGCAAGGTCCAGGGTCATCATCGAGTGCTTGAAGCCGTAGCCCGGCTGGCCGCCGAGCAGGTTCGCCCGCGGCACCCGGCAGTCCTTGAATACCGCCTCGACGACGGGAACACAGCGGATGCCCATCTTGTCCTCGACCTTCCCGATCGAGAAACCGGGCGTCCCCTTCTCGACCAGCAGCGCTGAAATGCGGCGCGAGCGCGATCCGGGGTCGGTCACGACAAAGACGGTGTAGAGATCCGCGGCTCCGCCGTTCGTCGTCCACTTTTTCTCGCCGTTGATCACGTAGTGATCGCCGTCCTCGACGGCCGGCGTCCGGAGATTCCCCGCATCGGACCCGGCGAACTTTTCCGAAAGGCAGAACGCTATGAGCTTTTCGCCGGCGGCGATCATCGGAAGCCACTTCTTCTTCTGCTCCTCGGTGCCCCCGACGAGGATCGGGAACGAGCCGAGGGCGTTCACCGCGAACATCACCCCGACGCCCCCGCAGGCCCGGGACAGTTCCTCCACCACGATGCAGAGGTTCAGCGATCCGCCGCCGGCGCCGCCGTACTCCTTGGGAATCCACACCTTGAGCAGACCCGCCGCGGCGATCGCGTCCTTGATTTCCCACGGGTACTCCTGGAGAGCGTCGTACTTTGCGGCGAGGGGCCGGACGACATCCTCGGCCACTTCCCGGGCCTTCCCCTGCCAGTACCTGTTTTCTTCCGTATAGACGCCCATCGAAAGCACTCCTTTTTCGAAGTTACCGTGCAGCTGAAAATCGGAGGAGAAGATTATCACAGCGAACGGGCGGGAAAAACGAGCACCGGTATCGCGGAGAACGACGCCGTTCCGGATCAGTCCCGATCCAGAACGCCCCCATGGGCCACGGCATCCTTCAGAACCTCGCCGGCGGTCCGGATCAGCGGATAGTCGTCGACGGCCAGCGTCGAGAGTCCTTCCGGGCCGCGCTCGCGGACGAGGGCCAGGAAGGACCGGATATCGGCACGGAACGGGTCGATGTCGAAAGGCACATCGACGGGACCGGCGGCGTCGAACTTCCCCAGTGAGCGGGCAAGCAGGCGGACCGCGCCGTTGTAGACGCCGAAGTCGGCCTTGTAGCACCCCACCGCGGCCTGGATCATCCCCTGGTAGAACAGGCGCGCCGGACCCCGTTGATCCATCCAGATTTCTTCCCAGACGTCGTGGGCTTCGAAGTAGTCGCGGTCGTTGAAGTGCCGGAGCGCGATCCAGGCCGCGTTCGGCCATTCGATCCGGATGACCCCTGGTTTATCGGGGGTCACCGCGGTCGCGCCGTTTCCGTCAGCGGCCTTTCCCCGAGGGGGACAGCGTCATGATGTAGGTCCGCATGGCCTGCAGCTGCTTTCTCGTGTCTCCCCCGAACACTGTCTGGTTCGGCGACACGCCCTCGTAGAAGAAAGTGGGCATCCGGGTGCCTTCCTGGATCGCCTGGGGGTCGAGCAGCCACTCCTCGATCCAGTCGCCGCGGAGCCGTTCCCGGGCCATGGCCAGGTCCGGCGCCCGGTCGGCGGCGCTGACTCCGGGCCGATCCTGGTCGTGGCACTTGAGACACTGGAACTGCTCGAACAGGAGCTTGCCGGCCGCCAGGTACTCGGGGTCCGCACCCGCCCGCTGGTCGCTGAGGAAGTAATTGGCGCCCGCGTCCGAGGCGAAGTAGCGAATCAGAGTATTGACTTCATCGTCCGTGAACTCGAACGTCGGCATCCGGACCTTGAGCCAGGGGCGGATCGGCGACGGGTGCTTGAGGAACGAGAACAGCCACTCCGAACGGACCTTGGCGCCCTCGCCGGTCAGCGGTGGCGGCCAGTACCCCTGGTCCTCGATGGTGGGCCGGATGGCGCCGCCGCGCTCGCCGATCACGTGGCAGCCGATGCAGTTCAGCTCCTCGGTCATCCACACGCCCTTCTGGACCAGCGCCTCCTCGGCGGTGAACTGGACCCGGCGGTGGGGCACGATGTTTTCCTTGGTGTAGCCCATGAGAGCCACGGAAATGGCCTCGGCTTCCTCTTCCGTAAATCCGAACTTCGGCATCTTCAGGCGTTCATCCAGGGACTTGACCCGACCGGTATCGAAGATCCGCGGTTCCAGCAGCTTCCGGGTGATCCACGCCGATGTCGTGTGCGGGATGTCGTGGATCACGCCGAAATCCATCTGACCGGCCTTCTTGCTGCCTTCGGTCGTCAGCGCCGTTCCGATCGGCTGGGCGTTTTCGAATCCGGTGATGTCGTGGCAGCCGAAACAGCCGTAGCGGGTGACCATCTTTTCCCCGACGAACAGCTCGCGGTCGGCGGCGGACATGCCGCCCAGTTGCGCGGTCGCCGCCTCCACGGTGGCCCTCTGGGTCAGGTACTCCATGGCGATCTCATCGACCACCGCCGGGTCCGACTGGACCACGGGCATCTCCTCGAATTCCGTATTGCGGTTGGAGATCAGGAACGCGGTGAGGTCCGCGGCTTCCTGGTCGGTCAGGCGCATGTTCGGCATCCGCGTCTCGTCCCAGTAGTGCTTCGGATCCTTGAGCCAGGCGAAGACCCAGCCCGGATCGAGCTTGCTCCCGGTACCCGAAAGCTCGGGGCCGAACCGCATCGGTGAACTCCGGGTCTTCGCCGCATCCGGCGGATCGCCCAGGACATGGCAGCCCCGGCAGCCGATCTCGTCGAACAGGTTCTGCCCGCTCAGAACGTTGCCGGAGGGAGGCGCGGGGTGGCCGGCTCCCTGCCCGGACACACTCACGATGTACTTCGTGAGGGAGGCGATTTCCGTCCGCTCGCGCTGGACCAGTTTTTCGGTGGGTTCCGCCGCCACTCCGAAGAAACGGGGCATGCGCGCGTATTCGGTAAAGCTGGTCGGGTCGGCGATCCAGCGGTTGATCCAGTCCGGGGACACCTTCGAAGCGATGTTTTCCAGCGACGGGCCGACCTTGCGCAGGTCCTCATATCCGCGCAGGTTGTGGCATCCGTAGCAGCCGCTCTTTTCGATCAGCTCCATGCCGTGATTGAGCACCGGGGCACCCGGAATGTGCGGCTGCTGCTCGTAGTGGCACTTGAGGCAGGACGATTCGACCCGCCCCTTTTCCAGCATCGGGTAATCCCACATGTGCAGTTCGTGCCAGCCGTACTTCTCTTTCCACTCCTTCTCCTGTTCGTGCCCGGATGGAGTATGCGCGGCATTGACGAAATCGGTGGCCCAGCCGCTGCCTCCATGACAGGTCGTGCACCCGAACTGTTCGATGGAGTGCGGCGATTTCGAGGACAGGAACGTGTCCAGTCGGGGATGGGTGCGGAACGGCTGGGGAGCATCCTCGTACCCCACCTTGTCGATGGCAAGGTGGCAGGTCGTGCAGCGGTCCACCCGCAGGGCGCCGGCGAAGTTCATGTCGAACGTCAGGTCGGGAACAAGGATCTGCTTGACCTGCAGCGTGGGCTTCATGAAATCGAGCAATGGGGCGTTCAGGATGGCGGACTTGAAGCCGGGCTCGATCCTCTCGAGCTTCGTTTCGAGAACGGTCAGCTCCTGGGTGGCCTGGCTGACCTTCTTCTGGATTTCCGTGCGTCCCGCCGAAACAGCCGCCAGCTGCGCCTGCACGGCGTCCCGCTCCGCGGTCAGCTTCTTGACCGTGTCGTCCAGTTCGCGGATCTTTTCGAACTGGCGATCGAGGTCGGCCTTCTTCTTTTCTAGCCCCTTTTCGTGGGCCGCCAGTGCCGTCTCGTAATCGTAGCGATCGACGTCATAAATGGCCCGGGCGAATCGCCAGGCCTGATCCGCCTTGTAGATGGCCCCGTTCTGACGGGTCAGCTCCTTCTCGAGCTTCCGCACGTCTCCCGTTTTCGCCTTGAGATCCTGCTCCGCGGCCGCCAGTTCTTCCTTGAGCTTCTTGAATTCGGGCGTTTCGACCCGGGCGGCCGTGGCCTTCAACTCGTTGCGGGCCCGCTCGACCTCCATGCGGTTGAACTGGACCTGGTACTGCTTCCATTCGCGGGCGTAATCGGCCCAGATCATCCAGAGGACCGTCGCGGTCAGGACCACGCCGCTGATCGCGAAATACCGGTTGATCCGCGGCAACCTGTATACGTGTTCTGTCTCGTCTTTGTCGGCCATTCAGGCTCCTGGATACCCTCCGACACGGGCCGGAGAGGCACGATTACGACCGGATCAGATGTTGAAGAAGAACTCCGGGATCGCGATCAGATACTTCAGATTGAACAGCCACCGCATGTACATCTTCATGGGCAGCGACGCCATGATCAGGAAGAGATAGGCCATGATCATGAACCGCGAATGACCCATCTCCTCGTACATCTTCTTGAAGACCGTCTTGGCCATGATCGGCGGCATGATCACCAGAAAACCGATCACGAGAACGAACCCGGGGAGTTCGCGGAGAAACCAGTGATCGGGCAGCGGCTGACTCAACATCTTGATCCAGAAGTACTCGGACAGGTTGACGTTGACCAGCGCTTCCAGCTTGTGAACGTCCCAGTATTCGTAGGGTCCGAAGAAATTCCAGTTCGGACCGCGCAGGAACGTGCCCATCACGATGAGCAGCACCCAGAGGACGACGAACCCGAAGAGAAACACCGTGATGGCGAACGGGCGCTCCTTGAACGTGAAGTAGCCGTTCCCCTTGGGGTTCTTGTCGATGTACGGGATGGCGATCAGGCCCACGATGATGAGTCCTGGCAGCACCACTCCGGCCAGCCACGGGTCGTAATAGACGAGCATTTCCTGGAGACCGAGGAAGTACCAGGGAGCCTTCGAGGGATTCGGCGAATCGGCCGGGTTGGCCGGCTGCTCGATCGGCGCCTTGACGAGAATCGACCAGACGATGAGAAACGCCGACATGAGGATCATGCAGATGAATTCGACGTAGACGAGGTCGGGCCAGACGAAGATCTTGTCGCGCCCCTCGACTTCGACCTGCGGTTTTTCCCCTTTTTCCTTGGCCGTATCGTAGTCGATGGCCTGTTTCATCGAGGCCCAGATGAAGAAGGACACCGAAAAGATCAGGATCACGATCGGCACGTTGTCCGGCTTGGCAAGGACGGTGCGGAAATTCGGATCCAGCGAGGACAGCGCGAAAAACGCCGTGATGGCGATCATCGTGGCGATCATGGCCTTCGTCGACCAGAGCTGCCTGACGAACAGGGACGCCGTGAACCCGATGCCGAAGACGGTGACCAGCATCGAGGGCGCCGTGATCCAGTTGATGAACCCCTTTATCAGATCCATGAAGCCATCCGCCTCCCCTGTCCTGGCATGACCGAATCCGGACTCACAGCGGGCCGGAGATCCCGCCGGCGTCCTTGCGGACCCGCCAGAAGTGAAGAGCCATCAGGAATCCCGCCAGGAGCGGCACGCCCACGCAGTGAAGTACGTAGAATCGCAGCAGCGCGCCCGCACCCACGAAACGACCTCCGAGGAGCGCGAACCGCACATCGCTGCCCGCATGCACGAGGCTGATGTCGCCGAGCTTCAGCATGGCGGCCCCGGGTCCTTCGTGCCCGATGAACGGTGTGGCCCGGGCCATGTTCGTTCCGACCGTGACCGCCCAGATGGCCAGCTGATCCCACGGCAGCAGATAGCCGGTGAACGACAGGAACATCGTGATGACCAGAAGAATGACCCCGACGCCCCAGTTGAACTCGCGGGGCGGCTTGTAGGACCCGGTCATGAACACGCGAAGCATGTGCAGCCAGACGGAAATGACCATGAGGTGCGCGCCCCAGCGGTGCAGCTCGCGCATGATCCCGAGGGGCACCTGGTCGCGCAGGTCGAGAATGTCCGCGTAGGCATATTCGACCGTCGGCCGGTAGTAGAACATCAGCAGCAGACCGGTGAACGTGAGGACGAGAAACAGGAAGAAGGAAATGCCGCCCATGCACCAGGTGTAGCGCAGCTTGATTCCCGTCTTGCGGGACCGGACGGGGTGCAGGTGAAGCAGAACGTTGCTGGTGACCGTGAGAGTCCTGTTGCGGCGGTCTTCCGGATACCCGTGCCGGAAGAACGACTTCCAGACCTGGCTCTGGGTCATTCCCGCCATCAGCTTTTTCTTCGGCGCCGGTTTTTTTGCTGTGGCCACATACCCCCCGTTGGCCCGCCGGCATCCCGCGCGGGCCACTGCTCAAGTGCGACTGAAATCAGGTCAGCTTGAGGAATGAATCCGGGTCGGTCCACTGACCCTTCTCAAACTGGTAGACCTTGCTCTTGTCGATCAGGATCTGGCCGTCATCGGCCCAGACGATACGCACACGCTCCAACGGGCGCGGTGCGGGACCTTCGAAGTTGATCCCCGACATGTAGAAACCGGAGCCATGACAGGGGCACTTGAACTTCCCCTCGTTCGGCAGCCAGGTCGGCAGGCATCCGAGATGCGTGCAGACGGCGAGGATCCCGTACATGCCTTCTTCAACCCGCACGATCCAGACCTGGTACTGCTGCTTCCATCGTTCGTCCACGCCCATGTTGTAGTCGCCGGGAAAGCCGGCCTTGAACTCCTGGGGAGGCTCGTAGAGAACGTTCGGAAAGAGGAAACGTACGGAACCGATCGTCGTGGCGGCCAGCGCGGCGGTAAAGGTTATCCAGCCGATGGAAATGGCCGACATGAAACCGCGGCGGTCCATCTTTTCGCCGGCGGCGGGTTTGGCGGGTGCCGCGGGTTTGGCCGTCGCGGGAGCGGCGGCCTTTGCGGGCGCCGGCGAGGCGGCGCGGGGGACCGGCGCCGCTTCCGCGGCTCCGGATTCACTTCCGGGTTTATCTTCGCCAGTGGACTTGTCGTCCGCCATGCGCGCCCCTCACTGCTTCGGTAAGGTTATGGGAGCTGAAGATTCCATGGACCGAGGAAAATCAGGCTCTGGACTGTGGTGTTGCCGGGCAAGGGCCCGAATCGACACCGGTCCACATCACGGCCGCAGTATCCTGAAAGCTCGAGTTTCTGTCAAGCATGACGAACGTCATGGACACTTCATCGACACTTCCGCCCGTCGATGTCGCGCGTTTTCGACGCGCTCTGCCCGCGGAGGAGCGATCCTCGCGCCCCTGGTCAGGGATTCGGCCACCCCTCGAGCAGTTCCAGCGCGGCCCGCTGTACCTTGATATCCTCGTCCGACCGTGACAGCTCGTCGATCAACGCGCGGGATTCGGGGTTCTTAAGGAGACCCGCGGCCCGCATTGCGTTGATCATCGCCTCCTGGCGCTGTTCGTCGCTGAGATCCGGGACGGAGCCCAGGTAGGCGCGGTCCAGCATGCGATGGAGGACCGGCAGGCCGGACGGGCTCCCGATGCGGGCGAGCGCCAGCGCCGCATTCCACCGCACATCGTGCTGCGGATCGTTGAGAAGCCCCTCGAGATCGGGGATCGCCTCCGTGGCCTTCAGGTGACCCAGCGCGAACGCTGCCACCTTGCGCAGCCCCGGATCGGCATCGGAGAGCAGGGGCACGAGACCGGGAATCGCCTCCCGGGTCTCCGAGGCGCCCAGCGCCCACGCGGCGTACCCGCGTGTTTCGGGATCGTTGTCTTGAAGCGCTTCGAGCAGGGCGGGAGCGGCTTCAGGAGTTCGCAGCTGCCCCATCGCCAGAACCAGATAGCGGCGTATTTCCGGCGCCTTCCCCCCCGAGTCGCGAAACGCAAGGATGACCTGCCGGGCAAGTTCGGGATCCTTCCGCGCCTTTTCATCGCGGGCGAGCAGGACCGACAGTTCGTAGGCCGCCTGCCAGGATTCGCGGCCGGATCCGGTGCGCACCTTGTTGAGATAGTCCTCCGGCTCGTCTCCCCCGCCGAGGATGACCCCGCCGAGAACGAAAAACGCCACGAGAACCCCCACGATGACCAGGGGGACGAGAACGAACTGCATCAGCACGGAAAAAGTCAGGCTGAGGGGACTTTTTTCGGGAGCGCCGAGGCCCGGCGTGGAGGAAGAACCCGGTTCCGTCATCGTCAGTACCGCGGCATGTCCGGGTCGATGTCATCCGCCCAGCGGTTGACGCCGCCGGACAGGCTCGTTACGTCCATGTACCCCTCCTGGCGGAGCCACAGCGCCACCTGAAAGCTTCTCATGCCGCTGTGGCAGTAAACGACGAGTTTTTCATTGCGATCGAGTTCCGCGGCATGGCGTGCCTCGATCTCGTTCATGGGCAGGTGCACGTCGCCGGGAATCCGGCAGTATTCGTGTTCCCAGTCCTCCCGGACGTCGATCAGCCTGAAGGCGACACCCGCCTTCTGCATCGCCGCCACGGAAGCGGGATCGATCTCGATGTTTTCATGGATGTTGCTCACGTGAACTCCCCCGTCGGTCAGGTGGCCTGCGGCAGTGCCGGTTGATTCTCCTCGAGCTCCTCGATTTCCCGGCCCAGGCGGTCGATCAGCGCCACGCAGGCGATGACGGTCTGGAACTCCGCGTAGACGGTCCAGATGTTCAGGACAAGCGCGAGCAGGGCCGCGCCCCCGTGAACCAGCGGAGGAAGCACCTTCGTATCCGCCCCGCCACCGAGAACGAACGCGGTGATCGTGGCCAGGATCGCCAGCGTGGCCGGCAGGAACAGCCGGTTGTGCAGGTCGCGGACCGCGGCGCGATAATCCCCCTCGATCCCCGTTTCCTTGAGCACTTCCTTGATGCGTGTGCCGCAGCCGATCAGGTAGAACATGGTCATGGCGTGCGTGAAGATCACGAGGGTCGTGACGGGAATCGCCAGCAGGAAGTGCCGGAACGAAACGATTCCGGCGCTGAGCAGCAGGCCGAGCACGAACGTGGCCGCATACGCGACCATCGAAGTCATGGCCATGATGAGCAGCGCGTTAGCCAGCGGGATTCCTCCTTCGTGCAAGGCGCGGTCGGGGCGTTGCCACCCGAACCAACGGTCGCCGACTTCACGGAACGACGCCGGAGCCGACCCGATTTCAGAAACGCGCCATTATGGACGAGGCTTCGCCTCATGTCGAGGATGGCCCGGCGAAATTTCACTCAAAAAAAAACGGCGGGACGAATCCCGCCGTTCTTATTGAGCGATCCGAATCAGGGGCAGGTGGCCGCACTGGCCGCCGGCGGCGTGAACAGCACCGCGTCCGTGAGTCCGACCGAGAGATCGGAATTGAGGTCGAAGCAGAAACCGTAGGTGCTCGTCGAGAGCGGGCCCGTAAACTGCACCGCGTCGGCCAGCGACACAACGCAGGGAGGCGACGTCGTGCTGACGACATCGGGGCTCACCTGGCCGATCTGCTTGCAGAGAATGTTGTTGACGTACACCTGAATGGCCACTCCGCCGGAGATCGTGGCGGGATCGAGGCAACCGCCGCCGGCGATCCGGAAAACCGCCTGGCCGGAGGCATTGGTGACCTTGAACACCGAGGGATGCGGCTGCGAACTGCACCAGCAGGCCGCGGAATTGCCGTTGGCGGTATACCGCAGCTCAACGAGAGCGTTGGCAAGGGGACCGGATGAACTGACGATGGTCATCGTCGTGTTCATGCTGCTGTCCGGCACGGCAACCACGTTGGGAATCACGCTGAGGTTGCAATCCGGAATTCCGGCCAGGGCAGCGGACGCTGCGGTCACAAGAGCCGCGGACATGAGGGTGGCGAGTTTGAAACGCCGAACCATGAGACACCTCCAGAGGGACGCAAGAAAACTGACCAACGCTGACTGTGAAGAGGGAGTGCTCACCCTCAACCACTCAGGAGACCGCCACGAGTCGGAGAGGTACTGCCAACGCGCGTTATTCTATCCAATTGAACGGCAAGTTACAATGAAACTTACAATAAATGTTTGGCTTCGAGGCGCGTGGAACGGGCTGTCCCGGCGGAATGCGCCGGTTTCGGTCATTTGACCCGTTCGACGCGCACGAGCCCCCGCATCGGTCCGGAGCGGCCTCGGGGAGCCCCGGAGTCATCCCTCTGGAGAGGATGGATATCTTGAAGTCTGAACGCAAATTCGCACTGATCGGGCTTGTCGTTGTGTTCCTTCCGATTACAGGCCCGGTTGCCAGGGCGACCGGGTCCGAAACCGGGCTCGACGGGACGCGCCTCATGGAGCACGTCCGGTTCCTGTCCTCGGACGACCTGGAGGGGCGGGCGACGGGGCAGCCCGGGGGGGAAAAGGCGGCGGAGTATGTGGCCGGGGCGTTCCGGGGCGTGGGACTGGATCCGGTGGCCGGCATGGACGGGTATCACCAGTTCTACGAAACGTCGGTGGCCGTGTCTCTGGGACCGGACAACTCGCTCACCATCCCCGGCGCCGGTGGCGACACCCGGGATCTCGTCCTCAACAAGGATTTCGTGCCCTTTGCGTTTTCGGCTTCCGCCCGGGTCACCGGCCCCGTTCTGTTTGCCGGGTACGGGATCACCGCCCCGGAGTTCGGCTATGACGACTATGCGGGGGTGGATGCCAGGGGGAAGATCGTCCTCGTGCTCCGCCATGAGCCGCGGGAGAACGACGAAAGTTCCGTTTTCGACGGGAGCAGGCATACCCGGCATGCGGAGTTCCGGGTCAAGGCCCGCAACGCCCTCGACCACGGGGCTCTGGCGATACTCATCGTGGACGACCCCCTGAACCACGAGCCGAAGGACGAGCAGCTCGTTCGGTTCGGCAGCGGCGCGGCATCGGAAGGAACCGTATCCATTCCCGCGCTGCACCTGCGCAGGGAATTCGCGGAATATCTATGGGGTGCCGGACGGCCCGGCAGGGTCATGAGCATGGAGTCCGTCCAGCGCGGCATCGATGACTCCATGGAACCGAACTCCTTCGTGACGTCCGAAACCCCGGTGACCCTGGAAACGGACATCCGGATCGAAACCCGGCGCACCTCGAATGTCCTCGGCTGGCTCCCCCCCACCACGGGCAGCGGGACCGAGTACATCGTGATCGGCGCTCATTACGACCATCTCGGTTACGGGGGGCACTTCTCCCTGGCGCCTGATGATCGGGAAATCCACAACGGCGCCGACGACAACGCCTCCGGAACGGCCGGCCTGATCGAGATCGCGAGGGCTCTCATCCAGGACCCGGCGCCCCGCAGGCGCGGCGTTCTCTTCGTCGCCTTTTCCGGAGAGGAGATCGGACTCCGGGGGTCGTCGTGGCTGGTGAGCCATCCTCCCCTCCCCCTCGACGGGGCCGTGGCCATGCTCAACATGGACATGATCGGGCGCCTGAAAGACCGGAAACTCACGATCGGGGGGGTGGGAACCTCGCCGCTGTTCCGTCCCCTGCTGGACCGACTCGCGTCCGGTAGGGATCTCGCCGCGGAGTACACCGAAAGCGGATACGGCCCCTCGGATCACAACTCCTTCTACTCCGCCGGCATCCCGGTGCTCTTCTTCTTCACCGGCGCGCACGAGGACTATCATCGGCCGAGCGACGACTGGCAGCGGATCAACGCGGACGGCTTGGTCCAGGTGGCCGGCCTGGCCCTGGACGTGGCGCGGGAGCTGGTCATGGAAGCCCCGCCGGTTCCGTTTGCGGAGGCCGGCGAGGAGGAAACCGGCGGAAACTACGGCGGGGGATCCGGAGGCTGGCTCGGGATCGTGCCCGGTTACGGGAGCGACAGCGGCGGCGTCGCGGTCACCGGCGTTCGCAGGAATGGCCCCGCCTGGAAGGCCGGCCTCGCCGCCGGCGACGTGATCGTGGGGTTTGCCGGAAAGGATGTGGCCGGCATCCACGATCTGCAGGACGGGCTGGACCGGACCCGGCCCGGGGACGAGGTTCGCGTCGACGTCCTTCGGGGAAAGGATCGCCGGAGTTTTCCGGTGACTCTCGGCAGCAGGAAGCAGCCATGACGTTCGTCATCACCGAACCCTGTCTCGGCGAGAAGAACCGGGCGTGCGTGGACGTCTGCCCGGTCGACTGCATCCACGACGGCGGGGACATGTTCTACATCGATCCCGTGGAGTGCATCGATTGCGCGGCCTGCGTTCCCGCCTGCCCGGTCGGCGCGATATTCATCGAGGCGGACGTTCCGGAAAAGTGGACCGCCTACGTGGCGCTCAACCGCGACTTCTTCCGGAAAAGCTGAACAGGCGCACGGACGTCACGCCCGCCGCCGACTGCGCGAACCGCGTTCCGGGCGGGTCACGGCGGGACGAGGAAGGACTGCGGAGCAGCCGGTTCAGCGCCATGGCCACGTCGCCGCGCCGGATCGGGCGATCCGATCCGCAGACGACCCGGTGCGCGAACTCCCGCGTGGCCGCCGAAGCCCCGTGACGGAAGGACCGGGCCAGCGTTTCCATCGTCCGCCGCTCGCGGAGCGTGGCCGGCGAAATGAGGTTCGCCGCGTACACGCCCCCGGCGACGAGCCTGCGGCGGGCCAGCGCGGGCAGGCGGACGCCGGCCTCGGGGCGGCCGAGCCGTCCCCCCTCGGGCGCGTAGACGTCGTCGAGGATCGCGTGAAAGGACTCGCCGGTTCGCTCCAGCCAGCTTTCCGCGCGGTCCGCGACCAGCCGGATGCCCCGCACGTCCCTGCCGAGTTCGGAGCGGGCGGCGCGGCGGACGGCCGCGTCCGGCTCCAGGCCGGTGATCTCCGCCCCGGGGATCGCCGCCAGGATGAGTCGGGCCATGGTTCCGCCGCCGTAGCCGAGGATGGCAATGCGGGGCGTGCCGCCGTTCTGGACTTCGGAAACGAGGAACGGAGCCGCGGCGAGCAGCAGCCACGGAGTCGGCGTTCTCTCGGGACGCACCGAGCGCACGGCGTAGAGGGCTCCGCTGACCAGGAGTTTCACCCCCTCCCGATCCCGGACGACCTCCACGGAACCGAGTTCGGAACTTTCGGCGCGCAGGAGCCTGGCCTTCCGTATGGGCACGGGCTAGATGGACTCTCCGCCCAGGAGATCCTCGATCGTCTCGCGGCGCCGGACGATGCGCCAGCCGCCGTCCTCCACGAGTACTTCCGCGGCGCGGGGGCGGGTGTTGTAATTCGAAGCCATCGTGAATCCGTAGGCCCCGGCATCGCGGAACAGCACGAGTTCGCCGGCCTCGAGACGAGGCATCCTCCGCCCCTTCGCGAGAAAGTCGCCGCTCTCGCAGATCGGGCCGACAAGGTCGGTTTCCGCTTCCTCGCGGTCCGCGCTCCGGCGGACCGGCAGCGCCTCGTGCCACGCCCCGTAGAGCGACGGACGGATCAGGTCGTTCATCCCCGCGTCCAGAATGGTGAACAGGCGCTCCCCGGTCGTCTTGACGTCGATCACGCGGGCCACGAGAAACCCGGCGGGGCCGGCCAGGTAGCGGCCCGGTTCGAAGAACAGTTCCGGAGACGGGCCGGGCAGGATCCCGGAAAGCCCAGCCGCGAGCTCCGCGGGGGCGGGAGGGGTTTCATCACTGTAGGAAATGCCGAGCCCCCCGCCCAGGTTGACGGATTCGATGTGAACACCCGCCTCGCGGAACGCGCCGACCGCGTCGCGGGCCCGGGCGGCCGACTGGAGAAACGGGTCGAGGGTGGTGATCTGGGAGCCGAAGTGGACGTGGATCCCCTTGACCCGGACGGAACCGGATGGACCGGCGGCGGCGGCGAGAGCCAGGGCTTCCTCGAGAGGCACGCCGAACTTCGTGCCCTTCGTTCCGGTTTCCGTATAGGCATGGGTCTTTCCGACGACCCCCGGCGTGATCCGGAACGCCACGTCGGCGGTGACCCCCATGCGCGCGGCCACCTTCCCGAGCCGGGCGAACTCGCCGGGGGACTCGATGTTCACGAGGCGGATCCGGTGCGACAGCGCCGCCTCCAGTTCCTCGTCCGTCTTGCCGACCCCGGCGAAGACGATCCGGTCCGGCGGTATCCCGGCACGGATCGCGCGTATCAACTCCCCGCCCGACACGACGTCGGCGCCTGCGCCGGCGCGGGCGAGGACGCCGAGCACGGCAAGATTGGAGTTGGCCTTCACGGAAAAGAGGATCCGGTGCGGGCGGTCGCGGAACGCTTCATCCAGGGCACGAAACCGGGCTTCGAGTCCGGCGCGGGAATACAGGTAGAGCGGCGTGCCGCAGTCGGCGGCGATATCCTCGACCGGAACGGAGTCCACCCGGAGCGCGTCGCCTTCGTAGGCGAGACTGGAGGTCAGCATCGGCGCATCTTAGCACCTGTGATAACCTGCTTCGACGGTTTACCGGCATCACAGGATCGAGAATGGACGCGGCGCCGGAACCGGAGGCACCAGTTCCGGAGTCGCGCCCTCTGCGCCACCCGGCCCCGGTGCCCGGGGCCCGCCACGAACGAGGAGACAGGATGGATCTCGGAATTCAGGGAAAGAACGCGCTGGTGACCGGAGCCTCCTCGGGGCTGGGCTTCGCCACGGCCCGGACGCTGGCCGCGGAGGGGGCCCGCGTGGTCATCGTGTCCCGATCGAAGGACAACATCGAAAAGGCCGCGTCGGCGATCCACGCCGATTCCGGCGCGGACGTGGCACCGCTGACCGCGGACCTCGCGGACACCGACACGATTCCGGAGCTGGTCCATCGGGCCGCCGAGGCATTCGGGCCGATCTCCGTCCTGGTGGCCAACGCGGGGGGACCGCCCGCCGGTCGCTTCGAGAATCTCGAGGCGGACCGCTTCGACGTGGCCTACCGGCTGACGCTCCTGTCCACGGTGGAGTTGTGCCGCGGTGTCCTGCCGGGCATGAAGACGGCCGGATGGGGGCGCATCGTGGCCATCACGTCCACCTCGGTCAAGCAGCCGATCGACGGGCTGCTCCTCTCCAACACGTTCCGGCCGGGGCTGACCGGATTTCTCAAGACGCTGTCCCGCGAAATCGGCGGGTTCGGCATCACGGTCAATTCCGTGGCGCCCGGCTACACGGACACGGAGCGGCTGGCGGTCCTCGTCGCCAAGACGGCGAAGGACCGGGGAATCTCCGAGGACCAGGTCCTCGTGGAGTGGGCGAAGGGAACGGCGGTCGGCCGGATCGGCACGCCGGAAGAGGTGGCCGCGGCCGTGGCGTGGCTCTGCTCGCGGCAGGCCGGCTACATTTCGGGAACGGTGCTGTCGGTGGACGGAGGCCGGACGGCGGGGCTTTTGTAACCGCGCCCCCGGCCCATGCGAAGGCGGGCTACCCTCTCGTCCAGGGATCCTCGGCGTAGAGATGGCCCGGCGCCTGGTCGGAC
>CAZQVN010000026.1:37382-50065 GCA_964596775.1 uncultured bacterium
CTACCCTCTCGTCCAGGGATCCTCGGCGTAGAGATGGCCCGGCGCCTGGTCGGACGCCGGGAACGGGCTGGACCGGGCGAACTCCACATCCTCGTCGAGTTCGCGATTGAGGTCGGCCTCGACCTTTGCGAAATCGCGCTTCGTGAATCCGGCCTCGGCCAGGAGATACTCCTCGAACCGCCGGATCGGATCCCTTTCCGCCCACTCCTCGAGCAGGGCCCGCGGCACATACTTGAAATCGTCGTGGGCCGCGTGCCCCTGCATCCGCATCGTGATCGCCTCGACCAGGGTCGGACCCTCGCCGGCCCGTGCGCGCTCCACGGATCGGCGGACCGTTTCGTACACCGCGAGGACGTCGTTTCCGTCCACGCGCTCTCCGTAGATCCCGTACCCCTTCGCCCGCTTCACGAATTCCGTGCAGCCGGTCTGCATCCGCGTCGGCGTGGAATAGGCGTAACCGTTGTTTTCGAGGATCAGGACGAACGGCGCCTTCATCACCGCGGCGTAGTTCAGCCCCTCGTGGAACTCCCCGGTCGAGGAACCGCCGTCGCCGATGTAGGTCATCGTCACCGTGTTCCTTCCCTGGGCGCGCGCGGCCAGCCCCATCCCCACCATGACCGGGATCAGCGACCCGAGCATGCTGATCGGGGCCACGAACCCGCGGGAGAGGTCGCCGAAGTGGGTGTTGAGGTCGCGGCCGTGCGTGGGCCCGTCCTTCCGGGCCATGTACTGGCAGAAGATTTCGCGGGGACGCACGCCGCGGACGAACATGGCCCCCATGTTCCGGATCAGCGGGGCCACGAAATCCCCTTCCGACAGGGCCATGGCCGAGGCCACGGTGAGCCCTTCCTGCCCGTGACCGGAGTAGACGCCGCCGACGACTTCGTTCTGCCGGTAGAGGATGGCCAGGCGGTCGTCGACCATCCGGGCCAACCGCGTGTAGCGATACAGCTCGAGAAGAAACTCCCGCGGGTATTTCGATCCGGCCGCCGGGCGCGCGTCGGGTCGCGCCGCGGTGCGTTCCGGGCTTTTCCGTGCCGTCATTGCGATCCTTCCGGTTGGGCGAAAACGGGATTGTGCCACATGCGGAACCGGGCATCCAGCACGGGGGGCCCTACCTGCCGCCGTTTCCGCCGAAACCCGACAGCAGGTTCCGGAAGACGTGGCCGGCAATGCGCGGGTTTTCCTTGAGCCGTCTCACCGAGTAGGCGTACCACTGGGCTCCGAACGGAACGTACACCCTGAGCCGGTGACCCGCGTCGAGAATGGACTGGCGGAGCCCCTCGGTCACGCCGAGCAGCATCTGGAATTCGTACTGGGTGCGTGTCAGTTTCAGGCGCGCGACCGTCTCGAAGCCGGCCCGGACCAGCGCCTCGTCGTGGGTGGCGATGCCGACGTAGCACCCGGCTCCGAGCAGGCGGTCGATCATCCGGATGTAGTTCTCGTTGATCTCGTCATGATCCTGGAACGCCAGCTCGGGAGGCTCCACGTAGATCCCCTTGCAGACGCGGACGTTCGGCTTCAGCGGCAGCAGGCTCTCGATGTCGTCCATGCTCCTCCGGAGATAGGCCTGGAGGACGACTCCGACGTTGTCGTGCTTCTCGCGCAGGCGGCGGTACAGGTTCAGGGTGTCCGTCGTGCAGCCGGAATCCTCCATGTCGATGCGGATGAAATTCCCGCACTCCGCGGCGCGGATCACGAGGTTTTCGACGAGGCGATGGCAGAGATCGGGGTCGACGTGGAGCCCGAACGACGTCAGCTTGATCGAGATGTTGGAGTCGTAGGACCCGGAATGGATGGCCGTGAGCGCCTCGTCGTACGCCATGGCGGTGGCGGTGGCCTCCTCGCTCCGGGTGATAAACTCGCCGAGCACGTCGAGGGTGACCATCATGCCGCGGCCGTTGAGGTCGCGGACGGTGGCGAGGGCGGATTCGAGATTGTCGCCGGCGATGTAGCGCGCGGAAAAGCGGCGCACGATGGGGCGCGGAACAATGGGCAGGAGCCCGGCGATGGTTCTGTCGAGGAGATTCACGCGGCAAATTTTACCAGAGCGCCGGCACGCCGGGAACGGGTGACGGACGGGAGGAGACTCATGAATGAAGGCGGACGTGACCTGGACGGCCGGGTGGCCCTGGTCACCGGGGCATCGCGCGGTATCGGGAAGGCCATCGCCATGGAACTCGGCCGGGGCGGAGCGCGGACCGGCGTTCACTGCCGGGCCCGGAGGGAGGAAGCGGATGCGGTGGCCCGGGGCATCGAGGATTTCGGGACGGGTGACGCCTCCCCGCACCCCCGCGCCGCCGTCCTCTGCGCGGACCTGGCGATTCCGGAAGCGGCCGTCCGGCTGGCCGGGGACTGCCTGGCGGCACTCGGGCCGGTGGACACGCTCGTCCTGAACGCCGGGGTGTGGAACGGCATGCCCGCCGACGCGGTGGATCGGACGGTCCTCGAGGATCTGTTCGCCATCAACCTGGAATCGCTGTTCCACCTGACCGGGGCGATCGTGCCGGGCATGAAGAAAAGGGGATTCGGCAGGATCGTCGGGATCAGTTCCACGGCCTCCCTGCTCGGCGAGCCGGGACACGCGCACTACGCGGCGTCGAAAGGGGCCATGGACGCCTTCATCCGGTCGCTGGCGGTCGAGTTCGGACCGTTCGGCATCACCGCGAACAGCGTGGCGCCGGGCTGGACGATGACGGAGATGACCCGGGAGACCCTGAACCCGGAGCGGGAACGGGAGATCGCCGGAGAAATCCCGACCGGGCGGATCGCGGCGCCCGAGGATGTGGCCCACGTGGTCCGGTTCCTCGCTTCGCGCGGGGCCCGGCACGTCAACGGTGTGACCATTCCCGTGGACGGCGGCTACCGGATCCGCCGCTGACCCCCGGCCGGAAAAGTGAAACGCCCCCTCCGGGGTTCATCGGAGAGAGCGTTTCGAACTGGGCCGCCGTGGCCCTAAACTGTTGGTAAATTGTTAGTTGCTGTTGCTGCGGAAGTGGGCCCGGCGGTTCTGTGACCACGCGGTTTCCCCCTGGCCAGGATCGAACGGACGTTCCTTGCCGTAGGACACGGTATTGAGGCGGTCGGCGTTGATACCCAGGTTGATCAGGTATCGGCGCGCGGCGTCCGCCCGGCGCTGGCCGAGGGCCAGGTTGTATTCGACGGTGCCCCGCTCGTCGCAGTGCCCCTCGATCGTCACGGCCTGGGCCGCGCCTTCCTTGAGCAGCGCGGCGTTCTTCGCCAGCGCGGCGCGGGCCTGGTCGGACAGCGAGTAGTCGTCGAAGTTGAAGAAGACATGGTTGAACACGTCGTTCAGGTTGTCTTCGGTTCTTTCCGGCGTGGAGACCGCGGGAGTGTCCGTGGTGGTCTTTCCGCCCGACGGATCGCCGGTCAGATCCGGCAGACTCGTCTTCTTGGAGCAGCCCGTCATGAGCAGAAGTCCCATGACGGAAACGGAAGACAGAACGAGCTTTCCCTTGAATCCTGTACACGTCATTTTTTCATTCCTCTTATCTGGAGCTACGGCGGCGATCCCCCGCCAACCCCGGCGGGTGACGCAGAGCATTGCGACTTTCGTGCCAATCCCGGACGGGCTTTCCCGGCCTCCCGCGCCCAGCGAGGGCGGTTCCGGCGGGGACGATGTCCACATGTGGGGCATTCTGGTACGTCCGGGAGGGTCGATTGCGCCCTGTTCCACGAGGGGAACACCGAGAAAACCCGGTGCCGGGCCCGGCTAGAAATTGACGAAGTAGCCGTTTCGTCCGGCCAGATCGCGCAGGGTTCCGATCGCCGTGACGGCATTCGGCGAAATCCGGGCCACCCACGTGTCCGGAGAGCAGAGCAGGAAGAGGTCACCCGCGGACAGGCGTTCGACCGTGATGCGGATGATGCGGCCCGATTCCGTGGCCAGGTAGGCACCCGGCTCGGTGACATCGCGGAACGGCATCTCCGGGAACGGAATCTCCCGGGTCCGCCCGCCTTCCGGAAGATCCTGGGAATTGAAAGGTTTCAAGAGCGTCTTCTCCATCAGTGATCGGGGAACCCACGTGATGGAGGTGAAGCGATTTTCATGCCACCATTTCAATTTTCTATTCGATAGGCCTTGAGTTTTCTGTAAAGCGTCTTGCGATCCAGCCCGAGCAGCCGGGCCGCGGCCGCCTTGTTTCCGGCCACCGCCCTCAAGGTCTTGAGAATGTGATCCCGCTCGACGTGGGCCACCGAACGACCGTCCGTTGCACCCGGTCCCGGCTCGGGAGGCGCATCGAGGATGGACTCCGGAAGATCGTCGAGGCGGATCAGGTCCTCCCGGCCGAGCACGAGGGATCTTTCGATCGCATTTTCGAGCTCACGGACGTTTCCCGGCCACGAATAGCTCATCAACGCCTCCAGGGCTCCCGGACTCAGGCTGCATCCTGGGCGGCCGAGCCGATCTCCGTGCTTCTTCAGGAAGTGGGCGATGAGCGGCATCAGGTCGTCGCGCCGTTCCCGCAGCGGCGGCACCCGGATGACGATCACGTTCAGACGATAGTACAGATCCTGACGGAACTGCCCTTCCCTGACGCTGGCCTCGAGATTTCGGTGGGTGGCCGCGATGACCCGGACATCGATCGGCACCGGCGTGGACGCGCCGAGAGGATGAACCTCCTTTTCCTGGAGGACCCGCAGGAGTTTTCCCTGAAGGGGCAGCGGCATGTCGCCGACTTCATCGAGGAACAGGGTGCCGTTTTCCGCATCCTGGAACAGGCCGGGCCGGTCCTCCCGGGCGTCGGTGAACGCCCCGCGGCGGTGCCCGAACAGCTGGCTCTCGAGGAGGTTCTCGGGAATCGCGGAACAGTTGACCGCGATGAACCTCCCCCGGCGCGCCGCGTTCTGCGTGTGAAGGGATCGCGCCAGCAGTTCCTTGCCGGTGCCGCTCTCGCCGAGGAGCAGCACGGGGGTATCCACCGGCGCGGCACGGTCGACCAGGTCCATTGTCTTGCGCATCGCGGCGCACTCCACCACGATCCCGGAAGTCCGCGCGGTTTCCCGGAGCTCGTTGAACCTGCGGCTCTGCGCCTTTTCGGCCAACGCCTCATCGAGGGTGGCGATGAGGTCTTCGATGTGAAACGGCTTCGGGATGAAGTGCCAGGCGCCGGCCTTGATCGCGTCGACCGCGCCGTCGATCGTGCCGAAGGCCGTTATGATGATCACCGGGATCGCGGGATCGCGGCGGCGGAGTTCGTCGAGGAGTTCGCGCCCCTTCATTCCCGGCATCTGCATGTCCGTGACGACGGCATCCACGGCATGACGGCCGAACTGATCGAGGGCCTCCCGGCCCTCCGCGGCCAGGACGACCGAGTAACCCGCTTCGGTCAGCTCGTCGTCCAGAAGCTCCCGCATGGCATCGTCGTCTTCGACGACGAGAATCGTCCTTCGGTCCGTCATGCGTGGTCCTCCTGCGGTTTCCGGACGGCAGCGCGATGAATCGGAAGATGGACAGTGACCCGTGTTCCGCTGCCGACCCTGCTGTCCACCTGAATCCACCCTCCATGCTCGCGAACGATGCCGTAACTGACGGACATTCCGAGACCGGATCCCTTGCCGACGGCCTTCGTCGTGAAGAAGGGATCGAAAACGCGCTCCAGGTTCTCCGGCGCGATCCCCTCGCCGTCATCCCTGAACTCGACGACGACATGGGGGGATGGCCCGCCCTCCTTCTCGGGGTTCGTTGCCAGGGTTTCCGTGAGGCTCGCGCGCAGGGTGCCTCCCGGTTTCATGGCATCCACGGCGTTGAGCACCAGGTTGAGAAACACCTCGTAGATCTGGTCCGGATCGCCCTGGATGATCATCTCTCCGGCGGGTTTCGCCACTTCGACACGGATGCCGGCGCTCTCCAGCCTCACCTCGGTGAACTCCAGGACGCTGTCCAGAATCTGCACCAGGGACACCGGGGCCAGGTGCAGTTCCTTGACCCGGGCAAACTCGAGCATTTCGCGGACGATCCGGGCGATCCGGTTGATCTGCTCGGAGATGATCCTCAGGTTCTTGTCGAGAATATCACCCTCGGGGTGCCGGCGGCGAAGAAGATCGGTACGCCCCCCGATGACGTTGAGCGGGGTTCCGATTTCGTGGGCCAGACCGGCCGCCATCTGGCCCAGCGCGGCCAGGCGCTCGGCGTTCTTGAGCCGCAGTTCCGCCTGTCGTCGCTCCTCCTGCTCGGCGATCAGCGACCGGCGGGACTGCACGAGACGTTCGAACAGGGCGTTGAACTCCTCCGCAAGCCTCTGGAGTTCGAGACTCCCGTGGACGGGCAGATTGGTCCCCGGGTCGTCCGGCCGCAGGCCGCGGATGCGCCGGACGAACTCCTCGATCGGGCGGCTGACGACATAGCGCGTCACCAGGATGACCGTGACTCCGGTCACGAGCGTCAGGGCCAGCGTAAGAAGGATGATCGCCTGCCGGGCGGCGTGCACTTCTTCATCCACGAACGACTCCAGCTGGAGCAGCTGGACGGCGCCGAACAGGGATCCGTCCTCATTCTGCAGGGGAACGATGTAGGTCAGGACGCGCTTCCTGTCGATGAGCCGCCGGGTTTCCGCTGGTACACGGGTGGCCAGGACGCCGTTCAGTGCTTCCCGGGCTAGAAAGGGCTCCGCACGCAGCGGGTCGGACTGGTACGTGAGTTCACCGGCCGCATTGAAGATGCGCAGGCCGAACACCCGCTCGAACCCGGTGATCTGATCGACGAGTTGCTTGATCTCCTCCGGCTGCCGGTCCCGGAGGGCTTCCTCCATGGACAGCTGGATCGTCCGGGTGATGGCGCGCCCCTCCCGCCGCAGTTCCTCGATGAACCGGGCGCGGCTCCTCAACTCGTCGATCAGGCCGTAGCCGGCCAGCAGGAACACGATCGGCAGGAGCAGCCAGAGCGTCAACCTGGTTCCGAACGTCAACGATCGATCCTCCGTTGCACCTGTTTCGGGATCACTCGTCCGCCTCCCGCGGGCAACCATGCTCCCCTCCCGCGGCAATACGCCGGTAGTGCAGCGCGAGCCTCTCCCCCTGGATCCGGGCATCGAACTCCGTGTCCATCCGCTTCCGGCCGGCTTCGAGCATCCCGCGCCAGTCCCCGGGCCTTTCGGCCAGGCGAAGCAGGTGCCGGGCCAGCGTGTCCACATCCCCCTCGTCGGCGAGGAGACCGGTACTCCCGTCGAGGATCACCTCGGGGATGTCGCAGTGGCGGGTGGACACGATCGGCATGCCCGAAGCCGCCATCTCGATGATGGACACCGGGGCGCCCCCTTCCGTGTCCCCGTCGGAGGAGGTGCGGCTGGGGGAGAGAAACACGTGCTGCCTGGCGGACTCCTCGAAGAAGACGGACCACGGCTGGTATCCGAGAAACTTCGTCCGCGATCCGAGGCCGTTCCGTTCCACGGCCGCGAGGATTCTCCTCTTTTCCTCGACGCTGCGCGCCTCGCTCGAGGCGTCGCCGAGCACGGTGATCTCCACCGGGATGCTCCGGGCGGCGATGCCCGCGGCCTCGATCGCGTCCGGAATCCCCTTCTTTTCCCGGAACGACCCGGCGATGTAGATCTTCAGCGGTTGGCCGGGCGTGAACGCGCGCGGCCGGAACGGGATCGCGTCGAGGTCGACCCCGAGATGGTGCACATGGACCTTTCCGGCGGGGCAGCCGAGGCGGACGATCTCGGACGCCATGAACGGCCCCTCGCAGAGGACGGCGTCGATCAGCGCGAACATGTCGCGGTAACGGTCCAGCCAGCGCGGATCCTCGCGCGGGAGGAAATTGACGTCCAGCCCGTAGAACGTGACGACATGACGGAGGCCAAGGCGGTGCGCTTCACCGGCGTTCGCCCACCCCTGGTTTCCGAAATGGGAGTGCAGCACCTGCGTGCCGGCGCCCCCGGCGATGCGCGCCAGCGAACCCATGTGCGGCCGGAAGCGGAGCCGGCGCAGAATCCGGTCGACGAGAAACGCCGGCGGGCTGCGATCGATGCTGTGGATCCGCGGCACGGAAAACTGGTCCAGGTTCAGCGTCGTTTCGCAGATCACGTGACTCTCGATCGAGTCCGGAAGGTGGCGCAGCTGGTTGTACATCCAGGTGCAGGTCTGCGGGAGCCAGCGGGACGTGGAATGCAGAACGACGAGGGGGCCGGATGCGTCCGCCCGGCGTGCGACGGAGCCGGAAACTCCTTTGACTTCGGCGGCGCCCCGCCGTCCGGCGTTCCTGCGGGCGGTCACCGCGCGGCATCCCCCCGCGGCGAACGGCCGGCCAGGACGGAAATGGCCTGATCGAGGTCGTCGTAACTCGACAGCAACGCCAGGGGAATGGGGTGGAACATCTCTTCGTAGGCCGCAATCGACCGGAAGATGAAGTGCGGGGTGCTCTTCCTCTCCGTCGTGTTCTCGACCAGGAAGAACAGCCCGCCCGGCTTGAGAACGCGCTTGATTTCCGAGGCGGCCAGCCGGACCGACTCTTCGCGGGTGATGCATCCGAGGACGATCGCCGACCAGACGACATCCACCGAAGCGTCGGGGAGCGGTATCCGCCCCTCCTCGAGGAGCCGGTACTCGACCCGCGGCGCGGCCGGCGCGAGCCGGAGCAGTTCGGCCGTCGGGTCCACGCCGATGGCCCGCCCCCCGATCGTCTCCGCGAGGCTCGCGGTAAAGCGGCCCGGTCCGCAGCCGAAATCGAGGATCACTTCCTCCGTTCCGTCCAGTTGCGAGCGGAGGCACGGCAGGAGGATTTCCTTCTGCATTTCGGTGACGCGGCTCACCTCTTCCGGCGCATGGCCGAGATGGAGCGCGGCCCGCTCGCCGTGTTCCGATGCCCGGGCCGACCAGTACTCCGCGTCGTTCCGGGGGCGCATCAGCCGCTCGCGCCCTTTCCGGAGGAGGCGGGCTACCAGTCCTGCCAGGATAGGATCCGCCCTGTGGCTTCGATGACGTCGTCGACATCCCGGTCGGACATCCCCGGCGACAGCGGGAGGCTGATCGTCCGGGATCCGATGCTCTCGGCGTTGGGAAAATCGCCGGGGCCGACGCCGAGCGTCTTCCGGTAGAACGTGTAGCCGTTGATCGGGAGATAGTGCACGCCGGATCCGACCCCCTCCGCGTGGAGCGCATTCAACGCGTGATCCCTCGTCAACGGGCCCTTCGGGTCGACGAGGATCGTGTAGAGATGCCGCGCGTGGACGGACCCGTCGGTGACCGGCCCGGGCGTCTCGAGGGACGACCCGGCGAAGGCTTCGTCGTACCGCTTCCAGATTGCATTGCGGCGGGCGAGGTTTTCCTCCACGCGGGTCAGCTGGTTGAGCGCCAGCGCGGCCTGGATGTCGGTCATGTTGCACTTGTAGCCGAGTTCCACCACGTCGTAGTGCTTGTACCCGGTGTCCGAATAGCGGCGCCAGGCGTCCTGGCTCATCCCGTGCAGGGCGAGGATCCGCAGGCGCTCCGCCGCTTCGCGGTCCTGGGTGACGACCATCCCCCCTTCCGCCGTCGTGATGTTCTTCGTGGCGTAGAAGGAAAAGGCCCCCATGTACCCGAACGTGCCGGCGTGGCGGCCCTCTGCGTCGGTCGTTTCGATGGCGTGCGCGCAGTCCTCGATGATCCTGAGCCCGTGCTTTTCGGCGATGGCCGCCAGGGCCGTCATGTCGCAGAGGCGGCCGGCAAAGTGGACGGGGAGGATCGCCTTCGTCCTCGGCGTGATCTTCCGGACGATGTCCTCCGGGTCGATGTTCATGTCGGAGGCGCGACAGTCGACGAGGACCGGGGTGGCGCCGCTGTGGAGGATGGCGTTGACCGTGGCGCAGAACGTGAGCGCGGTGGTGATGACCTCGTCGCCGGGCCCGAGGCCGGCCGCCTGCATGGCCAGCAGCAGCGCGTTCGTGCAGGAGGACATGGCCACGCCGTGGGAGGAACCGGTGTAGGCGGCGAACTCCGTCTCGAAGCGGGTGACGCGGGGGCCGCGGCCGATCCAGCCGCTTTTCAGCGTGTCGACGACCTCCTGGATGTCGACGTCGATGAGATGGGGCTTTCCGAAGACGAGATAGTTGTCGGCGGGTCGGACGGGCGTGCCGCCGGCGATGGCGGGGCGGTTCGGGTTGCGCATGACCTGCGGGGCTGTCACGTTTTTTCTCCAGGGTGAAACGGGTGCGGCGGACAACAGGTCCGCCCGGCCCCGGCGAGCCGCGCACGAAAACGAAACCGGAACACACTCAGCCTCGAAAGAGGCGGCGATTATAACATGGCTCCTCGTTCGCGGACCCGCCCGCACCGGAGACGAGGGACGGTACATGTCACGAGCCGGTTCCGGCCCGGCATGGTCTCCGGGCCGGGGCTCCCGAGCTATCGCCGCTTCTTCCGGACGGGGCTGCGACCGAACTGGATCGGGGGCGATTCCGGCGGCGGCGCGGGGGCTTCGACGCGCCGGGGCTGGACGGGAGCGGGGCCGGCGTCGGACGAAGGTCGCGGCTCCGCGTCCTGAACTCCGGGCGCCGACGCCCGCTCGCGGGGTGCGGCGTCCCGGTCCGGGAACTCCCCGTCACGACCGCGTGGCGCCCCGTCCCATTCGCGGGGCTCCCGGCGCCGGCGCGGCGACAGGCGCTCGGCCACTTCAGCAAAACGGCGCACCCGCTCCACGTCGACCGGGCGATGGATCTCCCCCATCTCCTTGATGGCCGTGCCCACGATGCAGCCGTCGGCGATCGAGAGCACCTCCTCCATGTTCTCCGGGCTGACGCCGCTCCCGACGAGAACCGGAACCTCCGGCATGGCCTCCTTGAGCCGCCGCACGTCGTCGATGTCGGCGGAGCGGCCGGTGGCCGGCCCGGTGACGATCAGCGCGTCGGACTTGCCGCGCTTGACGGCGTCGAACGCCTCGTTGAGCAGGTCGAATTCGACGAGCGGCCGGGCGTGCTTCACCCGGATGTCGGAAAAGAGGAGCGTGCGCGAGCGGAGCGTTTCGCGCAGGCGGATCGACTCGTACGCCCGCCCGGTGATGATCCCCTGGTCGGCGACGACCGCGCCCGTGTGCACGTTGACACGCACGAACCCGGCGCCGGTGGCCGCCGCGACGGCCACGCCGCCGACGGCGTCGTTCCGCAGCACATTGACGCCCACCGGAATCCGCACGATCTTGCGGATTTCGGTGACGAGGCGGGTCAGACAGGCGATCGTCTCGACCGGAGCGCGGTCCGGATAGAACGGCGCGTCGCCGAAGTTCTCGACGATGAGGCCGGTGGCGCCTCCCTCCTCGATCGCCCTGGCGTCGTCGAGGGCAAAGTTCAGGATGTCGAGAAAGTGCCCTTCGTAACCGGGGCTGCCCGGAAGCGGCTTCAGGTGAACGACGCCGATGACCGGCTTGTCGGTGCGGAACAGCTCGCCGAGGGACGGGCGCGGCCGCTCCGGGTAGGGCGCCGGACGCGGCCGGTCGCTGCCGCACGCGTCGCGGGAACGATCCGGGCGGAAGCCGGATCGCGATCTTCCCCCGGCGCCGCGGTCGTCGCGCCGGGAGTACGAGGACGAGCGGCCGGACCGGCCGCGGAATGAGTCGGATCGATCGTTCATTGTGTCTCAATGCTCCCCTGCGGGGTTCATCCCGCCGAAAAAATGGACCGCCCGCCGTCGACGGTGAGGATCTGTCCGGTCATCGAATCGGGGCCGGTCGCGAGGAACACGACGGCCCGGCCGACATCCTCGGCCGTTCCGAGTTTCCCCAGCGGCGATTTCTTCCGGATCGACTCCACATCGGCGTCACTCTGCCAGTCGGCGGGCTCGACCGTTCCCGGAGCCACCGCGTGCACGCGGACGTCCGGCGCCAGTTCCAGGGCCAGGCAGCGGGTCATGGCCACGAGCCCGGCCTTGGACACGGAATAATGGAGATGGTTGGCCCACGGGCGCAATCCCGCCACGTCGGCGATGTTGACGATGACGCCCCGCCCGCTCTTCGCCAGGGCCGGCGCCGCAGCACGGCTCAGCAGGGCCGGAGCCCGGAGGTTGAGGTCGAGAATCCGGTCCCAGCGCTCCGCCGTGATCTCCGAAAGCGGCGCCCGGTCGAAGAGAGCCGCGGAGTTGACCAGCACCGCGAGGCCACCGAACGCCGCCGAGCTTTCCGCCGCAAGCCGGTCGATGGCCGCCGGATCGGCCAGATCCGCCTGGAGGGCAACCGCTCTGCGGCCGAGCGCTCGGATGTCGGACACCGTCCGTTCCGCATCGTCCGCACTTTTGTTGTAGTGCACGACAACGTCGGCCCCGGCCGAAGCGAGCGCCAGCGCCACCGCCCTGCCGACGCGCACGCCCGCCCCGGTAACGAGCGCGGTGGAGTCATGGAGAGGAAGTAGATGCATCCAATGAGGCTAGCATCGGGCAATCGTGCAGGCAAACAACAAGCGAAGCCGGCCCAGTCCGGGCCGGGAGCGCCGTTCGCCTCCGAGGGGGCGTCGCGGAGCCGGCGGAGCCATGGATGGCGGAGCCGTGCGGAGCGCCGAGTGGAGTCGAGACAGGATGTCGAGACGGAACGTCCCCCGAGGAGGCGAACGGCGCTCCCGGACCGGACTGGGCACACCGAGCGGAACGTCCCCCGAGGAGGCGAACGGCGCTCCCGGACCGGACCGAGCACACCGGCCGCTACGAAATCGCCTTCGACAGCCTCGGCAGCGAAAAATCGTAGCGGTAGCTGATCCCCATGT
>CAZQVN010000027.1:0-47461 GCA_964596775.1 uncultured bacterium
CCTACCCCTTCTTCTCGATCTTCGCCCACGAATCCCGGAGCGTCACCGTCCGGTTGAACACCGGTGCCCCCGGTTTCGAGTCTTTCGTGTCCACGCAGAAGTACCCCTGCCGCTCGAACTGGTAGCGGGTTCCCGGCGCGGCCTCCTTGAGGCACGGTTCCACGAGGCAGCCGGTCAGCGTCTCCAGCGAAGCGGGGTTCAGGTGATCGCGGAAGTTGTCGGCGCCCTCGATCTCGGAAGGGGACTCGGTGGCGAACAGCTGGTCGTACATCCGGACTTCGGCCCTGACGGCGTGGGCCGCCGACACCCAGTGGATCGTTCCCTTGACCTTCCGGCCGTCCGGCGGGTTGTTGCCGCCCCGCGTTTCCGGGTCGTACGTGCAGCGGAGTTCGGTGACCGCGCCGGAAGCGTCCTTGACGACCCCGGTGCAGCGGATGAAGTACGCATAGCGGAGCCGGACCTCGGCGCCCACCGACAGGCGGAAGTACTTCTTCGGCGGGTCCTCCATGAAGTCGCTCTCCTCGATCCAGATCTCCCGCGAGAACGGCACGGTACGCGACCCGGCGGCGGGATCCTCCGGGTTGTTGACGGCGTCCATCTCCTCGACCTGCCCCTCGGGATAGTTCTCGATCACGACCTTGAGCGGCCGGAGAACCCCCATCACCCGGAGCGCGGTGCGGTTCAGGTCCTCCCGGACGCAGTACTCGAGCTTGCCGAGGTCCACGACGTTCGCGGCCTTCGCCACGCCGATCATCTCGCAGAACGCGCGGAGCGCCTCCGGGGGATAGCCGCGGCGGCGCATGCCGGAGATCGTCGGCATCCGGGGGTCGTCCCAGCCGTCGACGATCCCTTCCTTGACCATGGCCAGCAGCTTCCGCTTGGAGAGCACCGTGTTCGACAGGTTGAGCCGGGCGAACTCGATCTGCCGCGGCCGGTAGATGCCGATGTTGTCCAGCAGCCAGTCGTAGAGCGGCCGGTGATCCGCGAACTCCAGCGTGCAGATCGAGTGGGTGATCCGCTCGATCGAGTCGGACTGGCCGTGTGCGTAGTCGTACATCGGGTAGATGCACCACGCGTCCCCGGTCCGGTGATGGTGCGCGTGAAGGATCCGGTAGAGGACCGGGTCGCGCAGGTTGATGTTGCCGGACGTCATGTCGATCTTCGCCCGCAGCACCTTCGCCCCGTCGGGGAACTCGCCGGCCTTCATCCTCCGGAAGAGGTCGAGGTTTTCCTCCGGCGCGCGGTTTCGGTGCGGGCTGTCCTTTCCGGGCTCGGTGAGCGTCCCGCGGTACGCCCGGATCTCGTCGGCGGACAGGTCGTCAACGTTGGCCTTGCCGTCGGTGATGAGTTTTTCCGCCCACTCGTAGAGCTGCCCGAAGTAGTCGGAGGCAAAGAACAGCCGGTCCTGCCAGTCGAAACCGAGCCAGCGGATGTCGGCCATGATCGAATCCACGAACTCCTGCTCTTCCTTCGTGGGGTTCGTGTCGTCGAAGCGGAGGTTGTACGGGCCGCCGAACTTTTCCGCGAGGCCGAAGTTCAGGCAGATCGACTTGGCGTGGCCGATGTGCAGGTAGCCGTTCGGCTCGGGCGGAAAGCGGGTGTGGACGCGCCCGTCGTAGCGCCCCGTTTCCAGGTCTTTGGCGACCAGGTCTTCGATGAAATGGGTCGGGGTCGGGCTCTCGCGTTCGGAATCGCTCATCACTGCCTCGGGGTGAAAGTTGGCAGGGGACTATAGCAGGGGCGTTTCGGGGCGGCAACGCGGCGCCGGAGCGGACGTCGCCCGCCGGGTATCCCGCCCCGGCGCCGGCGTCGCATCGGTCGCGCGGCCGGTCACCCCTTTTTCCGGAGCGCCTGCCATGCGTGGAGGACCAGCGCCATGGTGATGACGGCGTAGGCCACGAAGGAGCGGAAGTACTCGCCGATCTGGGCGTCGCCGGCGATCGCCTTGCCGGCCAGGGGCGACACGACGAACAGCGTGTGGAAGAGGATCGTGCCGACGATCGCCTGGAGGACGGTGGCCTTCCGCACGGTGGCGCCGGACACGAGAAGCGCGGCGATCGAGAACATGCCGACCTGCTCGTGGGAGTTGTAGGTGTTCAGCGTGCCGATGTTCTGGAGGAACAGCAGCTGCCCCCACGCGGCAAGCACGGTGGAGAGGATCGTGGCGATGATCCGGTTCCGGTCCACCGGAATGCCGGCGATCTGCGCCACGTGCGCGTCCTGCCCCATGGCCCGGAACTCCTGGCCGAGCTTCGTCCGGAGAAAGAACAGGATCATCACGCAGATCAGGCCCACCACCACGAACGTGAACACCGGCAGGCGGATCAGGCCACCGAACAGCGGCAGCTTGACCGCGATCAGGTCGTCGATCGCGTACTGGATCGTGGTCAGGTCGACCGTGTTGCGCAGGCCGTACAGCTGCTCGAGTTCGCCGCCCGCCGTTTCCTTCGGCCGGATCATCGCCGGGTTGTGGAACGGGATGACCGACCCGACCATGAACAGGAACACGAACTGGTACAGGCCGTTGGCGAAGAACCCGGCGATCATCCCGGTGACCATCTCCCGCCCCTTCGCCCGGTTGAACAGTTCCCCGACGAGCCAGCCGAGCGCCACGGCCAGAGGCGTGGACAGCAGGACCGCCAGACCGAAGCCGCCGAGGCCGCCGACGCCCCAGTGAACCACGAGAATCGCGGCGATCTGCCCGGCCATGGCGCCGATGACGATGCCGAAGTTGAGGCCGAGGCCGGCGAGGATCGGGATGATCAGCGCGAGAACGAGAACGGAGTTGCGGCCGAGGCGGATCAGCATTTCGCTGGTCAGGAACATCGGCTGGATCTGCGCCACGACGATCCCGAACACGCAGAGCGTCAGGAACAGGATCGGAACGGCCTGGGAGAGGATCAGGCGCACGACGGGGGGGCGGCGCGCGGTGACCGATCCGCCCGGCATCGGCGTGCTCAACCGCGTCCTCCCTTCCGGGTCAGCGCGTAGAGGATCATCCCGTTCTGGATGACGAGCCGCGCCGTTTCGGAGATGTCCCCCTTGATGACCTGGCTGGTGACCGGCAGGGCCATCGTCAGGATCGACTGGAAGAGAACGGTGCCGATGATCACGTGGCGGATCTTCGCGCGGGCCACCGAGGCGCCGCCGATCAGGATGCAGGCGATGGCGGGAAACGCCATCATCAGCGGAGCCTGGTACAGCTGAACGAAGCCGTAGGACTGCGAGAACGCCACGATGCCGACGGCGGCCAGCGTCGTGGATCCGATCGCGGCCTGGATCCGGGTGCGGTCCTCGTTGATCCCGGCGGCCTTGGCGAACCGGGGATTGTCGCCGGCCGCGGTGATGGCCAGCCCGGCCTTCGTCCTGAAGAACAGCCACACGACGACGCAGAAGAAGCCGAAGTAGAGCATCGTGCCGGTGGGGAACACGAAGTTGCCGAACTGGAAAACGAGAAAGTTGTCGAGGATCTTGTCGTAGACCTCGTTCAGCGTCAGCGTCGTCCGGAGCCCCTTGCCGGCGATGGCCCAGACCATCGTCGGATTCGTGAACGGCGCGAGCAGCCAGAAGATCGACATCACCGAAACGATCGCGAAGCCGATGTACGTTCCGACCATCATCTCCTGGCCGCGCGTCCGGTTCAGCAGGTAGCCGTAGAGGGCGCCGACCGGCACGGCGAGGCCGACGCCGAACAGCGTCGAGGCGAAGAAGCCGCCCCATCCGGCCATGCCGAAGTTCATCGCGGTGACGCAGCCGACGAGGCCGCAGATCACGCCGAGCGGGAGGCCGAAGTTCAGCCCGAGGCCGCCCTGGATGGCCGGGAGCAGCGCCAGGACGAGGATGCCGTTGCGGCCGATCCGGTTCATGGAGTCCGAGGCGAGCCGGGGCAGGTCCATTCCGGTCGCGGCGGCGACCACGAACAGCGCCGCCAGGAACCCGGCGATGATGATGCGGGGGATCCCCACGCCGGAAATGAACTCGGCCAGGCGGCCGCGGTCGGTGCCGGTGTCGCGCATCAGGCCGGGATCTCCTCGCCGGCCATGGCCAGGCCGTACTTCTGGTCGGAGTCGTCCGGAGCGAGGACCGCGTGGACCTTCCCCCGGGTGATGATGGCGATGCGGTCGCAGATGCCGCGCAGCTCCGCGAGTTCCGAGGAGGTGACGATGACCGTGACCCCCCTGTCGCGGTTCAGGCTGACGATCAGGTCGAGCACCCGCTTCTTGGCCCCGATGTCGATGCCGCGGGTCGGCTCGGACACGAGGAGGATCGAGGGTTCGAGCGTCATGGCGCCGGCCACGCACACCTTCTGCTGGTTGCCGCCGGAGAGCCGGCCGACCGCCTGGGCGGGACCGGTGCAGCGGATGTCCAGCCGTTCGATCATCTCGAGGCTGTGACGGCGGAGCTCGCGGTCGTCGAGCAGCGCGAGCGCCGACAGGGGAAACGGCCTGAGAAACCGGCCCTGGGCGCGCAGCGCCGGCAGGCCGATGTTCAGCTCGATCGACTCGTCGGCCATGATCCCGACGCCGCGGCGATCCTCGGACACGAACGCGAGACCGGCGCGCAGCGACGCGGCGGGATCGTTGAGCGCCAGCGGCTGCCCGTTCAGGAGCACGGTGCCCCGCGCGGGCTGCTGCCCCATGAGGCCGTTGGCCACACCGACTTTTCCGTACCCGGCCAGGCCGCCGAGGCCGAGGATCTCCCCCTTCATGACTTCGAGGTCGAGCCCCTTCACCTCCTCGCCGGGCATGTCCACATGGTAGTCGCGGATCGTGAGGATGGCGCCGGTGGACGCGCCCCGCATGTCCTTTGCCCGGATCTCCTCGATCTTCCGGCCGACCATCAGCTCGGCGATCAGGCCGATCGAGGCTTCGGGGCGGGGGAGGACGCGCACGACCTCGCCGTCGCGGAGGACCGTGATCCGGTCGGCCACCTCCATGACCTCGTGGAGCCGGTGCGTGATGAACAGGATCGCGATCCCCTTCGCCGCGAGCCCCTTCATCAGCTCGAGCAGGCGGTCCGCCTCGGACTCGGTGAGCACGGCGGTGGGTTCGTCGAAAACGAGCAGCTTGAGATTCTTCTTGTCCAGCTCCCGGGCGATCTCCACGAACTGGAGAAAGCTGACCGGAAGCCCGGCCACCGGCGCCATGGCGTCGATGGACAGGCCGACCCGCTCGATCGCCGCCACGGCCTCGTTGCGGATCCGCGTCCGGTCGAGCGTGGCCAGTTTTCTCGATACGGTGCGCGAGAGCAGGTTCTCACGCACCGGTTCGCGGTTCAGCTTGATGTTCTCCGCGGCGGTGAAGCCGGAGATGAGCATGAACTCCTGGTGGACCATGCCGATCCCGCTGTTCATCGCCTCGGCCGGGGACTTGAACGCGGCGGCTTTCCCGTCGAAGACGACCTGCCCCTCGAAGCCCCCGGTCTCGTGAATGACCGGCATGCCGAAGAGGATGTTCATGAGCGTGGACTTGCCGGCCCCGTTCTCCCCGACCAGGGCATGGATTTCACCCGGGGCGAGGGACAGGCTCACGCCCTTGAGCACCCGGTTGCCCGAGTACTCCTTGGCGATATCCCTGAGTTCGAGGACGGGGGCGGCGGCCACTCTTCTAGTAGAAGACGCTGTCGACAAGGATGAGGTAGCTGTTGCCCGTCGTCTCGTCGTATTTCGAGAGCGTGACCGGCACGCCGGCGAGGTTCGCGAGATACGATTTGACCGTGGCCTCGTCCTTGTAGTCGGCCTTGCCCTGCACCGAGTCGACGAGCAGGTCCGTCATGGCCCGGGTGGACAGGATCACTTCCGGAACCGGCCAGGTGGCGAAGTGACCGCTCATGTTGTCCGCGGCGATCTTCTGCTTGTTCTGCTCGCTGATGTAGGCGAAGTCCCCGGCCTTGTCGGGGGGGATGGAGATCCCGAGCGCCGTGGGATAGCCGTGGGTCGGACTCGGGCAGCACTGTTCCGGAAAGTATCCGCCGCTCTTGAGGACCGAGCGGATCAGCGGGTCCATCATGCCGCAGTTCGTGGAAAAGAACGCCGTCTCCGGACCGAGCGTTTCGATTTCGCGCGGCACGTCCTCGAGGACGAACTGCTGGGTGGCGGGCAGACCGCCTTCGGCCATCGGGTCCGGGGCGGTCACGAACTGGAAATTGAGGCCGACCTCCTCGCACGTGGCCTTCATGATGTCGCGCCGGCGCCCGAGCAGCTCCTGGGACATGTGGCGGGGGAAGGAGTAGTGGACGAAGTTCTTCGCCCCCATCTTCTTCGCCAGTTCGACGATCGTCCGGCCGCGGGCCAGCTGGTCCGGCTGGATGGCCAGGTCGACCTCGGCGTTGACCAGCGCCGGATCGTCGTGGGCCTCGATGAACGCCACCTTGATGTCCGGCCGCATCTCCCGGATCTTCCGGAGCGCCGCGATCGAACCGGGAACCGCCTGGGAAGCCACGATCACCTTGACCTCGGGGTCGGAGGCCAGCCCGACGAGCTGCGCGATCGTCGTTTCCTGCTCGTTCATGAAGTTGTCCGGATAGGTGACGTGGGTGACCTTGCCCGGATACTTTTCCTCGATCATCTGGGCGGCCCGAAACTCGTCCTCGCCCTGCGACACGGTGCCGGTCATGACGCCGATCTTGAACGGGATGCCGGCATCCGCGTGCCCGGCCTTTTCGGCCGGGGCTTTCTGGCCTCCGCCGCAGCCGAACGCAACACAGCAGATGGCCAGCGCGGCCAGGGGAAGATGATGACGCAACATGAAGAGAACCTCCATTCTCACAGTAACTTCGACAGGCGAGGGGTCGAACCGCCGGAGTCTAGCAGATCGGCTTTTTTCTGGCATCTCCGTTTGCGCGATTGACAGGCCGGGGCGCGGGCTGGCACCGTCCGCCCTTTCGCACCTCAAAGGAGACTGCAATGCTCGCCAAGGGTGACATCGCCCCCGATTTCAAGCTCAAGGGAAACGACGACCGGGAGTACACGCTCTCGGAATTCAAGGGACGGAAAGTGGTCCTCATCTTCTACCCGGCCGACTTCAGCCCGACCTGCACGTCGGAACACGCCTGCTTCCGCGACGACCTGCAGGCGTTCCGGAACGCCGACGCCGTCGTGTTCGGCATCAGCGTGGATTCGCGCTGGTCGCACAAGGCGTTCGCGAAGGAAATGGGCCTCGAATATCCGCTGCTCGCGGACTTCATGCCGCGCGGGGCGGTGGCCGAAAGGTACGGGGTGTTCTATCCCGAGGCGGGCACCTCCGGTCGGGCCACGTTCGTCATCGGGCCGGACGGTCGGGTGGCGGAGGCGTTCGGTTACGGGTTCCCCGAAGTTCCCGAAACGGCGCCGGTCCTCTCGGTGCTGGACGCGCTCTGAAAACGCGGCGCTCTCTGCGGGTGGGGACGGCGCCGTCCGCTGCCCCGCGGGCTGCCGGACTGTTCCGCGGACTCCGGCGCACGTGGGGCACGACCCTGCTCCTCGCTGCGGTCCTCCCTGGAGCACCGTGGGTTCCGCACTCCGTCCATGCCGCGGCCCCCGAGCCGTTTCTGTTCTCGACGACCTGGGTGTCCGCGGTGGACGACGCCACGGCCCTGTTCGTCAATCCGGCCGGTCTCGTGCCCGGTCGCGGTTTCGAAACGTACTTCGAGGCCGGTTTCGAACGCGGCGGGCACAGCCAGGGGGTGGGAATCCTCACGCTGCCGCTTCTCCGGTTCGGTTACATCCACGACGACGTGAACGACTCCGATTTCGACACGTACGCGTTCGGTACCGGGATCGACCTCTCGCCGTTCTCGTTCGGATGGACGACCCGCCTGCACCGGGGCGACATGGGGGACGGGGCGTCCGCCACCGCCCACGACGCCGGAATGCTCCTCCGCCCGGTCCGTCACCTGTCCCTCGGATTCGTGCTCCGCAACCTCAACGATCCGGCGTTTGCCGGTGACCGGCTGCCCCGCGGCTATGCCGGGGCGCTGTCGCTGCGCCCGCTTCCGCAGGACCCGGAACGCCTGACCGCCACGCTCCAGGGCGACTGGCGGCGCGCCGACGATCGCGGCCGGTTCACGATCGCCGGCGAGTACCGGCTCGCCGACGGCGTCCGGGTCGGCGCCCATGTCACCTCGCGCGTCCGCGAAGCGGGGCTGTCGCTCTCCGTCGACTTTCCCGGAACCTCGCTGATCGCGCGCGGCGTGGAGCAGGAGGGGGGGGACGTCAGCCCGCGGACGAGCTACGCGTTCCACACGCACCTCGACTACTACCGCAGGAACGCGCTGTCCGTGGTGCGCCGGTTCGCCGAGGTCCGGATCGCCGGATCGTACGCCGACCAGGCGTCCGGCTTCGTCCTGGCCGGTTCGGAAACCCGGAGCGCCCACCGCTTGATCCAGGTCCTGAATCGCGCCCGGTACGACGATGACGTGGCCGGAGTGGTCGTCACGATCGGGCCGCTCGGCGGCGGCTTCATCGGCGGCGTGGCCGCGATCCACCAGGAAATCCGCGAGGCGCTCATGGAGATCCGGCGTTCCGGCAAGCCGGTGATCGCGTTCATCGAGGAGGGGGGCGGCGCCGCGGAAATCTACGTGGCCAGCGCCGCCGACCGGATCATCATGCCCCGCCTGGCCACGCTGCAGGGGATCGGCGTGGCCGTCGAGATCCTGCGGCTCCGGCAAACCATGGAAAAGCACGGCATCGCCTGGGATGCCCGGACGGCCGGGGACTACAAGTCCACGTTCCATACCGCCTGGACGGACTCGGCCACCGCGGCGCAGAAGGAGGAGATCGAATCGCTGGTCGAAGCCGCCTATGCCGAGCTGGAGAGGACGCTCGTGGAGGCGCGCGAACTGTCGCCGGAGGCGGCGACGCGCATCCTGTCCGGCGGGCTCCTCACCGCGGGCACCGCGCTGGATCTCGGCCTCATCGACGAGATCGGCTGGTACGAGGAAGCCCGCCGCGCCGCATCAGGGCTGGCCGGCGGCGGAACGGACCCGGTTCGCCTCAAGAACCTCGACAACCGCCGCTACTGGTCGGAGCGCTGGACCCCGCCGCCGTCCGTGGCGGTCGTCCTCGCTTCCGGCGGCATCGAGTCGGGAGAGAGTTCCGTCAACCGGCTGTTCGGCGGCCGCACGATGGGGTCGCGCACGGTGGCCCGGGCCCTGACCGCGGCGGCTTCGGATCCGAACGTCAAGGCGATCGTCCTCCGCGTCGATTCGGGGGGCGGATCCTCGCTGGCCTCGGACCGGATTCATGCCGCGATCATGGAGATCCTCAGGCGGCGGCACATTCCGATCGTCGTCTCCATGGGGAACATGGCGGCATCCGGCGGCTACTGGATTTCCATGGACGCGGACCGGATCGTGGCCAATCCGCTGACGGTCACCGGATCGATCGGCGTGGTCCACGCCAAGCCGGTGATCGCCGCGCTGCTGGACAGGCAGGACGTCCGTCGCGAAGTCTTCCGCCGCGGCGAGAACACGGACATGTTCTCGGTGACGCGACCGATGACGGACGACGAAAAGCGGCAGGTGGACCGGGAGATCGACGAAACGTACCGACTGTTCATCGACGGCGTGGCCCGCGGGCGGAACGTGACCGTCGAGCGGGCGGAGGAACTGGCGGGCGGGCGGGTGTGGCTCGGCAGCCAGGCCCGGGCCAACGGTCTCGTCGACTCGCTGGGGACGCTGGCGGATGCGGTGCAGTGGGCCGCGGATGCGGCCGGGATCGGCGGGGATCACCGGACGCTCTATTTCACCGGGCAGAAGTTCAACCTGCTGACGCGGCTCGTCCAGGGGGTCGAGTACGTGGGCGTGGGCCGTTTCGGCTCCGGAACGAAGGACGGGAACACCATCGCTCCCTGATCCGGCCCCGGCCGCAGGACGCCCGCGGACGCCGGCTACTTGTCGAGCCGTGGCGGAGTCTTGTCTTCCTCGTCGAGTCCCGACATCCCCTTCTTGAAATCGCGGATTCCGCGGCCGAGACCCTTGGCGATCTCCGGTATGCGGTTCGCGCCGAAAATCAGGAGGACGATCAGGAAGATCAGGATCAGTTCGGTGGGGCCCAGATTCGGTAACATGGCTGCCTCGTGGTCAACGCCGGGGCGCGGTATGCGCCCGGAATACCCTTTACGCTAGCACACGCCGTCTAGGAATCAAACTGCGCCCGGTAGGCGCGGAAGTCCGCCAGCACCCGGTCGTGATCGAAGGCCAGCGGCTCGGGGAGCGCGTCGAGCGGGAAAAACCGCGCTTCCAGGGCGTCGTCGTCCGGTTGCGGCTCGCCGTCGGCCCGGCCGAGGAACACGGTGGTCACCGTGTGATGACGGGGGTCGCGGGACGGCTCGGAATACGTGTGGAACTGGGCGGTGAGCGTCACCGACAGTCCGGTCTCCTCGCGGATCTCCCGAACCGCGGCGGCTTCCAGCGTTTCGCCGTAGTCGACGAAGCCCCCCGGAATGGCCCATCCCGGGGGCGGATTCTTCCGACGGATCAGCAGAACCCGTCCGTCTCCGGACTCCACGATCACGTCCACGGTGAGCTTCGGCTGCTTCCATTCCCGCGCATAGGGAGTGCCCTCGACGGCCGACGCGTCCGGCGCTTCCGCCAGGAGTTCCGCGACGGGGAAGAGCGCCGAATACCGGATGCCCCGGGCCTCGATGGCCTCGCGACCGCCCGCATCGCGATCCACGACGGCGACGATCCGGGTGACCTTGCCTCCGGCGTCCTCGACGGCGTCGACCGCGGAGAGAACCGAGCCGCCCGCGGTGACGACGTCCTCGACCAGGGCCACGCTGCCCCCTTCGGGGAACAGGCCGTCGATCCGCTTCGCCGTGCCGTGCCCTTTCGCCTCCTTGCGGACCATGAACGCGGGGCGCGGTCGGCCGCGCCGGAACGATTCCGCGGCCATCGCTCCGACGATCGGCACCGCGCCGGCCACCGGACCGCCCACCGCGACGATCTCCTCCGCGTCGAGCACGTCGCACAGGGCCTGGGCGATCAGCAGCGATCCCTCCGGGTCGAGACTCACGCGGCGGACGTCGAGGTAGTAGTCGCTGATCGCGCCGGAGGCCAGGACGAAGCGGCCGCGGCTCAGGGCCTTGCGAACGAGGATGGTCTTGAGACGGCGGAGAACGGGATCGGACATGAGCGGACGGTAGTCGCGGCGTGATGCGTCGTCAAGGAGGGCGTCGCTTGTTATAGTTCCCCCGCACCGTGATCAGGACGGCGGCGCAGGCGGAGGCGCAGGGAACGGGCGCAACCCGCCGGCGCGGGGCCGGGCCGCCGGACGAACGAACGTGAACCGCCAACAGGAAGGGACCGTGAAACCCGACTCTCGTCTGCCCGCTCTGTGCCTGCTGCTTGTCCTGCTCACGATCGGTACGATACCGGCCTCCGCGGGCCGGATCATCGTGGAGATGGACCCCGACGCGCCGGCGCCGCGGCGGATCGCCGTGCTTGCCGAACTGGCCGCCGCGGGCGGGGGAGCGGCTCCGCTCCGGATCGCGCCGATGTTCGCGGGACACACCGCGCCCGGCGATCCGCTGTCGCGGTTCTACGTCGCCGAAACCGTGGAGGAGCCGGCGGCCGAACGGTTCCTCGCGGCGGCGCGCCGCGCGCCCGGCGTGCGCTCGGCCGAACCGGACATCGTGCTTCCCCTGGCCGGCGCGGCGCCGAACGATCCGTTCTTCAATCACCCGTCGCCGGACTCGCTGCAGTGGCCGCTGCACGCGAATCCGGCCGGCCCGGACCTCGATATCCTCGAGGCGTGGAGCGTCACCCGCGGCGACACGTCGGTCGTCCTGGCCGTTCTCGACTCCGGCGTGGACTGGCGGCATCCCGACTTCGGTCCGCCGCTGTCGCCCTTCGGAACGATCTGGACGAACTGGACGGAGGCGAACGGCCTCCCCGGGGTGGACGACGACCAGAACGGGTTCATCGACGACGTCCGCGGCTGGGACTTCGTGGACCTGACGACCCTCCCGGGCGAAGAGGCCCGCCTCGATTCCTGCGGAACTCCGAACCGGACCCGTGCCAGGCCGGCCTGTTCCCTCGAGGACGGCTTCGTTCCCGACAACGACCCGGTCGACTACGACGGTCACGGCACGGTGGTGGCGGGAATCATCGGCGCCCGGGCCGACGACGGCGTGGGCCTGGCCGGAACCGCACCCGGCTGCCGGGTGATGCCGGTCCGGGTCGGCTGGCGCCAGGACTACGTGGACGATTTCGGCCGCCGCATCACCGGCGGCGTGGTGGCCATGTCGTTCTGCGCCCAGGCAATCGTCTATGCCGCGGATGCCGGCGCGCGCGTTCTCAACTGCTCGTGGCTGTCCGACCAGACGGCGGCGCTGGCCGCGGCGCTCGACTACGCGATCATCGACCGGGGCGTCGTCGTCGTGGACGCGGCCGGAAACGGGGCCACGAGCGAAACACAGAGCCGGAATTACCTGAGCCGGAGAGGGGACTGCATCGAGGTGGCCGCCCTGCGCAAGGTCGGCGGCATTTCCGCGGTGACGAGCCTCGGTTCCTGGGTGGACATCGCGGCTCCCGGCGAACAACTCCTCACGCTTCTCCCGACCACGCGGAGCAGCCTGTACGCGATCACCACGTTCGGCGCCACGTCCTTTGCCGCGCCGTTCGTCACCGGAGTGGCCGGCCTGGCGCTGAGCATCGATCCGGACCTCACGCCCGCCGCGGTGCGGCAGCTGATCCGGGACACGGCGGTGAACATCGACGACATCAACGCGTTCTGGATCGGCAAGTACGGGGCCGGCCTGGTCAGCGCCGGCGGCGTGGCGGCGCGGCTGACCGGTCGCGGGAGACACCGCCTGCCCCGGCCGCCCGCGTCTTCCCCCGTGGTGCTTTCCGACGGGCGGTTCCTCGGGCACGACACGGCCGGCCAGCTGCTCTCCATGGCCCACGACGGCTCCGGCGCGGATTCCACACTGCTGGCCCTGTCGTTCGGCGTGGCCGGAATGCCCGCGGCCTTCGAACAGCCGGGCGGGGTGGTCCGCGCGGTGGCGTTCCGTTCCGGCCACGTCCTCGTGACCGACGCGGCGGGGCGGGCGCGGGGCGGCTGGCCGCGCCCGGTGGGGGGGCCGCTCTTTGCCGGTCCGGTTCTCGCGGATCTCGACGGGGACGGTCGCGCCGAAGTGCTGCAGGCCGGCACCGATTCCCTGCTCTACGCCTGGGACATCGACGGCGGGCGGGTGCCCGGATTTCCGGTTCGGCTGACGGATGCCGCCGTGACCGGCGCGGCCTGCGGCGATGTCGACGGAGACGGGGATCGGGAGATCCTCGTGGTGACGGTCGACGGCGTGGCCCACCTCGTGGACCGCGGCGGCGCACCGGCGCCCGGATGGCCGCTTCCGCCGATCCCCGGCGCCGGGCGGAAGGCGCCGCTCCTCTGCGACCTCGACGGCGACGGCGACCTGGAGGTCGTGTTCACGGGTGGTTCCCGGATCCACGCCCTGGACCGGTCCGGGGCAACGCTTCCCGGATGGCCGGTGCAGCTGTCCGCGCCTCCGGCGACCGAGCCGGCCGCGGCCGACCTCGATGGAACGGGGAGGGGATCGGTCCTTCTTGCCGATACGGCCGGACGCATTCATGTGCTGTCCGGCAGCGGAGCGTCGCGGACCGGCTGGCCGGTGGATACGGGAGCTCCGATTCACTCCGGTCCGATCGCGGTGAGCCTGAACGGCGGGGCGCCTCCGGCGATCCTCGTCGGCACCGGTTCCCTCTGCCTGAACGCGTGGGACGGAAGCGGCAACGTGGTGTCCGGGTGGCCGTACCTGATGGACGGTCCCGCGGCAGCTCCGGCAGCCGGGGGATTCGCGTCGGCAGGCCGTGCCGCGATCTGGATCCACGGATCGGACCGCATGGCGCGCCGTCTGCCCCTGCCGGACGCGCCGGCCGGTGCCGCGGCCGGATACTGGTTCGGTGCGGGGGGAAATCCCGCGCGGGATCGCGCCCTTCCGGCGCGGCCGGCGCCGGCCGGCCCGGGGATCGGCGACGCGGGCGGAGTCACTGTCCTTGTCGCGCCGAATCCGTCGACGACGGGGAGGTTCCTGTTCCGTTTCCGGATGGAAACGGAAAGACCGGGCGCCCTGACGCTGTTCGACATTCAGGGTCGCCCGGTCCGCAAACTCCATTCCGGGGTTCTCGCCGCGGGGGACACGATCGTGGAGTGGGACGGAACCGACGATCTTGGCCGGCCGCTCCCCTCCGGGATCTACACCTACCGGCTCGCCTGGCCCCGGGGCCAGGCCACGGGGCGGGTGATCCGGATCAGGTAGAGCGTCTACTTCCGTGCGCTCTCTCCCGTCACGTCCGTCACGGTCAACGCCCCGGCCAGAACTTTCACGACGGCCGACGGAGCGCTCTCGTTTCCGGAGCGGTCCACCGCGGTGACGAGATAGAACCGCTCGCCCGCGGGAACATTCGTTTCCACGAAGAACGGGCTGGTGACCGGGGCCGCGTTGACCCTGGTCTTCGGGCCCATGCGGTAGACATTGTAGCCGGCCAGATCCGATTCGGCGCCGGGCGTCCACTTGAGGACGGCCTTGTCGGCGTCCTTCATGTAGGCGGCATAGATCTGGGGGGCCTGCGGCGGGGCGGTATCCGGGTTGACGGACGACTCCTGGCCACAGCCACCGAGGACGATCGACGTCGCGACAAGTGCGGCGACGGCAGCGGACATGATCTTCATGGGGGGACTCCTCCTTGACAGGTGACGCGTGAACGGACTGAGCGAACATCCCTGTCGTGCAAGCGACATACCAGAAAGGGGGATCCGGATTGTCCGAATCCAATGATTTTATAAAGCGCATCGCATCAGTGTCTTGCGGCGTTGTTCTCGACCGGACTCTCAGGGCCGTCACGGTCGCTGTCCTGGTTGCGGTCTCTCATTCTGCAGTGTGCGCCTCCGACTTCGTGCAGTCTGCAACGCCGGCGGCCGCCGGGCGCTCGACCGCTGCCGGCCGATCGGCGGCGGGTCCGTCGGCGGACATCCCCGCTCCGATCGATCCCCCTCACCGGCTCACTTCGAGTTTCGGCGAATACCGGCGCGGCCACTTTCACGGCGGCGTCGATTTTTCGACCGGACAGAAGACGGGACTGCCGGTCCGGGCGGTGGCGGACGGCCGGATCTGGCGGGTGCGCGCCTCGGGTTCCGGGTACGGCCTGGCGCTCTACGTGCGCCTCGTCGACGGGCGGACGGCCGTTTACGCGCATCTCGATGCGTTCAACCCGGCGATCACCGCGTACGTGGAAGCAGCCCAGGAGAGCCTGTCCCGCTACGAGGTCGATCTCTACCCCGGCGTGAACGAGCTTCCGGTTGCGGCCGGCGCAATCCTCGGCACGACCGGCGAGTCGGGTGCGGGACCTCCGCATCTCCATTTCGAAATCCGCGAGGGAACCGGCGCGGACACGGGCGTGAACCCGCTGCGGATCGGGCTTGCCGTTGCGGATACAACGGCTCCGCTCATCAAGGCGCTGCAGTTCCGCCCGGCCGGAGAGGGGAGCCGGATCAACGGGCAGGCCGGGCCGGTCGTCCTTCCCGTCGTGGATCGGGGACGCGATCGCTACACGTTTCCCGGGGTCACGATCGAGGGGGAAGCGCTCCTGTCCGTCAGGGCCTGGGATCCCACGACGACGGGAAACCGGCTCGCCCCGTACACGGCGGTCATCGAGGCGGGAGGACAAACGCTCTACGCGATGCGTCTCGACCGCTTCGACTGGAACAGCGCCCACCAGGTGGAACTCGTGTTCGATGCGGCGCAGGCCGGCGGCGGCGACTCGTTCTACATGAACCTCTACCGGCCCGAAGGGGCCACGAACCCGGCGTTCGAACCGGGCCCGCCGCTGGCCGGGCGGCTGGACGCGGCGGTCTTTCCGTCCGGCGCGGGGGACGTGACAATCCGGGTGCGTGACGCGGCCGGCAACGAGGCGCGGCTGGACGGAACGGTGACGGTGCAGCCGGCCCCGGCCGTCGCGGAGCCCGATCCGGCCGGAGTGTTCCGCGTGAGCCGCGGGAATGCGATGACCCTTGCCGGCGGGCGGCTCACGCTGTCGGCGCCGGACCGGGCTTTCTTCGGTCCGGGCCGGGTCCGCATCGCCGAGGCGCCGGTCGCGGCGGGGGACAATTCCGGCCTTGTTCTCGCCGGAGGCGGCGTGGCGGTGAACGCGCCCGACCTCGTCCTCGACCGCGCCGTGCGGGTGGCGCTGGCTCCGACCGGCGCCGATTCGGGGGGCTCCGCCCTCTACCGCGTGTCCGGCTCCGGTTCCTTCTCCTTCGTCGGTGACGCATCAGGCCCGGACGGCATCGGCGGCGAGACGCGTTCGCTCGGAACGTTCGTGCTCGCCCGCGACGTCTCGCCCCCCTCGATCCGGATCCTGTCCCCCCGCGCGGAGGGAAGCGAGTCCGGCCGTCCGTCGATCCGCGTGACGATCACCGATCGCGGTTCCGGTTTCGGATGGAGCGACATCACCACGGAGATCGACGGCATCACCCAGATCGTGGTCTTCGATCCGGAATCGGCGCGCCTCTCCGGCCGTTCCCGCCGGGCGCTGGCTCCGGGGGAGCACACGCTCCTGGTCCGGGTCCGGGATCGCGCCGGAAATACGAGCGTCGCAACGCGCGTGTTCCGGGTGGCCGGATGATCCGGACCGGCGAGGCGTTGACCGCGCGCCATTCGGCGCCACGCTTCCCGCACGCGACGCGCCGATCGCGGCGGCGGCGGACACCGCTTTGCCTGCGCGGACCGTTTCGGTTAAGTTTCAGGAATTTCAGCCATCACGCGGGGGAACAGTGAGCCGGTCCGGGTTCGTGCATCTTCACAATCATTCCGACTACTCCCTTCTGGACGGCGCGCAGACGATCGAAAAGCTCGTGTCTTCCGCGGTGGCCTCGGGAATGCCGGCCGTGGCGCTCACCGACCATGGCAACATGTTCGGGGCGATCAAGTTCTACGACACGGCGAAGAAGGCGGGCATCAACCCGATCGTCGGGATGGAGGCCTACGTCACCCGCGGCAGCCGCACCGACAAGACGCAGAAACACGGCCCGTCCAACCCCCTCGATCATCTCGTCCTGCTGGCCCGCAACGAAACCGGGTACCGGAATCTCGTGCGCCTCTCCTCGGCCGGTTTCGTGGAGGGCTTCTACTACAAGCCGCGGATCGACATGGAGCTTCTCGCGAAGCACTCCGAGGGGCTGATCGGCCTCTCCGCCTGCCTGAACGCGGAGATTCCCAAGCTGCTCCTGGCCGGCCGCGACGACGAGGCGGTGGCCGCGGCGGGGCGGTTCACCGACATCTTCGGAAAGGACGCGTTCTACCTCGAGCTCCAGGACCACGACATCCCCGACGAGAAGACGGTGATGCCGCGCCTCGTGGAGATTGCCGGGAAGACCGGCGTGCCGCTCGTGGCCACGAACGACTGCCACTACAACCTCAAGGACGACGCGGACGCCCACGACGTGCTCGTCTGCATCCAGACCGGCAAGAGCGTGGACGATCCGAACCGGCTCAAGTTCACCACGAAGGAGCTCTACTTCAAGTCGCCCGAGGAGATGCGCCACCTCTTCCGCCACTATCCGCAGGCCTGCGACGCGACCCTGGACATCGCGGAAAAGTGCCGCCTCGAGCTCCAGCTCGGGAAGCCCCAGCTGCCGCACTTCGCCTGCCCGGACGGTTTCGCCGACCTCGACGCCTATCTCCGGCATCTCGCCCACGAGGGGCTGCGCCGGCGTTATCCGGCTCCCGCGGATGGCGTGATCGAGCGGCTGGAGTTCGAGCTCGGCGTCATCTGCCAGATGGGTTACTCCGGCTACTTCCTCGTCGTGCGCGATTTCATCGATCACGCGCGGGGGCGGGGGATCCCGGTGGGGCCCGGCCGCGGTTCGGCGGCGGGGAGCCTGGTGGCCTACGCCATCGGCATCACGAACGTGGACCCGATCCGCTTCCACCTGCTCTTCGAGCGGTTCCTGAACCCGGAGCGGATCTCGCTTCCCGACATCGACGTGGATTTCGAGGACGACCGCCGCGACGAGATCATCCAGTACGTCCGCAGGAAGTACGGCGAGGAAAACGTCTCGCAGATCATCACGTTCGGCACGATGGCCGCGCGCGGCGCCATCCGCGACGTCGGCCGGGCGCTCGGCCTGCCCTACGGCGAGGTGGACCGGATCGCCAAGATGGTGCCCGAGGAACTCGGCATCACCCTGGACAAGGCGATCAAGACGGTGTCCGAGCTGAAGGAGATGTCCGGGGACGGCGGCACCCACGGGCGCCTGCTCCAGACGGCCCGGACGCTGGAGGGGCTGTCCCGCCATGCGTCCACCCACGCCGCCGGCGTGATCATCGCCCCGCGCCGGCTCGACGAGATCGTTCCGCTGTTCAAGCCGGCGAACAAGGACGAAATCTCCACCCAGTACGACATGAACTCGGTCGAGAAGATCGGCCTGGTGAAGATGGACTTTCTCGGGCTGCGCACGCTCAAGGTCATCGACAAGGCGGAAAAGCTGATCGAGGCGACGACCGGGGAGGCGATCGACACGGCGGCGCTGCCGTTCGAGGACCCCCTGACGATGGACCTGCTCCGGGCCGGCCGCGCGGTCGGCGTGTTCCAGTTCGAGTCGGAGGGGATGCGCAACCTGCTGCGGAGGCTCCAGCCGAACGACTTCGAGGACCTCATCGCGGTCAACGCGCTCTACCGCCCGGGCCCGATGGGCAGCGGGATGGTCGACGACTTCATCGACTGCAAGCAGGGGCGGAAGCCGATCCGCTACGAGCATCCTCTGCTCGAGTCGATCCTCAAGCCGACGTACGGGATGATGGTGTACCAGGAACAGGTGATGCAGATCGCGTCGCGCCTCGGGGGGTTCACGCTCGGACAGGCGGACCTGCTCCGCCGGGCCATGGGCAAGAAGAAGGCCGAGGAGATGGCGAAGCAGCGCGAGGCGTTTCTCGCCGGCGCGGTCAAGCAGGACATTCCGAGGAACGCCGCGGAAAAGATCTTCGAGCAGATGGAGTACTTTGCCGGCTACGGATTCAACAAGAGCCACTCCGCGGCGTACGCACTGATCTCGTACCAGACGGCCTGGCTCAAGGCGCACTATCCCATCCAGTTCATGGCCGCCGCGCTGACCTCGGAAATGGAAAAGACGAACCGGATCGTCGTGCTCATCGAGGAGTGTCGGAAAATGGGGATTCCGGTGCTGCCGCCCGACGTCAACGCGTCGGGCACCGAGTTCCAGGTGGAGGGATCCGCGATCCGTTTCGGTCTCGGGGCGGTGAAGAACGTGGGGCAGGGCGCCATCGACGCGATCCTCGAGGCGCGGGCCGGCCGGCCGGCCGAGGGGGTTCCTGGCGGTCCGTTCCTGAACCTCTTCGATTTCTGCCGGCGCATCGACCTGCGGGCCGTGAACAAGCGCGTCGTGGAGAGCCTGGTGGCCGCCGGCGCCCTGGACAGCCTGCCCGGGCACCGGGCCCAGCAGATGGAGGCCATCGGCCTGGCCCTCGAGGGGGGGCTGGCCCGGCAGTCCGAGCGGGAGCGCGGCCAGTTCAACCTGTTCGGCGGGGCCACGGATGAGGCCGCGATCATCCCGGAGAGCGAGTTGCCGGAAGCGCCGGAGTGGGAGACGGCCCGCCGCCTCAAGGAGGAAAAGGCCGTCCTCGGGTTCTACCTGTCCGATCATCCGCTGGCGTCGCTCCGCGAGGAGATCGCCGCGGTGGCCAACGTGGACAGCCAGACCCTGACCGAGCGCAAGGACAACGAGGAGGTCGTGTTCGTCGGCGTCGTGTCCGCGGTCAAGCGCACCCCCACGCGGACCGGCGGACTCATGGCCTGGCTGACGCTCGAGGACTTCGCCGGGATGGTGGAGTGCATCTGCTTCTCGGATCTCTACGAGAACGTGAAGGACCGGATCGAGGTGGACCGCATCGTCCTCGTGAAGGGGCGGACGAATTCGCGGGACGACGAGAACTCCGTCAAGATCGTCGCCACCGAAATCTCCGATTTCGACGAGTCGAAGGCGTCCGTGCGTCACACCCTGCATGTCGGTTTCAAGTCGGACGAGCTGAACGACAGTCTGCTTCTCCGGGTCCGGGACACCCTGTCGCGCTATCCCGGCGTCGGAGAGGTCCTGCTTCACGTGGATTGCGAAGAGGGGCGGGTCCGGGTCAAGGCCGGGCGCCTCAAGGTTGCGGTCAGCGGCGGGCTGCTCGCGGAACTGAGATCGATTCTGGGGCCCGACCGGGCCAGGCTGGCCGAAGCGCCGGCGCCGGTCATGGCCGAGGTCCCGCCGAGAAACGGGAGGCGCGCGTGAGCATGGTCTGGCTCGATTTCGAGAAGCCGGTGGTCGAACTGGAAAACAAGATCAAGGAACTCCGCGAGTTCTCGGCCACCGGGCAGATCGAGGTGTCCGAGGAAGTCCTGCGCCTGGAGCGCAAGGTGGAGCGCCTGCGTCGCGAGATCTACTCCAACCTGAGCCGCTGGCAGCGCGTGCAGCTGGCCCGCCACCCGCGGCGCCCCTACTCGCTGGACTACATCGGCGTGCTCACGAAGGACTTCACCGAGCTCCACGGTGACCGCCTGTTCGGCGACGATGCGGCGATCGTCGGGGGGTTCGGGACGATGGGGGGAGCGCCGGTGATGTTCATCGGCCACCAGAAGGGGCGGAACACGAAGGAGAACATCCTCCGCAACTTCGGAATGCCGCATCCGGAGGGGTATCGCAAGGCGCTCCGTCTCATGGAACTCGCCGCCCGGTTCGACCGCCCGGTCGTGACGTTCGTGGACACCCCGGGCGCCTATCCCGGTCTCGGCGCCGAGGAGCGCGGGCAGTCGGAGGCGATCGCCCGGAACCTCCGGGAAATGGCCCGTCTTCCCGTTCCGATCGTGTCCGTCATCATCGGCGAGGGGGGAAGCGGCGGCGCCCTGGCCATCGCGGTGGCCGATGTCGTCCTGATGATGGAAAACTCCATCTACTCGGTGATCTCGCCGGAGGGGTGCGCCGCGATCCTCTGGGGCGATCGCGCGAAGGCTCCGCAGGCCGCGGAGGCGCTCCGCCTGACCGCGGCCGACCTCAAGGAACTGGACGTCATCGACGACATCGTGGCCGAGCCGATGGGGGGCGCGCACCGCGATGTCGAGGCGGCCGCCCGCACGCTCGGCGGAGTCGTGGGGGGACATCTCGAACGCCTTGCCTCGATGGATACGGCGTCCCTTCTCGATGCGCGCATGGCGAAATTCAGGAAGATGGGAGCTTTCGAAACCGTTGACAGGGGCCGATGACATTGTTTAGCCTCATCAGGTCATCGGCTCGGCCGGGTCGCCCGGTTTGCCTTGATCTCCACCCAGGAGCCTTCTTCTATCGGACTTTGCTAAGGGTCGCACCGCCATTTGGACCGTGTTCGCGGAACAACGAATCGGACGGTGCCTGATTTCCTCGACCCGGCGGAGTGTTCGTTTCCCCGGTTACCATGCACGCATTCAAAAGGCGCCCTTTTCCGTATTTCCACAAAGGAGATCGTAAAATGCCGAGCAAGACCCTGCTGGAACTCCTGGCCTGCACCGCCTGCAAGGGACCTCTGGAGTACAAGGAGGCCGACCAGAAGCTCGTGTGCAAGCGCTGCCGCCTGGCCTTCCGCATCGAGGACGACATTCCGAACATGCTGCTCGACGAGGCGGAGAAGATCGCGGAATGAGATTCTTCTGCCTTCTTGTCGCGGCGTTTCTCGGCCCGGCGGTCGTTCCGGCCCTGGCCGCCTCCGTGGGGGTCACCCGCGCGGATGCGGACGGGGTCGTTTTCCACTATGAACCGGGACCGCTGAGGCAGATCCCGGTGGAAAGCGGAGAAAAGCCGGCCTGGCGCCTCGAATTCGAAGGCACGATCCCGGTCGCCGAACCGGGCGAGCCGTTCCTTCCGGTTCGCACGGAGCGGATCCTTCTGCCCCTCGAGGGGGGCTACCGCCTGGACTTCACCACATCGGGCGAACGGACAATCGAGGGTGCGGGGCTTCACGTTGCGTCGCCGTCGGGGGACGCGCCGCACGCGGGTTTCGCACCCTCAGTTCCACACCCGGTCGTGTCGTCGGCGGTGGAGGTGTTCCGGGGGCGCCGCATCCTTCTGGTGTCCCTGCGCCCGGCGATCCACGATCCGGTCGCCGGCACCGTGGTTCTTCACGAGCGGATCGATGTCAGCGTGCGGTTCGACGGCGGCCGGAGGGGATCCGGCGCGGCGCTTGGCCCCGATCCCGTGTTCGACGGCATCTGGAACAGCGTGCTGAACCCGGTTCCCCCCGATGCCGCGGGCCGGACCCTGGTGCGTCCCGTCGACGCGATGAAACCGGGCTCCTCCACGGAACTGCCTCCGGACTATTTCGACGATTCCTCCGACTGGTACAAGATCCGCATCACCCGGAACGGCCTGTTCCGCCTGACCGGCGCGGATCTGGCGCAGGCCGGAATCCCGGCCGCGTCGATCGATCCGTCGACCGTGCGGCTGTTCGCCGGCTCCGGGATGGCGCTGTCGGAAACGCAGCCCGAGTCGGAGGCGCCGGGATGGGGGGAGCGGGGCGGATTCCGGGAGATCGCGATCCTCGTCAACCAGGCGGGCACCCCCGACGGAAAGTTCGATCCCGCGGATGAACTGCTGTTCTACGGACTCGGTCCGGACAACTTCCGGTCCTGGTACGACCCGGCGCTTCCCGAGACGTGGTACGAAGACGAAACCACGAACGAGAACGTCTACTGGCTGACCTGGGGCGGCTCCTTTTCCGGAGTTCCCCTGCGGATGGCGTCGGTGGCGGGACCGGCCGAAGGCCGCGACGTGACCGTTGTGCGCGAGAAGCTGCACTTCGAGAAGAACGATCCCACCCTGTTCGACCCGCTGCCCCAGCAGTCCGGGGTGCGCTGGGAAAAGTGGTGGTGGCAGCGGATCGAGGACAACGGATCCATGCACTTCTGGGACCTCGCCCTCGACAATCCGGACACGACGCAGGGCGCCACGCTGTTCGCCCGCTGGTGGGGCGCCACCTGGCCGAACTCCGTCCCCGGGGATCCGGAGCGGAAGCATTACCTGTCGGTCAACGTCAACGGCGGCCCGGACCGGAGCGTTTCGTGGGGCGGAACGATCCGCGATGCCCGCTTCGACATGACCATCGAGAACGTGGTGCCGAAACCGGTCACCCGGGTGATCGCCTCGGTGCTCCGCATCCCGGCGCCGCCCGGGATCACGCGGATCGACCAGATTCTCCTGGGCTGGTTCGAGATCACCTACCGGAAGCGCCTGAGCCTGGCCGGCCACCGCCTCTGGTTCGAGGGGGAGGCCACGGAAACGGGGCCGGTCCGGTTCACGATCACGGACGCCGCCGCCGGGGCGCTGGTTCTGGACGTCACCGAACCGTGGGCGCCGACGCTTCCCGCGACGAACCGGAACGGGACGACGCTGACGCTCACCGTGGCATCGGGAGCCGGGCGGCGCTACTGCGTCATCGCCCCCGCCGGAATCGCGAAGCCGCTCGGCCTGGAGCGCGACAAGCGCCCGACCCGCTGGCTCCGCGATCGAACGAACGCGGCGGACTATCTCGTGATCGCCCACGACGATTTCATGGAGGCGGCCGTCGAGATCGCGAACTGGAGGCGGACCCGTCTCCGCGGCATCACCGAGATGACGGACCTGGCCGCCCCGGGGGTGCCCCCCCGCGACGCGAAGACGATGACCGTCAAGGTTTCGGACATCTACGACGAGTTTTCCGGAGGTCGCGTCGATCCGACCGCGATCCGCAACTTTCTCCAGTACGCGTACAGCCGGTGGGCGAATGCCCCGGACGCGCCGCTCTCCTACGTGTTCCTCATCGGGGACGCGAACCGGGACACGCGCAACTACGAGGAGAGCCAGGTCGGCAACCTGCTGCCGTCGTGGCAGAACGGGTTCGACTGGATCGACGACAGCACGAATCCCCAGTACTCGTCGGACGACTATTTCGGGCGGATGGAAGGACCGGACGACCGCCTGACCGACCTGGTCATCGGGCGCCTGCCGGTGACGACCGGAGAAGAGGCGCTGGCGGTGGTGCGCACCAAGATCATCGCGTCGGAAACGCTGGACCGCGTGAATCCGGGGCGCGGCCGCGCGGTTCTCGTGGCCGACGACATCTGCCAGGGCGGGCACCGCGACCCGATCGGAACCGGCCACATGGAACAGTCCGAATCCGTGGACGCACTGGTCCCGCGCGAGTTCGACCGGAAGAAGGTGTATCTCTACGACTACGGCCAGGACGACTGTTCGATCCTGTTCAAGCCGTCGGCCAAGCGCGACCTGATCGTGGCCATGAACGAGGGAAGCTGGCTCGTCAATTACATCGGACACGGCGGCGACCAGCAGATGGCCGACGAGAAAGTCCTCGAGGTCGCGGACGTGGCCAGCATTTCCAACCTGCAGTCGCTGCCGGTACTCGTGGCCGCATCGTGCAGCATCGGCAAGTTCGACCGTTCGGGAAGCGACGGACTGGCCGAAGTGCTCGTCCGGTCGAGGACCGGCGGCTGCATCGCCACGATGGCCGCCACCCACCTGTCGTTTGCCGGTGAAAACGGCGGACTGAACAACTCGATCGTCCGCACGCTCTTTCCCGCCGGGGACAACCGCTCGGCCACGGTCGGGCTGGCGCTGTTCCAGGCCAAGAACCGGGAGGTCGCGGCCGGAACGATCCGCAACGACCGCCAGAAAAAATATCTCCTGATCGGCGATCCGGCGTCCGTCCTTCCCGCTCCCGCGCAGCGGATCCGCTTCGACGCGTTCCCCGACACGCTGTTCCGGGGAACGACGGCCACCGTGACCGGCGTCGTCCTCGACCGGAACGGCGAGCCGGACACCGGTTTCTCCGGTACCCTGGATCTCCGGGTGTTCGATCAGCCCGAGGTGCGGCGGACCAGCGGCCGGGCCACGTACACGATCGCCGGGGCCACCCTGTTCAGCGGGCGGGCCGCGGTTTCCGGAGGCAGTTTCTCGTCGACGTTCGTGGTTCCCGTTTCCCTGCGCGGCGGTCCCGCCGGTCGCATCCGCGCGTACGTGAGCGGCGGCGGTGTCGAGGCGCTCGGCGCCCTGTCGCCGGTGCCCATTCTCGGCACGGCCCCGACGGGCGCGGACACCACCGCCCCCCGCGTCGAACTCTCGCTGCCGGGATCGACACGGCCCGGAGCGACCGTCCGCGCGATCATCGAGGACGAGAGCGGCATCAACCTCACGCGCCTCTTCGAATTCCGCTCCGTCCTGTTCACGGTCACCGACGAATCCGACGTCGAGCGATTCCGTGCCGATGTCACCGACCGTTTCGCCTACGATGACGGAAGCTACCGGAAGGGCGCCCTGGAGACGGTGATTCCGGAAGTCCCCGCGGGGCGATACACCTTCCGCCTGACCGCCACGGACAACTTCAACAACCGTGGCGAGGGGACTCTCGAGGTCCAGGTCGGGGGAGCGGGGGCCGTCACGGGGGTTTCCGAAGTGTACGCACTGCCGAACCCGTTCGCCGCGGCGACGGACATCACCTACACTCTGGACAGGGACGCCGGCGTTCGGGCCTCGATTTTTTCGGTCAGCGGCCGAAAAGTCATGGAGTGGACCCTGGACGGGCTGTCCGGCGAGAACCGGATCAAGTGGGATGGGCGGGACCGGGCCGGGGATGCCGTGGCGAACGGTGTCTACCTGGTGCGGATCTCGGCCCGGCCCCGGGATGGCGGAAAGATCACCGATGTCGTGGAGCCCATCGTCCGGATCCGTTGATCGTTCCAGCGCATGGACTTCCGGGCACACGGCCTGACCCGCTTCCCATGATTCACCACTGGCGAGCCGATCGGCCGGTCTGCTACCATGGTCCCGCGTCATTTTGAAGCGCATCAGGTGGAACCCATTGAGTTTGGGCCGGTTAGTTCCCGTGTTCCCGCCATGCGCGACAGCCAGCCGCTTCCAACCGGAGGATCGATAATGAGATTCACGAATATGAAGTTCCTTCTGGCCCTCGCGGCCGCCCTTGTCGTGTCCGCGGGGTGGACTCCCGCCGCGCACTCCCAGGGGAACGCCGGAGCGGCGAGTCTTCAGATCCCCCCCGGTGCCCGTGCCGAGGGGATGGGGCGCACTTTCACCGCGATCGCGGACGATGCGTTTGCCCCCTGGTGGAATCCCGGCGGGCTGGCCTTTCTCGAGGGGAGAAACGCGGCCCTGATGCACGCCAAGCTCGTTCCCGACCTGGCGGATGACGTCTATTTCGAGTACGCCTCGTACGCCCAGCATCTGTCCGGCTGGGGCGGCGTTGCCTTCACGCTCACGTATCTCAACTACGGCAAGAGCATCGAAACCCAGGCCGGAAGCGCCGAGCCGATCGGGGAGTTCACCTCGTTCGAGATCGCGCCGTCGCTGGCCCTGGGTACCGCGGTGTCCAACTCCCTCGGGCTCGGCGCCAACCTCAAGTTCGTTCACGTGGACCTCGCGCCGGCCACGACCGGAAGCGACGGCGCCGCCGGCAAGGGAAGCACGTTCGCCGTCGACATGGGCGCCCTGTACCGCGTTCCCGGAAAGCCGGTCAATCTCGCCATCGTTCTCCAGAACATCGGCCCGGACATCGGTCTCGTCGACGAGAACCAGTCGGATCCGCTGCCGCGCACGCTGCGCCTGGGCGCGGCGGTGCAGATCGTCAACAAGCCCCAGCACAGCCTGGTGGCCGCGTTCGACGGCGACAAGGTTCTGCTGTCGAACAAGATCCAGGATTGCGAGGACGCGGACAACGACGGAAAGTGCGACTCCGACGGGCGGGCCGTTCCGACGGTGGACCAGAGCTGGCTCGACCGGAACAACATCCTCTGGAACATCGGCGGCGAGTACACCTACAACAATCTCGTTTCGATCCGCGCCGGCTACATCTATGACGATCCGGGCGAGATCAAGGACATGACCTACGGCCTCGGCGTGACCTACAAGGCCGTTTCGTTCGACTACGCCTCGATTCCCCAGTTCGAGGAACTGGACCGGGTGAGCAAGTTTTCGCTCTCGGCGCGCTTCTGATTTGAAGCTCGGTCGGGGGGCCGCGCTGGTCGCGGCGGCGATGGGGATGGCCCTGATACCGGGCTCGACGCTGGAAGCGAGTCGCGCCGCCACGGACACGCGACTGACGATACGACAGGGAAAGTCGGAGGCCGGATCGGCAACGACCCGGCGCTCCGACTTTCCCTGTTTTCTTTTTTCCGGAGACGCTGCGTTTCCTGGTGTTGCCGAACCGCTGGACGCCCGTTCCCTCATCGAGAGAGGTCGGGCCGCTGTACCGACCGCGGGCTCGAGCCGGCCCGCCTCGGCCGGAGGAGCGGTGCCCTTCCGGGTGGCCATCCTCCGGGTCGACTTTCTCACCGACCGGGGCGGTCCCCTGACCTCGACTCCCGACGGCCGGTTCGACCTCCGCTCGGGGGTGAGCGCCGCCGTCGACCCGCCGCCCCACAACAAGCCCTACTTCGAGAGTCACGGCGAGGCGCTGGCGCGCTATTACCGCGCCCAGACGAACGGGCGTCTCGAGATCGAGGTCACCGTGTTTCCGGCGGCTTCGGACTCCGCGTACCACCTGACCGACCTCATGGACTACGGGCCGTGGGTGGTCGCCGCCGACAACGTCGACGTGGCCAGGGAGGCGGAGCGGTTCATCACCGACGCCCTGACCGTGGCGCATGCGTCCGGCGAGTTCGATCCGGCCGGTTTCGACGGCTTCATCGTCGTTCACGCCGGCGCCGACCTGCAGAGCGACATCAACCGGGATTCGCCGCGCGACATCCCCACGTTCGTGCTGGAGTTCGGCGACTCGCTGGAAATCGGCGGGACGCGGATCGGCCGGACGATGGTCCTGCCGGAAACGACGTCGCAGGACGGTCTCGTCGGTGCCCTGAACGGAGTGCTGGCCCACGAGTTCGGTCACATTCTCGGCCTGTTCGACCTGTACAACGTCCGCTCCGGGTTCCCGATGGTCGGGTACTGGAGCCTGATGGACTCCGGCGAGAACATTCCGGCGATCCTCGTCGACCCCACCGACGACAGCGAGGTGGAGGTCGTCGGCGCCCTGCCCGCTTCGCTCGACGCGTGGTCGCGCCTGTTTCTCTACGCGCGCGGCTACTGCGACCTCGTCATCCAGGAAGCCGGGCCGTTTCTCAACACCACGCTCGCCGCCTCGGAGCTCGGCGGCGACCTCGTCTTCGTCGAGATCCACGATTCCGAGTACTACCTGATCGAGAACCGCTCCGTTGACCTGGACGGCAACGGTTTTCCGATCATCCGCCAGGACCGCGCCACCGGAGTGATTCTCGGACCGGAGGCGGACTCGACGATCGCCTCGACGGACGGGGCGCTGGAGTACGACGCGCTGCTCCCGGGCAGCGGTCTCCTGGTCTGGCACATCGACGATGCGGTGCTGGCCGGTCCGCTCTCCGGCGTGTTCAGCCCGGTGGCCGATCCGCTGGGCGTCAATACGCGGATTTCGCGCCGCGGGATCCGGCTCGTCGAGGCGGATGCCATCGACGATCTCGGCCGGCGCAACAACGGCACGCCGTGGGATCCCTATTACGTGGGCAACAACAACGTGCTCGGGCCGTTCACGACGCCGGGTTCGCTGTCCAACGAAAGGCAGCAGACGCTGGTCACGATCGAAACCCCGTCGGTGCCCGGACCGGCGATGGCCGTCCGGGTGACCCGGAACATGGCCCTGGCCGGCTGGCCGGTCGGCCTGGCCGAGAACGTCACGGTCGAGCACCCGACGACGCTGGACGTCACCGGCGACGGGTCGCCGGAGGTGCTGTTCACGTTCGGCCGGAACATCGTGGCGCTGGAAGGGAAGGGGGCGGTGCCGTTTCCGCTGCCGCCTCCGGACGCGCCGCCCGGAACGGCCGTGCCGTTCCTGCGGCACACATCGGACCTGAGCCCGCGCCTGGCCGCGGAACCCGAGTTTCTGACCGGGGCCCCCGGAGGAAGGGACCCTCTCCTCGCCGGACATGCCCGGGTGCAGGGGCGGATCGTCACCTGGAATGCCCGGACGGGCACGGCGCTCTCCGGCTACGATTTCGCCGCCACGGCTCCGGCCATCGGGCGCGCGCAGTCCGGAACGCCCATCCTGGCGTTCGGCGACTTCAACGGCGGGGCGCATTTCGTCCTGCCGCACCCCACCGAGCCCACGCTGTTCGAGGCGGTGCATTTCATCGTGCCCCCCGGCGGCACGACGCCGGCGGCGGCCGCGGGCAACGTGATCGTCGGCGGCCTCGCCGACGGCGGCGCGTTTGCCGCCTGGCCCACGCTGTCGGGCAGCGTGCGCATCGGCCTGGCCGACGCGGCGGTTCTCGCGGCACCGGCGGCCACCCCGCTGCGCCGGGACGTCCACGCCGAAACGGGATCGATCGGCGCGGCGCCCCTGACCCTGCTGGCCGCCCCGTTCCGGATCGGCGCCCCGGGCGCGCGGTCCGGCCTCGACATCGTCGCCGTGGATCCCGCGGGGATCGTCACCCTGCTCGACTTGGACGGAGTCGTCGCCGCCGGCTGGCCGGTGACCCTGGCCGCCCCGATGGTCGGCTTTCCCGGCGCCGGCGACGTGGACGGCGACGGTGCCGCGGAAGTGGTCGTGGCCGACACGCTGGGAACGCTGAACGTCCTGAACGGCGACGGGTCGCGGGCCTTCGGTTTCCCGCTCGACCTGAAGTCCCGGCCGTTGACCGGCCCGCTGCTCGTGGATGTCGACGGCGAAGGGGGAGCGGAGATCCTCATTGCCACCGAGGACGGTTCGCTGCACGCGATCGGCCGGAAGGGGCGCAACGTGCCGGGCTTTCCGCTGGCGCTGGGCGGCCGCCGCGGAACGGGATCGCTGCTCGTGGACCTGAACGGGGACGGGCGTCTCGACGTCGTTTCCGGCTCCGACCGGCGGGCCCTGCTCGCCTCGTCCATCGGAGCGTCGATTCCCGATTCGCTCGTCGTCTGGAGAGGTGAAGACGGCGGGCCGGGGCGGAATGCCGTTCTCGGCGGTGTCCGTGCCCCGTCGTCGCCGCTCCCCGCGGATCGCGCCGGCGTCGTCTGCTTTCCGAACCCGGCGCGCGGGGACCACCTCAATGTGCGGTTTCAGCTCGAGGCCGGACAGGGCGCCCTCGCGGACGTTTTCGATCTCGCCGGTCGCCCGGTCGCGGTCGGCCTGGCTCCGCGCGGCAACTCCCCGGGGGAGCAGGAAATCCGCTGGAATCTGAACGGGGTGGCGCCGGGCGTCTACATGGTCAAGATCGATTTCACGGGAACGGGCGCCGGGGGTCCGGTGTGGCGCACCGTGTCCGTGCTTCGCTGACGGAGGAGGATGCATTGAAACGGGTAATGATGACGGCCGCGGTTGTGCTGTCCGGACTCTGCGTGGCGGGAGCCTCCCTGGCCGGGCCAGACCGGCCCGGGGCGGTCGTTCTCCTCGATCCGCTCGATCGGGCGTCGGAACCGCTCTGGGCGCGGCAGGACGATTCCGCCGCGGGTCGCGCCGTGCCCGATGCGCGGCTCGACGCCGGCGCGCGGGAGCGGTCGCCGGCGGTGGCGGGTATTCTTTCGGCGGTGGTACCGGGAGCGGGGCAGCTGTACAACGGAAACAGGATCGGATTCCTGTTCATGGGGGTCGAGGTCGCGAGCTGGGTGGCCTACTTTTCCCTTCACGACACCGGAAAGCAGGAGGAGAGGGACTACCGCCGGTTCGCCGACAGTCACTGGACCTTCGAGCGCTACCGCGACACGGCGTTCGAGGAGTGTCCGGCGGAAGGGCATTCCGATTTCGGCATCCAGGATTCCACGCTCGTGCTGCTCTATGACACGCGGCGCAAGGACTACTACGAGGACATCGGAAAACTCCTGATCTACTCCTGCGGATGGGACAGTCAGGACAACCGCGAGATCTATCGCGGGATGCGCGCCAACTCCAACCGGTTTCTCCGCAATGCGCGCTACGCCACGACGCTCGTTTTCCTCAATCACCTCGTCAGCGCCCTGCACGCCGCGCGGGGAGCCGCCGCTCACAACGCCCGGCTGCCGGGCGGCGCGGAACTGGGTTTCGAAATTTATCCGGGGCTCGCCGATCCGTCGGCGGAACTGGCACTGATTCGACGTTTCTGATGTTGAGCCATGGAGGTCCTGTGAAACCGGCACTGTTTGCTTTGTTCCTGGTCTCGTTCCTTGCGGGACCGTCGTCCGCCTCCGACCAGTTTCCCCTGGAGACATCCCCGCTCCTCAATCCACCGGTTCTCGAACTGGCCCAGATCGGCGGGCGGCCGCGGGACGAGCAGCCGAAGGACACCGAGAAGGAGAAGCCCGGCATCGAGGTCATCAATCCGCGGAAGGCCATGCTCTATTCGCTGCTGCTCCCCGGTCTCGGGCAGCAGATGGCCGGTCGCGCCGAGCGGGCCAGGGTCTTCTACGCCGTCGAGGCGGGCATCTGGGCGACGTTCGTGACGTTCCGCCTGCAGGGGGACGCCCGCACCGACCGGTACATCGAGTTCGCCGAGTTCGCCGGTGGGGTCGACCCGTCCGGGAAGGACAGCGACTACTGGCGGACGATCGCCCAGTTCGAGCGGAGCGACCCGGGGCCGTTCAGCGCCAATGAATTCATCCGGCGCCAGGCCCGGGCCATCTATCCGGACGACATCGAGGCGCAGCATCGCTACCTGGAAAACAACGGCTACTTCAACGACCGGGCCTGGGACTGGCAAAACGCCGACAACCTGGCCCGTTACCAGAAGCTGCGCAGCCGGAGCATCGACGCCTATGACCGGGCGGACCTGTCGATCGCCGCCGCCATCGCCCACCGGCTCGTCAGCATGATCGATGCGGCGCGGATGGCGTCGAAGGCGAACCGGGAAGCGAGTGAGAAGGCCGCGTCCGAGGAAGACCGGTTCAACCCGCGTTTCGGCATGAAACTGGTGCGCGACGGACACGATCGCGTTCCGATGCTCACGTTCAAGACGTCCTTCTGATCGGCTCCGGACCGCCGCCGGTCCGGGCGTGAGCCGGCGTCCGGTGGAGGGACGGATCCCGGGATACCCATGATCGATACTCCTGAAATCCCGGCGCTCCGGCGGTCGGGACGACCGGCTTCCCTTCGCGGCCAACGGCATCGGTGCGGCCTGGGCCGCGTGACTCCGGCCCCGGGGCCCTGGTGCGGCATCGCTCTTCTTTTCATCACCGGATGCGCGGGAGGCATGGCCGTCCACGATACGCCCACGCCGCAGCCGCTGCGCGACGCGGTCCACCTGGAAAGCGTCGGGTACCTCGAGGCTCCGGATGGAAGGGAGCGGTTCGATCCCGTGGCCCTCGCGGTGGACGCCCGCAACCGCATCCTGGTGGCCGACCGCTCGCGCGGCGCCGTGTTTCTCTACGAGGGGCCGGGGCGCCCGGCCGGGTGGTTTGCCGATCCGCCGCCGACGATCGGCTCCTCCCGTTTTCTGGACGTCCGCGCGATCGTCACGACCTCCGGCCTGCTGGCGCACGTTCTCGATGCCGGGACGGGCTTCGTGTACAGCTACGACCTGTCCGGCCAGTTTCGCGGCACCGCGCTGAACCTGGCCGGCTCCATCACCTTCGGGAGGTTCGGACGGATCCGGGCCTCGGGCATGGCCCTCGATCCGACCGGGCGCCCGTGCCTCACCGACACCGAGGGGGACCGCATCCTCGTGTTCGATCCGCAGTGGGGTCCGAGTCACGAGATCGGCGGCCCGGGAACGACGCAGGGCGGCTTCCGCGATCCGGCGGCGATCGCCATCGGACCGCAGGGGCGGATCTTCGTGGCGGACCGGGGCAACCGCCTGGTCCAGATCTTCGACCCGCTGGGGGGATTCCTCGAAGAGGTGCCGTTTCCGCACACGCCGGAGTCGATCGTCGCGGACCGGAACGGCAACGTGTTCGTGGGGGACGCGGCCGGAGTGGTCACGGTGCTGGCGCCGGGTCGCCGCATCGCCGAGTTTTCTCCCGGTCGCGGCGCCGGTCCCGCCTTTCTCGCCGTGTCCAGCGACGGGTCGCGGCTCTACGTGTCCCGTCCGGCCCGGGGACACGTGGAGATCCTGGCCATCGAACCTCCCGGAGGAGGCCCGTGAGATTCCGGCTCCGGACCGATCGCGATCCGGGGGCGCCGCCGCGCTCCGGACGCGTCCTCGGGCCGGCACTCCTTGGCCTGCTGCTGCTGTTTCCCGCCGGTGGAGGCGCCACGGAAATCACCGCCGGCGGACCTCCCGCCCGCGTCCGCCTCGACACGGTCGTGTCTCCCCAGGAACGGGTCGTCTGCACCGGCCGCCGTTTTCTCGACGCATCGAGCGACAGCCTGATCTTCCTCGGAAGGACCCTCGAACGCGGTCGCGACTACACGTTCGACGCGGTGCAGGGATGCTTCTTTCTCGATCTCGAACTGTTCGCCGACAGCCTCAGCTGGCCGGCCGGCCTCGTGGCCTTCTATCGCCCCCTTCCGGCCTCGCTGGAACCCGTGTACGCGCACCGCGACCTCCTCGGCGGCGTGCCGGCGGCCGACCCGCATCCCCGGGCCGGCCCCGACACCACCGGCACCGCGTTTCCGGTGCGGCCGGCCACCGCCGTGCCCGGTGGCGGCGGGGCGCGCCCCGAGCTGGACCTGTCGGGAAGCAAGACGTTCACGTTCGAGCTCGGGTCGAACCGCGACCTCACGCTCCGGCAGACGCTGGATCTGCGCGTCGCCGGAAAGCTGTCCGACGACGTGAAACTCCGGGCGATCCTCTCCGACCGGAACCTGCCGTTTCAGCCGGAGGGGAACACCGCCGAACTGGAGGAACTCGACAAGGTCCTCATCGAGGTGGAAAGTCCCGGAGCCAGGGTCGGTCTCGGCGACCAGGACCTGTCGGTGGCCGGCGGAACGCTCGGCAGCTTTTCGCGGCGCCTGCAGGGGCTGTCCGCGGAGGCCGGTCCGGCCGATCGCCGCGCGAAGGTCGTGGCCGCCTCGCAGCGCGGGGAGTTCAAGTCGTTCGAGTTCCTCGGGTCCGACGGCAAGCAGGGGCCCTATCCCTTGTCCGACCGGGCCGGCGGGCGCGGCATCGTCATCGTGGCCGGCAGCGAACGGGTCTGGCTCGACGGCGTGGAAATGGCCCGCGGCCTCGATCGCGACTACACGATCGACTACGGCCGGGCCGAGCTCACGTTTTCGCCGAGGCGGGTGATCACCGCCGACAGCCGCGTCGCCGTGGATTATGAATTCAGCGCCGTGGGGTACCGGAGGAGCCTGTATCTCGCCCAGGGCGTGTCGGGCGACAGGAATGCGCCGGTGCACGTCGCGTTCGAACTCGCCCGGGAGGCCGACGACAACTCCCGCCCCGTCTCCGGCGACCTCTCCGATGCGGAACGCGCCCGGCTGGCCGCCGCGGGGGACAGTCTCATCACCGGGGGGAGCGGCATCCGTCTCGTGGGGGAGGGGCTCGGGCGGTACACGCTGGCGTTCGACGCGGACAACTCCCGCTCCTACTACCGCTTTGCCGGCCGCGGCCTCGGCAACTACGAGGTGACGTTCGTCCGGATCGGCGCGGGCCTCGCCGATTACGCGGACTCGCTGGCCGGCGTGGACACGGTGTACGTGTACCGCGGCCCGAACCTCGGGGAGTACGCACCCGCCGGCGGGCTGACGCAGCCGGTGAGCCTCGGCAGCGGGCACGTGTCCGCGGCCGTCCGCCTGGGCGACCGCGGCCGCGTGACGGGGGAGTTCGCGCTGTCCGGCCGCGACCTCAACACGCTGTCGAGCCGCGACGACGACGACAACGACGGCAGCGCCGGCGTGCTGGACATGACGTTTCAGCCGCGGGAGAACATCGACCTGTCCGCGCGCCTGCGGAATCTCGGCCGGAACTTCGCCACGCTCGGGCGGATCGACGACGCGTTCAGCTACGACCGCGAGTGGAACCTGCCGGGCCGGGACCGGCCGCTCGCCGAATCGAGGCGCGACGCCTCGGCCGCCTGGCGCCCGGCGTGGGGCGTGTCGCTGGGGGCCGAGGCCGGCGGGCTCTCCGGCGGCGGCCGCTCGGCGGACCGGCGTCTCGTCCGGCTGGACCGCGACGGCGCGACGTTCTTTTCCGGGAGCGTTCTCCGCGTGACGAGTGCCGTGGACTCGACGGATCACGACGGCCGGCTGGAGAGGGAAGCGGCGCGCGCCGGCACGCGGCTCCACCGGGTCGCGCCGGTGGCCTACTACGAACGGGAGGAGCGGACGGCCCCCGACACCGGCGCCGGCACGCGCTACCGGCTGGGCGGCGGCGATCTCAACTTCGGCGCGTTCGGCCCGCTCACCTTTTCCGTGGGTGTGGAAGGGCGCGACAACGACAGCCGGGCCGCGGATGCCGGAACGTGGAACACGGTGTCGCGCGCCGTCACCCGGCGGGGGTCTTTCCAGTGGGCCGGCGGCGGCGCGCTCTCGATGAGCGGCGTCCTCCAGGCGCGCGACGTGACGACACCCGGCGGCGGCACGTCGCGCACGGACCTGGCCACGCTCGACGTGACGCAGCGATCGCGGAACAACGCGTTCGTCACCGACTTTCACTATCGCGTGGCCACGACCGGCGTGGAAACGCGGAGCCGCACGCTCCGCTTCGTCGGGGAGGGGCGGGGGAGCTACGACCAGTTCGGCAATCTCTTCCCGGGGGGCGGCTACGAACTCGAAGAGGGAGCCCTCGGCGCCGAGGAACTGACGACGGATCTCGACGTGAGCCTCCGCGTCGAAATGACCCCGTACCGGGCTCCCCGGGAGGGGCGCGGGGCGCTCGCGTGGGCGTCGCGCAACCTCGGCTGGGACGGCACGTTCCGGGTCGAGGAGCAGGGGCGCCTCCCGCTCGGCCGTCCCGGCACGCTGTTCGACTTTTCCTCCTACCAGAATCCGGCGTCGACGATCCGCGGGCGGATCCAGGTGCGCCAGACGCTGGAACTGTTCCCCCTGAGCCGCACCGCCGTCATCCGGCTGCGGCACGACCTCGATGACGTGGCGAACTACCAGTTCACGAATTTCCGCGAAGACCGCACGGAGCACCTGGGAGGCGCGGCGCTGCGTTCGACGCCGGTGAACACGGTGACGCTGGAACTCGAGCAGCGGGCCGGCATCCGCAGGCAGTCGGTGGCGTTTCAGGCGAGCGAGGACGGGCGGAAGGCGGACGTGTACGAGACGCGCCTGAACGCCACGGTGCGGCCCGTTCCGGCGGCGCGCCTGGCGCTGGAGACGACATACCGCTCCGAGCGGACGGGCGCCGCCGTCGGGGCGCGGTCGGTCGACGTGAACCCGCGCGTTTCGTGGATCCCCACCGCGAAGGGTCGGCTCGACCTCAACGTGCGCTGGATCACCGCCGAACGGCGCGGCGGCTACACCGGGATCGGCGGATTTTCGAGCCTGTTCCTCCAGGACCGCGTGGACGTCACGCTGAACGGCGATTACCGGGTGACGCCGTCGATCACGATCGGAGCCGGCCTGTCCGGGCGGAAGTTCGAGGGGACCGACACCGTCATCGACGGCCGGACGGAGGTGAGGGCCTATTTCTAGGCACGCGGGCACGGGGAGCCGCCGGATCGGCGGGGCGATCCAACCGGAACGGTTTCCGGGCGCGGGAGTTCCCCGCCGGTTCGCTCCGCTCCTCGTCCTCCTTGCCCTGCATGTCGGCTCCGGCGTTACGCCGGCGGAGGCGCACGTCACGTTCCGGCGGGTCGACGTGGAGGGCGCGCGTTCTCTCGGCGCCGCCGAAATCCGGCGGCTGCTGGCCGTCGAGCCGGGTCGCGACGTCGACACCACGCTCTTCGCCGCCGCGGCGGAACGCCTGGTCGGCGCGCTGCGGAACGAAGGTTACTTCGACGCCCGGGTGACCCTCGACTGGAGCGGTGACCGGATGACCGTGCGCGTCGACGAGGGGGATCCGTGGACGATCGCCGCCGCCGACTATTTCGCGACATCACCCCTCGATTCCGCGGCCGTCGCGGCGGTCGTCCGGCTGCGTCCCGGGGATCGCTTCCGGCGCGGCGCGGTGGACCGGGATCTCGACGCGATCCTCGACCTGTACGACGAGAGCGGCCACCCCTACGCGCGACTCCGGCCGGTGCGGTTCGACGCCGCCGGCGGACAGGTGCGTTTCCGGGTGGAGCACGATCCCGGACCGCTCGTCCGCATCGAGAGCCTCGAACTCGACGGGGCGGTGATCACGAAGTCGTCCACGGTGGAGCGGGTCCTCGACTTTCACTCCGGCCGACCGTACCGCCAGTCCGCCATCGAGGATGGGCTGGACCGGCTGCGCCTGTCCGGCCTCTTTGCCGACGTGTCCGGGGCGGAACTCCTTCCCGGCATCGATCCGGCGCACAGCCGGCTGCGGATCCGGGTGCGCGAGGCCTCGGCCGGCAGCCTGACCGGAATCGTCGGCTACTCGGGCCGCGACAAGCGTCTCGAGGGGGATCTGAACATCCGGCTGCGGAACATCGCGGGGACCGGTCGGGCCCTGAACGCCCGCTGGTCGGCGCGGGAGAAGGCGTCGACGCTGTACGCGCTCGGTTACCGGGAACCGTGGCTGTTCGGCCGGCCGGTGGACCTGGCGTTCGACCTCGAGCACGTTCTGTTCGACACGCTGTACACACGGACCCGGATCGACGTGACGCTCGAGTGGCGGCCGATGCACCGTGTGCGGATCAGCGGAGGCTTCGGACGCGACCGGGCGGTGGTGACGTCGGCACTCCGCCGCTCGGAAGGATCGCTGCGGATTCTCGGCGGGTTGTCGTGGGATGCCCGCGACTCCCGCCATTTCGCGACCCGCGGTCTGCTGCTCGACGCCCGGGTCGAGCGGGGCAAGACGCTCTCCGGAACGTTCGGCGACCGGGAGGGGGCGCTGCTCGAATCGCTGACCCGGATGACCGCCCGCGGCGAGCTGTACCGGGGCGCGGCCGGGCGCTCCACGCTGGCCCTGATCGTGACCGGCCGGGCCCTGGAGACCCGGGCGCTGCCGGTGCCCCAGTACGAACTGTTTCCACTCGGCGGGGCGGTTTCACTGCGGGGATACCGGGAAGAACAGTTCTACACACCGGCGTACGTGCTCTCCCAGTTCGAATTCCGGCTTCCCGCCGGGGAGTTCGGAACGGGCGCCTACCTGTTTCTGGACTCGGCGTTCTTCGCCCGTGCGGGGGATCCGGCGGACCTGCCTCCCGCGCTGCCGCTGACGAAGGTCGGCTACGGCGCCGGTATCCGGGTGGGGTCGCGAGCGGGGCGCGTCGGCGTGGACTACGGTCTCGCCGCGGGCGAGGGACCCCTGGACGGGCGCATTCACCTGCGGCTGGAGGCGGAATTCTAGCTGCCGGCGCCGGGCGCGGCCTCCCGCGCACGGCGGTGATCCCGCCCCCGCAGCGGGTCAAGGGGCCGGGGTCGAATCCCGGCGCAAGGCTCGAATGGAGCGCCTCTAACCCGTTGCCATTGACGGATTCCGCCGCGCCGTCTAACCTCGCTCCTCCAATATCCAGCCGGCCCGGATTCAAGCCCCTCGCCGCCGCCGGAACGATCTGCCCACAAGGAAAGGAGCCCATGGCATGAATGCAATCCGCAGGGCGGTCGCCGTGGCCGTACTGGTCCTTCTGACCGGCACGGCGTCGGCGGAGGAGTTGAACATGGCGGGCGTCAAGGTGAACGTGATCGAGAAGAAGCTCGACAACGGACTGACGCTCATCATGATGGAGAACCACCAGTCGCCGACCATCGGCCTCATCACCCAGTTCAAGGTGGGGTCGGTGGACGAGTGGGACGGCATTTCCGGCGCGGCGCACATCCTCGAACATCTCCTGTTCAAGGGAACGTCCGAACTCGGCACCACGGACTGGGCAAAGGAAAAGGCCCTGCTCGACCAGATCGAAACGACGGCCCAGGAACTGCGCCGCGAGCGGAGCCTCGGGCACCGCGGCGACCCGGCCCGCCTGAAGAGCCTGGAGGAAAAGATCGACGCGCTCCAGGCGGAAGCCAAGGGGTACGTCGTTCCGAACGAACTGGACCGCATCTACACGGAAAACGGCGGCCAGGCGGTCAACGCCGGCACGTCGTGGGACGGCACGAACTACCAGGTGGCCCTGCCGTCGAACCGGCTCGAACTCTGGATGAAGCTGGAGAGCGACCGCCTCAAGGCACCGGTGCTCCGCGAGTTCTACACGGAACTCAAGAACATCATGGAAGAGCGCCGTCTCCGCACCGAGGACGACCCGACCGGCGTTCTCGGCAAGCTCGGCGAGGCCACCATCTCCGCCGCCTACACGGCGCACCGCTACGGCGTGCCGATCATCGGCTGGCCGTCCGACATCGCGATGGTCACCCGCACGGAAGTGGAGGAGTTCTTCACGAGGTACTACGCGCCGAACCGGATGACGCTGGCGATCGTCGGCGACATCGACCCGGTGAAGACCCATGAAATGGCCGAGGCCTACTTCGGTTCGATCCCGCGCCAGCCGGACCCGTTCCAGCCGCGCACGATCGAGCCGGAGCAGCAGGGGGAGCGGCGCATCGTGGTGGAGTACGATGCCGAACCGCGGGCGATGATCACCTGGCATGTCATGGACGGCCTGGCCGACGATTACCCGGCGCTCCTCGTGCTGGACGACATCCTGACCGGCGGCCGTTCCAGCCGCCTGAATCGTGAAATCGTGGAGAAGCAGAAGATCGCCGCCTCGATCGGCGGGTACACCGGCGTTCCCGGCGAGCGTTTCCCCGGCCTCTTCATGCTCGAGGTGGTGCCGCTGGCCCCGCACACGACGGCCGACGTCGAGGAGGCCATCTACCGGGAGATCGAGCGCCTCAAGAAGGAGCCGGTGACCGCCGAGGAACTGAACGCCGCGAAGACCCGCTACAAGAGGAGCTTCGCCGACGGCCTCGTCAACAACCTGGGCCAGGCGTCGATCCTTGCCTACAACGACGCCACGCTCGGCGACTGGCGCGAAGGGTTCCGCCGGGCGGATGCCGTGCAGAAGGTCACCGCCGCAGACGTGCAGAAGGTGGCCACCCTGTATCTGAAGAAGGCCAACCGCACGGTCGGAACGCTCGTCAAGCCGGCCGCGGAAGTGACGTTCGTCGATCCCGCCGAGCGGGAAAAGGCGGTGCTCATCCTGTCGAGGGCGGCCCAGGCGCTCGGTGGCCCGAAGGCCCTGGCGGCGTTCAAGAACATGAAGACGGAATCGGCGATCAAGATCCACACCCCGGGCGGCGCCATCGACGCCACCGCGAAGGAAACGATCACCGCCGACGGCCGGACGCGGAGCGAGGTTTCGGTCATGGGGCAGCAGCAGGTCCAGGTCTATGACGGGGACACGGGATGGATGGTCACGCCGGCCGGGGCCACCGATGCCACGCCGGAGGCGATCAGCGACATGAAGGAGTCGCTCGCCCGCGAGCTGTTCCTGATCACGTTCACGCCGGGAAATCTCAAGGGATCCGTGCGGGTGGTTTCCGGCGCGAGTCTCGACGGGAAGCCGACCGAGGCCGTGGAAGTGACGCCGGTGGAGGGGAAGTCGTTCGTGATCCACTTCGATCCGGCCACGCACCTTCCGGCGGGGATGTCGTTCGACTCGAAGAATCCGCTGACCGGCCAGCCCGGACGCGCGGACAAGATCTACGGCGCCTGGAAGGCCACCGCCGGCATCCAGTTCCCCGGGCAGTCCGCCTTCCGCATGGGCGGCACGACCGTCCTCGAGGAAACCGTCAACCTCAGAACCGTGAACGCCGGGGTCTCTCCCGACGAGTTCAAGAAACCGTCCTGATTCCCGGAAGAGGAGGAAACGTGAAGACTCTGCTGAGATATATGGCGCCCGCACTCGTGGCCGGCGCACTTGCGTCCCCGGCGTCCGCGTGGACGCCGGTCAAGTCCTGGGAAGACATCAAGCCCGCCTCGATCGAGTGGAAGAAGCCGGTGCCGGAGGTCATCAAGCTGAAGAACGGCGCCACACTCTACCTGCTCGAGGATCACCGGCTGCCGCTGATCAACTTTGCCGGCACCGTCCGGACCGGCAGCCTCTACGATCCGGCGGGGAAGAGCGGCACGGCCTCGATGGTCGGCACGCTGCTCCGCACCGGCGGCACCGCGAAGCGCTCCTGGGAGCAGGTGGACAAGGACGTGGACCGGCTGGCCATGTCGATATCCACGGGTGTCGGATCGGAGTCCGGCAACGCGTCGTTCGACGTGCTCACGGAAAACTTCGAACCGGCCCTGAACCTGCTTTTCGAGATGCTCCGCGAGCCGGCCTTCGACCAGGAAAAGATCGACATCGCCAAGGAGAAGACGAAGGAGGGGATCCGCCGCCAGAACGACAACCCGATCCAGATCGCGCTGCGCGAAATGCGCGGCATCCTCTACGGGGCGGACCATCCGCGCGGATTCTCCCCCACGTTCAAGACCGTGGATGCCGTCACCCGCGAGGACCTGGTGGCGTTTCACGCGAAGTACTACTGCCCGTCGAACATGATTCTCGGCGTGGCCGGAGACTTCGACCGGAAGAAGATCGTGCAGCAGGTGGAAGCGGCGATGGGCAAGTGGCCGAACAAGACGGTCACGCTCCCCGAGGTGCCGGCCTTCGCGGTGACGAAGCCGCGCGCCGTCTACGTGGCGGACAAGGCCAACGCCACCCAGAGCACGATCCTCGTGACGAAGCTGATGGTCAAGCGCGGCGATCCGGACGAGTACCCGCTGGAAGTCATGGATTTCATCCTCGGCTCGGGCGGTTTCACCTCCCGGATCACCACGGCCGTGCGCAACGATCGCGGCCTGGCCTATGCAGCCGGCTCCGCCCTGCAGATCGGCAACCTCGATCCGGGCCCGGAACTGCTGTACGCGCTGTCGAAGGGAGAAACGACGGTCGAGGCTCTCGACGTGATGCTGAAGGAGGCCGATCGGATGCGCACGGAGACGGTGCCTGACGCCGACATCGAGAAAGCCCGGAAGGCCCTTCTCAACGGCGCGGTGTTCGACTACGACAGTCCTGAAAAGGTCATCGGCGAAACGCTCACGCTGTCCTACTACAACCTGCCCCAGGACACGCCGGAAAAGCGGCTCAAGGCCCTCGAAACGGTGTCCGCCGCCGATGTCCAGCGGGTGGCCGCGAAGCACCTCGATCCGGAGACGCTGCAGATCCTCGTCGTCGGCGCCCGGGACAAGTTCGAGGGTCCTCTCGATCCGTTCGGTCCGGTGACCACGATCGAGATCAAGGATCCGACGATCCAGTAGGCGATGACGAGTCCGCGCGGATCGGGACGGCTGGTCTTCATCACCGGGGCGTCGTCCGGCATCGGCGAAGCCTGCGCGCGCGCCTTTGCGGCGGGCGGGGATCGTCTGCTGCTGGCGGCCCGGCGCCTGGACCGGCTCGAGGCGCTCGCCCGCGAGCTGGCCGACGCGCACGGCACGGAGGTTCACGCCGCCCGTCTCGACACCACCGACCGGAAGGCCGTGGAGGGGTTCCTCCCCGGTCTTCCGGCCGCGTGGCGTTCCGTCGACATTCTCGTGAACAACGCCGGCAAGGCCGTCGGCCTCGATCCGCTCCAGGCGGGGAACGCCGACGACTGGGACGAGATGATCGACACGAACGTGAAGGGGCTGCTCTACGTGGACCGCGCCGTCCTTCCCGGAATGGTGGAGCGGGGTAGGGGACACGTCATCCACATCGGGTCGATCGCCGGGCAGGAGGCGTACGCCCGCGGAAACGTCTACTGCGCCACCAAGTTCGCCGTGGACGCGATCACGAAGGGGGGGCGGCTCGACCTGAACGGCACCGGCGTCCGGATGTCCTCCGTCGATCCCGGCCTCGTGGAAACGGAGTTCAGCCTCGTCCGGTTCAAGGGAGACGGGGACCGCGCGCGGAAGCCGTACGAGGGCGTCGATCCGCTCACCGCGGCCGACGTGGCCGATGCCGTGCTGTACGTGGCCAACCGTCCGGCGCACGTGAACGTGGCCCAGATCGTCCTCCTTGCCGCCGACCAGGCTTCGGCCACCACGATATTCCGGCGCTGAGCATGGCCGACGTCCGTCGACGCGTCGAGGAACTGCGGTCCCTGATCCGCAGGCACGACGCGCTCTATTTCGTCGAGGCGCGCCCGGAAATCTCCGACCGCGACTACGACCGCCTCATCGAAGAGCTCCGGGAACTCGAGGCGGCCCACCCCGGGCTCGTGACCCCCGACAGCCCTACCCAGCGGGTCGGCGGAACGCCGCTCCCCGGCTTCAAGTCGGTGCCGCACTCCACCGCGATGCTCTCCCTCGACAACACGTACAACGAGGAGGAACTCCGCGCGTTCGACGAGCGGGTCCGGAAGGGGCTCGGCAGCGGGGACGCGCCGGTCACCTATACGGTCGAACCGAAGATCGACGGCGTGGCGGTGAACCTCGTGTACGAGAACGGCGTGTTCGTGCTCGGCACCACCCGCGGCGACGGTGTGTCCGGGGACGACATCACCCAGAACATCCGGACGATCCGCGGCCTGCCGCTCCGCCTCGACAGCGCGCCGGAAGGGCGCGCCGAGATCCGCGGCGAGGTGTTCCTGACCCGCGAGGGATTCTCGGAGATGAACGCCCGGTTCGAGGAAGCCGGGGAGAAGACGTTCGCGAACCCCCGGAACGCCGCGGCGGGCACGCTCAAGTCGCTCGACCCCGCCGTGCCGGCATCCCGTCCGCTCCGGATCCTCACGTATCACATCGTCGAGGCGCGGCGGCGTCACGCATTGAGTCGGCATTCGGAGGCGATCGCGACCCTCCGCGCCTGGGGGCTTCCGGTCAACGACTGCGAAACCGCCGCAGGAATCGATTCCGTGCTCGCGAAGGCGGAGGTCTGGCGCGATCGGCGTCACGAACTGCCGTTCGAGGTCGACGGCCTCGTGATCAAGCTCGACGACCTGCGCCTGCAGGAGGATCTCGGTTCCACGTCGAAGGCGCCGCGGTGGGCCATCGCGTTCAAGTATCCGGCCGAGGAGGCGATCACGCAGGTGGAGAAGATCGCGGTGCAGGTAGGGCGGACGGGGGTCGTCACGCCGGTGGCTCACTTGGCTCCGGTCTTCGTGTCGGGCAGCACGGTGTCGCGGGCCACGCTGCACAACGCGGACGAGGTGGAACGCCTCGATGTGCGGGAGGGGGACTGGGTGGCCGTGGAAAAGGGGGGAGAGGTGATCCCCAAGGTCACCCGGGTGCTTGTCGAGAGGCGCGAGGGGCGACCGCGGAAGTTCCGGATGCCGGAGCGCTGCCCGTCCTGCGACTCCGTTCTCGTGCGCGCCGAGGGGGAGGTGGCCTGGCGCTGCATCCGCATCGACTGCCCGGTGCAGGTGGAGCGGCGGATCGAGCACTTCGCCGCCCGCGGATCGATGAGGATCGAGGGGCTCGGCGAAAAGGTCATCCGGTCGCTGATCGAGGCGGGACTCGTCCGCAACGTGGCCGACCTGTACGAACTCACCGTCGATCAGATCGTGCCGCTCGAACGGATGGGGAAGAAGTCGGCGGAGAATCTCGTGGCGTCGATCGAGGCCTCGAAGACGCGCGACCTCTCCCGGCTGATCTTTGCCCTGGGGATCCGCCAGGTCGGCTCCCGCGCCGCGACGCTGCTCGCGGAGCACTTCGGATCGATGGACGTGCTCATGGCCGCGGGGGAGGAAGAACTCGTCGACGTGGAGGAGATCGGGCCGATCGTGGCCGGGGAGATCCTCCGCTTCCTTGCCGATTCCGACAACCGGAAGATCATCGAACGCCTGCGCGGGCACGGCCTCATGATGAGCGCCCGTCCCGCGGCCGGCGGCGGCGAGGGACCTCTCGCCGGCAAGGTCGTCGTGGCCACCGGCAAACTGGATCACTTCACGCGGACGGAAATCCAGGAAACGATCGCGCGGTTCGGCGGTCGTTCCGGCGATTCCGTGTCGAAGAAAACGGACTACCTGGTCGCCGGACGGGACGCGGGTTCCAAGCTCAGGAAGGCGGTCCAACTCGGCATCCCCGTTCTCAGCGAGCGGGAGTTCATGGACCTCTGCGGCCTCCCCTGATCCCGAGCCGGGGCGCATGCCGCGGGATTCGGGGTGCTTCCGCACACGGACCTGCCGCACGTCATGCAGTGCCAAGTGCATGTCCGGCAAGAAATTGAAAAACTCATGTTGAATCGGCAACGAGTGTCCGCTATACCTTAATTGTTCTCCTCCGGGGGCAGACCCCTTCCCCGACCCGCCCGGCGAAAGTCGTTTCGCCTCCGAAGCGTTGAGATCATTTCATCACCATATATCTCAGCAAGGAGGTCCCGTAATGAAATCATGGTACTGGCGCTCCCTCGTACTCCTGATCCTGGTCGGCGCCGTCGGCGCCCTGAACCTGGTTCCGGCCGAGGCGCCGAAGGCGGGGACCGCGACCCAGATCTACCTGGATCTCGTGCCCCAATCCAAGGGGACTTTGCCGGGGCTCCTCGTCGGCGGCGTTCCGCCGAACGGATCGGCCTGGCACGAACTCTACCCGGCCTACTGCGGCACGTATACGCAGACCGGTTACATCGACAACGGTGACGGGGTCATCTCGGCGTGCGACGGCATCTCCCTGAACGGGGTTCCGTATCACATCACCTGGGCCGGTCCGACCTACTTCGTCACCTGCTCGACGTCACCGGGAGGCCCACCGCTGCGGGAAGTCGTGTACGAACCGGTGCAGCCGAACCCGACCGGAAATCCGATCTGCGAGGTGTGGCACGAAGTGCACCCGAATTTCTGCCGGGAAATCCACATCGACAGCTGGCTGGACAACGGAAACGGCGTGCTCGATGTCTGCGACATCGTGGACGTCCAGAACGACCCGAGCCTGCCCCCGGGGCAGGTGGCCTACTATCACATCGATCGCATCGGCTGCAACATCATCATCGAACCGGTGGAGACGCCGGCGGAACCGAGCACCTGGAGCAAGATCAAGAGCCTGTTCGGATTCTGAAATCGCTCGATCGGGCCGGTCGGCGGGGCCGGCCCGACATCTTCATCACCATACCGTCGCGATGCCCGCGGCCCGCATATCCGGCCCCGTCCGTTACTCCACGAGTTCCTCTCCCAGCTGCCGCCACCCGAGCGTCCCGTCCCGGAACCATTCGAGGTTCCGGAATCCCATCCGCGCGGCCATGGTCGAGCAGTTCCGGCTGCGGATGCAGCCCGGTCCGTAGCAGTAGAAGACGACCGGAATCGTCCGCCGGTCCACCTCTCCCCAGTGTTCGGCGACGAGGGATTCGAAATCCTTTTCGAACGCGTCCGGCGCGATGTAGATCGCGCCGGGCAGATGACCGCGCACCCAGTCCGGTTCCGTGCGCAGGTCGAGCAGGATGAAGTCGCGGGCCGGGCGGTCTTTCGCCCCGGGCGCCCACCGCACGCCGATCCGTTTCCGGACCTGCGCCGCGGTCACGATTTTCACGACCGGAGCGTCGGCCTGGCGCGCCCAGCCGGAAAACCCGCCGGGATATCCGGCCACATCGGTGATCCCGGCGATCCGCGCGAGGAGATACGGATGGGCGGGGAGTCCTTCCGTCTCAGGGCCGGTCGTCACGATGAGGCGGTCGCCGAGATCCACGAACTCGTTCGGTCGGGGGCCGATCGCGCCGATCAGGGCGCGCACGGTCGGGCCGTCGGCGATGCGGCCCCGCGCATCCACGGCCCCCGCAACGTCAAAGGGGAGGCTGTGCGGAATGTGCCCCGCGTCCCACAGCGAATCGCCGCGGCTGTCGAGGATCGTGACGCCGGGCCTGCCGAACGCCGCGAGAACGCGGTCGTAATCCATAAAGCGGGATGTGTCGGGGCCGGCCGCGGAGAAAGCGGGAGCGCGCGATTCGGTCGTGCAGTGCGTGCCCAGTCCCGCCGCCTCCCAGGCTTCGAGCCCGCCGTTCAGAACGCGGACCCCGCCATGACCGGTAGCCTCCAGCAGCCAGAACAGCTCACCCGCCGCCGCGGGATCGTCGCGGTCCGCGCAGCAGACGAGGACGTTGCCCGAAGTCGGTTCCCCCGTGCGTCCGACGCCCGCGGCAGCGCGGACATGGGAAACGGCAGGCGCCCGCGCGCCGGCCGAAGGAAGACCGGCCCGTGACGCCGCATCCGCAAACAGCTCGACCCGCCCGCGAAGCGCCCGGACATCGATGTTCACGGCCCCGGGAACATGGCGGACCCGATACGCGGAGTGCGGCCGGGCGTCGACGACCATCCAGCCCGCGGCTCCGAGGCTGTCGGCGAGCTCGTGCGGCTCGACAAGAATGCGGGGATAAACCGGCTGCACCGGAGCCTTCGGCTTCAACCAGGGCGGCGGCCACTCGGCCAGCGCCCGGGACGCACCGATCCCCGCGACCAGCAACAGCGCAGCACCAGCCCAGGCGATCCGCATACAATCATGGTACCGGAAAGCACACCCCAAGCAACACGAGCCGTGTAGTTCCCCAAGAGCGAGGCCGCGTCCAGCGGTCCGGGCGTCGTTCTCCTCCGAGGGGGCGTCGCGG
>CAZQVN010000028.1:0-5035 GCA_964596775.1 uncultured bacterium
GTCATCCCTGACAGGTTCGTTTCCTTCTCTTTGCATGGGGCATGCCAGAAATGGGGCAACCGGCTCACCTGCCTGTTAAGCCGTTTTCCAACAATATGATAGGGAGTGTTGGGGGCTCCTCGAGAGGCCATGCAGGGATGCGTCGAATGTTTACAAAACGCAACAATTGTGAGATTCGTTGATTGTGAGGATGCCCTTAATGTATTCAATTAAAACAACTTGTCGATATTTTAACGCAATGATAAGGATAGTTGATCCGGAGCGGAGTTCCCGGGTCGCTCGGAAGCCTCCGCGGCCCCCCGGCCTACTTCTTCTTGGGCCCCTTGCGGGCTGCCGGGCGCGACCCGGCTTTTCCGGAAGTTCCGGATGCGCGACCTTCGGATGTCGAGGAACCCTTTGCCGCGGCCGGCTTGCGGGTGGGTTTCCGGGGCTTGCGGGCTGGTTTCGTCCGAGGCTTGTCCGCGCTCTCCCCATCGGCAAGATGAGCCAGCACGACCTCCATGATCTCCTCGTTGTCGCGGGCTTCATCGCCATGCTCCCTGTAGAGCACGCACTCCTGGCTGGAGGGAATCGCCACGCGGGCAAGCGCCTCCTCGAGTCCCTGGTCCGCGGTCTCCACGGGAACAAAGCGAAGGTCCTTCTGGATCGCCTCGGGCACATCATCCAGATCCGGCACGTTTTCCGCCGGCATGATCACCGTCTTGATCCCCGCCCGGTGCGCTCCGAGGATCTTTTCACGGATGCCGCCGACGGCGAGTATGCGGCCGCGCAGCGTGATCTCACCGGTCATGGCCACGTCGTGCCGCACCGGACGGTTCGTCATCAGGCTCGCGATGACGACCGCCAGCGTGAGTCCGGCCGACGGCCCGTCCTTGGGGATGGCGCCTTCCGGCAGGTTGATGTGCATGCTCGCTTCCCCGAACGCCTCCGGCGTGATGTCGAGCTCGGTGGCCCGAGAACGCACATAGGAGAGCGCCGCGGCCGCGGACTCGCGCATGACGTCGCCGAGCTGGCCGGTCAGCTGCACTTCGCCGGCGCCCGGAAGGCGGATCGCCTCGATCGGGAGGATGTCGCCCCCCTCGGATGTCCAGGCCAGCCCCATGGCCACCCCGACCGTATCGACCCGCACGGCCGGCGGCAGGATCCGCGGGCGCCCGAGATACATCGACACATCGTCGGGAGTGATGGGATCCGGCCAGGTCTTCTCGAGCGCGGCCTCGCGCGCGAGCTTCCGGCACAGCGTGGACAGGGCGCGGTTCAACTGCCACACGCCCGCCTCCCGCGTGTAGCGCCGGATCACGTGCAGGAGCGCTTCGTCCGTCAGGTTCACGGACCGTTCCTCCAGTCCGTGCTTTTCCAGCTGGCTCGGGATCAGGTGACGGCGGGCGATCGCCGTCTTTTCGGAGTCGATGTAGCTGGAAACCCCGACGAGCTGCAGCGCATCGAGAAACGGTTCCGGAATCGTGTACGGCGTGACCGCCGAAGCGAGGACCAGGATGCCGTCGAGGTCGAACGGAACACCGAGAAACTCGTCGAGGAACGCGCTGCGCCGCGCCGGGTCGAGAATGGAAAGGAGTCCGCTGATCATCCGCGGCGACACATCCGGACCGAGGGCGTCGAGTCCCTCGAGGAAGAGGACCGGGTTCATGAGGTCCGTTTCCATGAGCGCCTTGACGAGTCGCCCCGGTTCCGCGCCCACCGCGGTGTGACGCCGCCCGACGAGGTCGTCCGCCCCCTTCATCGACTCGAGGTTGATCTTCACGAACGGTCGCCCGAGACCGCGGGCGATCGAGCGGGCGATGACGCCGCGGCCGATGCCGGACGGTCCCATGATGCACAGCGCGGATCCGGGCCGGTTGTGATTCAGCTTCAGGACGGAAATGAACTCCACGATCTCGGCCTTTGCCTTTTCCAGGCCCACGAGATCCTCGTTCAGGCGGGCCTCGAACGCATCCAGGTCGATCTCCGGCCGGTGGTAGCGCCCCCACGGCACGTCGAGAAGTGCCTCCGCGTGATGCCGCGACGTGTCGTACTCGATCGACGCGGGCGAGAGATCCTTGAGCCGGTGCAGCTCGGTTTCCGCCGCCTGGCGCATCCGGCCGGGCATGGGCGCTTCGCTGAGGCGCCTCTCGAACATCGACACGAGATCGGTGTCCATGGATTCGCCGAGCGCCTTCTTGATTTCCCGCAGCTGCTCGCGGAGAAACCGTTGCTTCTGGTCCGCGGCGATCCGGGCGCGCGCCTGTTCCTGGATCTGCGCTTCCAGGCGGAGCCCGTCGAACTTCCGGTCGAGGAGCGCCGCCACCGTCCGCAGTCGATCGCTGACGCAGGACGCCTCGATCACCGCCTGCCGGTCCAGCGCGGACAGCTGGAGACTCGAAGCCATGAAGTCGGCGAGGCGCGAGGGATCGGAACGCTTGCGATCGGCCATGCGGGACAGTTCCGCGGACAGGTTTTCATCGTGGTCGACGAGACTCTTGAAGACCCTGAGCACTTCGCCGGAAAGCACCTTGAGATCGTCCGCCGACTCCTCCATGCAGGGAAACGGCCGGACGATGGCCGTCCGGGACGCGCCTTCCCCCTGGAGATCGAGGATTTCCACCCGTTCCATTCCCTGGAAGACCACCTGGGCCGAATCCTCGGACATTTCGAGATGCGTGAGGACGCGGGCGGCGACCCCGACACGGATGTCCCGGATGTCACGGGGGGAATCCGTTTCCCCGGAGTCTTCCGGAAACTGGGAGGGGTCGATCATCTGGATGACGACACCCGCGGTCAGGGAGCGGATCCTCCTCAGTTCCTCGGGACGCGTCAGGGGAACGGCGAGGATGAGCCCGGGAAACGCGATCGCTCCCGAAAGGGCGATGACCGGAACCGGGTCGGAAAGATCGATGTCGTTCAAGCTCAATGTCTGGGTGTCCATTCCGCTCCCCCGGATAACGAGATCGGTCATTCTAGGGTGGCCCGCCATGCCAGACAAGATCGGCAGGACGGGGGCGTTGCCCCACTATTCCTGTTCGGATAGGATGAGCCTCCCCTCGGCACGCACCCGCGCCCTCCCGTCGGTCCGCGCGGTCAAACCGGCCATGGTATTGGAGGACTCATGTCGCACACCCCGCTGGGCCGCCGCGCTTTTCTCCGCAGGGCGACCCTCGCCGCCGGCGCCGCAGGGGGCCTGTCGGCCCTGACCGGCTGCGGAGACGATCCCGTTCGGCCCCCGACGCCCCCCGCGACTCCGACCGACCTCTCGGCCCGTGCCGTGACCGCGTTCCTCGTGGAATTGAGCTGGTCCGACCGGTCGGACGACGAGACCGGCTTCGAAGTGGAACGAAAGAACGCCTCCGCGGCCGAATTCGTCCGGATCGCCGCCGTGCCGGCGGACAGCACCGTCTACCGGGACGATACCGTCTCGGAGAGCGTGATGTACCAGTACCGCGTCCGGGCCACGCGCGACGGTGTCTTTTCCGGCTACTCCGCGGAGGTTCCCGTGCAGACGCCGGCCGCGCTGGCCCCCGCGGCCCCCGCGGACCTCTCCGTTTCGGAAGTGACGGAAACCGGCGCGCTGCTGTCCTGGAGCGACGCGGCCGACAACGAGATCGGCTTCCGGATCCAGCTTCGCGGTCAATCCGGCACGGTCACCGAGGTGGCCACGCTCGACGCGGATACCACGGAGTTCCGGGTCGACGCGCTCGCGCCGCGAACGCTGCACCGCTTCTACGTCGAAGCGTTCAACGAAAGCGGCACGTCCGGCGCATCCAACGAGGTGTCCGTGTACACCGGGCCGGTCAGCGGCGACCTGAAGGCGACCGTCACCGCGCCGGGTACCGTGAAGATCGAATGGACGGACCGGACATCCGGCGCCGTTTCCTTCCGCGTCGAGCGAAGCCTCGACTCCGGCGCGTTCGTTCAGGTCGCCGTCGTCCCGGCCGGCGGAGTGATGTTCACCGACGGCGCCGTTCCGGAAGCCGCGCTGTACGCGTACCGGGTCGTCGGCGCCGGCATCCTCGGCGTGGACACGGATCCCGTTTCCCTGACGGCGCCGAACGCGCCCCCTGGCCGTCCCGAAGGTCTCGTGGCCGGCGCGGACCCGCTCGACGGGGGACGGATCCTGCTGACCTGGAGCGCGTCGGGCTCCGTGGACGGGTTCGTGATCGATCGTTCCACCGGGGGAGCGTTCTCGATGATCGGCGCCACCGGAGCGACGACGGCTTTCGCGGATACGCCGACACCGCTCCTGCCGTTCACCTATCGTGTCCGCGCGTTCAACCTGCTGGCCTATTCGACGCCGTCCGAGTCAGTGACCGCGAGGGCCCGGGCCGTCGTGCTCTTCGCGGGTCTTCCGGCACAGAACGACCTGAGGATCGTCGGGCGCGGTACCCGACTGACGCTGGCCGGCGTTCCGCCCCGCACGTTTTCCCCGGCCCTGACATTCTCCTGCGGCTCCCTCCCCAGCTACATCCACCTCGTGCGGATCACGAGCACCGGGATCGCCGCCGTCCTCGGCAACTGCACCCACCAGTGCTGCACGACGAACTACCGCGCGAACACGTCCAGCCCTCCCGACGGCACCCTGTCCTGCCCCTGCCATGGTTCCGTTTTCCGCCTCGACGGGACCGTCCAGTCCGGGCCGGCCACGGTTTCGGAGCCGGTCTTCCCCACGGTGATCTTCGAGGACCGCGTGGAGATTCTGGCCCCCGGGGAAACCGTGCCAGCGGCCCTCGCCGGATCAACGGAACAGGACAGGACCGCGGAACCGGCAGCGGACGGAGATGCGGCGCGAAAGGAATAAAAAAACCGCCCTTTCGGGCGGTTTCTCTGGAAAAGGAAGCTCCGGGGGTGAATCAAGGCATAACCCACCCCCTTCGCTTGCCTTGTGAACGAGGCAGTGCCTGTTCCCCGTCCACTGGGAGAACCGACCGGGGGTACCAGCCCCGAGAGGGAACTCTTACAGGGAATATATTGAGGAAAAGCGGATCAGGCCACGTTCGGGGAAAATGAATTCCAATCTGTTGATGCTCAACACTTTGGCGGAGTG
>CAZQVN010000028.1:5135-46532 GCA_964596775.1 uncultured bacterium
CACGTTCGGGGAAAATGAATTCCAATCTGTTGATGCTCAACACTTTGGCGGAGTGCGGACCCGTTGTTCTGCGTGATCCCGGTGGCCGGCCTGGCCGCAGCCCGCGCGGCGTTGTAAAGATCCCTCGGCGCGGCGGGGAGGCGGGCCGCACCGGGCCGACCGTCAGGGCCGCAGGGGACCGGTGCCGACAATCCAGGGCCGGCCGTTCGACTCCCCGGCCACGAGCAACCCCGTGACCTCGAAACGGGAAGAGAGGAGCGCCACCCCGTCCGCTCCGAGCACGTGGAGCGCCGTCGACAGCGCATCCGCGGTCGTCCCGTCCGCGGCGATCACCGAAGTGCCGAAGATCCCGACCACGGGGCGTGCCGTGCGGGGATCCACGATGTGACCGTAACGGACTCCGTCGAGGACCACGAACTTTTCGTACCCGCCGGAAGAGGAGACGGAACAGTCCGCCAGCGTGAGGATGGTGAACAGCGAGTCCGGAGACCGGGGATCGAGGATGCCGACCGGCCAGCCGGATTCCCCGGGAGGCGCGCCGATGGCGAGGATGTTTCCGCCGAGGTTCAGCAGCGCGGCGGTGACCCCGCGCGCCCGGAGCGCCCGGGCGGCCTCGTCCAGGGCGTAGCCCTTGGCGATGCCCCCGAGATCGATCGACATCCCGGCGCGATCCAGCCGCACCGTCCGGGCCGCCCGATCGAGGATCACGCCGCGGGCGTCGATCAGGGCCGCGAGCGAATCGCACGCGGCGGCGCCGGGGACGTGTCCGGCCTTCCGGTAGAACCCCCAGGCGTCCATGGCGGGCTTCACGGTCACGTCGAACGCTCCGTCCGTCCGCTCCCGCAGGGCGCGCGCCTCCTCGAGCACCGCGAAGAGCTCTCCGCTTATCGGAACCGGCTCGCCGAACCCCGTGCGGTTGACCCGGACGAGCTCGCTCGAGGGTCGATACAGGCTCATCAGAGAATCGACGCGCGCCGCCGCGCGCAGGGCCGCGTCCAGCGCGCCGGCCGCACCGGCCGAGTCCGGCGCGTAAAGCTTCGCCTCGAACGCGGTGCCCATCAGGAGCCAGGCGCGCTCGTGAAGAACAGGCGGCGGTGGAGCGCTATCGTGTGCCAGCGTGGACGCGGCTGAGGCCAGGAGGAGCGCGATCGATAGCGCCGTCCGGGCCCACGCGACCGGGGAGACGGCGCGGCCCGACCGCATCACTCCTGCGAGGACACCGGCGCCGGAGACACGGACGGAGACGCGTTGTTCGAGCCGCCCCCTTCCGCGTTGCGCCCCTCGCCTCCACCCTGCCCCTGGGGGCGGCGTCCCCGTCGGCGGCGGTTGCGGCGCTGGGGAGACGATCCGGCTTCACCGCCGGATTCCGCGGGCTTCGGCCTCTCTCCCCTTTCGCCCCTGCCGGTCCGTTCGCCGCGGGGTTCCGCCCGCGGAGCCGGGCCGGTCCGGTGATGGGAATCTCGGCGGTCCCGGCGAGGACGGCGCTCCGGCCTCGGGGCGCGGGCGGGCGGGCGCTCGGTGGTGGCATCGGTCGCGGCGGTGTCCACGGGTGCGCCGCCCATGAACCACATCTCGCGAACCGGAAAGAGCATCTGGGCCACGAACGCGCCGGTGAGCAGCGACACGGACACGATCTGGACCGGCGCGAGTTCCGGGGCCACGTAACGGATCAGCCACGGCACGGCGGCATCGAGGAGCATGGCCCCGAAGGACACGAGATAGATCGTGATCTTCGCCCGCTGGCCGAGCCGTGTCAGCGCCACGATGTGCGACAGGATGAACAGGAGCACACCCTGGCCGAACAGGTGGGGATGGGTGGCGTCCAGCAGTTCGCGGAACGTCTTCTCGAACGTCATGGCCTGTCCGGCCGCGAGGGTCTGGCTTTCGTTTCCGCGGTAGAAGGACATGACGCCGGCCGGGGTCATGCCGGTCTTGTCCCAGTAATTGACGAGTCCGACGCAGAGCGCCACGAGGATCACGACATTGAACGCGGTGATCAGGACCCGGACATGAAGCGGGGCGGTGAGGAGCGAAAACTTCTTGTACGAATAATACTGAGTCACGGAGATTATCCTTCGATGGGGGCCGTCACGCATGCATCGAGCAGCCCGAGAACTTTCCGTACGCCGTAGTTCAGCGCGCGGACGGAGAGCGTTGCCCCGGAAATGTTGACGATGTCCCGGTTTGTCCTGAGCGGGCTTTGCGCGGACTTCCCATGATACTGGCCGAGGAATCGTTCGCGGCGCACGTCGCCGCCGTGGGACTCACGGTATACGAGAATCGTCACCCTTTCCACCTCCAGGGACCGGTTCACGCCGACCATGAACGTGATGGGGCGGTACTTGCCGATTTCCTCGGAAACGACGGCGTAACCGAGGGTCCGGCCTCCCGCGCCCAGAGCCCGGTGCACCGTGACCGTGTCCTCGGCCACCGGCCCGCCGAGCTGTTCGACCAGCGCCGCCCTGGCGGAGTCCCCGAGAACGTGCGTTTCCGCCGCGAAACGGACCGCCTTCGGAAACGTTTCCTTGAGGGCCTCGGGAACGGTCAGGTACACCCGCTCCTCCATGGGGGGCGGCTCCTGGCCCGCCCGCCCGGTCCCCGGCCAGAAGGCCAGGAGGAACACCAGGGCCCCAGCCCATGCAGAACGCTGGTTCAAAAGTAGGTCGCCAGCGAAAGACGGAGCGCGTCGAACCCCTTGCCGTCGGTGGCGCTCCCGCGCGCGCTCTTCCAGTTTCTCTGGACGTCGAGCTTGACCGCGGTGTCCTCGGTGGGGCGGAAATTGATGCCGAGCGAGGCCCGCCGTTCCCGGTCCCCCTCCTTGTCCGTGTCGAAGTCGACCTGGTCGAACCGGGCGACCGCCGTGAAGATGGAATTCGGGAGGGATTTCACGGCGCCGGCGAGGAAGTGATAGTTGACCTGGGCGTAGAATCCGTTCTGCGACTCCGTGGGGAGTTCGGTCAGCAGGGCGGCGGCGTCCTTTTCGAGGGCGCGGGGATCCCGGAGCGGATCGATGGAGGCGAACGCGATCTCGCCGAGCACCTCCACCGGGCCGCGCGTGTACAGACCGTCCAGGGCGACGATCGTCAGGCTCTTCGAAGGACTCCCCTCGTCCGTGTAGCGCCCGGTGTGCATCGATGCGCCGATGTCGACGCCCAGCGACGGGCTGAGACCGACGCGTCCGGTAAACGCCCGGCTGTTGTTGTTGTCCTTCTTGGCGCTCCCCCGGCCGTCCCGGATGCGGATCTCGCCGGTGGGCGTCCCCTCGGAAGACGTCCGCATGATCCCCGCGTCGAACCCGTTGACGAGATAGGCCTCGTAGGTCATCACCGCGGCCGCGGACGGATAGAAGCGCCCGAAGACGCCCACGCCGGACTCGGAGAGCGTGGTGGGTATGATCCGGTTGGCCATGAGCGGACGGTCGGTCAGGTCGTTCGTCGGCGAGTCATGGGTCAGATTGAAGCGCCCGAGCGGGGTCAGGATCAGGCCGGCCCTGAAACCGAGCCACTCCGCGGCGTTCAGGTCGAGATGGGCGAACTCGAGCTTGATCTCCCCGTCCGTTTCCTCGTCTCCGGCGACGAAGCCTCCGTGCTCGAATTCGATTTCGCTGGCCACGCTGACCAGGTCTGACACTTCGGCAAAGAGGAACGGGATGAACCGGTGCTGATCGAACGTGCTCCCGTTCTCGTCCGCAAGAAATTCCATGTCGATGTAGCCGCCGACGCTGACCCCGCGGCCGAACTTCTTGAGAAACGGTTTGTCGTTCAGCGATCCGGGGATCTCCGGCCGGGGAGTTTCTTCGGCGTCATCCGCCGAGGACATCGAAGGGGTGACAAAGAGCGCAGCGACGAGCAGAGCGACGGTGACTTTCAGAGTTTTCATTCCTGGGCCCTCTATGTTTACGGTTATCGGAGTCATGAAATTGGGCTGCGGGGGGGCGCAGGCCCCCGTTTCCGCGAGTCACGAGACACTAATCAGGAGCGGGGCGAGCGTCAATGTTAAATATGCCTAACCGATGTTTTTTTTGCCTAACATGTGCTCTACACACCAAACTCGGATCAGTCAATGCTATCTTCCTGCCGCGTGAGCGGTTACAGTAGCTCCGGGATCCGGTCTCCGGGGTCCGGATCCCCGGCCGCCACCGGCTCTTCAGTCCTATCTTGTTTCAGGAGAATCCGTTGAAGCAATCCAGGGTCGTGCTCATCTTCGTGGACGGTCTGGGGATCGGCCGTGACGATCCCGCCACGAATCCCCTGTCCGGCACCTCGATCCTCGGCCAGTTTCTCCCGGCGGCCTGGCAACCTCCCGCGGATGGCGGGCGCCCCGGGGTGATTCCGGAGCCGTTCCGGCGCGAGCCCCTGCCGCGGAACGGACGGATGCGGGCGGTCGACGCATCGCTCGGGATGGCGGGCCTCCCGCAGAGCGCCACCGGTCAGACCACGCTGTTCACCGGCCGCAATGCCGCGCAGGTTCTCGGGCATCACCACTACGGTTTTCCGGGACCGCGGCTCCGGCAGGTACTCGTGGAAGGATCCATCCTCAGGCTCGCCGTGGAAGCCGGGGCGACGGCGGCGTTCCTGAACGCGTATCGGCCGCTGTTTTTCGAGCTCGGCGATGCCGTCTGGGACCGGCCGATGAGCGCATCGACCTGGAACAACAAGGCCGCCGGACTGCCGTTCATGACGCTCGACGACCTGGCGGCGGAGCGGGCCGTGTATCACGATTTCACGAACCGGGACCTGGTCCGGAAGGGGTTCGACGTCCCCGAAAGAAGGCCGGAGGAGGCCGGGCGCATCCTCGCCGGGGCGGCGCGGCATCACCGGCTGTCGATTTACGAGTACTTCCTGACCGACCGGGTAGGGCATACTGGCGACCTGGATCAGGCTCAGGCTCTGGTCCGCGAACTGGACCGCTTCCTCGCCTCCGCAATCGAGCAGTTCGACCTGACCGACACGCACGTTGTTCTGACCAGCGACCACGGAAACATCGAGGACATGAGCACGAAGTCACACACGCACAATCCGGTGCCCGCCCTGGTCTGGGGACCCGAGGCCGATGCGCTCATCGAACGGCTGGGCCGCCTGGAGGATTTTGCCGGGGCACTCCTCGCCTGCGTGACGGGTCCTCCCCGCTGATGCGGTTTCTCGCGACCCTCGTTGTGCTGTCCGTCGGCGGATTGCTCTGTCCCGCCGCACCCTCATTCGGGGCCGGAGCGATCTCCGTCCGGATCGGAGCCATCCGCGACACGGTGATCGCCCACCAGACCGCCTGGGTCGTGGTGCGGATCACGAACGGAACCGATTCCGCGGCGCGCATTCCGTTCCGCTCGGGAAAGATCGTGGCGGAGTGGCAGTTCGAAGCGGAGTCCGGCGAGACTCTCGTTCCCTGGCCGCAGGAGGAACAGTTCGAGAACGCCGAGTGGCTGACGATCGAACCCGGGGAAACACTGTACGAGGTCATGTCCCCGGAATCCTGCTTCGGCGTCTTCACCGGCTACGGGAGCCAGCTGGTCCGCTGCCGGGCCGGCGGGGTCACCTCCGATCCCCTCCTGCTGGTGCGCAGACCGGCAGGCACCGTGGACCCCCCTTCGGCTCTCCGGGCCGTCGGCCCGCTGCACGGTTCCGGCGGACGGGATCGGATCCAGGTGGGACTCTGGTCGTTGTGCGCGGCGGGCGGAGCGTATTTCGACTGCGACGAGGCGCTGTTCACCGTGGCCTGGGACCGGATGCAGGTGGTTCCGGCCGAGGCACAGGCCATTGTCGACACGCTGATCGCCAGGGCCCCCGGAAGCGGCTGGTGCCGGCCGGCCCTCCATGAACTGGCGATGCGCCTTCCCGCCCCGCTGGCGGTCCGCTACCTGGAAGGAGTCGTCCGCCGATCGCCCGGAGGCGTGGCCGAGCACTACGCGGGCGAACTGCTCCGGCGCATCTCCCGCAGGGAGTTCCGGCCGAAATCGCGCTGAGGAATCACTTCGGTCAGGAAGTAGCGGTGAAACGTTTCGTCGTCCGTCATTTCCGGATGGAACGTGGAGGCGAGAACGCGCCCTTCCCGCACGGCCACGGGTTCCTCGTCGTGACGGAGAAGAACCTCGACTCCGGGGCCGAGCCGGCCGATGCGCGGCGCGCGGATGAACACCATCGGCAGCGTCCGCCCTTCGAACGGTCCGCCCGGTTCGGGCCGGCCGACCGCCTCGAAGGAATCGATCTGGCGGCCGTAGCCGTTCCGGACCACGTCCACATCGATCAGGCCGAGCGATTCCTGGACCGGATTGGTGACGCTTCGGGCCAGCAGAATCAGGCCGGCGCACGTGCCGTACAGGGCGCCCCCCTCGTCGTGAAAGCGGCGGAGCGCTTCGAACAGGCCGTTTTCCTGGAGAATTCGGCGATGAGCGCCGCTCTCCCCGCCGGGGAGGATCACTCCGTCGAGGCCGGCGAGGTCGCCGGGAGTGCGGACCTCACGGCCCGCGACGCCCAGCCGCGCGAGGCCGTCGAGATGAGCCGCGAAGTCGCCCTGGACCGCGAGCACTCCGACGGCCGGAACGGGTGCCCCGGACGACCGGCCCCCGATCGCGGCGACGCCGGCACCCTGCTCCGGGACCTGCGCGGTCACGCCGTCGGCCGGGCCCGCGGCGGGGAAACGCCCGCCGGGGCCGACTTCCTGCTTCATCACCAGCCCCGGGTCTGCAGCAGCTCGGATTCCGGCATCTTCGAAACGTCGAGGCCGGGCATCGCTTCGCCGAGGTCTTCCGACAGTTCCGCGAGCTTCGCCGCGTCCTTGTAGTGCGTCGTGGCCAGGACGATGGCCCGGGCCCGCGCCGCCGGGTCGCTGGACTTGAAGATGCCGGAGCCGACGAAAACGGATTCCGCGCCGAGCTGCATCATGAGCGAGGCGTCGGCCGGCGTGGCGATGCCGCCCGCGGCGAAGTTCGGCACCGGCAGCCTTCCGTTGGCGGCCACCCACTTCACGAGTTCGTAGGGGGCACCCATCTCCTTCGCCTCGGTCATCAGTTCCTCGGGACCGAGCGTGGTCAGCTTCTTCATGTGGCTCGTCACGGTCCTCATGTGACGGACGGCCTCGACGATGTTGCCCGAGCCGGCCTCCCCCTTCGTCCGGATCATGGCGGCGCCTTCGCCGATCCGGCGGAGCGCCTCGCCGAGGTTCCGGCAGCCGCAGACGAACGGCGTCTTGAACGCGAACTTGTCCACGTGGAACTTGTCGTCGGCGGGGGTCAGGACTTCGCTCTCGTCGATGTAGTCGACGCCGAGCGATTCGAGAATCTGCGCCTCGGCGAAGTGCCCGATGCGGACCTTGGCCATGACCGGGATCGATACGACCTCCATGATCTCGCGGATCTTCCTGACGCTGGCCATGCGGGCCACCCCGCCGTCCCTGCGGATGTCGGAGGGGACGCGCTCGAGCGCCATGACACTGACCGCGCCGGCCTCCTCGGCGATGCGGGCCTGCGCGGCGTCGGTGACGTCCATGATGACGCCGCCCTTGAGCATTTCGGCGAGGCCGGTCTTCAGTTTCAGCGTGTATTCCTTCATGATCTTCTCCCTTTCCGAGTGGTGATCGACATCAGACCGGCGCCTCGATGGCGCCCGCGGCCCGGCGTCCGCCGGTCTTCTGCGCGCGCCCCAGCTCTTCCCGTACGACCGTGGCAAGGCGTTTCACGCCTTCGTGGATCAGCGCGGCGTTGACGTTTCCGAACGACAGCCGGAGCATCCGGTTGTCTCCGGACAGAGTGAACAGGCGGCCGGCGGTGTACAGGACCCCGCGGGAAGCCGCTTTCGGCAGGATCGCCGCGGAGTCGACCGGAGCCGGCAGCCGGACGAGCAGCGAAAAGCCGCCGGCGGGCCGCGTCCAGGTGACGCCTTCCGGCATCTCCTTCCTGAGTGCCGCGAGGAGCAGGTCGCGGCGCTTCAGGTATTCGGCCCGCACCTGTTCCGCGTGGCGGGTGAGCCGGCGCCCCTGGGCAAAGTGAACCATGGCCGCCTGGAACAGGAGCGACGTGGACAGGTCCGCGGCCTGCTTGGCCGCGCCCAGGCGCTCGATGACCGCCGGGGCCGCCACGACCCAGCCGAGCCGGATGCCGGGAAACAGAACCTTGGAAAACGTGCTCGTGTAGATAACGTCGCGCCCCCCGGGAAGGCCGCGGAGCGGCGGGAGGTTGTCCCCCTCGTAGATGAGGTCGCCGTCGAAGTCGTCCTCGAGGATCGGGAGGTTGTGCTCGGCGGCCAGCGCGAGAAGGCGGCGCCGCCGGGACAGCGACATGCTGACGCCGGTCGGGTTCTGGAACGTGGGCATCGTGTACAGGAGCTTCGGCCGCTCCTTCCTGAGGAGCACCGCCAGCGCGTCGACGTCGAGTCCCTCGCCGTCCACGGGAACCGGCAGGAGCCGCGGTTTCAATCCCCGGAAAAGATTGAGGGCCCCGTAGTAGGACGGATCCTCCACGACGATCGCGTCGCCCGGATCGACGAACGTGCGGGAGATCAGGTCGATCCCCTGCTGCGAGCCGTTGACGACGAGGATCTCCTCGGGCACGGCGCCGACCCCGCGCTCGACGAGATAGTGACGGAGGAAATCGATGAACGGCCGGTATCCGGACATCGTGCCGTACTGGAGCAGCGTTGCGCCCTCTTCGCGGAGGGCGCGGTTCAGGGCCAGGCGGAAATCGTCCGACGGGAACATCGAGGCGTCGGGCACACCGCCGGCGAAGGAGATCATGCCGGGCTGCGCCGTCCAGGCCGACATGTCGGCGGCCAGCGGATCGCGATCCTCGAGCGGGTCGTAGACAAACAGGCTCTTCCACGGGAGCCGTTTTCCCTCCGGCGCCGGCGCGGGCTTCAGTTCGCCAAGGGCGGCGGCGAGTTCCTCGCGCCCGGCCACATATGTGCCGCGGCCGACGTGCCGATCGAGGAGCCCCCGGGACACCAGGTCATCATAGGCCGTGGTGACCGTTCCCCGATTGAGCCCGAGGCTTCTGGCCAGGACCCGGCTGGCGGGCAGTTCATCTCCCGGGCCCAGCACACCGGAACGGATCATTTCGTGAAGCGCATCGCGGACCTGCTGGTACAGCGGACTTCCGGACTGGCGGTCGATCAGGATCTTCATGAAAACCTCCCCGAGATGCGCCCAATATTAGCGCAGACGCATGCCTCGGAAAGATCCAATGATCCAATTTTGAGCGATTTTGTGGTCTTTGAGATCCATTAATTTGGATATTGCCGTATTAAATGGCTCAACTTGGGCTTATTGGCATGGCACCAAGAGGTTTGCCCGCCCCCGCGGGTCGGCAGGGATCAGCACGTGCAGAGAAGCAGACCGCCCAGGAGGCAGAACCCGACGAGGAGAAACACCGGAAGCAGAAGACAGACAAGCGTGAGCGAGAGAATCAGAAACGGGAGAAACAGGACCAGTCCGAGGAGAAATCCCAGGATCTTGAACGGCAGGAACAGGAGCGCGATGAAAAATCCCATCACCTTGAAAGGCAGAGCAATCATGTCTCCGACGAATCCGGCCAATGGACCCCTCCTTCCGCAGAGAACGCACTGATGGAAAACTACGGACTCTCCGCGGAAAGGTTTCACTCCGGACCTTGCGGATCTGGGGAGAAAGCGCCGGACATGCCGCGACAGTCCTGGAGGAAGCGCCCGACGACGACTTTCCGGGGTTAACCGACGGGGTTGCAGCACAGTGACGCGGCGCGGCGGGCGGGGCGGAAAGAACCTTTCCGATCGACGCCCCGATAAAGAGCGCGATCGGCATCGCTACGGGCACGATCGCACGCGGGCGGCCGCCCGGGAGGTCGGGCACGATTGATGCAAACGCTGACCTCCGCGCACACCGCGCTCCCCCGTACAACCCCCAGAGGAGATCTGCCATGCGTTACCTCACTGCCCTGGCCGCACTGGTCCTGGTTCTCGCGCTCGCGGGACAGACCCCGCGGTCGCAGCCGGAACCCGCGCCGACGTCGCACTTCGTTCTTGTCGGTGACCCGGGAGGTCGTGCCGTGCGGAGCGATTCCGCCCAGCCGCAGTTTCTCGGCGGCTGGTGGAAGACGTTCAAGAAGGTCGTCGGAGCGATCCTCGACTTCATCGACGCCCTCATCGACGCCACGCTCCCCGGCGACGGCAAGGAAGGAGGCGATGACGGCGGCATGGTCCTGAGCCTTCCCGCCGCGTCGCCGGCGCGCTCGATGGTCCTGCTGACCTGACCGGAGTCCGGAGGGGTCGCAAGCGCGACCCCTCCGGGCCCATCCGGCGCCGCCTCCGATCGCGGGCGACGGCGGCGCGAACTCGCCCACAACAGCGGGATCAGGACGACGGACCGGCTGCCGGCTACTCGGGCAGGCCAAGCCGCCGCAGTTTCAACCGCAGGCCGGGGATCGACAGTCCGAGGTCGCGGGCCGCCCGGGTCTTGTTCCCCGCCGATCGAATCAGGGCCCGGAGGATCTCCTCCCGCTCCAGTCTTTCTATCTTGTCGCGGAGAAACTCCCGGTCGGGACCGGCATCACCCGGACCGCGCCACACGCACGCCTGCCGGAAGTCGCGGACATCCGGAGCGCGGATGCGCAGGCGGCCGTGATCCGGAAGCAGGAAGGCCAGGGTTTCCACGCAGTCCCGGAGTTCGCGCACGTTGCCGGGCCAGGGATCCGCGGTGAGCAGGCGGAGCGCCTTTCTTTCGATCGTGATCGCCCTTCCCCGCTTTTCCGCCGCCGCCGCCAGGAACGCGCGGACGAGCGGTTCGATTTCGTCCCGGCGTTCCCGGAGCGGCGGGATCCGGATCGTCACCTGGGCGATCCGGTAATAGAGGTCGGCGCGGAAGCGCCCTTCCGTCACCAGGACGCGGAGGTCGCGGTTCGTGGCCGAAAGGACGCGCGCCGCGAAGCGGCGCTCCGCGGAGTCGCCGAGACGCCGGTAGGCGCCCGTGTCGAGGACGGTCAGCAGGCGGGCCTGTCCGGCCGCCGGGAGTTCGCCGATCTCGTTGAGAAAGAGCACGCCGCCCTGCGCCCGCTCGATGACCCCCTCGCGATCGGACTGCGCGCCGGTGAACGCACCCCGCCTGTGTCCGAACAGTTCCCCCTCGAACAGCGTATCGGGCAGGTTGGCCACGTTGATTTCCACGAACGGCTTTCCGTGTTCCTCCGCGTGGCTGCGGAAGCGGTAGGCCAGGTGGTTCTTGCCGGTGCCGGTTTCGCCGGTGATGTGCACACGCAGCGGCGTGGGAAGCAGGCGCGCGATCGTGCGCCGCAGGAGTTCCGAGGAACCGCAGCGAGCCGGGGCGTCCGGGTCGGAATCGCGATCTGGAAAGTCCATGAAAGAAACCAGGCGGGTGGTGCGGAGCGCAGCGCGGAGGGACCGGTCACAGTCTCGCGACGGCGGGAGATTCCGTCAAGACGGAATCTCGACTTTCAGCGGGAAGCTCTCGTCTCGATGGTCTGGAGACGCGCCACAAAATCCGCGGCGCCGAGCTGGTCGGCCAGCCGGCCGTCCCGCATCCGGCACGATGTGAGGATGAACACGGCCTCGGAGATCTTTCCGTGCGCCTCGGCCACTTTCGCCACGTCGATGTAGGCGCCGGCGACGCGCTCGTCGAACGTCGCGGTTCGTTCCAGTCCGGCGCCGGCTTCGGGAAAACGCCCGAGCTGCGCATTTGCGAGGGCCAGGTTGATGGAAGCGTCCCGCGCGCCGGGCTGGATGTCCAGGACGGCGGAAAAGAGCGCCAGGCTTTCCTCGAAGCGTCCGGTGCGCAGCAGCAGGGTTCCGCTGCCGAACAGGGCGGCCAGGTGAAGGGGGTGCGCCGCCAGGACCGCCCGGTAGGCGGCGAGAGCCTCATCGTCCTTCCCTTCGTGTTCCAGTGTCAGGCCGATGTTGAACCCGAGGTCCGGATCGCCGGGCTTGAGCACCAGCGCTTCTCGGTAGGCGGCGCGAGCGGCCGCCAGGTCGCCCATGCCGAACAGCAGGTTGCCGAAATCCTGCCAGGCCGCCGGCTGCTCCGAATCGATGTCGAGGCATCGGCGGTAGGCGTCCGCCGCCTCTCCGGTCCGGCCCAGCGCCGTCAGCGACCCCGCGAGCTTCAGGAACGACGCGGCATTGTCCGGCCGGAGACGCCCGGCTTCGCGGTAGTAACGGGCCGCGGCTTCGTGATCCCCGGCCATGGACGAGAGATGCGCGAGCGGCCCGACCGCCTTCATGTCGGACGGATCGATGGCCAGTGCCGTCTCGAAACAGACCCGGGCGTTCCCGAAATCGCCGCCTTCCATGTAGGAGCGCCCCATCTCCTCGAATGCGTAGGCCCGCGCGAACCGCGAAACGGGGGCTTCCGGCGGGAACAGCGCCTTGAGATGGTTCATGGACCGGACGGCCTCCGCATCGATCAACACCCAGCCGGCCAGATGCACCATGGACACTCCAATCAGCGATACCGCGATGCGCGGGAACACCCCGGTCGGTTTGCGCCCGCCCCTGCGGCCGGCCGCGAGCGCCCCTTCGGATTCCTCCAGCACGGCCAGCCCGACGAGCAGCAGGCAGGGGAGCGTCAGGTTGGCCAGCAGGTCCCAGTCCCGGGCGCCGCCGAGTTCGCGATTGTAGACGAGGGAAAGAACGAGGATCGGGATCGCCATCACGACCAGGAATCCGGCAAGGTGAGGAATCGCGCCGTCGCGTCCGGCGTCGTGCGGCGCCCTGTCGGCGCGACCCGGGCCTTCCGTCCCGTCTCCCCGGCTCGATGGAAGCTTCGCGCCCTTTCCCCGCAGCGCGAACAGGAGAACGGTCACGAACCCGAAGAACGCCACGGGGCCGAGCAGAACCTGCTCGTTCATGAACTCGGCAAGATGCGGCAACGAGAGGAACGTGTAGGCCTGTTTCGGCAGCAGCGGTCCGGACAGCGGCACGAATTTCGTCATGTACGCCTCGAACGCGCTGCCCGTCTTTTCGCCGCCGCCCCGCACCAGCCAGAACAGCGGAAGGGCCAGGAACGGCACGAGCGAAGCCGCCAGCAGCGCCGGGCGCCTCGTCCGCTCCGGTCCACCGTGACGCAGAAGAACGAACAGGAGCGACGGAAAGAACAGGAACGCCGTCACGTGCATGGCCACGGCGAGCGTGAACGCCGCGACCAGGGCCACGACCCCCTTCCCCTCGTCGAGGCAGCGGATCGCCGCCCACGTATACACGGCCACCGCCGCGGCGAACAGCGGCGACGTTTCCACGTACCCGTAGAACAGCCGCGTCATGCCGGCGGTCACCAGCAGCCCCGCAAGGAAGAAGCGCGCCGCCCCGTCCTTCGTGAGTCGACCGACGATGGCCATGACGCAGGCGATCCACACGATTCCGGCGCCGATGGACGCGATGCGGAACGACGCGGTCCACGATGCAACGCCGAACGTGTCGCGGAGCAGATGATGAAACCAGAGATGGAACGGGGCGCTCAGCGTGTCCGCCTCGAACGCCGAAAGCACGCCGCGCTGGATGTCCCGCAGGAGGAGTTCGCCGTCCGACATGAAGAACGTGCGGGACCGGCCGAGCCAGAAGACCACGGCCGCGATGCACAGCGTGACGATCACGGCGCGGCGGGCGGCCGCGGATGAGGAAAACCCCGACGCCACTCCGGCAAGCCGTTCCGCCAGGGGGTCGCGGGTGGCGGGCAGGAACGTCACGATCAGGATGACGAGGGCGAGGGCCTGGATCCAGGTCGGGAGAAATGCGTAGTGATGCACGCCCCAGAGGTGGGGACCGGGAACCAGCGTGCCGGCGCATTGCAGCACGGCCGCCAGTAATGCCAAAATAACGAGGGATCTGCCGCGGGGAGACATGATGGGCCCTCTATGTGTCGACCCGCCCAGTATAACAGTGTTCGCTCCCCGAAACTCGAACCGGAGGCCCCTCCATGACGAATTCCGATCACGGCCCCGTCGACAGGACCATAGAGGCTCTTCTCAAGGAAAACCGGCGGTTCGAGCCTCCCAGGGACCTCGCCCGGCGCGCATGGATCAACGATCCGGCCATCTACGCCACCGCGGAGAAGGATTTCGAGGCGTTCTGGGCCAACTTTGCGTCCGAGCTCGACTGGATCAAGCCGTGGGACACGGTTCTCGAGTGGACGCCTCCCTATGCGAAGTGGTTCGTCGGCGGAAAACTGAACATCAGCGCGAACTGCCTGGACCGCCACGTGGCGGGTGCCCGGCGGAACAAGGCGGCGATCATCTGGGAGGGGGAGCCGGGCGATCAGCGGACGCTCACCTACTGGGACCTCTACCGCGAGGTCTGCCAGTTCGCGAACTGCCTGAAGGGGCTCGGCGTGACGAAGGGGGATCGCGTGGCGCTGTACATGCCGATGATCCCCGAGCTTCCGATCGCCATGCTCGCCTGCGCGCGGATCGGCGCGGTCCACAGCGTCGTCTTCGGCGGGTTCAGCGCCGAGTCGCTGCGCGACCGGATCAACGACGCGAAGGCAAAGGTCCTCGTGACCGCCGACGGCGGTTACCGGCGCGGCGGCATCGTGCAGCTCAAGAACATCTCCGACGAGGCGCTGGAGGACACGCCGTCGATCGAGCACGTGGTCGTCGTCAAGCGCGGCGAGTTTCCGATGCACTTCCAGGAGGGGCGCGATCACTGGTACCACCGGCTGATGCAGGACGCGGCGCCGGTCTGCCCGCCGGAGCCGATGGACTCGGAAGACCTGCTCTACATCCTGTACACGTCGGGCACGACCGGCAAGCCGAAGGGGATCACCCACACGACCGGCGGCTACCTGACCGGTGTGTACGCCACGACGAAGTGGGTGTTCGACCTGCGCGACCAGGACGTGTACTGGTGCACCGCGGACATCGGCTGGGTGACCGGCCACTCGTACATCGTGTACGGCCCGCTGGCGAACGGCGCCACGCAGGTCATGTACGAGGGCGCGCCGGACTGGCCGCAGCGCGACCGCTTCTGGGCGCTCGTGGAAAAGTACGGCGTGACGATCCTCTACACCGCTCCGACCGCGATCCGCGCGTTCATGAAGTGGGGCACCGAGTGGCCGCTCAAACACAACATGAAAAGCCTCCGCCTGCTCGGCTCCGTCGGCGAACCGATCAACCCGGAAGCATGGGTCTGGTACCACAAGTACATCGGCGGCGAACGCTGCCCGATCGTGGACACCTGGTGGCAGACGGAAACCGGCATGATCCTGATCACGCCGCTGCCGGGGATGACCTCGACGAAACCGGGTTCGTGCGCGCGGCCGTTTCCGGGAATCTCGGCGCAGATTCTTTCCGAGAAGGGGGAAAACATCGACGTCGGCGGCGGCTTCCTGGCGCTGACCCGCCCCTGGCCGGCCATGACGCGCGGCATCTGGGGCGATCCGGAGCGGTTCCGGAGCACGTACTGGTCGAAGTGGCCCGACACCTACTTTCCCGGTGACGGCGCGAAGCGCGACGAGGACGGCTACTTCTGGGTCCTCGGCCGCGTGGACGACGTGATGAACGTGGCCGGGCACCGCATCGGCACGATGGAGGTGGAGTCGGCGCTCGTGGATCACCCGAACGTGGCCGAGGCCGCGGTGGTGGGGCGCGCGCACGATCTCAAGGGGACGGCGATCGCGGCGTTCGTCACGCTGAAGGAAGGGCACGAGCCGGGAGAGGCGCTGGTGGCCGCGCTCAAGGAGCATGTCACGAAGAAGATCGGGGCGATCGCGCGGCCGGAGGACATCCTGTTCACCGCGGACCTGCCGAAGACGCGCTCCGGAAAGATCATGCGCCGGCTGCTGCGCGACATCGCCGAGGGGAAGGCGCTCGGCGACACGACGACGCTCGCCGACCCGACCGTGGTGGCGAAACTCCGCGAAAAATACGAAGAGGAGCACGGCGCCTGAGGCGCGCTCATGCCCGCGCGTGATTTCCGGCTCGACTCCGGCTCGTCCCGTTTCGAGACGGCCACGCAGTACCGCCTGCTCGTGCCTCCCGGTCCCGCGCCCGCCGGCGGCCGGCCGGTCGTCGTGGCGCTGCACGGGATGGGGATGAACGCGGAACAGTTCCGGCTGATCCTGAACGACCTGACGATCCCCCCCGCGGTGTGGATCTTTCCCGACGGCGTGTATCCCTACGAAATCCGGAAGGACGGCGCCATCACGATCGGCCATGCCTGGTACATCTACGACGGCAACGAGGAGCCGTTCCGGAGCACGATGACCCGCTCGGCGGATTACATCCTGAAACTCGTCGACGAGATGGCGGAACGGGTGACGATCGACCGGAGCCGCGTGTTCCTCCTCGGATACTCGCAGGGCGCGTACACCGCGTTTCACACGGCGCTGACGCACCTCGACCGGGTCGCGGGCGTCGTGGCCATCCACGGCCGGATGAAGGCGGAATTCGTGACGGAGGAACTCGGGGGCGATCGGAAGATCCCCGTGCTCGTCGTGGCCGGAGAGAAGGACAAGGCGATCACGGTGGAGCGGGCGCGGGAGTCGTACGAGATCCTGAAGGAAAACGGATTCCCGGCGGAGTTCAGATCATTTCCGGTCGGGCACATGGTGCGGGCGGTGGAGGTGGACGCGGTGCGGACCTGGTTGTCGGGGTTGCTGCTCTAGCAGGAGAACCTGGCCGCGCAGACAGGCCCGGGCAATGCCCTCTCCGTCTCCGCGGTGCGCTGGCCGGCACATCCTGTGCCGGCGACGCTCGACGCTCGCTCGCTCCGCCATCCATGGCTCCGCTCGCTCGCGACGACCGCGGAGACGGAGAGGGCATCACCCGCGCCCGGTGCGACTTCGCTGAGTTCGCGGCCCGGAGCGATAGCCCCGACAACCAGGTCCGAAAACGTCCAACTCCGGCCGCCCTTTTGGGGGCATAATCCCTTCATGGAACTCGATCCGACCACCTGTTACGCGGCCATCGCCAGCCGCGACCGCCGCTTCGAGGGGCGTTTCGTCGTGGGCGTCGTCACGACCGGGGTGTACTGCCGGCCGGGGTGTCCGGCCCCGATGCCGCGGCGGAAGAACGTCAAGTTCTACCGGTGCGCGGCCGCCGCCGAGGAGGCCGGTTTCCGCCCCTGCCTGCGCTGCCGTCCTGAGTCCTCGCCGGGAACGCCGGCGTGGATGGGCACGTCGGCCACGGTGTCGCGGGCGCTCCGGCTGCTGCTGTCTTCCGAGGAGGAGGAACTCGGAATCGAGGAACTGGCCGCACGGCTCGGCGTGGGGAGCCGGCACCTGAGGCGGCTGTTCGTGACGCATGTCGGCGCGTCGCCGCGGGCGATCGTGGCCACCCGGCGGGCGCACTTTGCGAAGAAGCTGATCGAGGAAACGAACCTGACGATGACGGCGATCGCGTTCGCGTCCGGGTATCCGAACGTGCGGCGGTTCAACGCGGCGATCCGGCGTTCGTTCCGGAACACGCCGGGGCGGCTGCGGGAGAACCGCCCCGCGGCCCTTTCGCCCGCCCGCCCGGCTTCGAACAACTCCGGTGCGCATCCGGTCCGGCGCGCTCCGGCCGGGCGCGGCGCGGGCGCGGAATACGGCGCGCGGCCGACCGGCGCCGGTACCGACGCGCTCGTCCTGAAACTCCCGTTCAAGCCTCCGTTCGACTGGAACCGGATGGTGACGTTCTTTTCCCTCCGCGCCGTGCCCGGCATCGAAACGTGCGACGCCGCGGCGTACCGGCGGACGATACGCGCCGGCGACACGACGGGGATCATCGAGGTGCGTCCCGTCCCCGGCATGCATCACCTGGAACTGCGGGTGCACGGGCCGGTTTCGCCGGACCTCCCGGCGATCGTGGAGCGCGTGAACCGGATCTTCGACCTCACCTGCGACCCGGCGGACATCGCGGAGCACCTCGGCCGCGATCCGGTGCTCGCGACAACGACCACGCTCCAGGCCGGGCCGCGCGTTCCCGGCGCCTGGGATCCGTTCGAGATGGCCGTGCGCGGCCTGCTCGGGCAGCAGGTGTCGGTGAAGGGGGCGGTCACGCTGACGGGGCGGCTCGTGGAGCGGTTCGGGGAGGCCCTGCCGGCCGGCGATGGCAACGGCCTCACGCATCTTTTCCCGACGGCGGAGGTGCTGGCACGCAACGACGTGTCGGCGATCGGGATTCCGAAGAGCCGCGCCGCCACGATCCGCGATCTCGCCGCGGCCGTCCAGGACGGAAGCGTCCGGCTCGACCGCTACCGCGATCTCGAGGAGACGGTCGAGGAGCTGTGCGCCGTCAAGGGCGTCGGCGCCTGGACGGCGCACTACATCGCCATGCGGGGGTTGTCGCACCCGGACGCGTTTCCGTCGTCCGATCTCGGACTGCTGAAGACGGCGGAACGCTGGGGGAAGGATCCGAAACCGAAAAACCTGGAAGCGATCGCGGAGGCGTGGCGCCCCTGGCGGGCGTACGCGGTGATCGCGCTCTGGATGTCGCTGGGCAACGAAAAGGAGAAAGCGGATGTCGATCACGATTCACCGGTCCGTGCTGGACACGCCGGCCGGAAAGCTGGAAGCGCTGCACCGGAACGGAACACTCGTGACGCTCGAGTTCGGAGGTCGCGCCGCAAGGCATCGCGATAAGCTGGCGCGCCGTTTCGGAGAGATCTCGATCGTCGACGAGCCGAAGACCAGCGCGGTGACGCGGGCCCTCCGCGCCTACCTGAACGGCGATGTCGGCGCGATCGACACGCTCGCAACGGACGGAGGCGGCACGCCGTTCCAGGAACTCGTCTGGGCGGCCCTGCGCCGGATTCCGGCCGGACGCACGGTGAGCTACGGCGAACTGGCCGCCACGATCGGCCGGCCGACGGCGGTCCGCGCCGTGGCCCGGGCGAACGCGCTGAACCCGATCGCTATCGTGGTGCCGTGCCACCGGGTGATCGGAGCGAACGGAAAGCTCACCGGTTACGCGGGCGGGCTGAAGAAAAAGGCGTGGCTGCTGGAGCATGAAAAGATGCATACAGGCCCGGCCGCCGCCTCGACGGCAGCGCCGGACCTGTTTGCACGGCATGGGTGACGCGGCCTGTGCGGCGCCGAATCACCGTGCCAGTCGAATCTTGACCACTTCCTGACGATCGGGCATCTGGATCCGGTAAAAGTAGATTCCGGCGGGAAGAGGACGGCCCCCTTCATCCGTGCCGTCCCAGTCCAGATCATGGCTTCCCGACTCAAGATCTTCGTTCACGATCGTACATACCTTCCGGCCGCTCACGGTGAACACCTCCACACGGACCGGGCCGGCCGCGCGCGTCGTGAACTGGAGGCGACCGGTATCGGAGACGACGATCGATCCGCCGGACTCGTCCGGCCCGTCCGTGTCCGGTGTCTCCAGAGTCAACGGGTTCTTGTCCGCGGATCCGTCGTTCTGGACTGCCATCGGGGGGCCGAGACCAAAGATATTGTTGACCAGCCAGCTGCCCGTGGCCGTCCGGTAATGAAGGCCGATCTTGTCCTTGTTCGTGGACTCCGATCTCAGCTGCGAAGTGGCCGGGATGCTGTAGAGCAGTTCCAGGTCCCCCTTGCGGTCCCCGTTGAGATCGATGATTCGGCTCGACTCGGGGCGGACCACGCCGACCACGTTCCCGACGAATGCCGATCGCGCGTTGATCTGTGACGCGTCGAGGCCGGGGCGCGAGAACACGACGAGCCGGTACAGAACCGCGTCTGTGTCGAACCCGGCTCCGGTGGCATTGAACCCCGAGGATGCCATGGCATGGCCGGACTGGTCGTGCGCAACCGTGACACACACCGTGGCGACCGCGGTGTTGCCGGACACGTCCGTGGCGGTATACGTGATCGTGTACTTGCGCCCGCTGCCGCCGCCGGCCCGCTCCGAGCGGAGAAGGAATTCGGTGTCCGGCGTGCCGAGAGCCGCCTCCTGGATGTCGTTGTCGGTGTCGCCGTCACCGAGGCCATTGTCCGGCTCGCTGCTGGTAATGGAGGTCAGGACGAACGAGGGATTCGGATCCGAGGCGTCGGTCACGGTGACCTGCGCCGAAATCCACGCCATCTTGTGGTTCGGTGGCCAGAGCGCGTCACGGTTCAGCTCCACGTTGATCACCGGCGGCACATCATCCTGGACAGTGACGTCCGCGGTGCAGCTCGCGCAGTTGTTGTCGTCGTCGCAGGCCGTGAACGTCACGGTCGTCGTGCCGTAGGGAAAGCAGGCCGGCGCGTCGTTCGTCAGCGTCGGCGTCGCGTCGCAGGCGTCGACGGCCGAGAAGCCGGCGAAGAACGCGGTCAACTGGGCATCGCCTTTGGGGACTCCGCCGCCCGGGCAGTCGCCGTTGTCATCGATGGTGATGTCGACCGGGCAGGTCGGAACCGGGGCGGTGGTGTCCTCGATCGTCACCTGAACTTCGTCGGTGTCCTGGCTCACGCCGTCCGAGACGGTCAACGTGACGAGCGTGACGCCCTTCGGAAAGTTGCCGGTGGGCTGGGATGAGTCCGGGTTGTTGAACAGCCCGGCGGGCGCCCACGAATAGGTGAGCGCGTCGTTCTCGGGGTCGCTGGAGCCCGTCCCGTCGAGTTGCACCGCCGTCGACGTCGACGACAGGCATTCGGCGGTCACGTCCTCCCCGGCGTCCGCCACCGGGGGCTGGTTCCGAGGGGCACTGTCGAGGAGATTGGCGAACTCGCGGTCCACGGCGGGATTGTCGAGCACCGATCCGGTTTGCGGGTCGACCTGAAACAGGAAGGAACCGGGTTGGTTGTCCATGGATCCGACCTGGTACAGGCGTCCCCCCGGGACATTGAGCGCACCGGCGGCGGGAACGAGACCGACCAGCCCGGTCAGGCTGCCGATGAGTGAACTCGCCCCCGTCGTGGTGTCGATGGACCGGAGTTCCTCCTCGCTGCCGTTCCAGCTGAGGCCGACCAGAACTCCATCGGCACGGACCCGGAGGTTCGCGAACGTCCGGTCCAGAGCGACATCAGCCACAGTGCCGGCCTGCGTATCGATCAGGAAAAGGACCGGAGCGCCGATCCCGGCCCCTGCAAAGCCGACCTGGTACATCATGTCGCCGGAAGGATCCACGGCATTGGCGGCGGCCAGCATCGAGCCCATGCCGGTAATCCCGGCGATCGGCAGGGACTGGCCGGTTGACGTGTCGATGGATCGAAGCTCCGCCTGCGTCCCGGTCCAGGCAATGCCGACGAGGCTTCCGTCCCCCAGGACACGAATGTTGGAAAAGCTCCGGTCCAGGAGCGGGTTCCCCGCCAGGGTGCCGGTCACCAGGTCCATCACGAAGAGATGGGTGCCCCCGGCAGTGGTTCCGACCTGATAGACCAGTTGCGCGGCGGGGTCGACAGCCGCGGCCTCGGGCACGAGAGTCAACAATCCGGGAACAGGACCGGCCAGCGCCGTGGTTCCCGAGTCTTCGATCGACCGGAGTTCCTCTTCGCTTCCCGTCCAGCTCATGCCGAACAGGGTGGAAGAGAATGCGTCCGGAGGCTGGATGGCGGCCATGATCAAGAACATCCCACCCAGGACAACGGGCAGGGATCGATGCGGATGCGCGTTCATCACCGAAGATCTCCTTGTGAAGGGCAAGAGGCGGAGGTGTACGGTTTTCCCTAGTCCCTGGAGATCAAGGCCTTGATGCTGGCCAGTTCCCGTGCGAGCTGAACGAGCTGCTCCCGGTCCCCGGACAGTTGCGCTTCCTGCGCGGCGATCCTGGCCTCGAGCTCGGCGATCCTCGCGTCCTTTTCCCGGTTCTTGCGGTCCAGCGCCTGGATGGCGGTCAGCGCCACGCCGGAAACGTCCATGACGCCGATCTTCTTTTCATCCGCACCGAGGCGGAACGCCCCGGTGAACTCCTCGGCGATCGGACCCATGTGGGTCACGGAAGGTCCCTCGGTCTTGTAGTTCCACGTTCCCAGGCTGAGCTGCGAAACCTTGTCGAGGATTTCGTCGCCATCGACCGGGCGGAAGTTCTCCTTGACTTCGCGGCTCGAGGACACCGACACGAGGCCGGCCAGCGAAAGATTGCCGTTGGCGTCGAGCTTGAGCAGCTCCGTGTTGTCCGTTTTCGAGACGAGGACCGCCGGCTCACCGCTCGCCGGATCTCCCTTCACGTGGAGCCTGGCCTGGGGACTGTCGGAGCCGATGCCGACATCGCCATCAGCGGCGACGTCGATGCTGCTTCCGGGAGCGCCGGGCCGGATTCTGAGAGAAAGCCGCGAGCCGTTCGTGATGTCGCGAACGAAGAAACCGACCTCGTTTCCGCCGACATCCCAGGTTTGCGGTGTCCAGCCTGCGCTGCCGTCCTGCTCCAGGCGAAGCGTGGGTGTGTCCCCGGACCGGGTGTGCAGATCAACCACCGGCGCGCCGGTACCGAAGCCCACGGAGCCGTTGTTCCTGATGTACAGGGCATTCGTGCGGGCACCGGCCTCGAGGAGGAACGGGGTCCTGCCGCCGTCGATGTCGTCAACGGAAAAGAAATTCTTTCCGCCGTCTCCCGACCCGTTGGCCGTCAACTGCCAGTCGTTCGTGGCGAACCCGGCAGCGGTGCTTGTGTCCATGAACCGGATGCGGAGATTGTTCTCCTTGAGCCGGATCGTATCGAAGCCGAAGCTTTCGCCATCCGCACAGTCCAGGCCGACACACTCGCTCCCCACGACGATGAGGTCGTCGTTGATGACCTGGTCCTGGGGGGCCTGCGGTGCGTTGGTTCCGTCATCATTCCGGGGTCCCTCGGCAGCCGGGGGTGGGGTATCCCCCGGCGCAATGGGTCCGGGAGCGGCCTTCTCGTCACGACCGTTTTCGAGCGGCTTTTGAGCGTCGGCCGTATGGTATGCCGATCCCAGGAACAGGAGCGGCAGGGCAAAGGCAAGGCAGCGTCGGGTCATCATCGTGGAGTTCTCCCCCTGCGTAGAAAGCCAGGCAGCCTGTTGGTCCGGTTCGAGAGAACCGGAGTGTCCGTCGTGGACTTTTAAGAAAGGGAAAGACCGTGCTTCAGCATTGATGGTGGAGCTTTGCTGTCCTGGCATCCGTGCAGGGCGTGCAACAACAACCTTTGTTCAGAAAGAGTATCTGGTTTGCCGGATGGCTAAGTCAAGGAATATGGTGCTCCGCGGCACCGGAAGCAGGCCGCGAAACACAACTGTCTTATTGCATATAAACATCAACTATTGCTTCCAAGACACTGCTTCAGGATTGCTTGTATCAGTCACTAAGGATTCATACGAAAAAATCCGATTCCGGGATCGGTTCGGCCCTCAATCGTACACCTCGACGACCGATGTCCGATGCCGAGGGGACATTGGAGGGATGGTTACTTCTTTTCTTCCGCTCCCATCAGCCCCTCGATCGCCTTTTCCATCTCCTTGATGTCCGGGGCGCCCGTCCACTGGGCCACGATCTGCCCGTCCCGGTCGACGAGGAACGTGGCCGGGATCGCCTTAACGCCGAACAGTTCCCAGGCCTGCGATTCGCCGACGTCGTAGGCCATCGGGTAGCTGACTTTCTTCTTCTTCACGTAGTCCTCGGCCGTCTTCTGTTTTTCGTCGATGGCCACGCCGAGAACCGTGAACCCCTTGTCCGCATAGCGGGCCGAGAGTTTTTCGAGATCGGGGATCACGGCGAGGCAGGGCTGGCACCAGGTGGCCCAGAAGTCCACGAGGACGATCCTGCCCTTGTAATCCGCGAGCGACACCGGCTTTCCTGCGGCGTCGGGAACCGTGAACGCCGGCGCCGGCCGCGGAAACTCCGGCGGCAGGAAGCCGACCGGATCCGCGTCGAACTCCTTCTTGCAGCCGTCGTTGCAGAAATAGTAGGTGACGCCGCGGAACGTGCTGGCGCCGGCCACCTTCTCCTCGCCGTGACCGCCCCCCTTCGCCACGCAGACGGCGCACTCGGCCTTCTTCGGCCAGGTGTCCTTTGCCGGCGTGACGATGCCGTCGGGTGTGTTCGAGTCGGCGGCATGCGCGGCGGGGACGCCGGCTGCGGCCATGAAGAGCGGAGTCACGGCGAGCGGACCCGCCGCCAGGAGGCCGGTCACGAGAAATGTCAGGAAGAATCGATGCACGGTGTTGTCCTTTCGTCAGAATCCGACCGAGGCGGACACCCCGATCTTTTCATACCAGATGTAGAGAGCGGTGACGCCGAAGCGCGGGCCAAACCACCCGGCGGTGAGATGCGAGCGCTGACCGTCGTACATCGAACGAACCGAAAAACCGTGGCCGAGTTCCACGCTGATCCCGAACGGCACGTTGAATGCCTCGTCCCATTCGGAATAGTTGAGGCTCGCGTAGGCGCCCACGGGCGTTCCGTGGAAGAACTTGGAGGCGGTCATGTAGTACGACTGCTCCCCCTCCGGCGACCCGATCCGGTCGGAGCTCGTGCCGAAGAACACCGCCGGGCGCGTTTCCGTTTCGGTGAACGCGAACAGCGTGACCAGCGGCCCGACCTCGCCGACGACCGGGTTGATCTCGGCGCCGAGCGAAAGGATCCGCGCGACCTTGTAGTTGACCGTGCTCCGCCAGCGCGGGCGTTCCAGTTCCGTGTCCACCCACCGGAGCGATACCGTCCACTTGTAATCGAGGCCGCTCCCCCGGAGCGGCGCGCCTTCCCCCGGTCAGCCACTTCAGGTGGGGGCCGAGGACACGACCTTCGGTCGCTTCTTCGGCGGCGGGGCCTCCTCGTCGGCGATCGCCGGACCGGCGACGAGAGACGACAGCATCAGCGCGGCGAGAAAAATCGGGCTATTTCGCAATTTCGAGTTCCTTCCCCACATCCCGGAACGCCGCGATCGCGACATCCAGGTCCTTCGTCTCGTGCGCCGCGGATACCATGCAGCGGATCCGCGCCTTCCCCTTCGGCACCGTCGGAAAGCCGATGGCCATCGCGAAGATCCCCTTTTCGTACAGCTTCCGGCTGAACGTGCGGGCCACGTCCGCCTCGCCAAGGATCACCGGCGTGATCGGCGTCGTGGACACGCCGGTGTCGAACCCGGCATCCTTGAGCCCCTTCTGGAGGTATTCGCCGTTCGCCCACAGTTTCTTCACCGCGGCGTCCGACTCCATCAGGATCTCCACCGCGGCGATGCAGGCCGCCGCATCCGCCGGCGTGACCGCGCTCGAAAACAGGAACGGCCGCGCCTTCTGCTTCAGGTACTCGATGAGCTTCGCGGAGCCGGCCACGAACCCGCCGACCACGCCGAACGCCTTGGACATCGTGCCGATCTCCACGTCGACGAGGCCGTGCAGGCCGAAGTGATCGGCGGCCCCACGGCCATGGCTGCCGAGCACTCCTTCGCCGTGCGCGTCGTCGACCATCAGCATGGCGTCGTACTCTTCCGCGGCGGCCTTGATCTCGCGGAGCGGGGCCACGTCACCATCCATGGAAAACACGCCGTCGGTGATGATCAGCCGGCGGCGGGCGCCCGACGCTTCCTTCAGCTTTTCGCGCAGGTCGGCCACGTTGTTGTGCTCGTAGATGTAGCGCGACGCCTTCGTGAGCCGCACGCCGTCGATGATCGAGGCATGGTTCAGCGCATCGGTGAGGATCGCGTCCTCGGAGGAGTCGACGAGCGCCGGGATCGTGGCCACGTTCGCGATCAGGCCCGACTGGAGAGACAGCGTGGCCTCGCACTTCTTGAACTGCGCGAGTTTCCGCTCCAGTTCGTTGTGGAGCGACATCGTCCCGGCGATCGACCGGACGGCGCCTGGACCGACGCCGTACGTGTCGATGGCGGCCTTGGCCGCCGCCTTCAGGCGGGGGTCGTCGGCCAGGCCGAGGTAGTTGTTCGAGCAGAGATTCAGGACCTTCTTGCCGTCCACGGTGATCCAGGCCCCCTGGGGGCTTTCGATCGTTCTTATCGTATTGTACAACCCTTCGGAGCGCAGCCGATCCAGCTCGGCACCAAGAAAATCCTGTTGAGGCATCGTTCCTCCCGCGTGAGGAGGTCATGGTAACGCAATCGACGGTTTCGGAAAACGTACCGGTGACGAGGACGGCCCCGGAGTTTCGCCCGGCCGGGTGGCTCCCCGGTCCGCATCTCCAGACGATCTGGGGGCGGGTCGGCCGGATCCGTAAATTGCTTCCACTCCGCCGGGAGCCGCTCGTCACGCCGGACGGGGATGAACTGCTTCTGGATCACCAGGACGGCGACGGTTTGCCGGGGCCGCGATTCCTGCTGTTCCACGGTCTCGAGGGGAGTTCGCACTCCGTCTACATCCAGGGGTTGTTGCGCGAACTCGGTACCCGGGGCCTGCCGGCCACGGTGATGAATCTCCGCTCCTGCGCCCGCGATCGCCGCACGAACCGGCAGATCGTGAACAGGCGCCCCCGCCTCTACCACTCCGGCGAAACCGCCGACCCCGACTTCGTGATCCGCACACTCGCCGCGCGGCATCCCGGTGAACCGCTGATCGCGATCGGCGTGTCGGTCGGTGGTAACATCCTGCTGAAGTGGCTCGGCGAAAACCCCGGCCAGACCCTGGTGGCGCGGGCGGCCACGCTGTCGGTGCCGTACGACCTCGCGGCCGGAGCGCGGAAGCTGGAGACGGGCATTGGCCTGATCTACACGCGGGAGTTTCTGAAGACGTTGCGCGGAAAGGTGCTGGGCCTGCTCGAGCGTTTTCCGGAGCGCTCCGGTGGTCTCGATGTGCCGCGCCTGAAGCGCGCCCGGACGTTTTATGATTTCGACGACGCGGCCACCGCGCCGCTGCACGGATTTGCGGGGGCGGAGGATTATTACACCCGCTGCAGCTCGTTCCATCACGCGGGAAAGATCACGACACCGGTGACCTGCCTCTCCGCGGCGGACGATCCGTTTCTGCCTGAAGAGGTATTGCCACGGTTTCGGGAGGCGGCGTCCTCTGCGGTGGAGTTGATCGTTACGCCGCGTGGCGGCCATGTCGGTTTCGTGGCCGGACCGCCATGGCGGCCGGAGTACTGGGCGGAGCGGTTTCTCGTGGAGCGGTTGGGCGCGGAGACAGGTGACCGAAGGAGACAGGATGGACGCTGATTTCTGGCATGAGCGATGGGAAACCAACAACATCGCGTTCCACGAGGGCGCGGCGAATGCGCTGCTGGTCAAGTTCTTCAGGGAGCTCTCCCTGCCGAAGGGCAGCCGAGTGTTCGTGCCGCTGTGCGGGAAAACCAGGGATATCGGCTGGCTGCTTTCCGGTGGTTATCGTGTTGCCGGATCGGAACTGAGTGAGACAGCCGTCCGCCAGCTGTTCGTCGACCTGGAGACGGAGCCGGAAGTTTCGCAGAGCGGCCCGCTGAAGCACTACCGCGCGGAAGATATCGACATCTTCTGCGGTGATATTTTCGATATCTCCGCCGACCGCCTGGGCTCCGTCAGTGCAGTTTATGACCGGGCGGCGCTGGTGGCCCTTCCCGAAGGGATGCGCACCCGCTACACGGCGCACCTGAAGAAGATCACCGGGCACGTACCGCAGCTGCTGATTACCCTTGAGTATGACCAGGCGTTGATGGAAGGGCCTCCCTTTTCCATCGACAGCGAGGAAGTCCATCGTCACTACCAGGGAAGCCATCGGCTCGCCCTGCTGGAAAGCGCGGTGGTTCCCGGCGGGCTGAAGGGACAGTGTCCGGCGGAAGAGCATGCATGGCTGATGACGACGTGAGGCCTGTGGTCCCGCGCCTCCGTTTCCGGTCGTTTTTGAGGTCAAATGAAATCGAATTTCGTGCTACCCTCACGGCCTCCAGCCCGACTCCACGGGCACACACCACTCCGGCCCCAAAGGAGACCGCAATGAGACCTTTCGCTGCCACCGCTGCATCCGCCGCAACCCGGCCATTCGGAATCCTGTTGGCCGTCGCCTTCCTGGTCCTGCCGTCCACTGCCATCGCCCAGGAGGTGGTCGCGTTCGGCGGCGCCTCGGGTCCGGGGCTTGCCAGCATGTCGTTCAACAACCTGGGAACCCCGTCGGTCGGAAACGACGACGTGGCGGGCGCTTCCGACAACTGGATCGCCGTGAACCAGAAGGCCTATTGCTGCGTCGGTTACATCGACATGGTGTTCATCGTCGACGATGTCGGCGTGCCCACGACGGAATACATTCTGACCGAGGGAGTCCACAACGGCACCGGCGTGCCATGGACCGATTACCATGTCGAACTGGGCTTCGGAACGGGCACCGGCTTCAACCCCTCGATCCCCGGCGACGGCCTGGACTTTGACGCCCCCGACCAGAATTCACCCTACAGTTTCGGCCCGTTCACGACGCTGACCATCACCGAGGATACGATCGACGCGGTGGACGGCGTCATGCCCTCCGGCATGTTCCAGAATTTTGCGTTCCCGATCGACGTGCCGCCGGGCATCACGGAATTCACGGTCCGCCAGTACCCGACGACCGCCCCGACCGCGACGGAAAGCGCCACGTGGGGGCGGGTCAAATCGCTGTACCGAACATCAGGGCATTAGACGGACAGGGGACGATTCCACCAATGGAAGGACAGCGACGCATGACATCGAAATCGGCAGCCGGAATCCTGTTACTCACCCTGGCGTTCCTCGCAGCGGGACGGCCCGCGCCCGTCGAGGCCACCTGGTCGCTCGTCTGGTCCGATGAGTTCAACGGCACGAGCGTCGATGCCGGCAACTGGACCCACGACATCGGCACCGGCTGCCCTTCGCTCTGCGGCTGGGGCAACAACGAGCTCCAGTACTATCGCTCCCAGAACGTCACCGTGACCGGCGGCAACCTCGTGATCACGTCCCGCGCCGAATCGTTCGGGGGCGCCTCGTTCACGTCCGGCAAGATCCACACCCGCGGCAAGCGGACGTTCCTCTACGGCCGCATCGAGATGCGGGCAAAGATCCCCACCGGCGGCGGCATGTGGCCGGCGTTCTGGATGCTGCCCGAGGCCGACGTCTACGGAGGATGGGCGGCCAGCGGCGAAATCGACATCATGGAAGCCGCGAACGCCACGACTTCAGTCGGCGGCGCGCTTCACTACGGGGGCAGCTGGCCGGCCAACACGTCGACCAGCGGATCGCACTCGCTCGGCGGCGCGAACTTTGCCGACGCGTTCCACATCTACGCGATCGAATGGGAGCCGGACGAGATCCGCTGGTACGTGGACGGCGTGCTCTTCATGACGCGCACGAGCGCCCAGTGGTATTCGGACGGCGCCCCCGGAAACCCGCGCGCGCCGTTCGACCAGGAGTTCTACATCATCCTGAACTCGGCGGTCGGCGGAAACTACACGGGGTGCACGAGCCCCGGCTGCGTCACCGCCAGCCTGCCCCAGCAGTACCTCGTCGACTATGTCCGGGTCTACGAGGACATCGTGAACGCTCCGCCGACGGTGACCATCACCGCGCCGACATCCGGCTCGACGGTGCCGGCCGGCACCATCATGATCACGGCGAACGCCTCCGATCCCGACGGTTCCGTGGCCACGGTGGAGTTCTACAACGGCGCCACCTACCTGGGAGCGGACACGACGGCGCCCTACAGCTTCACCTGGAATTCCGTGACCGACGGGTGCTACGACATCGTGGCCCGGGCGCTCGACAATCTCGGCGGCGAGGGCACCGACAGCGTGGACATCACGGTCGGCGCGGGGTGCGGCCAGGCGGCGTATTTCGGATCGCCGTTCCTGCTTCCGGCCCGGATCCAGGCCGAGGACTACGACCTGGGCGGCCAGGGCGTGGCCTACAACGACCTGGATTCCGGCAACAGCGGCGGACAGTACCGCCCCGCCGAGGGGGTGGACATCGAAGCCTGCACGGATTCCGGCGGCGGCCACAACGTGGGGTGGGTGAACGCGGGCGAGTGGCTCGAGTACACGGTGGATGTTCCCGCGGCCGGTCCGTATGTGATCGATGTCCGCGTTGCCTCGGCGTCGACCGGCGGCGCACTCCATGTGGAGTTCAACGGAACCGACGTGACCGGGAGCATGGCGGTGCCAGTGACGGGCGGCTGGCAGGCGTGGACGACGGTGACCGCGAACGCGAACCTTGCGGCCGGAACGCAGGTCCTGCGGTTGTCCGCGGAGACGGCCGGATTCAACATCAACTACATCGACGTCCAGATGGATCCCTCGGCGGTCGTCATGGACCCGCGGGGCGTGGGGCACATCCTCCATGCGAGCTTTCCGAACCCGTTCCGATCGGCAACGACGATCCGATTCGACCTGGCGGAATCCGACGAGGTTCAGCTGAGCGTGTTCGACGTGTCCGGCCGGCTGGTCCGGGCCCTCATCGAGGACGAGCCGCTTCCGGCCGGTCCGCATGCCGCCACCTGGGACGGTCGTGACGAAACGGGGCGCGTCATGTCTCCGGGGGTCTATTTTTTCCGGATGAGTGCCGGGGCGTTTTCGAGCACGAGGAGCGTGACGCTGGTTCCGTGAGGAGTTCTCAGGAAGCTCTGGGCGGACGATTTTCTTCCCTGAGTCGAGTGACGCCGGCCCCGTGGTGGATCGACTTCAGACATTCTACACGTATAAAAATATTGCGTTTACATCATAAGCGGCTTACGATGATCCCATGTCACGGAAGATCCGGAAACTTCTCGCCGAAATCGGCCGGAGGGGAGGGCTGAAAAGCCGTCGCCGCCTGGAACCCGAAACCGCCCGAAAAATGGTGCGGGTCCGGGAAGCGCGACGCGCCTACCGCCGCTTCCATATTTCCTGCTTCTGGTCCTACGATCCGGAGTTCAAAATCACGGCGGACGAAATCCAATGGGTCGTCGAGGGACTTCGGAAGAACGGGAATCGTGAGGCCTGGGAGGTGGCCGCAAGGCTATGCCGCTGACACCGTTTCAAAGAAAACTGGCCGCACTTCTAGCGGAAAATCGCACCCCGGACAGTCATTTAGCCGGTGGCGCAGCGCTCCACTTTGCCCCGAACTCCAGGCGGTTCAGCAACGATCTCGACTACTTTCACGACTCCGTCGAACGCGTGGCAACGGCCTTTGAAGCGGACCGAAAGCTCCTTGTTGAGAACGGCTGTTCCGTCGACCTGGAACTCAACCAGCCAGGCTACCTCCGCGCCGCCGTGTCCTCAGGAAAGGATCAGACCAAGATCGAGTGGGCTCACGACTCGGCCTGGCGGTTCATGCCGGCGGTGCGTCAGCCCGAGGTCGGATACCAGCTCCACCCCGTCGACCTGGCCGTCAACAAGGTGCTGGCCCTTGCGGGGCGGGACGAACCTCGCGACTTTCTCGACATCATTTACATCAACCGGGAGATACTTCCGCTCGGGCCCCTCTGCTGGACAGCCGTTGGAAAGGATCCCGGCTTCAGTCCCATGTCGCTGCTGGAACTGCTGAAACGCCGTGGTCGCTACCGGCCCGAGGATTTTTCCGCGCTGATGGTCACGGAACCGATCGACCTGAAGAGCATGAAGTCGGAGTGGCTGGAGATGCTGAGTGATGCCGACGCATTCATTCGCAGCCGCCCGCCGGAAGAGGCGGGCTGTCTCTACTATTCACGATCCCGCGGCCGGTTCGTGGATCCGCGCGGCGTTGCCAATGCTGATGACATAACCCCTCATTTCGGGCGCCCCGGGGGAGTGCTGCCGAGGTTCTATCCGGGGGATTCACTGAGGGACAAGCCGGAAGACGGAAGCAATTCGTGAATCGGCGCCCGCACTCGACCCTTGAGCTCTGGGCCGGGTGACGCATGGTCTTCCTTCGCGCGACCCGGAAGGTGTTGAGCCTCCTTCCACCGACATCTGAGAATGCAACTGAAGGAAACGACACGGCGCTCGGCGACTGGTTTGTGAATCGAATCGTCATCGACCGGAGGCCGCTGCTCCTGCTCATCAGCTCGACGTCGCTCCTGCCGATCCTGATTCCGGCGCGGGACGTTCGGCATCTTCCGGAGCATCTTCCCGACCTGGTTGAGCAGCGCCTGGAGCGCCTTGGCGTCGATGCCACGCTGATCCGGGCGGAAGTGTCTGCGCTCACTCCCGTGGGTGTCGGGCCGACCAACAATCGCTCCGTTGTCGGCATCCTCACCGACTTCTGCCGACTGGCGCCGTACTATTTCACCATCCGAGGCTGGGGCGATGCCGAAATCGAGGACACGGAACGCAAGCTCTCCGGTACGCCCTGTTTCGCGGGTCGACGGGATGAGGAGACCGTTTTCCCCGACAAAAAGTCGGTCGAACTCCTCTGGAGACACTGGTCTTCGGGCAAGCGCGGGAGTGCCGGAACCGCCTGAAATTAGGCCCCGAAAACAGGAACTCCCCCTCCCCATTGACTTTCCACCCCTCGTTTTCTAACGTCCGGTCCCTGTTCCGGCTCTCCCTATCATGATCCGGGTGGAGCCCGCCCGACACCCCTTCCTTCCTGGAGACCGACCGATGACGGACCCCATCCCGTGGCCGCAAGCGCCTGAGTGGACGCGGGTTCCGGACTTTGCGCTCCCGGCCCTGGCGGGGGGCGAAACGAAGCTCGCCGACCTGCTTGGCGAGGGTCCGCTCTGGCTCGTCTTCATGAAGCGGGGCTGCAACACCTGCAAGCTGACCGTGCCCTACCTGGAGCGCGTGCACCGTTTTCTCCGGGATTCGATCGGAAACGTGGTGATCGTGGCCCAGGAAACGCCTGAGGAAGCGGCGGCCTGGGTCCGGGAGGTGAACACGACCGTGCCGGTCCTCCTCGACGGGGCTCCGTTCGCGGTTTCGGCCGCCTACGGCATCACCACGGTGCCCACGTCGTTCCTGATCGAGCCGGACGGAACGCTGGCGAAATACAGCGCGGCGTTCATCCGCGAACATCTCGAGGAGATCGCCGCGGACCTGACCCGGCGGGCCAGCCTCAGCGAGTTTCATCTCATACTGGATACCGACAATGCGCCGGTGCTGCGTCCCGGCTGAACGAGTCGAAACGCCGTCAAGTTGTGACGGCCGGACATACACAACGAAAGGAAATCCCCATGGCGGATACCAAGGAATTTGACGTCGTTGTTCTCGGCGGCGGACCGGGCGGCTACGTGGCCGCGATCCGGGCCGGACAGCTCGGCTACAAGGCCTGCGTGATCGAGAAGGAGCGGGTCGGCGGCGTGTGCCTGAACTGGGGGTGCATCCCGAGCAAGGCGCTGCTCAAGAACTCGGAGATCTACCGGTCGATCCGGGAAGCCGACAAGTGGGGCATCGCGCTGGAAAAACTGTCGTTCGACTTTCCCAAGGTCATCGACAAGAGCCGCAGCGTGTCCGACTCCATCGTGAAGGGCGTGGAGTTCCTGCTCAAGAAGAACAAGGTGGAGACGATCCCGGGGACCGGAAAGTTTCTCTCGAAGACCGAGATCGAGGTCACCGGAGAGAAGGGAAAGACGACCGTCAAGGGGAAGCACATCATCATCGCCACCGGCGGCCGGCCGCGCCCGCTGCCGTTTGCGCCGTTCGACGGCAAGGCGATCCTCTCCAGCCGCCATGCGCTCGACCGCCGCGAGTTTCCGAAGTCGATCCTCATCATCGGCGCCGGCGCCATCGGCGTGGAGTTCGCGTCGTTCTACAACGCGTTCGGCAGCAAGGTGACGGTCGTGGAGATGATGCCGACGATCGTGCCGATCGAGGACGCCGAGATCGCCGCGATCCTCAAGAAGTCGTTCGAGAAGCGGGGCATGGACATCCTCGTGAACGCGAAGGTGGCTTCGCTCAAGGCTTCCGGCAAGGGCGCCGTGGCCGAAATCGAAATCAACGGCAAGAAGGAAAAGATCGAGGCCGACTGCGCGCTCGTGGCGATCGGCGTCATGCCGAACACGGAGGAGATCGGTCTCGAGGCGGCCGGCGTCACGCTGGAAAAGGGGTTCGTGAAGGTGGACGCGGCGTTCCGGACGAACGTGCCGGGCATCTACGCGATCGGCGACGTGAACGGCCCCCCCCTCCTCGCCCACGTGGCGTCGATGGAGGGAATCGTCTGCGTGGAGCAGATCGCGGGTCACAAGAATTCGAAGGTGGACTATTCCAACGTGCCCTCCTGCACCTACTGCCAGCCGCAGATCGGCGCCACCGGCATGACCGAGGCGCAGGTCAAGGCAAAGGGGATCGACTACAAGGTCGGCAAGTTCCCGTTCACCGCCCTCGGCAAGGCGAAGGCGGTCGGCGAAACGGAAGGCCTCGTGAAACTGATCTTCGACAAGAAGTACGGCGAGATCCTCGGCGGTCACATCATCGGGCCGGAAGCCACCGAGCAGATCGCGGAGGTCGTGACGGCGCGCGGCGCCGAAGCCACGCAGGCCACGCTGCACCTCACGATGCACGCGCATCCCACGTTTTCCGAGGCGGTCATGGAAGCGGCGGCGGCGGCGGACGGGGAAGCGATACACATGTAGGGATCAGCGCGCTCTCGTAATCTTCGCCCGGGTTTCCGACCCTCTACTCGCTGCATGGATGAAGTAGATTCCTTCGGGGACAATCGCTCCCGCATTGTCGCGGCCGTCCCAGCGAAACGGAGTCTTCCCCCCCTCCAGGGCGCCATCATGGAGATTTCGAATTTGACGCCCCTGAATATCCATGATGTTCACGCGCACGGAATTGGACTCCGGTACGTAGAGATCGATCTCCACGATTCCGGAAGTCGGGTTCGGATGTGGTGGTCCCCACCGGAAGTCGAGCGGACGGGGGCGCCCGATGGCCGGTTCCGAGAGCATTTCCGCTCCATCGAGTCGCGTCGCACGCACGGAATACCGGTTTCTGCGTCCCAGTACGGGAGAAGCGTCCCGATAGGTTCCTTCACCCCGGGTAGCCCACAGACCATCGAACCGGGCCATCGGCTCCCACGGCCCGTCCTCGACGGAACGCAACACCTCGTAGCCTGAGATCAGGTCCCAAGGTTGTCCCTGCCAGTTCAACTCCACCGCCTCCGCCGACTCCACAGCCTTCACCCCGATCTCGATCTCAGGGATTTCCACCCGGATCTCGCGGTAGTGCAGATCTCCGTCGTCGCTCCCGCGGTCCGGATCCCACTTCATCTGCGGCCACATCAGCAGCATTCCGTCGCGTTTGGGTTGAAGCTCCAGACGGTCCCCGGCAAAAGCGACTTCGTGCCATTCGCTCTGCGTTTCGTTCAGGCGCTGGTTTGCGGAGAAGGTCCGCCCACCATCCGAAGAGACCGTTCCATAGATGTTGTAGAAGACTCCGCGCGGGTCTTCGCGCCGATCGATCCAGGCGCTGATGACCCGGCCGAAACGATCCACGCCGACTACGGGGAGTTGATTGTCCCGGCCGGGAGCGTCATCGTTGATCCGAACCTTCGGGGTCCAGGTCCGCCCGCCGTCGGTGGACGACACCATCACGATATCCCGCTGGTCCCGCGACACCGAACCCGCATCGGGTATAAACTCGCGCAGACGGATCGAGTACGCCTCGTCGTACCGCCAGGTGGCCAGAAGGTGTATGTAGTATGTGCCGTCGCGGGGCAGCGAGAACACGAATTCGGGGGATTTCCACGGATCGAGCTGGCGGCTCACCGTTCCATGACCGACAGGAAACGAGTTACTCTCCTCGTCCACTCCGGACACAAAGAAACCAACAGGGTAATTCTCTTGTCTCTGGTCACCTCCGGCCCCCCACCCGTCAAAGGCCACCATCTGTCCGGCCTTGCCCTCGAAGCGGAAGTAATCGTAGTCCCCACCCGGGCGACGATCGGGAGAAATCGACTTGCCTCGGAACTCCGATCCGATCTCGATCGGCGTTGCGGTTTCCTGTGTATCGTTGGGCTCCAACTCGCCGACGGACCTGTCGACGTCCACAGCGCGGCCGACCGCTCTCTCCGCGTAGACAACGTACACGGTTCCCGTTCTCGGCCCGCCACTGCGGTCGACGGCAACGGAAATGAAATCCGGCTGAAGGCCGTACGAGAGATAGTGGAACGGATGCAGGCGCTCTTGTTCTTCTCTGTATCCTGGCGCTTCGATCAAAGGTTCTTGACAGGACGCAACCAGGAACTCTGGCCCAAACGTGCCACCCCCGTCCTCCGATTGTCGCCCAACGACCGCCCCCTGCCTCAAATCCTTCCAGAGAACCAGGAGGCTGCCATCCGGCAACACCACGGGCTCACTGCTGAAAGAAGTCGTTGAACTCAGAGTCTCACGAATGCTCCATGCCCCCTCCATTCGACGGATAAACTGAATGGTGCTTATGGAATTGGAGTCCGTTGCAGCTTGCTGCGTGAACGTCAAGCAGAGTTGATCTCGTCGGGGATCGCAAACAATCCTTGGGGAGTCGCCCGATGTGTCCGTGGCTATCTCCGACGCCCATGTGACCGTGTCAATGCCGGCAATTCCGCGATAGACTTCTATGTAATGTGCGTAGCCGGGTGGAGGAAGACCGTATTGCGTCGAATGAAGCGCGGTCCAAAAATCACCCTTGGTATCCGAAGCAATGCTCGACGGTGGGTTGTGGTAACTCTGAAACGAGCGAGGAAAGGAGAACCGTCGAGACCACGCTTCCAGTGAATTCATCATCGAACCACGAACACCGCTCGCGGAATGCGCGATCCCCCACACTAAAACTCCCCGTGACCCTTGAAACGCCACTTGTGGTGAATTCTCTTTGTTGTTGAAATTGATGTCCAGCCCAGACTCATAGCAGTGTTCTGCTCCCGTGAATATACTGACCCCTCTGGCCGTTTGTGGACACAGAAGCACCGAGATGACTACTAGAATTCGTGGTGACATATCGAGAGGTTTCATCTTGAGTCACTCATCGCGTATACAGAACTACGAGTCGGCATGAAGAAATGCTTTCCGCCGTTACGGCACGACTAACGTCATCTGATCTCTGCGGATCACGCCGCAGCATTAATCCGATCGTGGCGGATCGGCCGTTCCTTACGAAGTCGGTTACAGGGCAGTCGTACCCACCCAGCGAGGAGTCTTCGTCCTCATCGACAAGTCGGTTGCTGACGGCTCGTGCCTCCGGTGCAGACCGGACCTTAGAAACATCGATGACCCCTTTCCCTGAAAGCGACTGCCAAGTGTCGTTTGAGTGCCAAGAGCTCTCTATCGACTCTACTGCAAGTGGAGTCTCCTGAATTCGTCCAACCGTCATTTGAAAACGGGCCATCACTACCTTTGAAGGCTCGCAGTCGGATGGCAATTCAAATTGAAGCAGTAGACGAACGTCTTGCTCGTCCAGGGGATTTACGACTGTGATAACCTGCGTTGGGCTCAGTCGTGCGGCTCTGGCTTGTGCAAGAGTGGGTATCGCGATAACGAGACAAGAAACTGCGCAGAAGGTGGCAATCCGGTTCATGAGTCCCCCCTGTTACCTTAAGACCGTCAGACGCCGCGTTTCCCTCAACCCGGCTCCGGCATCAACTCGAACGAAATACAACCCGGACCTTGCCCGTTGGCCACGCATGTCGTTCCCGTCCCAGACGATGTCGTGACTTCCTGGCTCGACAGCCGGCATTCGGGCGATCCAGACGATCCGACCGCTTACATCGAACACGGATACAACGACATCTCGTCGTTCAGCGGACGGAACTCGAAAGCGAATAGTGCTCGCCGCGCGTAATGGATTGGGAAAGTTGCTGACGTCAAGGAACTCGTTCGGGGGCTCCACAGCGGGCGAAACGATGGAACTCGGAGCTCCAGACGGAGCATTGCTGAGGTATGGACTCCATGCAACATAAAGACCCATCCGTGCGGCAATCGTTGCGGAGTTCGCAGTTCCCCAGTAGTTGTAGTAGGCATCCACATCGGGCAGCCCACTGAGGCGGGCGTCGGTGTATACGAGCTTGTCTTTGTTGCTCGTAACGCTGATCGAGCAGTTACCCTGATCGTACAGCTTCCCTATGTCGGGATTCGCCGCTCCTCCAACGCGAATGGAGTACTTGCAACTGTCTACGCGGGTGTAGCGGATCAAGGCCCTGGATACACCCCCCGCATAAATCCCTTCTGAGCAGTTTCTGACCTCATTCCAGCGATCAGGGCTTGTCGCCTTTGTTAGAATATTGACGGATGTTGAATCGATCGGATCGAGCCAGATGCCTTTACCGGCGGTTCCCGTTGAGTTCTTGAAATCACGACATAAGTTTCCTTCGTAGGTTTCGGTTCTGTTGTTCTTCGAATAGATTCCGATGGACCCAGGCGCGTTTGCCCCAGTGATCGTGCATCGGCTGACAAGGGTGGTGGACGATCCCAGCGACGCATCTACATAGATGCCAATGAAGCCAACCGAATCTACCGGACACATCACAGTGTCCTGAACTATGGTCCGAGACCCAGACCTGGCCAGGATCCCAATCGTTCCGCCACGCGCTATGTAAGACTGGCTTACAGTGCTGCTACCCTCCATTGTGATGCCGATATCCGCATCGTAGATCCGGCACGAGGTCAACGAGGAGCCGTTCCGCAGTTTCAGGCCATCCCACATCGCGCTGCCCCCAATGTGGCCGGTAAAGCGCGTGCCCGTGATGGTCATGGCTCCCGATCCTTCGTTCTTGTCAATAGTTACATCAGATGAAACGACGATCTCGCACCCGGACTCGATCGTTACGGTCGCATCGGCGCTAAAAGTCAAATCCCCGGTTACGTGATGGATTTCGCCAGACTTCCAGTGGGTGTTCCCTTGAGGCGTTCCGGACCACAGTCCTCCAGGTGCCAGGCGAACCCATCGACCGATGCTGGGAACCCCACTGCTGTTCACAATGAAAACAAGATAGTCTCCGGGCGGAGCTTCTTCCGCTGTCGCAGGCGCAGTTGCGGTGACCAGATTCTTTCCACCTATCGACGCGACAGTGAACGTTACCGGAGCGTAGCGCTGGTCCTGATTGAAGGCGTGGGTGACAGCCCCGGGTCGTATCATCGACACGTGGGACACCGAGTTGGTCGATCCAGCATCCGGCGTTTGGATGTAAAATGTGCATCCGTAAGTCAAGAGCGTATCGAGCGTTTCGATCGTCGGCCGCGGCGCCAGGTTCCCACTTGAGTCGAAGAGATACCAGGGTCTGTAGATCGTGGCTTTGTTCTTCTCCGGCGACTTCTCTCCACCTGCAGATATGACGGTTGCATCGGGCAATAGCATTGCCACGGAATGGTAATCCCGATCGGCGGGTTCTGCTGCGAGGAATTGTCCAGCACTGAGGTGTGCATCCCACCCTTGTTGTTCTTTCCACACCTGTGGAACACGAACGGCACCCGCCCCTGGGTAGTTGTTGTGCACCCCTCCAGACAGAAGCACTGTGCCGCTCGGAAGAATTGTGAGATTCGGGTCCCTTCGTTCTGTAAGGAAGTCAGTCAGTTGCGACCATACATTCGACTCGTTGATAGACAAATCAACGGATGAGGCACGTTTTCCGTTGGTTGGGAAGTTGTTGCCTTTCTCGGCACACTTTAAGATCTTCCCAGGCAGGTACATCACTGCGCAATCCCCGAGGAATCCGCTGTCCTTTGCTTGAGATGACCAGCCGGAACTGAAGTCGTAGATTCGGGTCAGGTTGTCCGCGCCGGCATAGAACAATCGGCCTGACGGTAGCTGAAACATGAACGGATAGCAGTTCAGCCACTGCTTGTTCGAGGGACCCGTAAGCAACGTCATTTGCTGGCTGACTGATTGCGTGTGATCGAAGATCTCCGGATACAATGCGAATTTGGGCTGCGTCTCGAACAATATCCCGTGACCGTATCGTGCATACTGGGGCAGTTCTGAACCGGAGTGCCTGAGAAACCACTTGTCACCGGTACAGTCTGATGAGCCCGGAAAGAATTCCCAGACCTCGCTCGTCGCGCCGCCCGATGCACCGGGCCCGTTTGTATCACCACCGTGGATGACGACCCGTGAGTTGATCGGATCCACGAGGGCAGCCGCGTGCGATCGAGGAGTCGGGGCAGATCCGGTTTGTGTGGCACCACATCGATTGGCCGGATCGTAGGACGCTGCAGTGATCTGTCTCCATGTGATGGACGGAGGGCTTACCTTCAAGTCGCCCTCCCAAAGGATGTCAGTACGCAGACCGGCTCCGTCGAATCCACCGAAGATGAGCATGTTTCTGTGGTAAATCTGCGTCGTTTCGTTGCAGGCAAAGCAGGTCGTGTCAATGACCGCCGCGTGACCGGAGCGCGCCGGGGGTGGGGAGCCCACGGAGCTTGCCAGGCTCCATGTTGGAGAGGCCGGGTTACTGATGTTCAGAATCCAGGTCGAGTCGCTGAAACTCGATGATGTGTTCTGGCCCCCGTAGATAATAATACGACGGTTTAGCTGGTCATGTATGGCGGTATGACCGTAGAGAGGAGCGGGGCCACCTGATGGGGATAACGTTTCCCAGGAAAGCGAAATGTTGCAGCCCTGATCCGGATTCAGCTTGAGGCGGTACAGGCCCTTTGTGGGGCCGGACGGAGTCAATCCCCCGAGAACGAAGATGCTCTTCGAGTGTGCGTCGTAGGTGGCCGTGTGATATGCGAGAGGTCCCGGCGAACTGGACATGGGGCCCGACGTGTTGAACCAGTAATACGTATCGTTTAACCCAATCCAATGGAGTTCATACAGGTCATCCTGAATGACTCCGCTCTCATCGATTCCTCCGTAGACGATCAGGTCCGGAAAGACGTTGGATGTGATGGAGCAGTCATCTTCTGTCGAGTAGGATCCGAGATCGGACGATGAGAAGAATTTCAGCTTTGGGGCTGAATGGTTTCCTGATTCGACATAGTCTGGCACGAACCACGGGGCTTCCAGTCGAAGGCCCATGTAACTCACGGTGTCGACAACGATCCCCGCTCCATTGACACCGCCGAGAACGAACCCGCTTCGAAACCGGCTTCCCGAGCTGATAAAGACGCGACCGTCGGCCAGCGTGGTGCTCGTGGGATAGTATCGGTCGTAGGACATGTTGTTTACGGGCCCGCCTCCATTCTCCCATTGAACGGATCGGTGATTGAATATGTTGACTTCCTTGATTCCGTTGTCGCCGATCTGCGTTCCGCCGATGACGGCGAGCCGCCCGTCGCTCAGCACCGAGTGGCCAGCGCAGAAAATATTGAAGCGCGTCGTCACGTTCAACGTGCTGGACGGCGGAACCGACGAGCCGGGATCCCATTTCCACAATCTGGCGTTGAAGCCGTTGTCCTCCGGAAACCAGAAGACCTGGCTGTGACTGTCGCCATTACCGCGAAACAGGGCCATGTGAACCGCTCTGGGTTCAAAGTCGAACGGGCCCAGCCAGTCGCCAGCCTTGTTTTTTGGTGTTTGACCGTGGGCCACTAATGGGAGACAAGAGAGAGAGAGAGAGAGAGAGAGAGAGCAAGAACTTTACTCATCACGGCATCCTTTCCTGTCAGCGGTCCAGAAAAGTGAGGTGTACAGCCGCCCTGCTTTCAATTAGCGTGAGCCATGAATTGATATTGTGTCAAGATTTTCTTGGTGTAGTCTTTTCGCGATTCGCATTTCGGAAGACCACCGACAAGAAAAATTGCATCGAAGTAATTGTTGATCGGAGGGTTCAAAAACGCCCCAAGACGCCCGATGCCAAATCCCCTATAATGTGGAGCCTTGACACCTTCCGTGGAGGCTTCACATTCGTA
>CAZQVN010000029.1:0-44578 GCA_964596775.1 uncultured bacterium
AGCGCATGCTCGATCATCATTTCCACGCCCATCGTGGCGCCCCAGTTCGCCTTGAACTCCATGTCCAGCTCCGCGTCGGTCATCATCGACATCGACGCGTAGAACGCCGTCGACGCCTCCTCGGACGCCGCGCGGTACTCCTCCGCCGTCTTCAGCGTGCGCACCCGGGCGAAGAACTCCTTCTTCCGCTCCTTCTCCACCTCGGGATCGAGGCGGCCGAGCACGCGGTCCATCCAGCAGGCGTAGCTGAAGATCGCGCCGGTCACGTGGACGAGGATGCCGCGCACCGTGTCTTCCGTTTCCGTGTCCCCCTCCGCCAGGGCCTCCGCGGGAAAGCGATCCAGCAGCGCATACAACTGCCGGCGGGCGGTTTCCGTTTCCTCGGCCAGGGCCACGCAGGCCCGCGCTTTCATCATCGGAAGTTTCATGAGACTGTCCCCATTTCCGGGTGAAGGGTCGAAATTTACGGCTTGTAGAGTCCGTCGCGGCGGGACTACTCTACCGGACGGCACGGGAGGGTGACCAGTCGCGACACCCCGGCCCCGATTCATCCCGGAGATTTCCATGAACCTGTCTCCGCATGTCGTCTTCCGTCCGGTTTCCCTGTACGCCGCACTTCTTTGTGTGACCCTCTCCGCCGCTCCGGCCCGGAGCCAGATCGGCGACCCCACCACGCCCCGCGTGCACGCGTTCACGAACGCCCGCATCGTGACCGCCCCGGGCCGGGTCATCGCATCCGGAACGCTGGTGATCCGCGACGGCGTGATCGAGGCGGTCGGCGCCGGCGTAGCGCCCCCGGCCGACGCGCGCATCTGGCCCTCCGAGGGGTTCACGATCCATCCGGGCTTCATCGACCCCTACGTTCCCGTGCCGGCGATGGAAGCGTCGCGGACCGGCGGCGCTGCGCCGCGGGCGGTGGGCGTTCCGGCGGGTGCCCCGGTGTCACGCGCAGCCGGCGGTGCTTCCGCGGCCGGTTTGCCGGAAGGGATCGCGCACGAGAACCCGAAAGTGCGGCCGGAACGGAACGCCGCGGACGAACTGCCGCTCGATGCCGGGTTCCTGGCCGAACGCCGCCGGGCCGGGTTCACGACGGGCAACCTGGCGCGCTCCTCCGGCATCTTCCGGGGCGCATCGTCCGTCCTCGGTTTCGGCTCCGGCGACGCCCGCCGCGACGTGATCCGTGCCCGGTTCGCCCAGGTCGTGGACTTCGAAACGGCGGGCTGGGACAGCCGGCAGTATCCGGGATCGCTGATGGGCGCGATCGCGTTGACGCGCCAGACTCTGTCGGACGCCGACGGGCATCGGCTCGACCTCGCGGAGTATGCCCGGGGATCCCGGGGGCGGGAACGCCCGGAAGCCAACGAGGCTCTCGCGGCGCTCGAGCCCCTGCTCTCGGGCTCGATGCCCGCCCTGTTTACCGGCGGCGACTACCAGAACTTTCTCCGCGCCGATCGGGTGGCGGCCGAATTCAGGCTGAACGCGCTGATCGTCGGCTCGGGTCACGAGTACAAGCGGCTCGACGCGATCAAGAGGACGGGGCGCGCGATCCTGCTCCCCGTCGACTTTCCGCCGCCGCCGGAACTGAAGGACGACGAAGCGAAGAGATCCGTCGACATCCAGGACCTGAGGCACTGGGCGCTGGCGCCCGGCAATCCGAAGACGCTCGACGACGCCGGCGTGACGTTCGCGTTCACGGCGCACGGACTGGACAAGCCGGGCACGTTCCGGGCGAAGGTCGCGGAGGCGATCGCCCGCGGCCTCGACGCCGACCGGGCGCTCGCCGCCTGCACCACCGTTCCCGCGGCGCTGCTCGGGATCGCGGACATCGCCGGAACGCTCGAGGCCGGGAAGGTGGCGTCGTTCTTCATCGCCGACGGCCCGGCATTCGCTGACGAAACGAAGATCCAGGACGTGTGGGTCGACGGTCGCCGGTTTCCGGCCGAGGACGACGAGTCGGACGGCGCCGGAAAGGGACGCGGGAAGGTCGACGGCTCCGGGACCGCCGACGCATCCCCGGATACGGATCTCCCCGGCATTCTGCCTGATCCGGAGCACGCCGGCCGGAGTGCCGACGACGCAGCGGCGGCGCTCGATGTCACGGAAACCCCGGCCGACACGTCCAAAGCCGGCGCGAAAATCCCCGCCGCGAAGGCTTCGCTGGCCGCTTCGCGCGCCGTCGCTCCCGCCGGCCTCATGGGGGATTCCGAAGCGTGGCATGCCGGGGTTCCGCTTGAGCCGGCGGCCGTCCTCGTGCGGAACGGCACGATCTGGACGTCGGGCCCGCAGGGGCGGCTGGACGGTGCCGATCTCCTGATCCGGAACGGGAAGATCGCCGCGGTCGGGAAGGATCTCCGGGCCCCCGCCGATGCCGTCGTCGTCGACGCGACCGGACGGCACGTCACGCCGGGTCTCATCGACTGTCATTCGCACACCGCGGTGTCCGGCAGCGTCAACGAAGGCACGAACAGCATCACCGCCGAGGTGCGGATCGGCGACGTCGTCAACGCGGAAACAATCCACCTCTACCGCGAACTCGCCGGCGGCCTGACCACGGTGAACCTGCTCCACGGATCCGCCAACGCCATCGGCGGACAGAACCAGGTGATCAAGATGCGCTATGGCATGCTCGCCGAGGAGCTCAAGTTCGAGGGCGCGATGCCCGGGATCAAGTTCGCGCTCGGCGAGAACCCGAAACAGTCGAACTGGGGCACACTGGCCTCGGACCGCTACCCGAAGAGCCGGATGGGGGTCGAGGAACTGATCCGCGAGCGCTTCCTGACCGCCGCCGACTACCGGAGCGCGTGGGCGGACTTCAAGGCCGGAAAGGGAAAGCGCCCGCGGCGCGACCTCCAGCTCGAGGCCATCCAGGAGATCCTCGACGGAAAGCGTCTCATTCACTCGCACGCCTACCGCCAGGACGAAATCCTGATGCTGATCCGTCTCTGCGAACGGTTCGGCGTGACGATCGGCACGTTCCAGCATGTGCTCGAGGGGTACAAGGTGGCCGACGAGATCGCCGCGCATGGCGCCGGGGCCTCCTCGTTCAGCGACTGGTGGACGTACAAGTTCGAGGTCTACGACGCGATCCCCTACAGCGGGGCGCTGATGACGGAGCGCGGCGCCGTCGTGTCGTTCAACTCCGACTCCTCCGAGCTGGCAAGGCGGATGAACACGGAGGCGGCCAAGGCGGTGAAGTACGGCGGCATGACCGAAACGGAAGCGCTGAAGCTCGTGACGCTGAACCCGGCGATCCAGCTTCATGTCGACGACCGGGTAGGATCGCTGGAGCCCGGCAAGGACGCGGATTTCGTCGTCTGGAGCGGGCCGCCGCTGTCGAACCTCACGCGCTGCGAGCAGACGTGGGTGGACGGCCGCCGCTTCTTCGACCGCGCCGAAGACCTGAAGAACCGCGATCGGCTCGCGGCGGAACGGGCCGCGCTGATCGAATGGGCGGGAAAGGCGAAGTCGAAGGAAAAGGCCGGACCGCTGGCCGAGAGGCGCCACCCGGGGTATCTCCACGGTCACGGCGACGGGTGCCTCGACGAGGACACGCCGCACGGCGCCGGGGGGGTGGAGCCATGAGCCGGCGCTTCGGAAACACGGAGCGGGGACCCGGCGCCTCGCACATCGCTCCGCCGCTCCGCGGAAGAAGCCGGGCGACAGGGCCTGTCGGGTGCGCGCTCGCGCTGGCCGCGGCACTCCTCCTTCCTGCCCCCCTTCGTGCGGAAACCGTGGCCCTGACCGGCGGAACGATTCACGACATGACCGGCCGCGAACCCTTCGTCGGCACGGTGGTGATCGACGGAACGAAGATCACGGCGGTCGGCCCCGGGGTGGCGGTTCCGCCCGGCGCCCGGACGATGGACGTGACCGGGCTGCACGTCTACCCCGGCCTCATCGACGCCATGAGCAACCTCGGCCTGACCGAGGTCACCAGCGTGAAGGCCACGGTCGACAACAAGGAAGTCGGCGCGATGAATCCGAACGTCCGCGCCGAGGTGGCGATCAACCCCGACTCCGAGCTCCTGCCGGTGGCCCGGGTCAACGGCATCACGACCGCCGTCGTGGCCCCGGACGGCGACCTCGTGGCCGGAACGTCGGCGCTCGTGCATCTCGACGGATGGACGTGGGAGGACATGACCGTGGCGGCGCCGCTGGCGCTTTACATCTACTGGCCCGGAAAGTCCCCGTGGACCCCGTGGGGCGGCGATCCGGAAGCGGCCCGGAAGAACGCGAAGGCGCGCAGGGAGAATCTCGAGTTGTTGAAGACGGCGTTCGCCGATGCCCGCGCGTACGCCACCGCCCGGAAGGCGGCGGGTTCGAAAGGCGTTCCGCGCCATGATCTCGAGCCGAAGTGGGAGGCGATGATCCCCGCCATCGACCGGACGATCCCGGTGGTGATCCGCGCCCGGCTCGCGGTGGAGATCGAGGAGGCGGTGAAGTGGGCGGAGGAGGAAAACCTCCGGATGATTCTCGCCGGCGGCGAGGAGGCGTTTGCCGTCCTCGACCTGCTGAAGTCGAAGGAGATCCCGGTGATCCTCGACCCGATGTTCGACGTGCCGACACGGCGCGACCTGCCCTACGACCGCGTCTTCACGCTCCCCGCCGACCTGGATCGGGCCGGCGTGCGCTTCGCCTTTTCCATGGACAAGAAGGCGCCTGATTCGCGCAACCTCCCCTACTCGGCGGCGCTCGCGGTGTCCCACGGCCTGTCCGAAACCCGGGCGATGGAAGCCATGACCCGCATCCCCGCCGAGATTTTCGGCGTGGCGGACAAAGTCGGCACGCTCGCCCCCGGCCGCTTCGCCGACATCCTGGTGACGGACGGATCGCCGCTGGAACTGGGCACGAGCGTCCGGCATGTCTTCATCGCCGGGAAGGAAATGCCGCTCGAATCGAAGCACACGCGGCTGTACGAGAAGTATCGGAACCGGCCGCGGCCGGCGAACCGCTGAGCCGCGATCGTCCCCTCATCCAATCCGATCCCCCTCTCCTCCCGTAAGTACAGGCGAGGCCGGAAGGCGCCACATCCGGCCGCTCGATGAACCCGGGGTCCGATCGTTCGTGACACCCGTTGCTTCCCGACACATCGCCGTATTCAAAGGAGTAGCCATGTTTCGTCCCTCTCATTTCCGCCGCGCCCTGCTGGTGGCCCTGATCCCGCTTGCCCTCGCCGCCGGGAGCGCAGTGGCCGCCGATCACAGGGATTCCGCGATCGCCCGGATGGACCCCAGGGTGGACATCAACGACGTCTACGCGTTCCGACCCGACGGCAGCGACAACCTCGTCGTGATCATGACCGTCAACCCGTACCGCGGCGCCATGCCGAATCCGCTGTTCGCCGACGACGCCCGCTACGAAATCCACGTCAGCAACACGCCGTCGGGCGCGCCGGACGAGATCGCGGATGCCGTGGTGCGGGTGACGTTCAGCGGCGGCGCCAATCCGCAGACGTTCCGGGTGGAAGGGCTGACCGCGGAGGCGATCACCGGAACCGTGGGGCAGACGACGTCGACCGGCGGCGTCAAGGTCCACTGCGGCGCGTTCGACGATCCGTTCTTCTTCGACCTCGACGCGTTTCTCACGTTCGTCACGTCGCCGTACGTTCCGGCCGCCGGGTACCGCGCCGCGGGCGCGGGGTCCCCGGTCAACGCGTTCGCCGGCGCCAACGTGGCCGCCATCGTCGTCGAACTGCCGATCAGCGCCCTGACCAGCCCGGCCACCGGGGTGATCAAGGCCTGGGCAAAGACGTTCCGCAAGGTGTCGCAGTAGACGGAGCGCCGCGGTCGACGCCCGATCGGGACCGCGCCAACAACTCGAACCCTGTGCCGGTCGCCGCGACACCATCACATCGAGAAAACCGCACTCGTCGCTGCGGCCGGCCACCATCGACCCATCACGCATCGCAAACAAGCGGGAATGCTCCCGCATCACCAGGAGAAAGACCATGAACAGATTCCGCTCCACGCTCCTCCGGGCCGCCGCCGGCCTGACTCTCGCCGGACTGCTGGCCGTGACCGGATGCGGCGACGACGACATGAACGACGGAGCCACGTACGTCCAGGTGGACCGCATGGCGATCCCCGCCATCAACACGGCGCTGATTCCGTCCGCGCAGAAGGAAGCCTACAACCAGGCGGATCCGGCCGACGACGCGGCGAACTACCGGGCCACCGCGCGGGCCACGATCGAGGGGCTCCGCGCCGCGGTGAACTCCGTGTCCGGTTTTCCCGCCGAGGACAGCCCCGGCGTTCCGGCGGCCACGCTGGCCACCGTGCTCATCCCGGACGTCGTCACGATCAACTTCGCGAGCCCGGTGCAGTTTCCGAACGGCCGCCGACTCACCGACGACGTGACCGATGCCGCGGTCGGCCTGGTCCTGAACCGCGGCAACGTGCTCGGCGGCGGCGGCGGGCTTCCGGACGGGATCGCGAGCGACAGCAATTTCGGCGCGACGTTTCCGTACCTGGCGCCGGTCAATCCCTGAACGGTTCCGGGGTCGCTACGGACACGACCGGCATCCCGGAAGCCGTGCCGCGCGGCCCGATGCCGCAAACACGACGAGAGGCCGCGCGCCGGCTTCGAACGGCACGCGGCCTCTCGTCAACGATCCCGGAACGCCTCAACGATCGGACTTGATTCGCCCCCACGTCGTGGATTCCACGGGAACCGGCGCCTGGAAGTACTCCAGCTCGCCGATCGCCCCGCTGCCGCTGAAGTCGAGACGGAGCCGGGTCAACGCGCCGAAGCCGGACAGGTCCAGCGTCTGGAGCGAGTTGTCGCCCTTGTCGTTGCTCATGGCCGTCCCGATGAGCGACCCGCCGTTTTCCAGCGAGAAGTGGACGGCTTCGACGTCGATGTCCACGAGCACGACGCGGTGGACGATCACCGGGAAGTCGAAATCGAACGTGATCACACCGCCCCCGGCCTCATCGTCCGGGTCGTCGACGATCCCGTCCGCGGGGAGCGCGTCGGTGATGTCTTCCGCAATGACGAGCAGCTTGCCGAGGGCCCGGTCGTTCTGCCCCGGCTGTCCGGCCCTGCCGCCGACGCCGATTCCCGGCCCGCCGAAATCCTCGTTCGGCGTTCCCAGGTCGACATCGCCTCCGGTCGGCCCGGCCGAGTCGAAGACGATGAGCGAGGACGGACCGCCGCCGTTGTTGACGACGGACAGCGTCATGTTGGGAAAGACCGTTCCCGGCGCGGTGCCGCCGTCCGGCATGAGCCCGGCCACAACGGTGCCCGCGGCCAGGCCGTTGAAGTTCTCGACGTTGGCCTGAACGGTTGCCGAGATCAGCATCCCCAGGGCCGCCAGGACGGTACCTGCAATGAATTTTCCGTTCGTTGATCTGCTCATTCGCTCTCCTCCTGTTGTTGCGTGTCCGTGTGATGTTCCACTCTTCGGACAACGAGGGGAGCCGGAAAGTCACATCCCGCCCTCAATTGAACCACCGCCCTGAAGGGGGTATTCTCGATGCCATGAGCCACGAAAACGCCACCTATGAAGCCGGACTGATTCCGGCCGGACTGAAAAACGACCGCTTTCTCCGCGCCTGCCGCGGAATCCCTACCGACGTCACCCCCGTCTGGATCATGCGCCAGGCGGGTCGCTACCTCCCGCAGTACCGCGACCTCCGCAAGCAGGCCGACTTCCTCACGTTCTGCAAGACGCCGGCACTCGTGGCCGAAGCCACGGCGGGTGCCGCGGAAATTCTCGGCGTCGACGCGGCGATCCTCTTTTCCGACATCCTGATCCCGCTCGAGGCCATGGGGATGGAACTCGTCTTCGACGAGCCGGGCGGCCCCCGGCTTCCGAAACCGATCACCGGGTTTGCCGATCTCAGGCAGTACAAGGTGCCCGACCCGGCCGCCACCATGTGCTTCGTCCTCGACGCGATCCAGAAGACGAAGGAACGGCTCGACGACGCGGTCCCGCTCATCGGTTTCGCCGGGGCGCCGTTCACGCTCGCCGCCTACGCGGTGGACGGCGGCGGAAGCAAGAACTATCACAAGACGCTCGGCTGGATGCACGGCGACCCGTCCGGCTTCGAGGCGCTGCTCGATCACCTGACCCGGGTCGTCATCGTCAGCCTCCGCGCCCAGATCGCCGCGGGGGTGCATGCCGTGCAGGTCTTCGATTCGTGGGGCGGCCTCCTGTCCATCGACGACTACCGGCGCTTCTGCGTGCCGCGCCTCAGGCGCATCGTCGAGAGCCTGTCGGTGACGAACGTGCCGGTGATCCTCTACGTCAACGGATCCTCGCACCTGCTCGAAGCGATGGCCGAAACCGGGGCGCCGGTGCTCGGCGTCGACTGGCGGCTGCCGCTCGACGCGGTGCGCCGCCGGGTCGGGCCGGGACCGGCGCTGCAGGGAAACCTCGACCCCTGCGCGCTGTTCGCGCCGCCGGAGACGATCCGCGCCGCCGTGCACCGCATCCGCCGCGAAGCCGGCCCGGCCGGTCACATCCTCAACCTCGGCCACGGCATCCTGCCGCCGACCCCGGTCGAGGGGGCGCTGGCGATGGTCGCCGCGAGTCACGACATCCTGGCGGAGACGCCCTGATGCCCGCCGGCACCGAACACTGGATCGAGCCCGTCTTCGACGACGCGCTGATCCGGAAGTACGACACGGTCGGGCCGCGCTACACGTCGTATCCCACCGCCCCGCATTTTCACGACGGGTTCGACGCCGCGGAGTTCGGCCGCGCGGTCGGTGACGCGGCCGGTTCGGGACCGCGCGAGGCGTCGCTCTACTTCCACCTGCCGTTCTGCCGGCGCGTCTGCTACTTCTGCGCCTGCAACGTGACGTTCACGAACGACCGCTCGAGCGGCGACCGCTACGCGAAGACTTTGGCCCGCGAGATGGATCTCGTGAAGGAGCATCTCCCCGGCGAAACCCTGGTCCGCCAGCTGCACTGGGGGGGCGGCACGCCCACGTTCAGCCCGCCGGAAACGCTGGAACTGCTGATCGGCCTGATCCGCGAGCGCTTTCCGTTCGCGGCAGGCGGGGAGATCGGCGTGGAGGTGGATCCGCGCGAAACCACCGCGCGCCACCTCGAGGTCCTCGCCCGCGGCGGGTTCAACCGGATCAGCATGGGGATCCAGGATTTCGAGGAGTCCGTCCAGAAGGCAGTCAACCGGGTCCAGCCGTACGAGAAGACGAAGGAAACGATCGACACCGCCCGCGCGCAGGGGTTCACCAGCGTCAACGTGGACCTCATCTACGGCCTGCCGCGCCAGACGATGGCCACGTTCGAGGACACCGTGGACCGGGTCATCGGCATCGCGCCGGACCGGATCGCGCTGTTCAACTTTGCCTACCTTCCGGAGATGGTCCGCCACCAGCGGGTGCTGAAGCCGGAGGAACTGCCGGCGCCCTCGCTCAAGCTCGCCATTCTCAAGCGGGCCACGAAGAAGCTGACCGACGCCGGCTACGTGTTCATCGGCATGGATCACTTCGCGAAGCCGGACGACGACCTCGCCGAAGCGCTCCGCAACCGGACGCTCTACCGGAACTTCCAGGGGTACACGACACACGCGGGCCTCGATCTCTACTCGTTCGGTGTTTCGTCGATCAGCCAGGTCGGCCCGACGTATTCGCAGAACTTCAAGGATCTCGCGTCGTGGACGGCGGCGGTCGATGCCGGGCGTCACCCGACGCAGCGCGGCATCCGCCTGACCGACGACGACCGGCTCCGGCGCGACGTGATCTTCTCCCTGATGTGCCACTTCGTCCTGGTCAAGGACGAGATCGGAAAACGCCACGGCATCGACTTCGACCGCGCGTTCGCCGACGAGATGGAGGAGCTGAAACCGCTCGAAACCGACGGGCTGATCGCGATCGGAGCCGACCGGATCGAGGTGCTCCCGCCCGGTCGCCTGCTCGTCCGGAACGTGGCCATGGTCTTCGACGCCCGGCTCCGGCAGGGCGCGGCGCATCGCTACTCGAGGACCGTCTGACTTGACGACCGGCACCGGCGCCGGCCCGCCGATCGCCGTCGTCGGGGGCGGGATCACCGGCCTGACCATCGCGTTCCGGTTGAAGAAGGCGGGGTGCGCCGTCTGCCTGTTCGAGGCCGGGCCGCGGGTCGGCGGCGCGATCGCCACGCACCGGGAGGACGGCTGGCTGTTCGAGTTCGGCCCGAACACGGTGCTCGCCAACGAGGCCGTGGACCGTCTCGTGCACGACGCGGGCGCGGCGCCCGAACGCCTCACCGCGGCGCCGGCGGCAAAGACGCGGTTCGTCGTGCGCGGCGGGCGGCTCGTGCCGATGCCGTCGAGCCCGCCGGCGTTCTTCAAGTCTCCCCTGTTCGGCCTCGGAACCAAGCTCCGCCTCCTCCGCGAACCGTTCGTGCCCCCGAACCGCGGCGGCGACGAATCGATCGCCGACTTCGTGCGCCGCCGGCTCGGCCGGGAGATGCTCGACTACGCGGTGGGCCCCTTCGTGTCCGGCGTCTACGCCGGCGACCCGGAAAAGCTGTCGGTGCGTCACGCGGTGAAGAAGATCCATGCGCTCGAGGCGAATCACGGAAGCCTGATCCGGGGAGCCCTGGCGCTGGCGAAGGAAGGGGCGGAGGCGCGGCGGAAGGCGCGGGAAAACGCGAAGGAAACTCCGCCGGCCGGAGCGGACGACGCGCCGCCGCCGTCGTCCGGCGCCGATGCGGGCGCGGCGCGGCGCCCGCCCGCGCCGAACGAGGCGATGTCCGTCACGCCGCGCGGCGCCCTCCTTTCCTTCCGCAACGGCCTCGACACGCTGCCGGACGCTGTCGCGGAATTCCTCGGGCCCGACCTGCTCCGGAACGCCCCGGTCACCGGGATCGTCCGGAGCCCGGGCGGCGCGGAACCGGAAGCGGCGGGAGGCGCATTCGTCGTCCGGTACCGATCCGAGGACGGGGAGCGGGAGTTCACCGCCGGCCGGGTGATCGTGGCCGTGGACGCCCCGCGGGCCGCGGCGCTCCTGTCCCCGCTCGATGCGGGCGGGCTTCTCGCCGGAGCCGGTGTGAAGGACGTGCCCTACGCCGGCGTCGTCGTGTCCGGCCTGGGGTTCCGCCGCGAGGACATCACCCACCCGCTGTCCGGCTTCGGTTTCCTCGTGCCCCGGGTGGAGCCGACGCGGATGCTCGGCTGCCTCTTCGTGTCCTCGCTGTTCCCGGCCCGCGCCCCGGACGGGCATCACGCGCTCACCGTCATCTACGGCGGGGCCATGGACCGCGAGGCGGTCGACCTGGAGGACGGAGCCCTCCTCGAACTGGCACGGCGGGAGCTGACGCCGCTCCTCGGCCTCAGGGCAAAACCGGTGATGGCCCGCATCCGGCGCTGGCCCCGCGCCATCCCGCAGTACAACCTCGGCCACGAAACCTACCTGAACGCGGTCCGCGGGCTGGAAGCCGCGCACCCGGGGCTCACCGTCACCGGAAACTGGGTGAACGGGATCTCGGTCGGCGACTGCATCCGGAGCGCCTCGGAGATCGCCTCCCGGATCGCCGCGGCAACCCGGGCCGACGACCGGTGACCTCGATGCGCGGAACACGGCCGCACCTCCGCCGGATCGCCCCGATCGCGATCGCCGCCCTTGTCGCCCTGTGGCCGCCCCTGCGGGTCGAGGCCCGGCCGGAGGTGGAGTTCAAGAAGGGGGTGGCCCTCGCCGAGATCCACCCGGGTCACGGAGCGGCGACGTTCGCGGCCGCGCTGGAGGACATCCGCGGCCTCGGCGCCGACTGGACGCTGATCCCCGTCTTCGGCTTCACCGATTCGGCCGCGGCCCCCGGCGTGGATCCGGACTTCGAGTCGATCGGCGTGGCGGAGTACCGCAGGTTCGTGGCGGGAATCATCCGCGACGCGCACCGGCGCGGCCTGTCGGTGCTCCTCATCCCCTACGTGAATCTCCGGACCGACAACGGGACCGACTGGCGGGGCAGCCTCCGTCCGCCCGACTGGGACGCCTGGTTTCTCTCCTACGAGTCGTTCATCACCGGGTGGGCCGACTTCTGCCGGAAGGAAAAGGTGGAGATGATGGCGGTCGGCGCGGAGCTGATCTCGACCGAGAGCCGCACCCGGGCCTGGCGGCGGATCGTGGCGACCGTCCGCGCGCGCTACCCGGGCCGGCTCACCTACTCCTGCAACTGGGATCACTACCGGGCGGTGGAGTTCCACGACGATCTCGATGTCCTCGGGCTCTCCGGCTACTACTCGCTCCCCTTCGACGCTCCGATGACCGCCGAAGCCGTGGAATCCAACTGGCGGGAGATCCGCGCCGAACTGATCCAATTCAGCCACCAGATCGACCGCCGGCTCCTGTTCACCGAAATCGGGTACCCGGCCATGCGCGGGGCCGCCCGCGACCCGTGGAACTACACGATCCAGGGCGAACCCGATCCCGGGGAGCAGGCGCGATCGCTGTCCGCCTTCTTTCGAGTCTGGGCCGGAACGCCGGAACTCGACGGTGTCTTCATCTGGAACTACAGTCCGATCCGCGGCGGCGCGCTGGACACCTCCTATTCCATCAACGGCAAGCCCGCCTCGGCGGTGGTCCGCTCCTGGTTCCGGCATCGCACACTCCCCGAGGCGTCCGCCGGCGGCCGTTGAGCCGTGATGAGCGTGCGGACCCCGCTCCGAACTTCATGGCTGCCATGAACCGGCTCGGCATGGGATCGAAGGGAACGCACGCACGTCCGCGGATCGGATCTTCTTTGCATTATTGAGGTTGCCGTTTCCACGAATCTCATAGTAGTGTGCGGAAGGTTGAGTGTACCGCCGTGGTGACGGCGTCGATGTCGGTTCGATGGATTCAACCTGGAGGCCGCCATGCAGATTACGGAATGCCGGGTTCGACTCGTCAGCGGAGATCCCGTCCGCGGTATCGCTTCCCTGACACTCGACGACCAGTTCGTGGTCAAGGGCATCCGGATCCTCAGCATCAAGGGCCGGCTCCTCGTCTGCATGCCGAGCCGCCTCGGGCCGGATGGCGTGCACCGCGACGTGGCCCACCCGATCAACGTCGACGCCCGCCGGAAGATCGACGACCAGATCCTCGCCGCCTACCGCGAAGTCGTCATGGCCGAAACCGAGGTTTCGGAGATCCAGGTCCGGCAGGCCGAAGTGGCCGCCATGCAGATCGCCGCGGATCACTGACCGCCGCGCCCGGACGGTTTTCAGCCGGTTCCGGGCGGAAACGGACCCGGTCCGGGCACAATCGGACCCCTGGCGGGCACAATGCGGCGGCGAAAACGGGTCCCTCCACCCGGCCCGCCCGGATCCCGGAGGCTGTTTTTTTACGAGCCTCATAATCCATTTGACGCAAACCATCTAGATTGATAACTTGGAGTGATACTTTCATCACCCCTGCCTTCGGATATCCGTGCGGGAGCGGGTCCGTCGGCAGGTTTCTTGCGTGGGGTTCAGGGGATACTTATCCCCATGGGGAGGGCGGAATGACGTTTCGTTACCGGCGGTCGATCCAGATCGGCCTGATTCTCTGTTTCTGCATGGCCATGACCCCGTCGGTCCCGGCTTCCGCCGCGGGCACCTCGACGAAGAAAAAGACCGCTGCGAGTTCCACGACGCGCAAGAAGAAGTCGACCTCCGTGTCGTCAAGCAGCAAGAAGAAGAAGGCGACAACCGCCGCCGCGAAGAAGAAGCGGCGCGCGAAGAGGCGCTCGGCGCCCGCACCCGTGGCCTTCGATCCGAATCGCCCGCACACGCTCGGGGTCGCGGCCGCGATCGTGGTGGACAACTACACCGGCGCCATCCTCTGGAGCAAGAACGAAACCGAGCGTCGCTCGGTCGCCAGCCTCACGAAACTCATGACCGCGCTCGTCTTCCTCGATGAATCCCCCGATCTCGACGACTCCACGACGGTCACCATGGCCGACGTGACCGGAGCCGGTCGCAGCCACGTGCGCGGACAGAACCGCGTGGCCGTCATGGACCTCTTCCGCTGCGCCCTCATCTCGTCCGACAACGCCGCCACCCGCGCGCTGGCCCGTTCCACCGGGCTCTCCGACGCGGAGTTCGTGCGCAGGATGAACGAGCGCGCCCGACTCATGGGGATGACGAACACGGTCTACACGGAAACGACCGGTCTCGATGCGGGCAACATGTCCACGGCCACGGACCAGGCGATCCTGCTCCGCGCGGCCACCGAGGACCCGTTGATCCGCGAGATCTCCTCGACCCCGGTGTACTCGTTTCCCTGCAGCCGGCGGACGGAAACGCTGACGAACACGAACCGCCTGCTGCGGTCCCGGAACGACATCGTGAGCAGCAAGACCGGATTCACCCGGCCGGCCGGCTACTGCCTGGCCATGGCGGTCGGCAAGGACGATCCCCGGCTGACCACCGTCGTTCTGGGGGCGCAGAGCAACGCCGGCCGATTCGCCGAGTCGGCGAAACTCGTCAACTGGGCGTTGTCCGCGGTGGGCGGCCAGACGGCCTCCCCCATCGTCCCGGCGGGCTCCCGCTAGAACCGGAACCGCTTTCGGCGGCGGGAGCGTCGTTCCCCGGTTCGCATCGAGACTATCCCGGCCGGCGCTCTCGCCTGCGTTCGCGCCGGTCGTGACAACCCTGCCGCAAGGAGGCTGACTCATGCACAACCGCCGGCGGTTTTCATCGCCCGCGCTCGCCGCGCTGATCGCTGTCCTCATCCCCGCCGCCGCCGCCGCGCAGTCGTTCGTCACCGGCAGCCTCGGCGGCGACCTGTTCGGCGCGTCCGTCCGCGGCGTGGGCGACCTCAACAATGACGGCTTCGAGGACTTCGCCGTCGGCGCCCCCGGCAACGACGCCAACGGCTCCAACGCCGGTGCCGTGTACATCTACTTTGGCCGGGCCCAGAACGCCCCGACGACTCCCGACCTGACGCTCACCGCCGGCGACGGCGGCGACCAGTTCGGTTTTTCGGTGGCGGGCATCGGGCGGTTCAACAACGACGCCTTCGACGACATCGCGGTCGGCGCCCCCTACTCCGACAACGGCGGCACCGGGCGCGGCCTCGTCTACGTGTTCTACGGCGGCAACCCGATGAACACGACTCCGGACGTCACGCTCGGCGGGCAGCAGGGGGGCGACCACTTCGGCTGGTCGGTGGACGGCGGTTTCGATTTCAACAACGACGGGCGGGCCGACCTGATCGTCGGCGCCCCCGACCGGACCGCCAACGGCCTGCAGAGCGGCGAGGCACGGATCTTCCTCGGCGCCTCGAACCCCTCCACCACCGCGGCGCACGTCTTTCTCGGCGACCAGCCCCGCGACCAGTTCGGCTTTTCCGTGCGCCGTGGCGGCCATGTCAACGGCGACAACTACGACGACGTGGTGGTCGGCGCGCCGCAGCAGTTCGAGGCGAACTCCGGACGCGCCTATGTGATCTTCGGAGCGCCCTCCGGCACGCCGGTGCGAACGACGCTCACCGGTGAGTTCGGAACGGACCGCTTCGGCTGGTCGGTGGCCGGCGGCGGCGACGTGAACAACGACGGCTTCGACGACATCGCGGTGGGCGCGCCGAAGAACGACTTCAACAACCTCGACAACGGCGCCGTGTACCTGTTCCTCGGCGGAAGCGTGTTCAACGCCGTGTCCGACGCGAAGGTCGGCGGGCGCTCCAGCGGCGACCGTCTCGGCACGTCCGTGTCGATCACGGGCGATTACGACAAGGACGGCCGCGCCGATCTCCTGGCCGGCGCGCCGCTGTCCGACGCGGGCGCCGCGCGCACCGGCGAGGCGAACCTCTGGAAGGGGGCCGCACCGCTCGGCATCTCCCGCGAGGTGTTTCCCATTTCGCGGCCGGCTCCGAGCTTCGCCGCCGACGACGAATTCGGCGCCGACGTCGACTTCGTCGACTTCAACGGCGACGGCAACTTCGAGGTCCTGGCCGGCGCACCGGCCGGCAACCGGGCCAACGGCGACGCCACCGGCTTCGCGATGCTCGCGTTCTTTCCCGGCACGCTCGTCCCGGTGACGCTCGCCGACCTGGCGATCGTCCCGGCCGGAGACCGCGTGCGGCTGTCCTGGCGGGTGACCGAGGCGGAGGAGGTCAGCGGCTTTCACGTGGAGCGGCGCGGCGGCGGCACGGACTGGGAGCGCCTGACCGCGCATCCGCTCGACGGCGACGCGCGCGGCGCGTTCGCGTTCGAGGACACCGGCGACCTCCTTGCCGCGGGGGGCGTGTTCGAGTACCGCCTCGTCGTCCTCGCGCGCGACGGGAGCACCGACCTGTTCGGCCCGTTCAGCGTGACGGTGGCGCCGAGCGTGGCGCCGCTCCTCGGCCAGAACTACCCGAACCCGACGCAGCTCCCCACCGCGATCGTCGTGAACACTCCGCGCGGCGGCCCGGCCACGGTGACGCTCTTCGACGCGCGGGGCCGGAGCATCCGGACGCTGTTCGCCGGCACGCTGTCCGCGGGAACCACGGTGCTCTCGTGGGACGGTCGCGACGACGAGGGGCGACCGGCGCCGTCGGGCACCTACTACTACCGGCTGGACGCCGGCACCACGCGGACGTCGAAGAAGCTGGTCCTGACACGGTAGCGGCGCCGGGAGAAAGGCGGGTTCGTCCGGGTTCCGGCGGAACCGGCGCCGTCGCCGGCCGCCTCGGCACGCTGCTCCCTACTCCTCCGCCGCCCGCCGCGCTTCCTCGAGCAGGGCGTCGTCGACCTCGATGCGGTGCTCGTTTCCGCCGTCGAGGAAGAGCAGGATCACGGCGCGGACGCGGCGGGCCGCCGCGCGCGACACGCCGAGAGCGTAGCCGAGCGCCTGTCCCCGATAGCGCGCGGCGAGTGTCGGCACGTCGCGGCCGGCGAGGCGGTCCGTCTTGAAATCCACGACGACGAGGTCGCCGTCCTCCTCGTACACGAGGTCGGCGAAGCCGTCGATGTGCAGCCGCTCCGACTCCACGGCCAGGAACGGCGCCTCGCGATAACAGCGGCGCGCGGAGGTCGCCCGGGTCCAGACCGGGTGACGGATCGCGGTGTCCGCAAGACGTCGCGCCGTGGCCAGGTCGTCCGCGGTGAGCAGGCGGAAGCCCGGGGCAAGGCGGGCGAGCACACGATCGAGATCGTCCCCCGAAGCGTCGACGATCTCCAGAACCCGGTGCACGAGACTCCCGAGTTCCAGCGCGCGACCTCCGTCCTCCCCCGCGCCGCGGACGGCAGGGCGCGCCGGGGCCGGCGCCTCCTCCCGGTGCAGCGCCGACGGCGACACGACCCGCGGCGCCCGCGGCAACCCCTCGAGCAGGGCGCGCCGTTCACGGGCAAAGCGGTCGCGCGCTTCGGCCACTCCGGTTCCGGCGGAATCCTCGAACAGGGAGAGCTGCGGACCGGCCGCTCCGCGCGGCGCGCGGGGCGGCGGGGCGGCCTCCGGCGCCGCGGTGAACGCCGTGCTTTCCCCGGCGCCGCGCTCCGCCGCCGCGGCGCGCCCCGCTTCGATCTCCGCGGCCGCGACCGGCGCCGGCAGGTCCCCCGGTTCCAGCAGGCGCAGGAACCCGGAGGTCGCCGGCTTTCCGGTCACCGGCAGGAGGAGCAGGTCGCGCGTCCGGGTGGCCGCCACGTAGAACAGCCGCTTCTCCTCGGCGGCGCTCATCGTCCGCTCGAGCTCGAGCAGTTCGTCCCAGCCCGGCGTGTGCCCGGGACCGCCGCCGAGCGCCTTGAGCGCGACGGCCATCCGCCCGGTGCCCCGGTCGAACAGCGCCTCCACGCCGGAGCGCGGCCGCGCCGACGGATCGGCGAGGATCGTGATCGGAAACTCCAGCCCCTTCGACTTGTGCACGGTGAGAAACCGTACGAACCCCCGGTCCGCCTCCTCGCTGATCGGCGATTCCTCCTCCGCCTCCTCCCTCGCCTCGCGATCGGACAGGTGTTCCACGAACACCCGGAACGCGCCGGCCTCGCCGCCGTACGCCGCGGCCTCGTCGGCCAGCTTGAGCAGGTTCGCGGCGCGCTGCGCGCCGAGCGACTGCAGCGAGAAGAACTCGATCGCCCGCGTCACCTCGAGGATCTCCTCGACGATCACCGCCGGACTGTCCACGTGCCGGCGCAGGTGCCACTCCTCCATCCGGTCGAGCACGGCGGCCAGGCGGCGGTTCGAGGTGGTCCGGTGCGCGCCGTACCGAAGGCTGTTTTCCGCCGCCGCGATGGCGAGTTCCTCGTCGTCGAAGCCGAACAGCGGCGACCGCAGCGCCGCCACGAGCGCCTCCCGGTCGTTCGGGCGGTCCACGGCGCGCAGCGCCGACAGCAGCGACTGCACCTCGAGACGCTGGAAGTAGTACCGTCCCCCCTCGACCCGGTACGGCACGCCCGCCTCGCGGAACACGTCCTCATAGATGTCGAGGCCGGTGGTCATGCGGAACAGGACGGCCACATCGCCGTAGTCGGCGGGCACCGCGCCGTCCCTGCCCATGCGGAGCAGCGTCCGGGACCCGATGCGGTCGCGGAGGAAATGCGCCACCGCCGTCGCCTCCGCCTTTCGCTTTCCGGTGACGCCCGTTTCCTCGCCGGGCGGATCCGGAACCGCCAGCGCGATCACCGGCGACGGCAGGCCCGGCACGTCGGTCCGGTAGGCGTGAAGCGGCGAGTAGGCCGGGTGATGCGCGTCGGCCTCGGCGGGCGGCATGAGCCGCGCGAACACGCGGTTCACCCAGTCGGTGATGCCGCCGCGCGTCCGGAAGTTGACGGTGATCGGCAGCACCTCGCCCCCCGCGGCCTCCAGCGTGCGCCGGGCCTGTTCGTACACCTGGATGTCGGCGCGTCGGAAGCGGTAGATCGACTGCTTCGGGTCGCCGACGAGGAACAGCCGCCCCGGATCCACGCGCGCCTTCCGCCAGTCCTTCTCCTGCGTGTCCGCGCCGGCCAGGAGAAACACGATCTCGGCCTGGAGCGGATCGGTGTCCTGGAACTCGTCGACGAGCAGGACGGAGTACGCCTCGCGCAGGCGGCGGCGCGCCTCCGGGTGGTCGCGCACGAGGTCGCGGGTCCGGATCAGGAGGTCCTGGAAGTCGAGAAGCCCCTGCTCCGTCTTCTTCCGCTCGTACATGTCCACGAGCCGGGAAAGCCCCCGCACGGCCAGGACGGCGGCGCGGGACCGCTGCGCCCGGATGAACGCGGCCTGCGTCTCCTCGATTCCGATCACCCGCTCGCGGAGCGCGTCGAGGGCGCCGGCCGGCCAGTCCCCTTTCCGCCCCGCCTTGCGGATCTTCGGCACGAAAACGCCGGCCGCGGCGCGGTCGACGGCCCGCGGGTCGCCCGGCGTCAGCCGGGCCGCGAACCGCCGGATGGCGGGGAGCGCCGCGCTCACGGCCGCGAACGCGCGGCAGGTTCCCGGGGCGCCGCAGCGGGACAGCAGGGCGTCGATTTCCCCGATCCGCTCCGGCGCGACCGCCGCCCGGAACCGTGCGAACTCCGGTTCCGGATCGGGAACCGGGCCGTCCAGGAGGTCGCAGGACTCCTCGCGGAGGAGGTCGCGGTTTTCGACGAGGATCCGCGTCAGCTCGTTCATCCAGTGGAACTGCCCGCCGGTCCGGAGCACCGTCCCGAGTTCGGAATCGAGGTTCTCCAGCTCCTCCTCCTTCCACGCCTCGCGGGCCTCGTCGAGCAGGACCCGCTGCATGTCGGCGTCGGCCACGCGGTAGCCGGGGGACACGCGGGCCTCCACCGGGTGCGCCTTCAGGATCTCCGAGCAGAACGCGTGGATCGTGGTGACGACGGCACGGTCGAGGTCGCGGATCGCCGCGCCGTAGCGCCCGCGGTCCGGCGAGTCCGGGGACGCGTCCCTCCAGGCGGCGTCGAGGGCGGCGCGGACGCGCGACTTGAGCTCGCCGGCGGCCTTTTCCGTGAAGGTGATCGCCGCGATCCGGTCGATCGGGGCCGTTCCGGTGCGGAGAATCGTGAGGACGCGGTCGACGAGCAGGCGCGTCTTTCCGGTGCCGGCGCTCGCTTCGACGAGGCAGGAGCGGTCCACGCCGGAAACGATGCGGTCGCGGGTCGCCTGATCGACTGGCGGGCGGGGGGCCGCGGTCACAACGGCTCCCCGCCGACCGGAGCGGGCGCTGTGGTCCCGCAGCCGGGGCGCCGCGTCGGTGCCGTCGTCATTCCTCCCCCTCCGCGTCGGCTGCCGGCGCGTGACCCCGCAACTCCAGGTGCGCGGCGATCCGCGCATCCCCCTTCTTCAGCGCGTAGCGATCCTCGATGCCGACGCCGCACACCGTCGGAAAGCGGCAGGGGGAACAGCCGCCCCCCTTTTCCGGACAGGCGAAGAAGCGACCGTCGCGGATTCCCGAGAGCAGGATGCCGAGCGTCTTCACGAGTTCGGGCGACGGATCCGGAAAGCCGGGAGCCTCGTACACGACCGGCCGGGGATCCGCGCCGAGGAACAGGTACTCCGCCTTGGCCCGGGTCAGCTCCGGAAAGAACGCGCGGAGCGCGAGGAGATAGATCGGAAGCTGCAGGTGAAGCCCCCCGTCGAGCTCCACGTCCACGGCGTTGTCCCGCTTCTTCCCCGTCTTGTAGTCGATGACGCGGGCGCGCCGCCCTTCCCGGTCGAGATCGACGCGGTCGATCCGCCCCTGGAACGCGGTCGAGCCGACGCCCGGCAGGTCGAGACGCACCGGCGTGTCCACCGAGCGCCGGTCCGTGTCCTCGTCACGATCGGACGCGCCGCCGAACGCGAGCTCGAACGCCTCGGGAACGAGCGGGCCGGCGCGATCCAGCTCGAAGTCGAGCCACGCGGCCAGGTCGTCGACGAGCCGGTCCGCGTCCACGCTCCAGGTGAGCGGGTAGCCGACCGGCGTGTCCGCCTCGACCCGCGCGATCTCCCGGCGGGCCACGGCGGCCAGCGCCGCGTGCAGCGCCGTCCGCGCGGCGCCGTCGTCGTGGATTGCCGCGCGGTCGGCGCCCTGCTTCCGGGCGCTGGTCCCGAGTTCCGCGCCGTGCCCGGACAGGAAACCGCGGAGGATCGCGTGGATCAGGCTCCCCTTGTCGAGCGGCGAGATCCGGTCGAGCACTTCCGGCCGTTCCAGCCGCTCCACGCCGAGCACGTACTGGAGGAAGAAGCGGAACGGGCAGCCGGCGTAGGTCTCGAGGCGCGACGCGGACCAGGCGCGGTCGGTGCCGATCCGCCGCGCCACGGCATCGAGCCCGGCCTTCGAGGTGATGAAGCCGTCCGCGACCGTCCAGTGCGGGGTCCTCCAGCGCAGCCGGTGGTGTGCCAGGCAGCGGTCCAGTTCCGGCGCGGCGAGACCGGACAGGCGATCGGTCCGGCCGGTGCCCGCCGCGGCGGCCACGATCAGCCGGTCGAAGTCGAAGGCATCGATCGCGTTCCAGGCGTCGATGAACCGGGCCGGATCGTGGGGGACCGGGTCGGCGGGCGTCTCCCGGGCGATGTGCCCGGCCGGGGCGAGCAGGTCGAGCGGGACCCGCTCGGCATCCCTTTCCGGATCGAGTTCCTCCACCGCGATGCCGCGCTCGCGGGACAGGGCTTCGAGCAGGAACAGCGAGGGAAGACGCGGACGCGCCTCGGCCGGATCGATCCGCGACCAGGAGAGCGTCCGCGATCGCCCCGATTCGAAGGCCAGCGTGAACAGGGGCCGCTCGCCGGCGGCGGCATCGCGCCGGAGCGGAAGCGGGCCCTCGAGCCCGGAAACGTGAGCCCGCAACGGATCGGGCAGGAACGGATCCTGGCGCGCCGGCCGCGGAAAGATCTTCTCGGTGAGACCGACGAGGAAGAGGTGCTCGAAGCGCAACCCCTGCGCGGCCATCACGCTCCCCGCGAACACCCGCTCCCGGTCGGGGCGCGGCCGCGGCGCGTCGATGGCTGCGAGCCGGTCCTCGAGCAGCGCCTCGAACGGACCGGACGACGCCGGTTCCTGCGTGTCGTCGAGCCGCCCCATTTCGACGAGAACGGCGCGCACCGCCTCCCAGTCGTCGTCGCGGGACAGCCAGTCGTCCCCGAGATCCGCCAGGACCCCGGCCAGGTCGCTCCAGCGGTTCCGGCGCGGCAGGTCCACCAGGGCGTCGAGCAGCGGCGGTACGAGTTCCAGGAGCAGCGTGACCGCCTTCCGGTCGAGTCCCTCGGCGGAGGCGCCCGACCGTTCCGCGATCCGGGCCAGCCGGTTCAGCCGGGCCGCCCACACGGAGCGCCCCCGCGTGATGCCGGCATCGATCGTCCACGACTCCCAGCGGGACACGAGGGCCAGCGCGTCCCTTTCCGGTAGCGCCGGAGCAAGAAACGCCGCGGCATCGAGGAAATCGAGGACGGCGCGGCGCGACACGTTCGACCGCGCGGCCCGGACCAGCAGCAGGAGCGCCCGGGCCGGGCGGGTGGCGGCCAGCGGTTTCGGTTCGGCGCTTTCGACCGGAACGGAAGCCCGGGCTAAGAGTCGCTCGAAGAGGGCGGCGTAGGGTTCCGCGTCGCGGTAGAGAACGCCGATGCCGCCGGGAGCCGCGCCGGTACGCAGCAGCGCGAGGATGCGGCGGACGACCTCCTCCGCTTCGCGGCGCTCTCCGGCGGCGCTGAAGCAGCGGAACGCCGGGGCGAGCGGCGGGGCCGGATCCGATGTCGCGGGGGCGAACTCCGCCGGCGACCCGATCGCCGGGGCCCCGTTTCCGGATTGTGGCTCCTCACTTCGGAATCCGATCGACTCCAGCCACTCGACGAATCCCGCGTCCCCGACCTCCGGATCCTCTCCGCGCGGAACGTAGGCCGTCACCGGGCGCGTTTCCGACAGGGCCCGGAGCATCCGCCGCTGCACGCCGTTCAGGTCGGTGAATCCGTAAAGCCTGAGCGCCCCCGCGGGGAGGGCGCCCACCCCGTCGGCGGCCCGCTGGATCCGCTGGGCCACGGTCTCCATTCCGAGTTCGGCGTAGCGCCGGTGAAGGGCCAGGTAGACCACGGCCACATCGAGACCGGGAGCGTCGCCGCGGGTCCGCATCACCTTGAGAATGTCCTCCGGTGCGACACCCGCGTGGAAGAGATCGCCCACGGACCGGTCGAGCGCCGCGATGAATCCGCCGTGATCGAGGATCGGATGAAAGTGGCTGTCGCCGTCGAGGACCCGCCGGGCCACCCCCTCGAGGATCACCCGGTCCGCGCCGGGCGGCATGCGGGTCCGCGAAGCGTCCCCGCCGCGCTGGAGAACCGCCTCGGCCAGTTCGGGGTAGAGGACCACGCGGAGATTGAACGTGGGCACGCCCGCCTCGGCCAGGCGCCGGCGCAGCCTCCGCCTGAGAATCCGGCTCGGGACGAGGATCCACTCGGCCGCCGACGGGTCTTCCCGGCGGGCCGCGCCGGCGTCCTCGACGAGGGCCGTTTCCAGCGCGCCGAACGGGTGGTGACGGATCAGCGGGCTGTCTTGGCGGGTCTGCAAGGCTGTGATACCCTCTCAAGCTTGTTTGAAAGCTCAGGTTGTCTGTTCTGTCTCAACAACTTGAGGTGTTCAGAGCGGGTCCCCGTTCGGGGACCGCTCCCCCACGATAAGGAGAAAGGTTTCCCATGTCGACATGGCCACGGCCAGCGAGAGTGCTGGCTCTGTTTCTCGGATCGCTTCTGGCCCTCGCGGCCTGTTCCAAGAAGGACGAGGCGAAAACCGCCGACACGAAAACCGCGACCGACAAGGGCGGGGTTCTCCTGACGGTGAACGGCCATCCCGTCTACAATGAAGAAGTCAGCCAGATGCTGCAGATCCTACAACAGCAGGACTTCGTTCCGCCCGACTCCATCGCCAAGGGGGTCACGCGCGAGGAAAAGCAGAGGAACTTCGCCATCGACCGCCTCATCGAGCGGTCGCTCATCCTCGAGGACGCCCGGCGCCTGAAGCTCGATCCGTCCGATGCGGACATCGACGCCGGCCTGCCCCAGTACATGGCCCAGAACGGGATCACCGATTCCCTCCCCCCCGGCATCACCCAGGCCGACATCCGCCAGGGGATGGCCGACGACCTCGCCATCAAGGCCTACGTGGATTCCACGATCATGCCCTCGATCGACGTGAACGACGCCGACATCCAGAAGTTCTACGACGAAAACCCCCAGCTCTTCGAGAGGCTGCACGCCAGCCACATCCTGATCCGCCTGGACCCGGGCGCCACCGACATCCAGAAGGCCGAAGCGCGCAAAAAGGCCCAGGATGTCCTGGACCAGCTCAAGAAAGGCAAAGATTTCGCCGAACTCGCCCGAAAACACTCTGAGGATCCCGGCTCGGGCCCGAACGGCGGCGACCTCGGATCCTTCGGGCGCGGCCAGATGGTGCCGACGTTCGACGAGGCGGCGTTCAACCTGGCTCCCGGAAACATCTCGGGGATCGTGGAATCCCAGTTCGGATATCACATCATCAAGGCGCACGAGCGGAACAAGATGAGCCTCGATGAAATCCGGCCGCGGATGACCGACTTCCTGATGGACCGCAAGGTGGCTCACGCCATGGAAGCGCGGATCAAGGAACTGCGGGCGACCGCGAAGATCGAACAGAAGGGCTGAGAGCGAGCGGAAGAGAACCAGGCCGACTTCAGGGGAGTGAATGAGCGCGGTTGAAATGATCCAGAAGGCGATGGACCTGCATGCGCGGCGCGTCACGTCGCGGGTGCGCCTGCCGCTCGGCAGGAACCTCTACGGGCGCTGGTTCCGCGAGATGAAGGTGGAATTCAACGACATCCGGCTGGCCGTGCGGCCCGACCGCATCGCGCCGGAGGGGATCCGGCTGATCCAGATTTCGGACATCCACACCGGCCCGTACCTGCGCGGACCGGAGATCTCGTGGGTGATGGACGCGGTGACGGCCCGGAACCCGGACATCATCGTGCTCACCGGCGATTTCGTGAACCGGGATCCCGCCGAGATCTATCCGAGCCTGCCGGCGCTGGCCCGCCTGAAGGCGGCCGGCGGTGTGTTCGCCGTTCTCGGCAACCACGACTTCTGGGGTGACGAGGCCGAAGTGGCTCGCGCTCTCGAAGGGGTCGGCATCCAGGTTCTCCGGAACCGCGGCGTCGATGTGGAGGTCCGGGGAACGAAGTTTCACCTGGCCGGCGTGGACGACTGGAAGGAAAAGCAGTCCGATCTCGTCAAGGCCGGCGAGAACCGGGTCGACGGGCAGCTGTCGATCCTGCTCTCGCACTGCCCGCAGATCGTGACCGAGGCGGCGGACCAGGACTACGATCTCGTCCTGTCCGGCCACACCCACGGCATGCAGATCCGTCTCCCGATCTTCCGTCACCTGGCCAGCCGGTTCATGCACAACAGCTTCGACCACGGCCACAGCCGGCACGGCGACACGCACCTGTTCATCACCCGGGGCCTCGGAGTGGTGACGCTCCCCTGGCGGTACAAGTGTCCGCCGGAGGTCTGCCAGATAGAGCTGGTGCCGCAGGCGGCATAACCCCGATCCGGACACACTGAAAACGAAGGCCCGCCCTGCTCACGGCAGGACGGGCCTTCCTGTTTCCTGAAACGCGGCGGACCCGCCGCCGCGGAGCCGCGGCCTTCTACGCGCTGGCGTACATCATCTCGCGGGCGGCCGCCATCCAGTTGCGGAGCTCCGTGACGCTCGGCGTCGTCCGGGTGAGGTTCTTCGCCTCGTTGACCTCCGTCACGTGACGGTGCAGCTCTTCCGGGTTCATGTTCATGAAGTGCTCGGTGTCCCGCACGTCGCAGTTCACGAGGAGTTCGGAAAACTGGGGGCCGATCCCCTTGACCCTCATCAGGTCGACCATGCAGAACCACTTCGTCACCAGCGTTTCCGAGATTCCGAGTTTTTCCACGAACAACCGGCGGCGCGACTCATCCTTGAAGCGGTCGTAAAGGTCGTCCGTCGTCGTGATCCCCATGGTGGCGAACTTTGCCGCATATTCCGGTCCGATTCCCTCGATGTCGATGATTTTGTAGGACATGATGTCTCCTTTCGATCATGTGAAACCCGCGGTGCGGGTGCCGTGAAGCCGGTTTCGGGTGGGTCGATCTCGTGATGCGGTGCGCCTTGAAATCCGGCTGTTCGGGGCCTGCCGTGGAACTACCGGGACGCCTGAGAGGCATCCGCCCGGCCCCAACCACTCAAACCATGATAGCATAATGGTTTGCGGGTGTCAAGGGCCGGCCCGACCCCTCCAAAACCGCTCCCCGGGCCCCCTCTTTCGGCCCCCGGCGCCGGATGTTAGATTCCCGTGAAAAGCAGGCTCCGGATCGCTGTTCCGGGCCGTTTCTTCGCCCCCATTCTCGAGAGGATTTCATGGCCAGCGTTACCGCGGCATCTCCACGGGCCGCCACGTTCATGGGCTCGACGATCGGCCGGAAGGTCGTCATGGCCGTCACCGGCTTCATCCTGTTCGGTTTCGTGCTGGGGCACATGGCCGGGAACCTCACGGTTTACCTGGGCGCCGAAGCTCTGAATCACTATGCGGAATTCCTGCGCGAGTTCCTGCACGGCGCCGCGCTCCCGATCGCCCGGATCGTCCTGCTCGTTTCGGTGATCCTCCACATGTGGGCGGCGGTCACGCTGACGATGGACAACCGGAAGGCGCGGCCGGTCGGCTACCGGAAGAAGCAGTACCGCGAGGCCACCTACGCATCGCGCACGATGATGCTCGGCGGCCCGATCATCGCCCTGTTCGTCGTCTACCACATCCTCCACCTGACGACCGGCACCGTGCACCCCGACTTCGTGGCGCACGACGTCTACCACAACTTCATCCGCGGCTTTCAGTCGGTTCCGACGGCGCTGTTCTACATCGTCGCCAATCTCGCGCTCGGCCTGCACCTGTTTCACGGCGTGGCAAGCCTCCTGCAGACGCTCGGCCTGTCGCACCCGCGCTGGAACGGCCTGCGTCGGAACGCCTCCGCGGTCTTTGCGCTGGTCGTCACGATCGGCAACATCTCCTTTCCGGTGGCCGTGATGTCCGGCCTCCTCCGCTAGAAAGGTCCTGAACTCATGAAACTGGATGCGAGGATTCCGTCCGGACCCATCGAAAAGAAGTGGGAGAAGCACCGCTTCGACATGAAGCTCGTGAACCCGGCGAACAAGCGCAAGTACACGGTGATCATGGTCGGGTCGGGCCTGGCCGGCGGCGCCGGGGCGGCCACCATGGCCGAACTCGGCTACAACGTGAAGTGCTTCTGCTACCAGGACAGCCCGCGCCGCGCCCACTCCATCGCGGCGCAGGGGGGGATCAACGCCGCGAAGAACTACCAGAACGACGGCGACAGCGTGCACCGCCTGTTCTACGACACGGTCAAGGGGGGCGACTTCCGTTCCCGCGAGGCCAACGTCCACCGGCTGGCCGAGCTGTCGGTGAACATCATCGACCAGTGCGTGGCGGCCGGGGTGCCGTTCGCCCGCGAGTACGGCGGCCTCCTGGCCAACCGCTCGTTCGGCGGCGCGCAGGTGTCGCGCACGTTCTACGCGCGCGGCCAGACCGGCCAGCAGCTCCTCCTCGGCGCCTACTCGGCGCTGGAACGGCAGATCGGCCTCGGCAAGGTGAAGATGTACGCGCGCCACGAGATGCTCGAGGTGATCCTCATCGACGGAAAGGCCCGCGGCATCGTCACCCGGGACATGGTCACCGGAAAGATCGAATCGCACCTGGCCGACGCGGTCTGCCTGGCCACCGGCGGCTACGGCAACGTGTTCTACCTGGCCACGTACGCCAAGGGGTGCAACGTCACCGCGATCTGGCGGGCCCACAAGAAGGGCGCCGGCTTCGCGAACCCGTGCTACACGCAGATCCACCCGACCTGCATTCCAGTGTCCGGCGACCACCAGTCGAAGCTCACGCTGATGAGCGAGTCGTTGCGCAACGACGGCCGGATCTGGGTTCCGAAGAAGAAGGGAGACACCCGCCCGCCGGACCAGATCCCCGAGGAGGAGCGCGACTACTACCTGGAGCGGAAGTACCCGAGCTTCGGCAATCTCGCCCCGCGCGACATCTCCTCCCGCTCGGCCAAGCAGGTCTGCGACGAGGGGCGCGGCGTCGGACCGACCGGCTTCGGCGTGTACCTGGATTTCCAGGACGCGATCGCCCGGCTCGGCGAGGACACGATCCGCGAAAAGTACGGCAACCTGTTCGAGATGTACGAACGGATCACCGACGAGAACCCGTACAGGGTGCCGATGCGGATCTACCCCGCCTCGCACTACACGATGGGCGGCCTGTGGGTCGACTACAACCTGATGTCGACGATCGAGGGTCTCCACGTGCTCGGCGAGGCGAACTTTTCCGACCACGGCGCGAACCGCCTCGGGGCCAGCGCCCTGATGCAGGGGCTGGCCGACGGCTACTTCGTCATCCCGAACACGATCGGCCACTACCTGGCCTCGACGAAGCTGGACAAGGTGGACACGTCGCACCCTGAGGTGAAGAAGGCGGAAGCGGACGTGGCCGCCCGGATCGACCGGCTGATCGGCATCAGGGGCAAGCGGACGTCCGCCTCGTTCCACCGCGAGCTCGGAAGGATCATGTGGGAGTACTGCGGCATGGGACGGAACAAGGCGGGACTGGAAACGGCCCTGAAGAAGATCCCCGAGCTCCGCGAGGAATTCTGGAAGAACCTGACGATCCCCGGATCGGGCGCCGAACTGAACCAGAGCCTCGAACACGCCGGCCGGGTGGCCGACTTCCTGGAGCTCGGCGAGCTGATGTGCCGCGACGCGCTCGAGCGCGAGGAATCGTGCGGCGGTCACTTCCGCGAGGAGTACCAGACCGAGGACGGCGAGGCGCTCCGCAACGACGAAAAGTTCTGTCACGTGGCGGTCTGGGAATCGAACGGCGAGGGGAAGGCCCCGACCCGTCACATCGAACCGCTCGAATTCGAAAACGTGCACCTGGCCCAGCGGAGTTACAAATGAACCTGAAACTGAACGTCTGGCGTCAGAAGAACGCCGCGGACGGCGGCCGCTTCGTCACCTACCCCGCCGAAGGAATCAGTCCCGACATGTCCTTTCTCGAGATGCTCGACGTCGTCAACGAGGGGCTGATCGGCAGGGGCGAAGAACCGATCGCGTTCGACCACGACTGCCGCGAGGGGATCTGCGGCACCTGCAGCATGGTGATCAACGGCCAGCCGCACGGCCCGATGAAGCAGACGACCGCCTGCCAGCTGCACATGCGGAGTTTCAAGGACGGCGACGACCTGACGATCGAGCCGTGGCGGGCCGGATCGTTCCCGGTGATCCGGGATCTCGTGGTCGACCGCAGCGCGTTCGACCGGATCATCGCGGTCGGCGGGTTCATCTCGGCGCCGACCGGCAGCGCACCGGACGGCAACGCCCTCCCGATCGCCAAGGAAGACGCCGACCTGGCCATGGACGCCGCGGCCTGCATCGGCTGCGGCGCCTGCGTGGCCGCCTGCCCGAACGGCTCGGCCAGCCTCTTCGTGTCGGCCAAGATCTCGCAGCTGGCCCTGCTCCCCCAGGGGCAGCCGGAGCGCTGGATCCGCGTCAGGAAGATGGTGGCCCAGATGGACCGGGAAGGGTTCGGAAGCTGCACGAATCACGGCGAGTGCGAAGCCTACTGCCCGAAGGGGATCAGCCTCGGGAACATCGCCCGGATGAACCGCGATTTCATCAAGGCGAGCCTGTCCGAGGGGCGGAGGGCCGGCGGCGCGGAGGGTGGCGCGGGGTAGGGCACCTCCCGGCCCCTATCGAACCTGTGTCTTGATCCGTTCGGAACTCGGGCCGACGGCCATCGGGAACCCGTCACGCGACGCGCGGGCTTGAGGACCGGTGAATCGCGTTGCTATGATCCGCCTGTCGCTGTCGCCCGTCCCCCCGGGGGCCCAGTCATGGCTGAAGCCGTCGATATCACCCAGCTCCTGAACCTCGCCGCCCGCGGCGACACCCGGGCGGGCCGCGAGGTCTTTCCCGCCATCTATCAGGAGTTGCGCGGACTGGCTTCCGCCCGCCTGATCGGCCTCCCCCGCAATGGAACCATCCAGACCACGGCGCTGGTCAACGAAGCCTACCTGCGTATCGTCCAGCGCAACCCGGTCGGATGGGAGAGCATCCGGCACTTCTACTTCACCGCGGCCCGGGCGATGCGCGACATCCTGGTCGAGGAGGCGCGGCGCAAGACGGCCGCCAAGCGCGGGGGGGGCGTGAAGAATGTCCCGCTCGACGAGGAGGAGTGGGCCTACGAGTCGACACCCGAGGCGGTGCTGCTCCTCGACGCCGCCCTCGCCCGGCTGGAGCGCGTTGATCCCGACGGCCATCGTCTGCTCCTGCTCCGCTTCTACGCCGGGCTCACGCTGGAGGAGATCGCGGGGCTGATCGGCGCCTCGGTGAAGACCGCCGAGCGCAAGTGGCGCTTCCTGCGGGCCTGGCTGGCCCGTGAGCTCGGCGGGGCCGACCCGCTCCCGGGAAGGCCTCCCCGATGAGCCGTCACCAGACCGTCGAGGCGCTCTTCCTGGAGTGCACTGCTCTACCGCCGGAACAGCGCGCCGCCTTTCTCGATGCGCGTTGCGCCTCGGACCCCACGCTCAAGGCCGAGGTGCTCGAACTCCTCGGCCTTGACTCCGAGCCCGACACCCCGACCCTGCCGGCGTTCGTCCCGCACCCGGGACCGATGCTGCGCGAGGGCGCCCCGCCCGCGCTCCCCGAGGCGATCGGTCCATACCGGATCCTGCGCCGGCTCGGCGAGGGAGGCTTCGGCGAAGTGTTCGAGGCCGAGCAGCAGCAGCCGGTCCGCCGGCGGGTCGCGCTCAAGGTCCTCAAGGTAGGGATGGACACCCGCGCGGTGCTGGCGCGATTCAGCGCCGAGCGTCAGGCGCTGGCTCTCATGGATCATCCGGGGATCGCGCGGGTGCTCGACGCCGGCGAAACCGAGACAGGCCGACCCTACTTCGCGATGGAGCTGGTGGGCGGTCAGCCGATCACCGAGTGGTGCGAGCGCACCAGGGCCGACCTCCGGTCGCGGGTCGCGATGGTGATCGAGGTGTGCCGGGCGGTGGAGCACGCCCACCAGAAGGGGATCATCCACCGCGACCTCAAGGCATCGAACATCCTGGTCGCCGAGTCGGACGGACGGCCGCTCCCCCGGGTGATCGACTTCGGCATCGCCAAGGCGACGCTCCCCGGTCCCGCCGAGGCGGCGAGCCTCCATACGGTACCCGGGGAGTTCCTCGGCACACCCGAGTACATGAGCCCGGAGCAGGCGCAGACGGGCGGCGTCGATGTGGATACGCGAACGGACGTCTACTCCCTCGGCGTCGTCCTCTACCAGCTCCTGACCGGCCGGCTGCCGTTTCGGTCGGAGCGGCTTCGCGGCGCCGGCTTCGACGAGATGCGCCGCATCCTCAGGGACGAGGAGCCGCCGCGACCCAGCGACGTCGCTCCCACCGTGCGCGCGCTGCGCGGTGACCTCGACTGGATCGTGCTGCGCGCGATGGAGAAGGAGCGTTCGCGCCGCTACGCGTCACCGGCGCTCATGGCCGACGACCTGGGACGCTATCTGCGCGAGGAGCCGGTGGTGGCCGGGCCGGCCACCACCGGCTACCGGCTGTGGAAGCTGGTGCGCCGGCGGCGCGGGGTGGTCATCGCCGCCGCGGCGGTGCTGTTCGCGATCGTGGCCGGCGTCGCCGCCACCGCGGTGCAGGCGATCCGGGCCACCCGCGCCGAGCAGGAAGCGCGCCGCCAGGCCGAGGCGGCGCTGGCGGTGAACCGGTTCCTCACCGGAATGCTCGCCACCGGAAACCCGGAAGACAATCCCGGCGGCCACGAGATCACCCTGCGCGAGGTCGTCGAGCGCGCGGTCGATGAACTGGGCGATTCGACGTTCACGAATCCCGCCGTCGAGGCGGGAGTACGCGCCGCGATTGCGTCCACCTGGCTTGGCCTCGGCCGGTACGCCGACGCGCTTCCCCAGGCCCGGCGCGCCCTCGACCTGACCGAGCGCGCGGGCGGCGACGTGGCGACGGAGTACGACCGGCAGGTCCTGCTCGCCCGTGCCGAGGGCCTCGCCGGTGACCCCGAGAGCGCCGAGAGGCGGCTCACCGCGATGGCGAACCGCCCGGCCGACCCGATTCCGCGCAGCCGGTACCTCCACGCCCGCGGCGGCAATCTCGGCGCCCTGGGCCGCCTGCCCGAGGCCGACTCGATGCTGACCGAGGTCGCGGCGCTGCTGCGCGCGCGGCACCGGTCCGACGGGTCGCACCGCTCGGCGCTGGTCTCGGCTCTTACCGATCTCTCGGAGCTGAAGGGTCGTCGGGGCAGGCTCGACGAGAGCGAATCCCTGGCGCGCGAGGCGCTGGCGGTGACCCGTGAACGTCACGGCGACGCTCATCACGACGTTGCGGTCGCGCTCGGCCATCTCGGCAGCGTGATGCGGCGGCAGGGCCGCTACGCGGCCGCCGAGAGTCTCTACCGCGCCGCCGTCGCGATCGATCTCCGCGTCGTCGGCGAGCAGCACCCTTTCGTCGGCTATTCGCTCTCGAATCTCGGCCTGACGCTGGATGCCCAGGGGAGGCCACGGGAAGCCGAGGCCGTCCACCGCGAGGCGCTCGCGATCATCACGCATGCGAACCCCGGCGAGCATTCCAGCCTGCTGACGGCGCGCAACAACCTCGCCGTCTCGATCCAGGAGCAGGGGCGTCTCGACGAGGCGCTCGCGATGCACCTTGTCACGCTGGAGATGAGCCGTCGCGTCCACGGACCGGCGAGCACCGAGGTCGGGATCTACCTCAACAACATCGGATCGCTGTACCGGCTGCAGAAGCGCTACGCCGAGGCGGTGCCGATGTTCCTCGCGGCCGACTCGATCTTCGTCGCGAATCTCGGCGTTGCCCACCCGCAGGCGATCATCACGCCGCACAACGTCGGCAAGGTCCTGCTCGAGCAGGGACGCGCGGCGGAGGCCGAGCCGTACCTGCGCGAGGCGGCCCGGCGCGCCGCGGCCGGAATGCCGTTCGAGCATCCCAACGCCGCCATCCTGCGCACCACGCTCGGACACACCTGTCTTGCGCTCGGCCGCACCGCCGAGGCCGAGTCGCTGCTGCTCGGCGCCCACCGGGTGTTGAGCGCGGCGCTCGGTCCCGCTCACCAGCGCACACGCGAGGCGGCCAGGGGGCTGGCCTCGGTCTACCGGGGACAAGGGCGGCCGGACGAGGCCCGCCGCTGGCGCGCGGCGGCGAACGGCGGAGCGGCCGCGGTCCCCTGAGCGGACCGCGGCCGCCCCACCTCTCTCCCAAGACCGGGTCACTTCGCCATCACGATCTTCTTCGTCACGACGCGCGGCCCCGCGACCAGCCTCATGAAGTAGATGCCGGCCGGCGCCGCGCCGCCGTCCCAGCGCACCGACCGCTCGCCGGGCTCCATCTCCTCGCAAGTGAGGTTCGACACGAGCCGGCCGCTCACGTCGAAGACGTCCACCTGCACCGCGGTGCGGGCGGGCAGGGTGAACGCCAGCGTCACCGCGGCACGGGACGGGTTGGGGTGCGGCGGCCGGACGCCGAACGCGACCGGTGCAGGTGGCAACTCCGGGTTCGCGGCCGACACCGACTGGATCGTGAAACTCGACGGCTGCGGCACGGCGGTCCGGCCGGCGCCGCCGGCGTCGCGCGCCACGACCCGCCAGTAGATCGTGACGCCGCCCGGAAGGCCGGACGCATCGCGGGTCGTATCCGCGAGGCCGGTGACCTGGACGAGCGGCGAGCCGAAAGCCGGGTCGTCGTCGACCGTCAGCTCGTACGTGATCGGGCCGCCGTCGGGATCGGCCGTCGACCGCCAGAGGAACGTGACCATGCCGTCGGGCTCGGCCGCGCCGGGCGCCGGAGCCACGAGGGCGAACCCGTGCGGCGGCTGGTTGGTGACCGGCGCGGTCGCCCACGCGCGGTACAGAACGTGGTCCGACACCTGATCGCCGAGGCCGCCCGGATTGTGGTCGGGCGGTCCGGTCGCGGGATCGAACGGTCCGGTCGCGTCGCCCCACCAGGAACCGACGGCGTTCACGGTGATGGCGCTGTTGTTGTTGATGAAACCCGAGCCGGCGTTCGAGTGGATGTCGCACCCGGTCGCGCTCGAAGGGCCGCCCGGCGTGATCGACGCGCCGTGCGACGTGTTGTTCGTGAGTCGGACGCCGGACAGGTTGGCCGTGTAGTTTCCCTGAAGCCCCGAGCCCGCCGAGTGCGTCGAGCCGCCGCGCGTCCAGTTCAGGGCGGCGGTTCCGGAGAAGTTGGCGAGGTTCGACCAGCCGGAGCCGCCTCCGTAGCTCACCCAGGTGTCGGTGAAGCTCACCGCCGCGCCGTTGTTGACGAAGATGGCCGCGAAGTCGCCGGCCGCCGGCGATGTAGCGCTCCCGTCGCCGTTGGTGTCGCCGCCCTGGGCGTCGTTCCTGAGCGACGTGAACCAGACCGGATTCTCGGGCGTCCCCGAGGCGATCAGTCGCGCGGCCGCCCCGATCGCCTGCAGCTGCGATGCGAAGTTGAAGAACTTCACGACCGCACCGGCCAGCACCTCGAGGGAGTCCGCCCCGCCCACGGTGACGGCGTTCACCACGGCGGGGAAATCCTGGGCGGTGGCCCAGGTCCAGCGGCGATCGCTTGATGAACCGCCCAGCGTGCCGGTCACGAACACGCCGTTCACGCCGTTGCCCGAGCCCGTCAACGTGCCGGGCAGCGATCCGGGGTTGTTCGAGATGCGGATGCCGTACCCGGTGTTGCCGTGGCAGGCGATCGCGTCGAGCGATGGCGGAGTCGTGGGGTTGAGCGACAGGCCATCGCCGGCATTGTTGCGGAACTCGAGACCTGCGAAGGACATCTGCGTGCCGGTCAGGCGGACGCCGTCGGTGGCCGAGTTCCGCGCGCCGCCGCCGTTCCAGTTGACGGCCGCCGCCGCACCGGAGGAGGTGCTCATCGAGGGCCACCCGCCGCTGCCGCCGTACCCGAACCACGTCTCCGCGAGATCCACCGCGGCGCCGTTGTTCACGTACAGCGCGGTCCAGTCGCCGGCGGCGGGCGACGAGCCGCCGCCGTCGTCGTTGGTGTCGCCGCCATGGGCGTCGTCGCGGAGCGAGGTGAACCAGACCGGCTCGCTCCCGGTGCCGAGCGTGCGCACCAGCGCGCCGGCGCCGCTCGCCTGGAGCCACGATCCGGCCACGTCGAACTTCACCACCGCGCCCGCCCCGATCTCGAGAGTGTCCGCGGCGTTGCAGGTGAGGTTGTGGACGATGTAGGGGAACCCCGGGTTCGCGCCCCATGTCCAGCGCTGGTTCGGGGCGGTGCCGCCGAGAGTGCCGGTCACGTAGACGCCGCCCTTGCCGTTGCCGACCCCGGTGAACGCGGCGGTCGGGAAGTGCCCCGGGTTCTGGTTGACTCGGATGCCGTAGGTTCCGTTGTGGTTCGCGACCACGGAGCCGAACACCGGCGGATTCACCGGAGTCAGGGCGAGTCCCGAAGCCGCGTTGTTCGACGCCTGGATCCCGGAGACGAAGATGTCGGTTGCGGTGACGCGAGCGCCATCGCCGGCCGAGTGGAAGACGCCGCCGTTACCCCCGCCGTTCCAGATCAGCGAGGCCGCGGTGCCCGACGGTGTCCACAGCGATCCGCCGCTGCCCGCGCCGCCGTAGCGGATGGTGGCGCCCCCCAGGGTGGCCCGGCACTGATCGCCGAGCCACACCGCCGCCCAGTCCCCCGGCGCCGGCGCGGTCGCGGCGCCGTCGCCGTTGGTGTCGCCGCCGACCGTGTCGTCCTTGAGCGACGTGAGCCACGCCGGGCTCTGGGTCTGGAGCATCGATCCGCTCCCTTCGATGCGCAACGTCGAGGCCGCTCCTTCGAACTTGACCACGGAGCCGACACCGAGCTCGAGCGTGTCGCCCGCGCCGCAGGTGACGGTGCCGACCACGTAGGAAAGCTGGCCGGCTCCACCCCACGTCCACTTCCGGTTCGGCGCGGACCCGCCCAGCGTGCCGTTGACGTAGACGGCGTTGCGACCGTTGTTCGCGCCGAGCCACTGGCCGGGAAACGAGCCGGGGTTCTGGTTGACGCGGACGGCGTAGCCCCCGTTGCGGTTCGCCGACAGTCCGGCGGGCAGACCGAAGTCGGGCGGGTTCGTCGGGTTCATCTCGAGGCCGTCCTGGACGTTGTCGTCGAACTCGCCGCGGAAGCTGCCGTTGACGAACGAGATCCGCACGCCGTCGTTGGCCGAAAAGAACGAGCCGCCGCCGTCCCACGTCACCGAGTTCAGGACTCCCGATGAAGTGCTCACGTTGGCCCATCCGCCGGCGCCGCCGTACCGGAAGCGCGCGCCGTGAAGGTCCAGGCCGGCGTCGTTGTTGGCGAACACCGAGATCCAGTCGCCGGGCGCGGGCTGGGTGGCGCCGCCGTCACCGTTGGTGTCGTCGCCGGCATCGTCCTTGAGGCTCGTGAAGAGGCTGGAGACCAGCGTGCGCAGCAGGCTTCCGGTGCCGGTGACGTGCATTCCTCCGCCCGATCCGAACTTGACGATGGTCCCGAACCCCAGCTCGAGCGTGTCGGCGTTCGTGACCGTGAGCGTCCCGTTGACCACGTAGGGAACCGTGTTGGAGGGAGAGGGCGGTTGCCATGTCCACCTCCCGGGCGGCTGGTTCCCGGCCACCACGCCCTCCACGTTGATCGCATCGAACCCGTTGTCGCTCACGGCGAAGTCTCCGGGGAGCGAGCCCGGATTCTGGGTGATCCGGACCGCGTAGCCGCCGTTGCGGTGCGCCCGGACGCTGCCGAGCGACGGCGCCGTGCCGGGCGTGATCTCCCAGCCATCGCCCGCGTTGTCGCTGGCCTCTGAACCGGTGATCGAGACGCTCTCGGAGGTGATCCGAACGCCATCCCCCCCCGAGCGGTACGAGCCGCCCCCGGCCATCGAGAACGAGGCGGCCGCCCCGCTCGAAGTGGCCAGGTTCGCCCAACCGCCTCCCCCTCCGAAGTGGAAGTCGGTGTGGACGAGGTTGACGATCGCTCCGGCGTTCACGAACACGGCTGTCCAGTAACCAGGCACCGGCGAGCCGCCCGCGGTGTCCGAGTCGGCGGTGAATATGACCGAGTTCGGAAGGGGCCCGGTGCCCTGGGCGTTGAGCGTTCCGTTCACGATGATCGAGCGGCCGGGCCGCAGACGAACCCGGACGCCGGCATCGATCGTCAGCGCCGTCGCCGGCTGGATGGTCACGTCGCCGGTGACGATGTACGGGCTGCCGGCGAGGTTCCAGGTGCCGGACTGAATGCCGGAGACCGGCGTTGCGGATCGGGCGGAAGGGGCGACGAGCAGGGTCGCGGCGATCGCCGCGGTGATCAGGATCGGGATCGGGTTCATGGCAGTCCTCCTTTTCAAGGAGAACAGCCGTAAAACCCGGGCCGAACCGGACAGGTCTCGTCCGGCCCGGTGCGGAATTTTTCTGCGGGGGGCTGGGAGGACCGCGCGTCGTCCACCGACGGCCGACCTCCCCGACGATTTCCTGTCACCTCCCCGCCCGGTCCGGCGCACGCAGGTGCAGGACACCGCCCGGCGGCCCGGTTCCTCGTTCGAGAACCGCCACGGCCGGAAATCCGACCTGGAGGCACCCATGCAGCACCACAGACACTCTGCGGCCCGCCCGGGCCCGCGTCTCCTGAGCATTGCCCGGCCGGCGGCCGCGGCTGCCCTCGCGGTTGTCCTCGCCTCTCTCACGATGCGGGGTCCCGCAACGGATCCCGCCCCGGCCCTGGATACGGGCGGCCTGGAGCCGGCCCGGCAGGCCGCGATTCTCTCCGGGATCGAGCAGCGGGAGTATCACGCCTCGCTCACTCCCGAGGGGCTGCAGGCGCCGAACCGGGCCCACAACCTGCGCACCTGGTTCCGCGAGGGGGGGATCGACGTCGTGCCGCGGATGGCGACCGACGACGCGCCGACCTGGTCGCTCGGCTGGCGGACGACGGGCTGGGGTCGCGGCGGGCGGATCGCCCCCGTCCGCACGGATGGTGTGGCGCCTCATGCCGACGGGGCGCGGGTCACGTACGCGTTCGATGGCCTGGATGAGTGGTACGAGAACCGCAAGGAAGGTCTCGAGCAGGGATTCACCGTGCAGGCGCGCCCCGCCGGCCGGGGTCCGCTGGTCGTTGCCGGGCGGTTCGGTGGCGGATTGCGCCCCCGCCTTTCGAGTGATGAGGACGCCGTGGATCTCCTCGATGCCGGCGGAGCCCGGGTTCTCCGATACGGTGGCCTTCATGTCCACGACGCGGGTCACCGGGAGCTGGCCTCGCACTTCGAACTGGAGGGTGACGACATCGCGATCGTCGTCGACGATCGCGACGCGCTCTATCCGGTCACGATCGATCCCCTGCTGACGTCGCCCCAGTGGACCGGGGAGGCGAATCAGAACGCCGCGAGCTTCGGCACGTCGGTGGCCACCGCCGGCGACGTCAACGGCGACGGCTACTCCGACGTCATCGTCGGCGCGTGGCTCTACGACAACGGCGAGACGGACGAGGGGCGCGCCTTCGTCTACCTGGGCTCGGCGGCCGGGCTGCTCCTCGCGCACAGCTGGACGGCCGAGTCGAACCAGGCCGGCTCCGCGTTCGGCTACTCGGTGTCCACCGCCGGCGACGTCAACGACGACGGCTTCTCCGACGTGATCGTGGGCGCGTTCCGGTACGACAACGGGCAGACGGACGAGGGGCGGGCCTTCGTCTACCTCGGATCGGCGGCGGGCCTGAGCCCGACCGCCGTCTGGACGGCCGAGTCGAATCAGGCCGGGGCCGCCTACGGGCTCTCCGTGTCCACCGCCGGTGACGTCAACGGCGACGGCTTCTCGGACGTGATCGTCGGCGCGATCGCCTACGACAACGGCCAGACCGACGAAGGCCGGGCGTACGTCTACCTCGGGTCGGCGGCGGGGCCGGACACCGGTGCCGCGTGGACCGCCGAGTCGAACCAGGCGTCCGCCCAGTTCGGCGACTCGGTGGCTCCGGCCGGCGACGTGAACGGTGACGGCTACTCGGATGTCATCGTCGGCGCGAGCTGGTTCGACAACGGCGAGTCCAACGAGGGGCGCGCGTTCGTGTATCACGGATCGCCCACCGGACTGTCCCCCACCGCCAGCTGGACGGCCGAGTCGAACCAGGCGCTCGCGGAGTTCGGCGCGGCGGTGTCGACGGCCGGCGACGTGAACGGCGACGGGTTCTCGGACGTCATCGTGGGAGCGTACGGCTACGACAACGGCCACATGAACGAAGGGCGCGCCTTTGCCTATCACGGGAGCGCCACGGGGCTCGGGCCGACGCACTCCTGGAGCGCCGAATCGAACCAGATCAACGCGCGCTTCGGGTTCTATCTGGGCAACGCCGGCGACGTGAACGGCGACGGGTACGCCGACGTCATCGTGGGGGCGCACGAGTACGACAACGTGGAAACCCAGGAGGGGCGCGCGTTCGTCTACCACGGCTCGTCCACCGGCCTGAGCACGGCCGTTGCATGGATGGCGGAGCCCAACCAGAACGACGCGCGTTTCGGCATCGCCGTGGCCACGGCGGGAGACGTGAACGGCGACGGGTTCTCGGATGTCGTGGTCGGCGCCGACCTGTACGACAACGGCGAGGGCAACGAGGGGCGGGCGTTCGTGTACCTCGGCTCCGGCGGGGAACCCCATCCGTTCGCCGTCTGGTCTCCCGAGTCCAACCAGGCCGAGGCCCGCTTCGGGGCGGCGGTCGCGTCCGCCGGCGACGTGAACGGCGACGGGTTTTCGGACGTCATCGTCGGCGCGCCGTCTCTGGACAACGGACAGACGAACGAGGGGGCGGCGTACGTCTACTACGGTTCCGCGGCGGGCCCGGCGACCACTCCGTCCTGGTCGGCGGAGGGCAACCAGGCGGAGGCACAGTTCGGCTACTCCGTTGCCTCGGCCGGCGACGTGAACGGCGACGGCTACTCCGATGTCATCGTCGGGGCGTACCGTCACGACAACGGAGAGGAGGATGAGGGAAGGGCGTACCTGTACCTGGGTTCGGCAGCGGGACTCGCCGCCACGCCGGCCTGGTTCACGGAGTTCAACCAGGAATTCGGTTACCTGGGCTCTTCCGTGGCCTCCGCGGGCGATGTCAACGGAGACGGCTTCTCCGATGTCATCGTGGGTGCGCTGAACTACCCGGGTGGGATCTCCTATTATCCGACCGGGCGCGCGTTCGTCTATCACGGCTCGTCCACGGGCTTGAGTCCCTCCGCCGCATGGACGGCGGAATCCGGCCAGGGCGAGTCGTACTTCGCCGGTTCCGTCGCCTCGGCCGGTGATGTGAACGGCGACGGGTACTCGGACGTCATTGTCGGTTGCTCGCGCTACTACGACCCGCCCGACTACTCGGGAAGAGCCTTTGTTTACCATGGCTCCCCGTCGGGCCTGACGGCGAACCCGGTGTGGGCCGTCGACTCCAACAAGAACGAGTCCTACTTCGGGCACAGCGTCGCCTCGGCCGGAGACGTGAACGGCGACGGCTTCTCCGATGTCGTCGTCGGGGCCCCCTTCTACTGCTGTGGAAGGGATTCCATCGGGACGGGTGCCTTCGTGTACCACGGCTCGTCCGGCGGCCTCGGCACGACAGCGGCGTGGAACCTCCAGCAAGCCCAGGTACGACCCGATTTCGGGTATTCGGTAGCCTCGGCCGGTGACGTGAACGGCGATGGCTTCTCGGACGTGATCGTCGGCGCGCCGCGCTTCGACGTCACCTCCGAGGACAACGGACGCGCGTTTCTCTACTTCGGCTCCCCGGTGGGCCTCTCCATTCAGCAGGCCTGGGGAGCGCAGTCGATCCAGTTCGATGCCGAGCTCGGCAACGCGGTGGCCGGAGCCGGTGACGTCAACGGCGACGGCTTCGCCGACGTCATCGTCGGAACGCACCGCTACGACAACGGGCAGGTGGACGAGGGGCGGGCCGCCGTCTACCTGGGCAACGGAGGAGGTCGCACCGTTCTCCCGCGCCAGCTCCGTACCACCGGAGTCCCCATCGTGGCACCCGACGGCCGCTCGAACAGCGCCTCCGAATTCGAGCTCCGTGCCACGCTCGTCTCCCTCTACGGCCGCACGAACCTGCAGCTGGAGTACGAGGTGAAGCCCTACGGATCCCCGCTCGATGGTTCCGGCACCGGGCTTGGCGGCATGATCGACACGGGCAACGACGGCGCGCTCGATGTCGCGCGGCAGATCTTCGGTCTCACCGGCGATACGCGGTATCACTGGCGCGTCCGCGCCCGGTACGACATGGTGAAGACGCCGTTTCAGCCGCGCGGCCCATGGGTGCGCATCCCGCTGGGGGGCTGGAACGTGGCGAGCCTCAGGACGGCGCCCGCGACCAGCGGCGTGGAACTCCGGCCGGAGCCCGGCCCGGTCGCCCGGCTGGGACCGCCGGCCCCCAATCCGTTCCGGGCCCGCTCCCGGCTCGACTACACGCTCCCCGAGCGGGGGGCGGTGACGCTGGCCATCCATGATGTCTCGGGCCGCAAGGTCCTGACCCTCGTCGATGAAGTACGGGACGCGGGGGGTCACACGACAACATGGGACGGCCGCGGAGAGGGATCGAAGACCCTGCCCGCGGGGGTTTACTTCGCGCGGCTCCAGTTCGGCGGGCGCGTCGAAACGCGGAAGATGGTTCTGACACCCTGATCGACGATCCGGATGGGCCGCCCCACTTACCGCATCTTCACGATCTTCCGCGGGTCGACCTCGTCCACGCCGGTCGTCCGCACGAAGTACACCCTCCGGATGGATCCGGAAAACGCAGTGAAATCTTCACCATGCGTATGCGCATGGCACTCGGAACTCCAGAGGGCCCCTGACGGAATCGCGCTTAAATGACGGGAATGCGGGATCGGGGCTATTGCAACGGCTCGCTGGGGTTGGCATAGCCGGCATGAAAATGCGGCGGGGAGTGGTCGTTGCAATACATCGTGATGACGACTCCAAGAAAAAACGACTTATCTCGGGCACCCGGCCCCCTCCCGGACGGGAGGTTTGCTCAGAAGCCTGGCACAGGATTCTCGGCCCTTCACAGTTCCCTGTTCCGGGCTGCCCGCGTCAATACGTGCCGGGGAATCTGGCCTTCACGGCGCTCCAGGACAGTCTTTCCACCGGGATCGGTTCTTCCTGAACAAATCCCTGGCAGGACTGAATCGACAGTCCCGGCGGTAGCCCGACAAAGAGGATCTGCCCCTCGGCATGAACAGTTCCCGCCGTCCTGACCCAGCCCGCACTCGACCGGTGATGAATATCCAGGTCGAATTCTCCGCCGACGGACGCCGTCACCGTCACAACCAGGCTGCGCCCATCCAGATTGATGAACGACGGACCTGAACTGGTAGCCGAAAATCCCAGGCTGTCGAATGAACTTTCGGAACGGAGCGATACGCCGAGAAACGCGGAGCTGGCGACGAATCCGGTGAGTTCCAGGCGGGCCTCGAAGGTCACCGGTTCCCATCCGGGCGGACCGATGAGCTGATAGTGATCGCGTAGATACATCCGGTTCCCGGACGAGGAGTCGCCCCCGCGGGTCCGGATCGACAGCTGCCCGGCCGACAGGTCATAACCGACCGTCGAGTACCAGGCCGTCGGATAGCGATCGGGGCAATCGAGGATGAAAGTCGGGCTGGTCGAGGTGGTCTGCAGGACGGGACCAAACGCCGTGGAGCAATGGAGCGTGTTCATCGGACAGGTGGCTTCAGCCGACGGGGTCACTCCGGGAACACCAGAACAAATGAGGAGAAGAGCCAGGAGAACGTTGTGGGATCGTGGACTCATCGCCATGGCCTCCGTTCATGGAACTCCGGTCTTACCTGCTCCGCGCCCCCACCCAATCCACCCCAACTCCTTCCGCCGCGCGCACCCGGTCCGCGAGCTGCGCCGCGCCGTGCTGGATGTGGCGCAGGTTGATGAGCTGGTGCTCGAGCTTCGACACCTTGTACCAGCTGAAACCACTCTCGGGCGCGTGAATGTCCATGGCGTCGACGGCGTCGTCCATCATCGCCTTGCACCACGTCCAGTACTCGAGCACCTGCGCCTTCGTGTACGGCTTCGGCAGGAGCGGCAGCGGGCTTTCCGGATCCGCGGGGCCGGGAATCGCGTCCGGGTACTGATTGTCCGCCTGGTGATCCTTCCAGGGGCGGAACGAGGCTTCGTCCGGCTGGCTGTACAGGTGGGCAAAGAACAGCGTGTGATAGGCGATCTGCCACGGCGCGTTCACGTGTGTCGTGTCCACCCAGATCTCCTCGGGACAGAGCTCGATGGCCTGGCCGAGCATCGCGAGGGACGCGTCGTACTGGCTCTTCAGGACGGTGCGGATCGCTGCGGTCGTGGCGGCGTCGGGCACTGGATTCTCCTTCGACAGGATGGATTTCAGGGCACGTGTCGATGCGTGGATGTCAGCCGGGGCATTATACCCCGAACCGTCCGCCTGATCGGTGACGGGCCGGAGGCGCCTGTCTTCGAGGAAGGTCCTCCGTTTCTGATCGGGCCGGGCAACAACACGACCCGCCCCGAAGAGATTCGAGGCGGGTCGCTTATTTCGGCGATGCAGAGGTCCGGCGCGGGATCGAGCCCCGGCTTAGACCTTGTAGCGCTCGCGCTTCTTGTGTCGGTTGGCGCGGCGACGCTTCTTCAGCTTGTGCTTGCGGATTTTCTTGCGCCGCTTCTTGATCAGACTGCCCAAACGTATCTCCTTGAAGATTCCGGCCCTGGGGGCCGGGAAAACAGGCGATTCAATGTGAGCCGGGGAGAATACCGGGACTCGGGGGCTTTGTCAATGTGAAGGTGCGGCGGCGCCGCCCCCGGGACGGCAGGCCCACCTCCGAACCCGGCACAGTGCCCGCCACCCCTCCCCCGGACGCCCCGGCTGCAGCTTGAGCACCCCAGGGCTTACCCGGGCCCGCCGGGAAACAACAACAGAGACAGAAGTGCCAGGACCTGCCCCGCCACGATCGTCCAGCCGATCCTCTTGAGATGCCGGGCCGACGGCCCGAGGAGGCTCACCAGGACCAGGAGTCCCGCCGGAGCGATCGCGGCGGCGCCGAGCCAGCGCGGACCGCCCGGGCCCGCCAGAAAAACCAGGCTTCCCACCAGAAATCCGCCCCCGGTGATCGAGGAGAGGATCCGGAACCTCCGCCCGGCGGGTGTGCCCCGGCCACGGACGGCGTGAACCGCGAGGGTGGCCACGGCGTAAATCGCAAACCAGAGCAGGGCGGGCCCCCACAGCGTGATGTCCCGCAGTCCGGCGCCGTGCCCGATCGTGGCATGGAGCGATGCCATGGCTCCCGCCACGAGGAACTCTCCGGGGATCGACTTTTCACGGCGGGCCAGGAGGAACGGGACGATCGCCAGAACGAGGCCTCCGGAAACGAGGGCGAGGAGCCGTCCGCCGGAGCCGGAGATCAGGAGCGCCAGGCCCCCCGCAACGACGCCCGGCGGGAGCAGCAGAAACAGCCGGACGACGGCCTCCCTCCTGAGGGTCCGCTGCCGCCGGGCCCCGCGCCCGCCGAGCAGGACGAGCAGCGGCTCGTGGGCGAGGAACAGGAGGATTGCCGCCGCGGCGACGCAGAACGACTCCACCCCCGGCCGACCGAGCAGAAGACCGGACAGGATCGGAAACGTCAGCTGTGCATAGGCCCCGTGTTCGCGGGGCAGGAGCGATTCGGTCACGGTTTCTCT
>CAZQVN010000030.1:0-42759 GCA_964596775.1 uncultured bacterium
GTTCATCATCTGGCTCCTCGAGTCGTTCGAGATCGACGGGGCCACGACCCTCATGGCGCCCGGCGAAGGGTTCTACGCGTCCCCCGGCGCCGGAAAGGACGAGGTCCGGATCGCCTACGTGCTCAACCGGAACGACCTCGTCAAGGCCATGCGGATCGTCGGGGAAGGGCTTCTCCGCTATCCGGGACGCACGAATCGCTGACATCGATCCATCACCGCCCCGTCCGGAAGGAAGTGCCTGTGTTCAAGCCCGCAAAAATACCGGCCCGAGCGTTTCTCGCCCTGGCCCTGATCGCCGCGATCCGTTTCGCGGACCTGCCCGTACTCGCTCCCGTTGCGCACGGCCAGAAGCCGATGTTCCCGGTGTTCACCCGGCTGGAGATGCTGAACGCGCCCGATCCGGGAGGGGCGGTGCGCGTGCTGGCCGCGGTCACCGCGTGGGCGCCGGGGGAGACGATCCACTGGAAGCTCGAGGTGCCGCCCGGCCTGGCCGTGATCGACGGCGTGACCTCCTGGTCCGGGGAACTGGACCGGGGCGCCACGCGGCTGTTCGAGGTGATCCTGACCGTTCCCGACGGCGCGCTCCATGAAGTGAGCTCCATCGCCCGCATCGAAGGGCGCGACGCGCGGGGAGCCGCCATGCTTCCGATCGACCTCGGCGGGTACGAGGGACCGCGCGGGCTGGAGCAGGTGGTGACCGGCAACGGCACGACCTACATCCAGTATCCGGGCGAGACGCTGCCGCGGGACGGGGGTGACCGATGAAGCGCATCCTGCTCCTTGCGGCCCTGCTGTCTTTCACGGCTTCCGGAGCGCACGCCAACTGGACCGCGTCCGGAACGTTCCGCTATCGCGACCGGATCCAGGACCTGTCCGGGTTCACCGGCGCCACCCAGGACCTTCCGATCCGCAAGGCGCTCGTGGAGGTGGTCCGCGCGCCGGGGACGGTCCTCGCCACCGGCATCACCGACAACAGCGGAAACTTCAGCATTCCGGTGATCGACAACCAGACGGCCACCGTCTTCTGCCGGGTCATCTCGATCGACAACGACCCGGCGCTCGGAATCCGCGTGCAGTCCTCGACGAGTTCGTCCGCCACCTATGCGGTGATGTCGAGCAACGCCGCGAATCACAATCCGAACACGAACACCGACTTCGGCATCGTCGTGGCGATCATGGGCGGCGGCGGCGAGGCGTTCAACGTGTTCGACATCCTCCTCGACGGCAGCGACTACGCGAAGTCGCTCATGGGGTCGTACCCGCCGACGACGGTCACCGCCGTGTGGTCGGCATCGAGCACGACCGGGTCGTTCTTTTCCGGCACCACAATCCGGCTGCTGGCGGACGACGGGTGGGACGACGCGGTGATCGCCCACGAGCACGGGCATTTTCTCGACATCCTGTTCGCGGCCTCGTCGAGCCCCGGCGGGCCGCACTTCCTCGGCGACAACGACCAGGATCTCCGGCTGGCGTACGGGGAAGGGGTGGCCAGCTACCACATGGCGGCGGGCCGCAAGTTCAACGGACGTCCGAACCCCACGCTGTACATCGACACGACGGGGGGCAGCGGCGCCGGCAATCTCGGCTTTTCCTACGAGATCGAGGGGCCGAGCGTCAGCGCCATCGGCGCGGCCAGCGAAGTGTCCGTGCAGGCCGTCCTCTGGGACATGGTCGACGACGCCTCCGATGCCGACGGGATTCCCGGCGACGACGACAACATGAACGTGGCGCCCGCCGAACTGTGGGAGGTCATGAGCGTCTACCTGCCGACCCAGTCGAACATCTCCCTGGAGAAGTTCTGGGACGGCTGGTTCTCTCCCGGAATCAACAACGGTTTCTCCGCCCCGATGAAGCAGACCTGGGGCGCCCTCACCATCGAGTTCTTCGAGGACCTGTTCGAGGAGGACGGAAATTCCGGGGCGGCGAAGGTCATTGCGGTGACCGGCGTGCCCCAGCATCACACGTTCTACCCGGCGGGGGATTCCGACTTCGCCCGGTTCACGTCGCCGGCGCCGGGGACCCAGTTCGTCGTCGAAACCGTGAACCTCGTCGGCGACGCGAACACCTCGATCGAGATCCGCGACCAGAACGGGACGACGGTCCTCGCCCAGAACGACAACCGCGGCACGTTCGACTCGTCCTCGCTCGTCACCTGGACGGCGCCCGCCGCCGGAAACTACTTCGTGCGCTCCTTCCATGCCGCGGATGTCGGAGTCTACGGATCGTACGACCTGCGCGTCGTGCAGGGCGCGGTGTCGCCGATCACGTTCACCGACCAGGCCCCGACGCTCCTCGTCAATTCCTCGCGACCCGGGCGCGGTTCGGCGTGGGGAGACTTCGACGGCGACGGAGACCCCGACCTGTTCGTCACGAACGCCGTGGGCAACGCCTGGCACCTGTACCGGAACGAGTTTCCCGGGCCGTTCGTGGACGTGGCGGCGGCGGCGGGCGTGGCCGGACCGAACGTGCTCGGCGAGCAGGCGGTCTGGGGGGACTACGACAACGACGGCGACCTCGACCTGTACGTGGCGGTCATCGGAACGAACGTGCTGTACCGGAACGAAGGGAACGGCACGTTCGTGTCCCGCGCGGCCGCCGCGGGAGTGGCCGTCGGCGGGGCCGGGTCGCTCGGGGCGTCCTGGGCCGACTACGACCGCGACGGTCATCTCGACCTGTTCGTGGCCACGCTCGGAGCGGACAACCGGCTGTTCCGGAATCTCGGGAACGGCACGTTCTCCGACGTCACCGCCGCGGTAGGGCTGAGCGGTTACCCGGCCGATTCCTTCGGCGGCGTCTGGGCGGACTACGACGGCGACCTCGACATCGACCTGTTCGTCCACAACGACGGATCCCCGAACCGGCTCTTCCGCAACGACGGCGCGGCCGGCTTCGCGGACGTGACCCCGCCGTCGATGAGCGAGCCCGGGATCCGCTCATGGGGCGCCACCTGGAGCGACTACGACAACGACGGGGACTTCGATCTCTACGTGACGACGCTCGGGTCGCCGTGCCGGCTGTACCGGAACGTCGGGCAGGGCGCCTTCCTCGAGGTCGGCGCGGCGGCCGGAACGGCGCCGAGCGGGTCGCAGACGTCGAACGTGGCCGCCGATTTCGACTTCGACTACGACGGCGATTTCTACGTCGGCGCCTTCGACGAATCGAACCTCTACTTCGACAACCTCGGCGCCGGCGCGTTCTACAACTCCGGCAAGGCGGCGAACGCCAATCAAACGCGGTCGAGCAGCGCGGCGGATTACGACGGGGACGGCGACCTGGACATCTACGTGGTCACCGGAAACGGGGCGAACCTCCTCTATCAGAACAGCGGCAACGCAAATCCCTGGATCCGCCTCAGACTCCAGGGCGTCCAGAGCAACCGGGCCGCGATCGGCGCCACGGTCGTCCAGCGGTCGGCGGGGCGCCGCTCCATCCAGACGGTATCCGGCGGGTCCGGTTATCTCAGCCAGAACGACCTGCGCCTGACGTTCGGCCTCGGCGGCCTGGCCGGTCCCGACACGTTCGAAGTCCGCTGGCCGTCCGGGGCGTACCAGGTCGTGACCGGCCTGGCCCGGAACACCACGCACACCATCGTGGAGATGGACCAGGGCTCGACCGGAGTTCCGGAAGCGCCGCCGGCCCGCCCGGTCCTGGCCCAGAACACGCCGAACCCGTTCCGGACGGCGACGACGATCCGGTTCACGCTGTCCGCCCCGGGGCCGGTCGCCCTGTCGATCCTCGACGTCCAGGGACGCCTGGTCCGGCGCCTCGTGGATGAGGCGCGCCCGGCCGGGGCGCATGAGGCCGTGTGGGACGGGCGCCGGGACACCGGCGAACCGGCCGGGGCGGGGGTCTATTTCTACCGCCTGTCCGCGGCGGGAGCGTCGCAGACCCGGAAACTGGTGATGCGGCCCTGAGCAGGTTCCGGTTCAGGTTTGAATCTCCCATCCGATAACCAATTCGACACTTACGGGGGTCCATTCCCGTTTAGGGTGTGGAGGCGGAACCCGAAAACTGCTAAAATCACCGGGTTTCGCCGCCGCACAGGACCGCACTCGGAGGCCTTCTCGCCCCATGACCGAAAAGAAACTCGTACTGGTGACCGGCGGATCCGGCTACATCGGGTCCCACCTGGTCCGCAAGTTGCTCGCCAAGGGTTACGCCGTCCGGAATCTCGACAAGCTCGCTTTCGGCGACGGCTCGGTGCGGGAACTGCTCGGCAATCCCGACTACACCCAGATCACCGGTGACATCCGGCACATCGAGGACGTGGTGGCGGCCACGAAGGGGGCCTACGGGGTCATCCACCTGGCCGGCATCGTCGGCGACCCCGCCTGCGATCTCGACCATGACGCCACCTACACGATCAATTTCGAGGCCACGAAGCTGATGGTGGAGTGCTGCAAGTACACGAAGATCCAGCGCTTCGTCTTTGCCTCGACCTGTTCCGTGTACGGCGCCGCCGATGACTACACGCTGAACGAAGGGTCGCTGCTGAACCCGGTGTCGCTCTACGCGGAAACGAATCTCGCGTCGGAGCGGATCATCTTCAAGGGGTTCGAGAACACCGACATCTCCCCGACGATCGTCCGCTTTGCCACGATCTACGGGGCCTCGCACCGGATGCGCTTCGATCTCGTCGTCAACATCATGACCGCCAAGGCCGTGAAGGAGGGCGTGGTCAAGGTGTTCGGCGGGGATCAGTGGCGCCCGAACGTGCACTGCCAGGACGCCGCGGACGGGCTGATCGCCTGCTTCGAGGGGCCGGAGGCGAAAGTCCGGAACGAGGTGTTCAACATCGGTTCCGACGAGCAGAACTACCGGATCCAGGAACTCGGCGAACTGGTCGCGAAGTGCGTTCCCGGCACGAAGGTGGAATCGGTGGCCGAAAGCCCGGACCGCCGCTCGTACCGTGTTTCGTTCGAAAAGGTGCGCCAGGTGCTCGGTTTCAAGCCGGCCTTCACCGTGGAGAAGGGTGTGGCCGAAATCCAGCGGATGCTGGAGAACGGAACGGTGGAGAACTACCTGGCCGACCGTTACTACAACGTCAAGTACATGTACAAATAGCAGCCCGTCCGAAGGACGGGCTGCAGTTTTTTTCTCTCGCAATTCCGTTTCCGTTCCAGGAGGTTTTCTTGTCGACCCCCCTCGCATCCGCCGGCGGTACCCCGGTCCGCGACACGTTCCTGCCCTATGCGCTTCCCGTCTTCGGACCGGAGGAGGAGCAGGAAATCCTCGCGGCCCTCGCGTCCGGCTGGATCACCACCGGACCCCGCACGAAGAAGCTCGAGGAAAAGCTGGCCGGCAAGGTCGGCGCGGAGCACGCGATCTGCGTGGACTCCTGCACCGCGGCGCTCCATCTCTCCCTGGCCGCGCTGGACCTGAAGCCGGGCGACGAGGTCATCACGACGCCGATCACGTTCTGCGCCACCGCCAACACGATCCTCCATGCCGGGGGAACGCTGGTCCTGGCCGACGTGGAGCCGGACACGCTGAATCTCTCCGCCGACGCGGTGGAGAAGGCGATCACCCCGCGCACGAAGGCGATCGTGCCGGTCCACTACGCGGGTCACGCCTGCGAAATGGACGATCTCATGGCACTGGCGAAGAAGCACAACCTGAAGGTGATCGAGGACGCCGCGCACGCCATCGGCTCCGAGTACCGCGGCGCGAAGGTCGGCACCATCGGCGACACGACCTGCTTCTCGTTCTACGCCACGAAGAACATGACCACGGCGGAGGGGGGAGCGGTCACGCTCAACGACGCGGAAATGGCCGCGAAGATCCGCATCCTGTCGCTGCACGGCATGAGCAAGGACGCCTGGAAGCGCTACACCTCGGCCGGGTCGTGGTACTACGAGGTGGTGGCCCCGGGCTTCAAGTACAACATGACCGATCTCGAGGCGGCGCTCGGCCTGCACCAGCTGGACCGGCTCGACGGGTTCAACGAAACGCGTCGCGAGTACGCGAAGGTGTACGACAGGGCCATCGACCAGATCGACGGGGTCACCCGCATGGTGCCGCGCCTGCACGTGAAGCACGTGTACCACCTCTATCCGATCCAGATCGATCCGGGCCTCCTGACCATCGACCGGGCCCAGTTCATCGAGCAGCTGAAGGCGGAGAACATCGGCACGACGGTGAACTTCATCCCCATCCACTACCACCCCTACTACCGCGACCTCCTGCCGTACACGAAGGGGAGCTTTCCGGTGGCGGAGCGGGCGTACGACCGCCTGATTTCGCTACCGCTCTATCCCAAGATGACCCCCGGAGATCTCGACCAGGTGATGGAAGCCGTGGCCAAGGTGGTCCGGGCGCACCGGCGATAGGAGCCCTGCTTGGCGGCACAGACGCTGAGTCCGGAAGAGGTGGCGGCGTGGGCGCCGGATGAGGAGTTCCTGCCCTACTCCTGCTATCCCGACTTTACCGCGGAGGCCTGCCGGAACTATCGGGCGGCGCAGCTGCGCTCCCTCGCGTCCTCCCCGGCGCATCACCCGTTCCGGGTCGAGGGGGATCACGGCAGCGCCCTGTTCGGGATCACCCGGCTCGCCTGGGACACCGGGCAGTTCGGCATGCCGGCCGGACGGGTGGATTACGTCCTCCTCCGTCCCTTCGACCCGTCGCGTCGGGGGCGGCTGGAACTGGCCGTCTCCGCCGCCGCTGCGGCGGCCGGCGCCTGCGACGAACTCGGCCTCGAGCACGTGTCGGCGCGTTTCGACAGCCGGGACCTCCTGCTGATCCAGGCCATGGAGGCGGCCGGCTTCCAGCTCGTGGACGGGATCCTCAAGTTTGCGCGTTCCGCGGCCGATTTCGAGCCCCCGGCGGATCGTCCGCCCGGCGTGATCATCCGCGACGCCGCGGAATCCGACATTCCGGAACTGGCCGCGCTGGCCGCCCGCGGTTTCGTTTATGATCGGTTCCACAACGACCCGCTCCTGGCCGAAGGGGTGGCCGACCGGGTCCATGCCGCGTGGCTCGAAAACGCGGTGCGGGGGAAGACCGGGTCCGGAGTCGTTTGTGCGGAGGTCGACGGAAAGCCGGGCGGTTTCTTCATCGTGGCGCTCGACACCGACGCGGAACGTCACTTCGGCGAGAGCGTGGGCACCCTGGTGCTGATCACGGTGGACCGGGCCTACCGGCGCCGCGGCGTGGCCCTGGCCCTGTCGCTCGGCGCGGCGGCCTGGCTCAAGGAAAGAGGGGCCGGCCGGTTCGAGGTCGGCACGCAGCTGGCCAACGTGCCGGCGGCGAACGTGTATCTCAAGGCGGGTTTCCGCCTCGTGCAGACGAGCGTTTCATTGAGGAGGGTGGCGTGAACAGGACCCTGAGCGGCGACGAGGCCTCGGCCACCCACGGCCTCAAGGTGCTGGCCATCGTGCCGGCGCACAACGAGGGGGAGACGACCGCGGAGGTCGTGAACGACATCCGCACGATGGCTCCCGGCGTGGACGTGGTCGTGGTCGACGACTGTTCCTCGGACCGCACCGCGGACTACGCGCGGCAGGCGGGCGCCATGGTCCTGCCGCTCCCGGTCAACCTGGGGATCGGCGGGGCGGTGCAGACCGGGTTCAAGTTCGCCGAGGCGCACGGGTACGACGCGGTCGTCCAGGTGGACGGCGACGGCCAGCACGATCCCGCCGAGATCGGCCTGATCATCGGGCCCCTCTCGCGGGGCGAGGCCGACGTGATGATCGGGTCGCGCTTCCTCGAGAAGACCGCCTACAAGGCGCCGTTCGCGCGGCGGGCGGGGATGATCCTGTTCGCGTCCGTGGCCCGCTGGGCGATGCGGCAGCAGATCACCGATACCACGTCGGGGTTCCGGGCGCTGAACCGTGACGCGTACACGTTCTTCGCCCGCCACTATCCGACCGATTTTCCCGACGCCGAGAGCCTGGTGCTGCTGAAGCGCTCCGGGTTCCGTCTCAAGGAAGTGTCCGTGAACATGCGGCCGCGCAAGCGCGGCCACTCGTCCACGACCACGCTCCGTTCGATCTATTACCCGTTCAAGATGGTCCTGTCCGTGTTCGTGGTGATGCTCCGCACGCCGCCGCCCCGCGTGTCCGCCCTCCGGCCGGACAGCGGGCCGGCCGCGCGCTCCGCCACGCCTGCCGTCACGCCGATACCCCGCTCCAAAGGAGGTCCCCGGTGAGCACGCTTCCGTTCCGGGCCCAGATGGTGGCCGCGTTCCTGGCCCTCGGCATGTTCCTGATGGCCGTCGATCTCGTCCGGCGGCACAAGCTCAAGGAGGAGTACTCGCTGCTCTGGATCGCCGTCACCGCGGCGATGGCGCTGCTGGCGTTCTGGGGCGACCTGCTGATCGGTCTCACGAGCCTGATCGGCGCGATGAACGCGAACTCCGTCATCTTCCTGTTCGGCCTCGGCTTCCTGACGCTGGTGGCCGTGCACTATTCCATCCGCCTGTCCGACCTGACGGACCGCAACAAGGACCTGGCCCAGGCCGTGGCCATCCTCACGATGGAAGTGGAGACGCTCCGGAAGGAGCGGTCGCCGGGAGCCTGAGCGGCTCATGATCGACCGCGACCGGACGGACGGAGGCCGCGCCGGCCGGGGTACGCCCGGACCGGGGGGAGTCGCCCGCGTCGAGAACGTGTTCACGGTCGACGTCGAGGACTGGTATCACCTGAAGATCGACGCGATCGAAACGTGGGGGAGCCACGAGCGGCGCGTCGAGGTGGGCACCGACATCCTCCTCGATATGATGGGCCGCCACGGGGTGAAGGGCACGTTCTTCATCCTCGCCTACGTGGCCGAAACGACCCCCGATGTCGTCCGGCGGATCGCCGCGGCGGGTCACGAGATCGCGTCGCACGGCTACAATCACCAACTCGTTTACCGGCAGGACGAGGCCGGTTTCGAAGCGGATCTCCGGAAGTCGATCGGCCTGATCGGAGATCTCACCGGCACCGACATCCGCGGCTACCGCGCTTCGTCGTTCAGCGCCTCGCCGAAGACCCCCTGGTTCTGGGACGTCCTGGCCCGGAACGGCATCACCTGGGACTCGAGCACGTTCCCGGTGCTCAACGCGTTCTACGGCGGCCTCAAGGTCGATCCCGCGCCGCACCTCATGCCCGCGCACGACATCGTGGAGATTCCGATCGCGCCGGTGCCGGTCCTCGGCGTTCCGGTGCCGTTTTCCGGCGGGTTCTACTTCCGGCTCCACTCGGAGGGGTTTCTCGAAGGCGCCGAGCGGAAGCTCAACGCCGCCGGCCGGTCGGCCATCTACTACGTGCACCCGTGGGAGTACGACATGGACCAGCCGCGGATGGACCTGGCGCCGCACTGGCGCTTCTTCCGCTACCACCGGATGGGCGCGATGGCCCGGGTCACCGAGCGGACGCTGGCCCGCGGGCGGTTCCGGACGATGGGGGACGTGGCCGCGGAGGTGCGGGGCGGTGAGAAGCCGGGGCTCGCCACCCGGTCCGGCGCATGAGCGCCTCCATCCTCGTCGTCGGTTCCGGCATCTACGGCGTCACCGCCGCGCTCGAACTCCACCGGCGCGGCCACTCCGTCACGCTCACCGACCCGGGCCCGCTCCCGCACCCCGACGCCGCGTCCACCGACATCTCCAAGGTGATCCGCATGGACTACGGCGCGGACCTGTTCTACATGGAGATGATGGAGGAGGCGTTTCCGCTGTGGGATCAATGGAACCGCGAGTGGGGCGAGCCGCTGTATCACGAAACGGGATTCACGATCATGAGCTCGGCGGCGATGGCGCCGGGAACGTTCGAAGGGGATTCCCTGCGGCTGCTCGAGGAGCGCGGTCACCGGGTGGAACGCCTGACCGGCGCGCAACTGAGGGAACGCTGCCCCGTCTGGACGGGGGAGCGGTTCATCGAGGGGTACCACAACCCGCGGGCCGGCTGGGCCGAAAGCGGCAACGTGGTCCGGAAGCTCATCCGGCGGGCCCGGGACGAAGGGGTGATCCTCCGCGAGGGAGTCCGGATGGCGGGCCTCATGGAGACGGACAGCCGCGTGACCGGCATCGTGACGACGGACGGTGAGCGCATCACCGCGGACGAATCGGTGATCGCCGCCGGCGCCTGGACACCGGTGCTGCTGCCGCAACTTTCGGAGATGATGTGGCCGGTCGGCCAGCCGGTGTTCCATTTCCGCGTGCCGGAGCCGGCGCGGTTTCGGCCTCCGCACTTTTCCGTGTGGGCGGCCGACCTGCCCCGGGCCGGCTGGTACGGCTTTCCGGCGCTCGCCGACGGCACGCTGAAGGTGGCGAATCACGGCGTCGGCCGGAGGGTGCACCCGGGCGACCCCCGCGTCGTGGATCCGGCGGCGGAGGCGGTGTTCCGCTCCTTTCTCCGCGACACGTTTCCATCGATCGCCGACGCTCCGGTGGCCGGCACGCGCCTCTGTCTCTACTGCGATTCCTGGGACGGCAATTTCTACATCGACCGCGACCCGGACCGCCCCGGCCTGTCGGTATCGGCCGGCGGAAGCGGTCACGCGTTCAAGTTCGCGCCGCTGCTCGGCGGGATCCTCGCCGACGTGATCGAGGGAAAGCCCAACCCCCGGGCGGCGCGGTTCGCCTGGCGGAAACCCGGGGACGTGGCCTGGGAGGACGCGCGGAACATGACAGGAGCGTCGCGGTTCCCTGCGTCTCTCTTGCCCCCTGGCCACTCTGGATAGGACAATGGTCGCCGCGGCCCGAAAGTGCCGGGTTGAACTCGTATCCACCGAAAGGGGGAAGACCCCGTGAATCTCGACGACGCGGTTGTCCTGAAAAAGTTCTACAACCTGGAGGAGGCGAATCTCGCGGCCTCCGTTCTGCGCGACCGCGGCATCGAGTGCGAGGTTCTCTCCGATGACGCCGGCGGAGCGTATCCGATGCTTCACCTGACCACCGGCATCCGGCTGATCGTCGACCGGAGTGCCGAAGAGTCCTGCCGGGACATCCTGGACGCGATCGGGGAGATTTCCGAAGAGGAACTGAACCGCCAGGCGGAAGCCGCCGGCGCCGAGAATGCAGAGGAGGACGAAGCGTGAGCGGTCCGGTTCTGAAGAGAAGCGAAGTGCCCGTCGGTCACACCTGGGACCTGTCCCGGATCTTTCCGACGGTGGACGCCTGGAGCGCGGAAATGAAGACGCTGGCCGCCGACCTGGAAGCGTTGCGGGCCTTTGAGGGCACGCTGTCGAAGGGGCCGGCCCGCCTGCTCGAATGGTTCACGGCGAGCGAGGCGCTGCATCGCCGGCTCGAGGCGATGTTTCTCTACCCGCGCCTGGCCTGGCAGGAGGACCTGACGGATACCGCCTGGGCCGCGCGCAAGGACTCCGCCGCCGGACTGTACACCCGGGGGCTGTCGATGATGGCGTTCGCCGAGCCGGAGATCGCCGCCATCGGCATGGACACGCTGGCGACGTGGATGAAGGACGAACCGAAGCTCGCGGTGTACGCGCACTGGTTCGATGCGCTGGAGCGGTCGCGGGAGCATCTCCGTTCCGCGGAGGTGGAGGGGATTCTCGGCCGGCTCCAGGAGTCGTTCGAGTCCGCCGAGGAGATCCACAGCATCCTGACCGACGGCGACCTGACGTTCGACCCGGCCACGGATTCGCAGGGGAAGTCCGTGGATCTCGTCCAGGGCAACTACCATCCGATCCTCGACGGCTCCGACCGTGAACTGCGCCGGACCGCCTGGGAAAACTACATGGACCGCCACCTCGCGTTTTCGGGAACGTTCGCCCGCTGCCTGGCCACCGGCGTCAAACATCACACGTTCAATGCCCGGGTGCGCGGGTACTCGTCGTGCCTGGAGGCGTCGCTCAAGCCGCACAACGTGCCGCTGTCCGTGTATCACGGCCTGATCGACACGTACCGCAGGCACCTGCCGGTCTGGCACCGCTACTGGGCCGTCCGGCGGAAGCTGCTCGGGTACGACACCCTGCACGAGTACGACGTCCGCGCGCCGCTGGTCACGAAGAGCCCCGAGGTGTCCTTCGAGCAGGCGGTGGACTGGATCTCGGCCGGGATGAAGCCGCTAGGCCCCGACTACGTGGAGGCGATGCGCCGCGGCTGCCTCGAGGAGCGCTGGGTCGACCGGAGCCCGAACCGCGGCAAGCACGCCGGCGCCCATTCCTCGGGGCTGCCGGGAACGCCGCCGTTCATCCTGATGCACTACACCGACGACCTGAACAGCCTGTCGACGCTGGCCCATGAGCTCGGCCACTCCATGCACTCGTACTTCACCTGGAAGACGCAGCCCTACGTGTACACGAACTACTCGACGTTCGTGGCCGAGGTGGCGTCGAACTTCAACCAGGCCCTGACCCGGGCGCACCTGTTGTCCATCAATCCCGACCGCGATTTCCAGATCGCCGTGATCGAGGAGGCGATGTCCAACTTTCACCGCTACTTTTTCATCATGCCCGCCCTGGCGCAGCTGGAACTCGCGCTCCACGAGAGGACCGAGCAGGGAGAGGGGCTGACCGCGGACCTGATGATCGACCTGATGGCCGGCTTCTTCAAGGAGGCCTACGGAAAGGAAGTCGTCGTGGACCACCGCCGCTGCGGAATCACCTGGGCTACGTTCCCGATCCACATGTACCTCAACTTCTACGTCTTCCAGTACGCCACCGGAGTCTCGGCCGCCCACGCCCTGGCCGCCGACATCCTCGCCGGCAAGCCCGGCGCCGTGGACAACTACCGCTCCTTCCTGTCCGCCGGCTGCTCCGTGTACCCGATCGACGCCCTGAAGATGGCCGGCGTGGACATGACATCCACAAGCCCGGTGGAAAAAACGTTCGGAATCCTCGAGGGATACGTAAAAAAACTGGAGTCGTTCGCGGAGTAGCGGCCGCGAATTGCCGGCCACCATCGCCGGATCATAGGACCCGTAAACTGGCCAGCGTTGACGCGCCCCTCCAACTGGGCCCGGACCCAGTCGGAGGGGCAAGGTCGTGCCCCTTATCAGCACGGCCACCACGCAACCACAGGAGCCGCCCCCCACCAAAAAGCGAGGCCGCGTCAAGCGGTCCGGGCGTCGTTCTCTTCCGAGGGGGCGTCGCGGAGCCGGCGGAGCCAGGATGGCGGAGCCGTGCGGAGCGCCGAGCGGAGTCGAGGCAGGGATGCCGAGACGCAGCGTCCCCCGAGGAGGAGAACGGCGTCCGGACCGCAGAAGCACGTGAGCCGACAAGCGGAACGTCCCCCGAGGAGGAGAACGACGTCCGGACCGCAGCAGCACGTGAGCCGACAGCGACCCACGTGAGCCGAAATGCGAAGCCATTGCCAGATCACCCCCGTAACGGTATTATCTATTTGACCTCAAAATACTTACGATATCTCCGGGGGCCGCCGGCGTCGGAGAATTCCCGATGTCCTCCCGACCCTCCGGGAGCAGGAGAGTGACCAATGAAAGTGGCCATTGTTTTCAACCGCGAGAGCAGGAACGTCATCAACATATTCGGCACGCCGAACCAGGAAAAGATCGGGATGAAGACGATCACCCGGCTGGCGAACGCCCTGAAACAGGGAGGGCACCAGGTCACCGCCATCGAGGGGGACAAGGACCTGATCAGCCGCCTCGAGGAGTTCATGCCCCGAGTCGTCAAGCACGAGAGACCCGGCATGGTGTTCAACGTGTCCTACGGGATCCAGGGGCAGGCCCGTTATACGCACGTGCCGAGCATCCTCGAGATGGTCGGCATCCCCTACGTGGCCTCGGGGCCGCTGGCGCATTCCCTGGCGCTCGACAAGGTCGTCACCAAAATGATCCTCCGCCAGCACGGACTGCCGACTCCCGAGTTCGCGGTGGTGGATTCCGTGGATACCCCGGTCGAGGGGCTCAAGTACCCGCTGATCGTCAAGCCGAAGAACGAGGCCGTGTCGTTCGGTCTCCGTGTCGTGAACAGCGACGAGGAGCTGCGCGAGGGGGTCCGGGTCATCCTCGACAAGTACAGGCAGCCGGTTCTCGTGGAGCGCTTCATTTCCGGGCGCGAGGTCAACGTCGGCATCCTCGGCAATGCGCCGCCGGAGGCGCTGCCTCCGGTGGAACTGAACTTCGGCACCGAGGGCCCGGCCATCTACACGTACGAGGACAAGACCGGCCGGAGCGGCCGGAGCATCACGCACACCTGCCCGGCTCCGATCAGCCCGGAGCTCGACCAGAGATCCCGCGAACTCTCGGTCAAGGCGTTCCAGGCTCTCGGCTGCTACGACTGCGCCCGCGTGGACATGCGCCTCGACGCGGACAACAACCTCTACATTCTCGAAATCAACAGCCTGCCGAGTCTCGGCGAGCACGGCTCCTATCTCATCGGCGCCCAGGCGGTCGGTCTCGACTTTACCGCGTTCATCAATCGCCTCGTGGAAGTGGCCAGCGCCCGCTATTTCGGAACGCCCAGCCCGCCGCGGGTCGAGGCGTCGTCTCAGGATCCCTCCGCCCGCGCGGTCAGCTTCATCACCCAGCGCCGCGACGAAATGGAAGGTTCCGTGCGCGACTGGAGCCGGCAGGCGAGCCGGAGCATGGACCCGATCGGCATCCAGCACGCCGGGGTCCGTCTGGACCGCACGTTCGGCGACCTCGGCCTGACCCGCGTCGACGAACTCACGAACTGGTCCTCCACGTGGATGTGGCAGACGGCGGCCGGGCTCGACAACGGAACCCTGTTCATCGGCAACCTCGACGTTCCCATCGAGGTGGAGATGCCCCGTCAGCCGTTCCGGCGCGACCCGGAGTGGCTGTACGGCGAGGGGATCGGCTCCTCCCGCGCCCCGCTCGTGATGCTGCAGTACGCGCTCCGATCGCTCCGGGGACTCCGCCGCCTCCGTCGGACGCCGATCGGGGTCCTCTACTACGCGGACGAGGGGATCGGAGGGCGGCATTCCGCGGCGGCGATCCGCAAGGCGGCCAGGCGCGCGGCGCGGGTCATCGTGCTGCGCCCGGGCAACCCCGGCGATATCGTCATCACCAAGCGGCGCGGACACCGGCGCTATCGACTTCGCGTGGAAGGGGACAGCGTCCGCCCGGGCCGGCTTTCGAAGAAGCCGGACACGCTCCGCTGGACGACGTCGCGGCTGGAGAAGATCGCCGAGCTGACGTCGGCGCCGGGGCGCGTGTCGGTGTCCACGCTGGACCTCGCCACCGAGCGGATGTCGATGCGCCTGCCGCACATCGTCACCGGGACGATCATCATGACCTATCCGAAGGCGGAAAAGGCGAACGAAACCGAGCAGAGGATGCGGGACATCCTCGGCCGCGGCGGGCCGCACTGGGAGCTGGAACTCGATTCCGACCGGCCGCCGATGAACGAAACGCCGGAAACGCTCGGGCTGTACCGCCAGTTCGCGGAAGTGGCGGCGGACCTCGAGATTCCGCTGAAGCGGGACTCGTCGACCTGGCCTTCCGCGGGAGGCTTGATCCCGGAGGGCATTCCGGTTCTCTGCGGGGTTGGTCCGGTGGCGCGGGAACTGCGCACCCCGAACGAGTCGGTGCAGCGGATCTCCCTGATCCAGCGCACGCTCGTTCTCGCTGAGTTTCTCGCCCGGCGGCTGGAGAGCGTGCAGTGAGCCCCTCCCGGAAAGGTCCCGTCCTCGAAACGGAAGCGGTGGACATCGGCGCGGACACAAAAGTGTATCCGCAGAAGATCGCCGCGTCGCGGAACGGCATGGCCGCCACCGCCCACCCGGGCGCCACGGCGGCCGCGGTGCGGATGCTCGAGGAGGGGGGCAACGCGGTCGACGCGGCCGTTGCGGCGGCGTTCGCGCTCGGCGTCTGCGAGCCGCAGGCCTCCGGCCTCGGCGGCCAGACGATGATGATGATCCACCTCGCGGAGGAGGGGCGGACCTTCGCTCTCGACGGGTCCTCGCGATCTCCGGCCCGCGCCAACGTGGCCGACCTGCCGAAGAAGGAAGGACGCTGGGGGCACCGTGCCACCACGGTTCCGGCCACCCCGGCCGTGCTCGATCACGCGCTCCGGCGCTACGGCCGGCTCAAGCTCGCCCGGGTTCTTCAGCCGGCCATCGACCTGGCGGCGGACGGGTTCAAGGTCACGCCGCTCCTCAACTCGCTCATGAAACGGGAGGCGAAGCACCTGCGCAGGCATTCGGGCGGCCCGTTCTTCCTGAAGAACGGGCGGACGGCCTGGCCGGTCGGAGCCCTGTTCAGGCAGCCGGTGCTGGCCCGCACGCTGAAGCGCCTGGCCAGAGACGGGGTCAAGGACTTCTACTCCGGCGAGATCGCGCGGCGCATCCATCGCGACATGGTGCGGAACGAGGGGCTCCTCCGCGACCACGACCTGGCCCAGGTGCCGCGCCCGGTGGAAAGGCGGCCGGTCACCGCCCGTCACGGCGCGATGCGGGTCTTTGCCTCGCCCCCGCCGGCGGCCGGCCGGACGCTCGTCGAGATGCTCAACGTGTACGAACAACTGCCGGCCCGGCTCAGGGATTTCGACAGGCCCGAGGGGGCCGTGGTGCTGGCCCGGATGATCCAGCAGGCGTTCCTGGACCGCCAGGACCGGCCGTTCGATCCGAACCTCTACAGCCAGGTGGCCGAGCGGGTGATGCTGAGTCCCGAGTACGCGAAAAAGGTCGCGCGCCGGGTGTCGCGCCGGATGCCGGCCGGGAACGGCGAAACGACGCACCTCTCGGTGATGGACAAGGCGGGCAACGCCGTGGCCCTGACGCAGTCGATCGAGAACGTGTTCGGATCCTGCGAGGCGGCACCGGATCTCGGATTCCTCTACAACAACTACATGAACGCGTTCGAGCGGGAGGATCCGTCCCATCCCTACTACCTGCGGCCGAACGCGCCGCCGTGGGCCAGCGTGGCGCCGACGATCGTTTTCCGGGGCCGCAAGCCGTGGCTCGTCATCGGGTCACCGGGGAGCGAAAGGATCACCCCGTCGATCTTCCAGGTGATGATCCGGTTGGGCAAGGTCGGCCCGTTCGCGGCGGTCGACGCGCCGCGGCTGCACTGTTCCGTGAAGGGAAAGGTGTCGCTCGAGGCGGCCCGGATGCGGAGCGACATTCCCGAGGCGCTGACCCGGGCCGGTTTCGAGATCGACGCCCGCGAGCCCTATTCGTTCTACATGGGGTGCGTGCAGCTCGTCCTGCGGGAGAACGGCGTGTTCACCGGCGTGGCCGACCCGCGCCGTGACGGGTCCGCCCTGGGGCCGGGGTCGTGAAACTGCCGCTCCTCGTGTCGGTGCCCCACGCCGGCCTCGAGGTTCCCGACGAGGCGGTCGACCTCTGCATCCTGACCCCCGCGGAAATCGAAAAGGACGGCGACGAGGAGGCGGCCGCGATCTACGCGCTCAGGGACAAGGTGGCCCTCTTCGAGACGACGCGCGTGGCCCGGGCGATCGTCGATCTCAACCGGGCGCGGGACGATTTTTCGAAGGACGGCGTGATCAAGACGCACACCTGTTTCGACGAACCGGTCTACCGGCACCCGCCTTCGCCGGATCTCAGGGAGTCGCTTCTTGCGCTTCATTATGATCCCTACCATGAACGGTTGACCCGTCACGCGGAATCGCGCGTCGTCCTGGCCGTGGACTGTCACACGATGTGCGCCGTGGCTCCGCCGGTGGCCCCGGACCCCGGGAAGACGCGGCCGCCGGTCTGTCTCGGAAATGCCCACGGCACCTGTCCCGCTTCGTGGATGGACGCGATGCAGTCGTGCTTTGCCGCGGAATTCGCCGGGCCGGTGACGGTCAACGACCCGTTCCAGGGGGGCTACATCACCCGTCGTCACTCGCGCGAAATGCCCTGGATCCAGATCGAGATCGCGCGGGGTCCGTTCGCCACGGTCGCGGAGAAGCGGGCCGGCGTGTTCAGGGCGCTGACGGCGTGGTGCCGGTGGGCGGGCGCCATGCCGGAGTAGGGGCGCGTTTCCCTCCGACGGCGATCCGTACTACCATTCCCGGCATGAATCACCCCATGGTCCATCCTTCCGGTCCGCCGGCCCCGGTCATCGACGGTCACGGAGACCGCCCGCAGTCCCTCGGTGAGGAGATCGCGAACAGCGTCAGTCACGGCGCGGGTTTCCTGGCGGCGCTCGTGGCCCTGCCGTTCCTGGTGATCGCCGCGGCGCCCCATGGTGCGCTGTCCGTGGCGGCTTCGGTCACGTTCGCCGTCACGATGATTCTTCTCTACGGCGCTTCCACGCTCTACCACGCGCTGGCCGCGAACCGGGCCAAGCGGGTGTTCCAGATCCTCGATCACGGCGCCATCTATCTCCTGATCGCGGGCACCTACACGCCGTTCACGCTCGGCGTGCTGCGCGGTCCCTGGGGCTGGACGCTGTTCGGACTCGTCTGGGCGCTGGCGATCGCGGGCGTGGTGCTCAAGTCCGTCGCGGGGATCCGCCACCCGCGCCTCTCGACCGCGCTGTACCTGGGGATGGGCTGGCTGATCCTGGTCGCCGCGCAGCCGCTCCGGCAGGCGATGCCGGGGTGGGGGCTGTTCTGGCTCGCCGCCGGGGGGCTGGCCTACACGGCGGGTGTCGGTTTCTATGCCGCCGGCCGGATGCGCTACGCGCACTTCGTCTGGCACCTGTTCGTGCTGGCCGGAACCGCGTGTCACTGCATCGCCGTGCTGCGTTACGCGGTTTGAGACCGCGCCGGACGCTGCGCATTCTGTCTTTTCAGGGGCTGGGGACTCATGGCGACCGTGTCGGTTGTAGTGCTGAACTGAAGGAGCGTTGCAACCCGCCGGGCACGATCAGGTGCCGGAGAGCGGCAGGGTCTGGTCGATTCCCTGTCCCTGTCGCAAGAAAAAATGTCTTCAGATTTTCCGGTTGGAGGAGCACACTGAGAAACGCCCCTCACCGGCTAAAGTCACTACCCCCTTGAAAGTACTTCTCCGTGATCATTCACGGACGAATCTCACAAATCGAGACGATAGCCAGGGGGAGGGGCATCAGGGACCTCCGGCGTCTGATCAAGATGTACGGTTTCGGCCATTGGCGTAAATGCAAGGGAATTGCCCGAATTCAGCGGCCCGATGGTACACTCTGCACTGCGGAACTCCACTGGTATGAAGCTCACGGAATCGGCCGAAGAGCGCTAAGAGTGAAAAGAGTTCTGGACTGAATATGTCACCAGAAAAGAACGGCTCTCATTACGTGCTGTGTCTCTCGAACAAAGGCTATGAGTTTTCGCTGGAAGTTCGAAAACTCTATCCGCTTCTGCCGGATCCTGACGCGGAAAGCCACGGCATGCTCCGGGTCATCGACGAAACGGACGAAGACTATCTGTTTCCGGCCAGCCTCTTCGCGGAAATAGAACTGCCGGAAGCGGTGGAGAAGCGACTCGCGGCGGGCTGATCGATTTGTTGTCCCAGCGCGCGGACGAACCGGCGGCACTGGGCGGCCGTCAATTCGTTCAGAAAATCAATCACATCCGGTAGCCTGCCGCCTTGATCACGTCCTCTTCAAATACCTCTTCACCGTCTCCGCGTCGAACAGGCTCCGCACCGCCCACGCCATCTGCCCGGCCATCGGAAACGGGTCGGGAAACATCGGGGGATCGTAGTGCAGATCCTTCCCGAAGAACTGGAAGAACGGCGGATCCATCTTCCAGCGCTCCGGATTCGTGAGGAAGTGCAGCGTGTCGCCGGGGAACAGCCAGCGGCAGCGGACGCCGACCTTGTACGGCGGCGGGGGATCCACCCGGCCGTCCATCATCAATCGATAATAGAGGTACGGAAAGTTCAGGCCGCAGACGATCGGGAGCTGCGCGGAGCCCCAGAACCGGCCGTTCACTTCGATGAGACGGGCCACCCCGTCGCGGCGGTCGCGGCGGAACTCGACCATGGCCAGCCCCTGCCAGCCGAGGGCCTCCAGGATTTTCCGGGCCGACTCCTTCAACTCGGGATCGTCGGTGCTCTCCGTGAACGTGGAGGGCCCGGCGCCGATCGGGAACTCGCGGAGGCGCCGGTAGGAAAAGAGGGCCACCGGTTTTGATTCCATGTCGAACAGCGCGGTGGCGCCGAGGCCGTGACCATCGGCCGGCACATACTCCTGGATCAGCGGCCGGGTGTACTGCGCGGCCACCAGCGCATAGTGCGCCCGCAGCGCGTCGGGATCGGCCACGTGGACGATCCCGCGACCTCCGGACGCCCGCCGCGGCTTGATCAGCGCGGGGTAGGAGTATTCGCCGGCCCGGTCCAGCGCCTCCTCGACCGTCTCCGGATACCAGGTGGCCGGAATCGGCACGCCGGCGGCTTCCGCTTTCTGAAGCAGGACGCCCTTGTCCTCCGTCGTTTCCAGCAGCTCATGGGGGGAGAGACCGATCCGGGTCAGCCCCTCGAAGCGGTCCCGGTTCCGGTGGATCGCGTTGATCTCGTCCTCGCCGCCGGCGGCGAACAGGAGATCGACCGGATGCTCCTTCAGGCGCTTCACCATGAAGTCGAGGAACGCCTCCGGGTTCGTGTCGGCCCGCGGGTAGAGCACGCGCCGGTCGATCCTGAGCGACCAGAGGGAGAGGGCCAGCGGGGAAGGGTCGCCGATCGTGACCCGGACACCGGCACTCCGGAGCGCCAGGCCGGCGGCCAGGGCCTTCCGGAGAACGCCCCCCGTGATGAAAACGGACCCGTTTTCGGGCAGCGTCATGGGCGGGGATCTCCGGGGGGTGCGGACATGCGCGGCAGTGTATCACGACGACGCCCTAAACCAAGGTCCTGAAACAACCTGTCCGCTCCTTGATAGTCGCCGGGCTTCAGCGTATCCTCAGGAACTTCCCCTGTCCGGGGGACTATATGACACTGTTTTTGCCGCTTTTCCCCTTATATCCGGCTCTGGAGTGCACGGGAATGCCTTTGAGGAGGTTGTTCTTTCATGTTTGACGTTGTGGCAATGAACGAGCGGGTCAAGTCGGAGAGTGCCGCGCTCTCGAAACTGACGGACGAGGTGGCCCGTGTCATCGTCGGCCAGAAATACATGGTGGAGCGGCTGTTGATCGGGCTGCTCGCGGACGGTCACGTCCTGCTGGAAGGGGTGCCGGGGCTCGCCAAGACGACCGCCATCAAGTCGCTGGCCGAGGCCATCGAAACCTCGTTCGCCCGCGTCCAGTTCACCCCCGACCTGCTCCCCGCCGACCTGACCGGAACCCAGGTGTACAGCCCGAAGGACGGCACGTTTTCGGTGAAGAAGGGGCCGGTGTTCACGAACCTGCTCCTCGCCGACGAAATCAACCGCGCCCCGGCCAAGGTCCAGAGCGCCCTGCTCGAGGCGATGCAGGAACGTCACGTGACGATCGGCGGCACGACGTTTCCGCTGGCCAACCCGTTCATGGTCCTGGCCACCCAGAACCCGATCGAGCAGGAAGGCACGTACCCGCTGCCGGAAGCGCAGGTCGACCGGTTCATGCTGAAGCTGAACGTGTCCTACCCGACGCGCGAGGAGGAGCACGAAATCCTCGAGCGCCAGACCGGGCAGGCGGCTCCGAAGGTCACCCCGGTGATCAAGCCGGAGCAGATCCTCGCGATGCGGAAGGTCGTCCGGGAGATCTACGTGGACGAGAAGATCAAGAAGTACATCGTCGATCTCGTGTTCGCGTCGCGCGAGCCCGAGTCGTACGGCCTCGATCTCAAGCCGCTCATCGCGTTCGGCGCGTCGCCGCGGGCCACGATCTACCTGACCCAGGCGTCGCGCGCCCACGCGGCGCTCCGCGGGCGCGGCTACGTCACGCCCGAGGACGTGAAGGCGATCGGCCTCGACGTGCTCCGTCACCGGATCCTCGTGACCTACGAGGCGGAGGCGGAGGAGGTCACGCCGGAAGATGTGGCCCGGCGCATTCTCGACAAGGTCGAGGTCCCCTGATCCCCGATGATTCCGCGTGAAGTCCTGAAACAGGTGCGCCGGATCGAGATCCGGACCCGGCGCCTCGTCAACGACGTGTTCTCCGGCGAATACCATTCCGTGTTCAAGGGGCGGGGGATGGAGTTCGCCGAGGTGCGCGAGTATCAGCCGGGCGACGACGTCCGCACGATCGACTGGAACGTGACCGCCCGCCTCGGGCATCCGTTCGTGAAACAGTTCACCGAGGAGCGTGAGCTGACCGTGATCCTCCTCGTCGACGTGTCCGGCTCCGGGGACTTCGGCACGCGCGGCCGCCTGAAGGGCGCCCTGGCCGCGGAGATCGCCGCGGTGCTCGCGTTCAGCGCGGTGACGAACAACGACAAGGTCGGTCTCATCCTGTTCACCGACCGGATCGAGGAGTACGTGGCGCCCCGGAAGGGAAAGAAGCATGTGCTCCGGGTCATCCGGGAGATCCTCTACTTCAAGCCGGAGGGGACCGGAACCGACCTCAAGGTCCCGCTGGAGCACCTGGCCCGCGTGCAGAAGCGGAAGGCGGTGGTGTTCCTCATCTCCGATTTCCAGACCGACAACTACGTGTCGGCGCTGAAGCTCGTGGCGCGGCGTCACGACCTGGTGGCGGTCCGGATCACCGACCCGCACGAGAACGTGCTGCCGAACGTCGGTCTCATGGAGACCGTGGACCCGGAGACCGGCCGCCGGAACCTTGTCGACACTTCGAGCCGTAAGGTCCGGGCGCACTTCGCGGCGCGCCGGGCGCTGCGCGAAGCCGCCACCCGGGCCGCGTTCAAGGAGGCGCGCGTGGAGTCGATCGAGCTGCAGACGGACCGGCCGTACCAGATTCCGCTCGTGCAGTTCTTCGCGAAGAGGGAGAAGCGCCGGTGATGCGGAGACTCGGGCGTGGACCGGCGGCCCTGCCGCCGCGGCGGATCGGACCGGTTGCGCGGTCGCGGGGCGCAGTCCCGGAGCTTCGGCTGCTCTCTGCGTTCGCCGCGCTCCTGCCTGCCGTCGCGCTCCTGCCTGCCGTCGCGCTCCTGCCTGCCGTCGCGCCTTCGGCCCGGGCGGCCACGATCACGAGCACGACCGCGCCCGCCGTGATCCACATCGGCGACACGCTGACCGTGTCCGCCGTGGTGACCCCGGCCGACGGCGTGGTCACGCCGATCTACCCGGAACGGGTGGGGTTCTTCGAGGTGCTCGACGTGGCCCGGCGCGACACGCTCGGCGCCGCGCACATCCTCATCCACCTCACGACGTTCGAAACGGGCACCGACACCGTGCCGCCGCTCCCGATCGCCATCGACGCGCCGGGCGGCGTGGACTCGCTGTACACGTCCCCCTACATAGTGTCGGTGGAGAGCCTGCTGCCGGCGGACTCCACGGCCGCGGACACGGCGCAGTTCAAGGCGGCGCACGGACCGCTCGACCTGCCGCAGCGGTTTCTCTGGAAGAACGCGCTCGGGTATTTTGGGGTCCTCCTGGCGCTGGCCGCGCTGGCGGTCTGGGTCACCCGGCGGCTGACCCGTCCGAAGGAGGCGCTGCCCACGTTCGAAACGCAGGCGCCGGTCCGGCCGGCCGACATCGTGGCGTTCGAGAAGCTGGACGAGATCGCCGCGAAGGGGTACGTGGCCCGGGGGCTGTGGAAACCGCACTACACCGAGATCACCGACGTGATCCGGAACTACATCGAGGCGCGGTTCCGGATCGAGACGCTCGACCGGACGTCGTGGGAGCTGCTCCGCGACCTGGAGGGATCGCGGATCGAGGAGGCGAACCGCCGCCGCCTGGCCGGGATGCTCGAGGAGGCCGATCTCGTGAAGTTCGCGAAGTTCACGCCGGAGGCCGAGCCGGCGCAGAAGTTCCTCGACCGTGCCCGCGGCTGGGTCCGCGACACGACGTCGACGCCGGTGTTCGGCGCCCCGCCGACCGGCGCCGGCACGGTTGCGTCCCCCTCGACCGGCACGCACACCGCCCCCTCGACCGGCGCCGCCCCCGGCGAAGCGCCCACGGCAGGCGGCAGGGACGGCGACACATGATGCGCTTCCTCCCCGCCGACTTCCGCTTTGCCGAGCCCGGGTACCTGGCGCTCCTGGTCGTCCTGCCGCTCCTGTACCTCTGGTACCGGCGACGCCGCCGGACGTCGGAAACGGGCGTGGTGTACGCGGACGCCTCCCACTGGACGGCCGGGCCCACGTGGCGCACGCGCCTCTACCATCTCTTCCGGGTGCTTCCGTACGCCGCGTTCTTCCTGGCCGTGGTGGCGCTGGCCCGGCCGCAGGCGGGCACGCGCGAAGTGGACGTGAAGAGCGAGGGGATCGACATCGTCCTGGCCATCGACGCCTCGGGAAGCATGCGTGCCGAGGACTTCAAGCCGAACAACCGGCTGTACGTGGCCAAGCAGGTGGCCGCGCAGTTCGTGGACGGACGGCAGGGCGACCGGATCAGCATCGTGCTGTTCGCCGGCGAGGCGTTCACGCAGTGCCCGCTGACGCTCGATTACGGTATCCTCAAGAATCTCATCGAGGCGATCGACTTCGGCATCCAGCCGGACGGCACGGCCATCGGCATGGCCATCGCGGCGTCCGTGAACCGCCTCCGGAAGACGGAGGCCAAGAGCAAGGTCATCATCCTGCTCACCGACGGCATCAACAACTCGGGCACGATCGACCCGCTGACCGCGGCGGACGCGGCCGCGGCGCTCAAGATCAAGGTGTACACGATCGGCGTCGGCGTGGAGGGGGAGGCGCCGTTCCCGGTGGACGATCCGGTGTTCGGCCGCCGCTACGTCCGGATGCCGTCCGAGGTGGACGACAAGTCGCTCAAGGAGATCGCCGACAAGACCGGCGGCCTGTACTTCCGGGCCACCACGCCCGAGGCCCTGCGCGAAATCTACGCGCGGATCGACAGGCTGGAAAAGACGAAGGTGGAAACGCGTGAATACGTGGACTATGCGGACATGGGGCCGGACCTGATCGCCTGGGCGGCCGCGCTGCTGGCGCTGGGCTTCCTGGCGTCCACGACCTTCCTGGCGAGGCTGCCATGAGGTGGGCGGATCCGCTGTACCTGCAGCTCCTGCCGGGAGTGCTCCTGCTGATCGTCGTCGTGTGGCTGTCGCGCAAGTTCGCGAAGCGGCGCGCCCTCGAGCTGGCCGACGAAAAGCTGTGGCCGCGCGTGGCCCGGGCGTCCACGTCCGGCCGCCGGTTCGCCCGCACCGCGTTCCTGCTGCTGGCGATCTCCGCCTGCCTGCTCGGCGCGGCCCGGCCGCAGCTCGGCGCGCGCACCGTGCAGGTCCGCCGCAGCGGCATCGACCTGGTCATGGCGCTCGACACGTCGGTGTCCATGGATGCCGCCGACGTCGTGCCGAGCCGGCTGGGGCGGGCGCGCCGCGAGATGATCGATCTCATGGAAAAACTGAAGGGGGATCGCGTGGGCATCGTCGTGTTCGAGGGCACGGCGTTCCTCCTCTGTCCGCTCACGCTCGACCAGGGGGCGGCCCGGCTGTTCCTCGATTCCGTCGAAAGCGGAATGCTCCCGGTGCCGGGGAGCAACCTGGCCGAGGCGGTCCGGACCGGGGTCAAGGCGTTTCCCGACGAGGGGAACCGCTCCCGGGCTCTCGTGATCTTCTCCGACGGCGAGGCCGTCGATCCCGAACTCGATTCCGCGATCAAGGAGGCGGGCGACGCCGGCGTCAAGATCTACTGCATCGGCGTGGGCACGCCGGCCGGCGAGCCGATACCGGTGCGCGACGACATGGGGCAGGTGACCGGGTACAAGAAGGACCGCGGCGGCGAGGTCGTGCTGTCGCGTCTCGACGAATCCACGCTCCGGCGGATCTGCGAGGAGACCGGCGGCGTCTACTATTCCAGCACGCTGGCCGGCCGCGAAATCGACGACCTGTACGGACATCTGTCGGGGCTGACCGAATCGGAACTGTCGGCCGGTCTCCGGACGCAGTACGAGGACCGGTTCCAGTTCTTTGCCGGGCTCGCCGTTCTGGCGCTGCTCGGCCTGTTTCTCCTGCCGGAGACCGGAAGGAAGGAGGCGTGGCATGGGCGCTTTTAGTGCGCTGCTGATCCTGCTGTTCAGCCTGCCGCCGTTGTGGGCGAAAGGCCCGGCCGCGAACAGGAAGGGAAACGAAGCGTTCCGCAAGGGAAACTACGAGGACGCCGCAACGCAGTACGGCCGGGCCGCGGAGTCGCTTCCCGGCGACCGGACCGTGGCGTTCAACCAGGGAACGTCGCTGCTCAAGCAGAAGAAGTACGACGAGGCGCTGCGGTTGCTGCTGGCCGGTTCCGGCGATCCCCGCCGCGAGGTCAAGGCGCCCTCGCTGTACAACGCCGGGAACGCGCTCGCGGAAGGGCAGAAACTTCCGGAGGCCCTGTCCGCCTACCGCCAGGCGATCCTCGCCGACCCCTCCGACATGAACGCCAAGTTCAACTACGAGCTGGCAAAGCGGAAGCTGGAGCAGGGGCAGGACGAAAACAAGGACGACGAGAACAAGGACGAGCAGAACAAGGACGAGAACCAGGATCAGAACCAGGATCAGCAGCAGAACAACGACCAGCAGCAGAACGAGGATCAACAGAACAAGGACCAGGAGCAGCAGGACAGGAACGAGCAGCAGAACGCCGACGAGAACGAGGACAAGGCGCAGCAGAATCCCGACCAGCCGAACCCCGAGGAAGGGGACGAGCAGCAGGGGGCGGAAGACCAGAAGCCGCAACCGGCGGCGCGCCTGACGAAGGAACAGGCCGAGCGCCTGCTCGACGCGCTCAAGGACAACGAGATGGAGATGATCAAGGCCCGTCTCAAGTCGAAGAGGAAGAAGAATGTCGAAAAGGACTGGTAGGCCGGGCGGCTCCGGCCTGATCCGGGGCCTTCTCGTCCTGGTGATGCTGTGCTGCGCGGCCGGCTCCGCGCCGGCCGCCGACGTGCAGCTCGAGGCCACCGTGGACAGGAACACGGTGGCCATGGACGGACAGATCGTCTACACGGTCACCGTGAGCGGCGGGTTGAAGCAGCCGCCGTCGCCGCAGCTGCCGCCGCTGGAGAACGACTGGACGGTCTACTCCGGGGGCACGTCCCGCAGCTTCTCGATGGTCAACGGCAACGTGTCCTCTTCGGCGGCCTACCGGTACGTGCTGACGCCGAAAAAGACGGGATCGTTCACCATCGGCAGGGCCACGCTCAAGGTCGGAAGCGAAACGTTCGAGTCGAACCCGATCACCGTCACGGTGACCGCCGCCAGCGGCGGCAACGCGGCGCCGTCGGCCGGCCCGGCGCCCGGCGAGCAGCGTTCCGACCAGGCCGACCGCGATCTCTTCGTGACCACGTCGGTGGACGACAAGACGCCGTACGTGCACGAGCAGGTGATCCTCACGTTCCGCTTCTACCAGCGGGTCAACCTGCTCGAGAGCCCGAACTACACCGCCCCGGCCACCACCGGCTTCTGGAGCGAGGACCTGCCGCCGCAGCGCACGTTCAACGAGGTGCTGAACGGCCGCCGCTACTACGTGACCGAGGTCCGCACGGCGCTGTTTCCGACGTCGCCGGGAGAGTTCACGATCGGGCCGGCCACGCTCGATTGCGTGGTGCCGCAGGTCAACCGGAGCATGGATCGCGACCCGTTCAGCATGTTCGGCCAGTCGATGTTCAACAGCCGGAAGGTGACGCTCCGGAGCCAGCCGATCACGATGAAGGTCAAGCCGCTGCCGGACGGAGCCCCGGACGGGTTCAAGGGGGCGGTCGGCGCGTACGCGATTTCCGCCGACGTCGACAAGACCTCGCTGCCCCAGGGGGATCCCGTGACGCTGAAGCTGACCGTCAAGGGAACCGGGAACGTGAAGACGGTGCCGGACCTCGACCTGCCGGAGTTGAAGGAGTTCAAGATCTACGATTCGTCCTCCTCGAGCGACGTCAGCAAGACGGGCGGAACGCTGTCCGGAACGAAGATCGTCGAGCAGATCCTCGTGCCGCTGAAGGCGGGAGCCATGACCATCCCGCCGGTTTCGCTCGTCTACTTCGATCCCGCGAAGGGGGAGTACCGGACCACGGCCACCGCGCCGATCGAGCTCGCGGTGACGCCGGCCGCGGTGAGCGCCGGAGGCCTCTCCGACGGCGCGAACCGCGGGCGGATCGAGGTCGTGGGGCAGGACATCCGCTTCATCCGCACGAGCCTCGGCGGCGTGCGCAACCGGGGCGCCGTGCCCTGGACCGGGGCGCCGTTCTGGCTGATGCATCTCCTGTCGGCCGGTCTCGTCGTCGGAGCGCTGATCTACGAGGGGCGCAGGAAGAAACTGGAAGGGGACCAGGGTTTCGCGCGCGACCTGCGATCCGGCCGCGAGGCCGGCCGGCGGCTGAAGCGGGCCCGGAGCCTGGTCGGCTCGGACGCGAACGGGTTCTACGGCGAGGTGGCCGCCGCGCTGCGCGGCTACGTGGCCGACAAGTTCAACCGGTCCGCGGCGGGCCTGACGCTCGAGGACATCGACGGGCTCCTGGCCGGTCGCGCGATCGGCGACGGAATACCGGATCGCCTGCGGGCCTTTCTCGAGGCCTGCGACCGGGCCCGCTTTGCTCCGGTGGCCGACGGAGCCGGTGATCGCGAAAGACTGCTCGAGGAAGCCGCCGGGCTGATCCAGTCGTTGAAGAAGGCGGGACTGTGAAGGCAGCGTTCCTGCTCCTTGTCCTCGCCCTCGTGCCCGCCGGCTCCCTGCAGGCGCGGACGCCCACCGAAAACGAGGCGGCGCTGTTCCGCCGGGGCAACGAGGCATACGAGGCCGCCGACTACGCCGCGGCCGTTGCGGCCTACGAGCAGCTGTTCTCCGCGGGGGTCGAATCGCGGGATCTCTACTACAACATGGGCAACGCGTACCTCCGGGCGGGCCATCTCGGTAAGGCGATCCTCAACTACCGCCGGGCGCTGCGGATCGACCCGAAAGACCAGGACGCGAAGGCGAACCTGGCCTACGCGCGGCGTCACACGAAGGACGTGGCGCCGCAGGACGTGCCGGACCCGCTGCCGTGGCTCGCGGCGCTCCGCCCCGGCGCGGAACGGGCGGCCTGGCTGTTCTCGCTGACCCTGAACCTGGCCGCGGTCGCCTTCGCGCTGTCGCGCATTCTCCGCCGTCCGCCCGGCATCCTTCGTCCGGCCGCCGTGGTGGCCGCGGTCACCGCCCTCGTCTTCGGCCTCGTTTTCTACATCGAGATGCGCGAGGCGAACGCCGACCGCCTCGGCGTGATCGTGGCCGAGCAGACGCAGGTGCGCATCGGTCCCGGCGACGACTACACGATGGCGTTCGTCGTTCACGAAGGCACCGAGGCGAAGCTCGGGCGGACCACCTCCGGATGGACGGAGATCACCGTGTCCGACGAGCTCAAGGGGTGGGTGTCGGACGAAACCGTGGAAGCGGTGGAATGACCCGGCGCCGGGGCGGAGCGGTCCGGATTCTCCTCGCGGCCGCGGCGGCCCTGGTGGCGGTCCTGGTCGCGCTGCTCCTGCTCTTTCCGGCCGACGCTTTCAAGGCGCAGTTCGAGGCGAAGGTTTCGGCGGCCACCGGTTACCGGGTCACGACGCGGTCGCTCGGTCTCGGGCTCGCGGGCTTCGACCTTGTTCTCAGGGTCCGCGACCTCGAGGCGCGATCGCCGGATGGAAGCCAGACCCTGACCGTGCCGGAACTCGGGGTCGAAGTGGCCCTGCTGCCGCTCTTCCGGAAGAGCATCGAACTGCGGAAACTCTCGGGAAGGAACGCCGTCCTCTCGATCGCGCCGGCGGATCCGGCCGTTTCCTCCCCGGGCGGGCGAGACGGTGCGGCGGACTCCGGCGGCGGTGCGATCGCGGCCCCGGAGATCGCCCTGACCGACAGCCGGATCGTCCTGGCCGGCGACACCGGGGTCACCCGCCTGGAAGGGGTCGGCCTGGCCGCCTCGTTCCGGTCCGCGGACGGGGGAGGTCGCCTTGACGGCCGCTTTCACGCCGATTCCGTGCTGTTCGAGCCCCGCGCCTCCACCGGCGTGCGGTCCGCCGCGGGCGCTCCGCCGAGTGAACCGGGGCGGCCCTTCGCCCTGCCGCGGATCGACCTTGCCTTCGGTTCCGACGTGACGCTCTCGCCGTTGTCCGCCACGACCCGGCTGGAAGGGACAATGGGTACGTGGCCGCTCCACGGGGGTGTTCAGACGCAGGCGGCGGCCGACGGCGTGCGGAACTCCGGGGATCTCGAGTTCGATTCCGTGTCGATCGATGCGCTCCGCGGGTTTCTCCCCGACGACCTGGACGCGGTCACGCGCGTGTACGCGCTCGGCGGAACCCTGACCGGCGGCCGCCTGCACTTCGAAACGGCGCCCGGCCGGGAGAAGGCCGACTACCGGTTCACGGCGCGCTGGGCGGACGCCCGCGCCTCGCTGCCGGACAAGGGACCCGTCGTCGACGACGGGTCGCTGGATTTCGAACTCCGGCCCGACGACCTGGCGGCGAGCGGTCACTTCGTTCTCGGCGCCTCGAAACTCGACCTGAAAGCCCGTGCGGAACATTTCGCGCGCCCGGCCTGGACCGCGGATGTGCGCCTGCAGGGTCCGGCCGCCGACGCCCTCCGTTTTCTTCCGCCGAACGCGGACCTTGCCGTGAGTTCCGGTCAACTGGACTGCGACGTGCGCCTGTCCGGCGTGGCCGGCCGTCCGGGTCTTCCGGACATGTCCGGGGCGGTCCGGGTGACCGCGATGACGCTGACCCATGCGGCCCTGCCCGCTCCGGTCGACCGGCTGGATCTCGCGCTGCATCTCTCGGGAACGGCGCTGGCCATCGAGAGCGGCTTCGTTGAGGCCGCCGGCAGCGATGCCCGGTTCCGGGGAACGGTGGCGGATTTCCGCAAGCCGGAGATGAAGCTCCAGGTGGACGCCGGGACGCTGGATCTCGGCCGCCTGTTTCCGGAGGCGCCGAAGGGTTCCGCCGCTCGGACCGGAGGATCCCCGCCCGCCCCGACCGGCGCGGACACGCCGAAGGGCGCGATGATTCCGGCTTCCGGAACCATCGCCGTCGATCGCCTCGTCCGCGACCGCATGACGCTCACCGCGGTGACGGCACGGTTCGCGATGGGGGAGGCCGGTGTGGATCTCACGCAGATCGCCGGCCGCGCTTACGGCGGCAGCGCCACGGGCGAACTCCATCTCGTGCCGGCCGGTCCGGACGTGTGGCGGTACGAAGGGGATTTCCAGGTCGAGGAGGTGAAGGCCGCCGAGTTCCTCGCCGCGGTGTCGCCGATCCGCGGGATCGAGGGCACGCTCAGGACCGGCTTCAAGGTGTCCGGCCGCAACGGTCCCGGCCTCGATCCGCTCGCCTCGCTGACCATGACCGGCGACGGGATCGTCTTCGACGGGGCGCTCGCCAACGTCCCGGCGGTCCGCAAGCTGGCCTCGGCGCTGAATCTCAAGGCCGGAACCGCCGCGTCGATTCCGTTCCGCACGATCCATCACCGCTTCCGTGTCGAGGACGGGTTCGTGATCATGGATACGGTGAACGTCGCGCAGGCCTCCGGCGACTGGACGATCGGGGGGCGGATCGGCCTGGACGGACGGCTCGACTGCCCGGTCTCGACGCGCCTCTCCCCGGAGCTGTTCACGGCCGGCACCGATCTTCGAAAGCTGGCGGACCTGCTGGCCGGCCCGGAGGGGCGGCTGCCGGTTCACCTGCGCCTGTCCGGAACGCTCACCGCGCCGGAAGTTTCGGTGGACGTCGCGCCGCTGATCGAGGCGGCACGGAAAAAAGCGGGGGATTCGCTGGGTGACGAGCTGAAGAAGCGGCTCGGCGGCCTGCTCCGAAAGAATTGAAGTCCAACGATCCCTGTCATTATTATGGGAGAGTCGGCATAATACAGGGAAACCTCGGACCCGTGCCACGAGTGGGCAGGGGCGTCGCATTTTTATCGATACCATGCCGGATTCCGGGACCATCTCCGGTCCATGGAATCCTAAGCCGAAGCCGAAAGGGAGGCCGCCCCTCACCATGGCCCGCATGTTTCCGCCCGAAATACCCGCCCTGATCCGCTACGACCCCGGCCGCCAGGCCGAATGCCTCGTCTACGACATCCTGCGCGACCGCCTCGACGAACCGTACACCGCTTTTCACGGTCTCTCCTGGCTCGCCCGGCGCAAACATGGCCGGGTCCGCAGCGGCGAAATCGACTTCATTCTTTTCCACCCGGGCCACGGACTCCTTTGTGTCGAGGTGAAGGGGGGCGAGATCTCCCGCGACGGACGGACCGGCAACTGGTACAGCCGGGACCGCCGGGGGAGGAAGCATCGTATCGCCGACCCGGTCCGGCAGGCCCGGGAGGCCCGTTTCGCACTGATCGACCGGCTCCGGGAGCACTCGGACTGGCCGGGCCACCGCATCCGCATCGGGTATGCCGTGGCGTTTCCCGACTGCGAGTGCGACCCCGGACCCGATCTCGCCGAACTTCCGGGCGACCTCATCCTGCGGGCCGGCAACATGAGCGACATCACCGGAGCGGTGGAGCGCGCGTTCGACTTCTGGCGGGAGGCCGAGCCGGACTCGGTGAATCCGGAAAGCGAAGATGCCGAGCGGCTGGAAAGCATCCTCTCTCCCACGTTCCATCTGCCCCGGCCGCTCGGCGTCGATCTCCGCAACGACGACCGCGAGATCGTGCGGCTGACCGGGGAGCAGCTCGTCGTCCTCGAATTCCTGGAACGGAACGAGCGGGTGGACGTCAGCGGCGGCGCCGGAACCGGAAAGACGTTTCTGGCCATCCAGAAGGCGCGGATCCTCGCCGGAAAGGGGGTACGTACCCTCCTGACCTGCTTCAACCGGCCGCTCGCGGAGATGATGCGCCGGGAGGCGGGGGAGGTTCCGGGCCTGACCGTCACCCACTTTCACCGGCTGTGTTTCGACGAAGCCACCGCCGCGGGGGTGCCGCTGCTGAGCCCCGACGGCGCCGTGCCGCCCCCGGAGTACTTCGACCGCGTCATGCCCGAGGCGCTTGCCGAGTCCTTCCGCCGCCGGCCGGGGCGCCGGTTCGATGCGCTCATCGTCGACGAGGCGCAGGACTTCGCGCCCTCATGGTGGCCGTCCGTGCTTGCCGGCCTCGACGATCCCGAGCGTTCCACGGTCTACCTGTTCCGGGACGGCAACCAGTCCATCTACAGCGCCCGGAACGGACGACCGGAAGGCCTCGTTCCGATCCTGCTGACCCGCAACCTGCGCAACACCCGGGCGATCCACAAACTGGCGTCTGAGTTCTACACAGGCGATCCCTTCCGGTCCGCGGGGCCACCCGGCCGGGACGTCGAATTCCACGCAGCGGATCCGGGGCCGCCCGCGGAGGAGGTCCTGGGAAACGTGCTGAACCGCTTCCTCGTCACGGAGAAACTTCCCGTCGGCGATCTCGTCGTCCTGTCCGGGCACCGCCGCGCGAACAGCCCGGTGGGGGAGGACGGCCTGCTCGGCGGGTTCCCCTGCACGGAGGACCCCGAGGCCGAGCCCGGTCACGTGCTCTTCCAGTCGATCCACCGGTTCAAGGGGCTGGAACGGCCGGTCGTCATCCTCGTCGAACTCGAGGACCGGCTGAAGGACGAGGAGTTGATCTACGTCGGCATCACGCGGGCGCGGGCGCACCTGGTCGTGATCGGGAGCGGGGAAACGCTCCAGCGGTTGCGGGGATAGGGTCCGGGTTCGAGCGGATTACTTCCTGGCGGTCCGGCGACGAACCGGCCCGCCGGCCGGGGACAGCGCCCGGGTCACTTTTCCGCCAGCACGCCGATGTACTTCGGACGGACCCGCTCCTTCATCCCGAGCGCCTCGAACGCGCCCCGAATCATCAGGTTCATCCCCTTCGGCAGCATCGACAGCGGCGGCATCTTCGGCGGGTAGTACGGCACGTACGTTTCGAGCTTCCGTACCGTGAGCCCGGCCGCGGTCACCATGCCGGACAGGCGCTCCTCGTCGAACGACTGCACATGCCCGTCGTGGTAATAGGGGGTGTTGCAGTGCGGGCAATAGAGGAGATCGAGCTTGCCCCGGTACGGCACGGTGACGAGAACCCACCGCGACGACAGCCGCTTGAGCTCGTGGATCGCCCGATCCGGCGTTTCGAGATGCTCCACGACCTCCACGGCGGACACGAGGTCGAAGGCGCCGTCGGGAAACGGCTGGTCGAAGATCGATGCCCGGGTGAACCGGACCTTCGGAAACAGGTCGGACGCGTCCCTGAGCCGCGCCAGCGACAGGTCCGTGCCGTACGCCTGTTCCACGCGCTCCGCCACGCGGCTGGCCAGGTAGCCGTTGCCGCAGCCGGCGTCGAGCGGGCGGTCGTACACGACCCCGTCGAGCAGGCGGAATACGAACTCCACCCGCATCGTTTCCGAGGGTTCTTCGCCGGGCAGGAACCGCTTCTGCCCCGCCTCCCATTCGTAATAGCCCTTCCAGTCGGGCGCCTGGATATCCGGGTGCGTCATGTCCTGGACTCTCTCCGCAGTGTTTCGAGAAACTCCGCCCGCGGCGGCGGCGCCGGCGGGGGATCGAGCGGACCGTCGAGATACCGGCGCGCCCACAGTTCAAGCATCAGGAGGCCCCACACGGTGGCGCCGTGGAGGGCCTGGTCCGCGTCATGCTCGGCCAGCGTCTTCTCCACGCCGGCGGGATCCAGCCAGCCCCGCCTGCGGGTCTGGTCGTCGAGCAGGATCTCGTTCCGGAACGCCTTGAGATCCGTCCGGAGCCAGCGATCCATCGGCACGCTGAATCCGTGCTTCGGCCGGTTCACGACATCCTCGGGCAGAAGTTTCAGCGCCAGCTTCCGGAGCAGCATTTTCGTCTCCCGGCCGTCGATGCGCAACCGGCGGGGGAGGTTCAGGCCGAACTCCATCACGAGGTGATCGAGCAGCGGCTCGCGCGACTCGAGGGAGTGGGCCATCGAGGCGCGGTCCACCTTCGGCAGGATGTCCCCGGAAAGATAGAGGCGGGCGTCGAAGTACTGCATCCGGGCGAGCGGGTCGTCGAACGGGCAGTCGGCGAAGATCCGGGCCACGAATGCGAGGTCGCCGCGATCCTCCCGCTCCGCTTCCCGCTTCCAGGACCCGGCCAGGTGCCGCGCCACGATGTGCGGCGGCGTACCCCGGAAGAACTCCGCGTAGCGATCGTCGCCGGCCCGCGACAGCCAGCGCAGGCGGTTCTTGCCGCGCGCGGTGTCGGGCAGGCGCTCCGCCACGGCGCCGAACAGGCCGCGCACGGCCCCCGGCAGCCGGTCCGCGTACCCGTCGGCGAGCGCGTTCACGTAGCGCCGGTAGCCCCCGAACCCCTCGTCGCCGCCGTCGCCGGAGAGCGCCACCGTGACCCGCCGCGCCGCGATCTCCGAAACGCAGTAGGTGGGGATCATCGACGCGTCGGCGAACGGATCGTCGTAATGCCAGACGAGCCGGGGGAGGATCTCGAGCACGTCCGGCTTCACGAGCAGTTCCTCGTGATCGGTGCCGTACGCTTCGGCCACCCGCCGGGCGTACGGGCGCTCGTCGAACTCCTCGAAGTCGAAACCGATGGAAAACGTCTTGACCGGCGCGTCCGACTGCCGGGCCATGAGGGCGGTGACGAGGCCGGAGTCGATGCCGCCGGACAGGAACGCGCCGACCGGCACGTCGGACACCATCCGGAGGCGCACTGTTTCGGCGAGATGCGCTTCGAGCCGTTCGAGAAGTTCCGCTTCCGGCACCGCGGCCGAACCTGCGTCCCGCGCCTCGAAGTTCCACCAGCGCCGGATCGTGATCCCGTCCCGGGTGACCTCCAGCGCATGACCGGGGGGCACCTGGCGGACGGCGGCGAGCATCGCCCCGTGACCCGGGACGAACCCGTAGCCGAGGTAGGCGGCCAGGTTCCCGCCGTCGATGTCCCGCGGCAGTTCCGGATCGGCCAGCAGCGCCTTGATCTCCGAACCGAAGATGAGCCGCCCATTCAGGTCGGCGTAATAGAGCGGCTTCACGCCGAGGCGATCCCGGACCAGCGTCAGTCTCCGGTGCCGGCGATCCCAGAGGGCCAGCGCGAACATCCCCCGGAACGGCGTGAAGGCCTCGAGGCCGCTGTCCTCGAACGCGTGGATAACCACCTCGGTATCGCTTTTCGTGGCAAAGACATGCCCGCGTGCTTTCAGGTCGTCCACGAAGTCCGCGTAGTTGTAGATCTCGCCGTTGAAGACGAGCTGGACGGCCCCGTCCTCGCCGGCCATCGGCTGCGCGCCGGTTTCCAGGTCGATGATCGCCAGCCGCCGGTGACCGAGCGCCACCGGCCCGTCGAAGAAGAATCCGTCGCCGTCGGGGCCCCGGTGCGCGATCATCCGCGTCATCGTCTTCAGGAGTTCCGGCGAGGCGGGGGAGCCGTCCCTGTAATGATAGATCCCGGCGATGCCGCACATGTTCAGCGCCCTCCCTGCGTCACCAGAGTGCGGAGCCAGCCGGCCAGCCGTGCCGCCACCGCCGCTTCGTCGTGCCGTTCGAGATGCCGCCGCGCGGCCGCCGCCACGCTCCGGCGCGCCTCGGGATCGTCGCGGAAGCGGCGGAGCCCCTCCACGACCCGGTCGCGGTCGTCCGTGTGGAGGCCGAGCCCCTCCCGGCAGATGACCTCGTCCGGATCGGCTTCGAGGGTCACCACCGGAACGCCGAGCCGCCACGCCTCGAGGAACGTGTTCGACACCCCCTCGTGCTCGGACGTGGACAGGAGTGCGATCGAGCGCAGGTACTCCGCCTCGAGGGCGGCGGGGTCGAGCCGGCCGAGGAGCGTCACGTTCGGCAACTCCTTCGCGTCCTGTTCGAAGCGGCGTCCATAATCGATGTCTCCACTGGGGTTTCCGGCCACGGCAAACCGGAGGTCCGGCGCCCTCCGCGCCAGGTCCAGGATCCGGTCCGGCCGCTTGTGACGCTGGAACGTGGCCGCCCAGAGCACCTGTTCCGGCCGGACGAGCGGCGCTGGATCGGGGGGCGCGGGCACGGCACTCGGGATCACTTCGGCGTTGCGATCATACCGTTCCCGGAGCAGGCGCGCCTGCGTGTCCGACTGGGCCACGATCCCGGCGGCGTTCCGGAGCCCCTTCCGGTACAGCCAGCGATCGCGGAGGTTGGACCGCCCTTCGTACCGGCCGTCCACGTTGCTGTCGTTCGAGATCATGTAGACGAACGCGGCGCCGCGCTTCCGGGCGTGCCCGGCCATCAGGCCGGTCAGCGGGGAGGCGGACCGCTGGATCCACACGTCGGCCGGCACGGCGTCGAGCGCCTTCCGGAGGTCGCGCCACATCCGGAACAGGAGGAAGCGCCCCGACGACTCGTGGGGGAACGCGGGCACGACGCGCACGCCGTCCATCGTTTCCGGTTTCTTCCCGCCCGGGTCGGCGGTGAGGAACGTCACGGCGTGACCGAGCCGGGCGAGGCCTTTGGCCAGGAGCACCATCTGCCGTTCCGCGCCGCCGGGGGTGACGCCGCGGTAGAAGATGTGGTGCGACCCGGGCATCACGAAACAGACGCGGAGGTTTCCGGCGTCCGGGGAGGGTGCGGCCTTTCGCGGCAGAGCGCTCATCGCGCGCCTCCCGGACTCGGCGCCAGCGCCGCACGGATCCGCGCGTGCACGCCGTCCACCATCTGCTCCGTCGTGAACCGCGTTTCCACGGTGACGCGGGCGCGGCGGGCGATGGCCGCGCGGTCGCCCGATGCGAGGACCGTCTCGATGCGTGTCGCCAGCGCCGCCGCGTCCCCGGCCGGGGCGAGGAAACCGTCCACGCCGTCGGTCACGATCTCGCGGGTGGCGCCCAGGTCGGAGGCCACGACGGGAACGCCGGAGGCCATCCCTTCGAGGAGCACCCGGCCGAACGGTTCCGGCTCGGTGGACGTGTGGACGAGAAGATCGGCGGCTCGGAGCAGCGGGAGCGTGCGGGCCACGAACCCGGTGAACCGGACGCGACCGCCGAGGCCGAGCGCCGCGGCGCGGGCCTCCATGTCGCCGCGGACCGGCCCGTCGCCGGCCACGGTCACGGTGATCTTCGACCGCGTCCTCGCCAGGCGCGCCGCCGCCTCGAGCAGCGTGTCCGCGCCCTTCCACCCCGCAAGCCGCCCGAGGAACAGGAGCGAGCCGCCGTCCGGCGGGATCGCCGCGGCGGGTTCGACGAACGGATACTCCGCCGGGTCGATGCCGTTGTGGACGCGATGGACGAGGCCGGCCGGAAATCCGGCGGCCAGGTAGTGATCGCGGACGAAGTCGGAGATGGCGATCCCCGCCGACAGGTGCGGAGCGAACCGGCGGTGCGGCAGCCGCAGCGGCTTGACCCCGCGGAGGTGGGCGATGACCGGAAGCCCCAGGGATCGCGCCGCGTCCGCCACGTGAAAGTTCAGCGGCAACTCGTTGTTCAGGTACACGAGGTCCGGCCCGACCGCCGCGATGCGGGATCGCCACGCGCGGACGGCGGCGGCGTGCCCGGTGATGTGGCACTTGTAGAACGAGAGCGTCCGGTACGCGCCGGACTCCGTCCAGGACGGGGCCGGCCGGGAGGGTCTGGGGGCCGGGGCCGCCGCTTCGCGAGCCGCGCCCGCCGCATGGTCTTCCGGGGTGCCGGCTCCCGCCGCGGACGGCGCCGCACTCCGCCCCGCCGCATGCTCCCGCTCGTGGATCACCCGGGCGCCCGCGTCGCGAAACCGGTCCGACATGGCGTGCGGCACCGGAAAGACGACGACCGCGTCGATCCCCCGGGCCACGAGGCCGCGGACGAGGTAGTGGAGGCTCACCACCGACCCGCCGACGCCGGCGCCGCTTTCGACGAACAGGACGGTCATGGGGTCGCCGCCCGGATCGCCGCGGAGGAGGTCACCGTTGCGCGGGGCGCCGTGCCGGGGACCGGCACATCGATCCTCACAGCGCCGCCCCTTTCGGCCGGAACCGCTGCCAGAGTTCGCGGACGGTGTCCGTGTACAGCTTCATGTCGCCCGGAACCGGAACCAGCGCCCGCGTCAGCGGGGCGCCCGACTCGCGGACGAAGAAGACGATCACGACGAGCGCGTGGACGGCGTAGGCGATCGACGTGGCGATCGCCGCGCCGTCGAGCCCCATCGACCGGACCAGGAACCAGAGCAGCGGCACGTTCGCGGCAAACGACACGATCGATGCGGCGGAGTTGAAGAACGGCTTGCCGATGCCGGACAGGTACTTCGTCAGCACCTTGGACACGGCCAGCGCGAGGATCCCGGGGAGCAGCAGGTAGAGCGGCCGGACCGAGGCGGCGAACTCGTCGCCGTACAGGAACAGGATGACCGTGCGCCCGACGAGGAACAGCGACCCCATGGCCACCAGCGTCATCAGGATCGTGTTCCGGCAGACGAGGGCGGTGACCCGGTTCGCCTCGTCGCGCGAGGAGCCGGCCACCCGCGGAAAGAGGATGCGCCCGACCGAGTCCGGGATGTACCAGAGCACCTGGGCCAGGTTCACCGCCACCGAAAACAGGCCGATTGCGGTGGCGCCGAGAAACGACGAGAGGATCACCGTCGACACCTGGAGGTTGGCCCGCTGGGCCATGTTGCCCACGTGCGCCTGGAACCCGTAGCGGACCTGGTCCTTCGTCAGCGGCCAGTCGATGGAGAACGCCAGGCCGTGCCCCTTCGTCATGTTCACGAAGTAGACGCCGCCGACGAGGAGCCAGGTGAGGAATTCCGCGCCGACGGCGCCGTTGACGTCCAGCTTGAACACGAACAGCGCCAGGAACAGGAACACCCCGCGGCAGAGGTGCAGCGTGAGGTTCCCGATCACGAACTCGCGGACCCGTTTCATGCCGACGAGGACGCCGTCACCGTAGTTCTTGAGAAGCATGACCGGCAGCGTGGACAGCCCGAGGATGGCCAGGCTCACCGGCACGTCCCTGATGACGCCGGCGCGAAGGACGCCGAGGAGGGCGATCGTTCCCGCGGCGTACACGGTGCCGAGAATCAGCGCGTGCCAGACCGTGTTGCCGACGATCCGCCGCGGCTCCACGCCGCGGCCGAGAAAGTAGGTGCTCGCCTCGCCGAGCGACAGCGTTCCGAGGCTCGTCAGGAACGAGGGGACGAAGAACGCGAGAATCGCGATCCCCTTCCCTTCCGGGCCGAGGAAGCGCGCGGTGAGGACGCCCGCGCCCATCCCGAACACGAGCTGGACGAGGCTCGCCGCGAAGATCAGGGCGGACTGGTTGCGAAAGCTCACGATTCAGACCCGGCCGACAGGGGAGAGGTCTTCCGCGCCCGGCCGGCCAGGACCTCGTTGAACAGTTCGGTGAGCGTGTCGGCCGCCACCGGCACGTCGTACCGGCTCTCCGCCTCGGCGCGGTTCCGCCGCCCGATCGCCGCCCGCGCTTCGGGCGACCGCATCAGGTCGAGCAGCGCCTCCGCGAACCCGGCGATGTCGCCGGGGCGGCGGACCTTCCCCTGCACCCCGTCGGTGATCATCTCCGGGATCACCGGCACGTCGGTGGTGACGACCGGCAGGCCGGCGGCCATCGCTTCGAGGCAGACGTTCGGAAAGATCTCGGCGTAGGTGGGGAGGACGAACAGGTCGGCCGCGGCGAACAGCCGCGCCTTGTCCGCGCCGCTCCTGTATCCGTGGAACACGACGTTCCGCTCGAGGCCGTGCGCGGCGGCGATCTCCCGGATCGATCGGTCCTCCTCGGCCGTCTCGGCGATCCCCACCATGTCGATGACGAAGTGCGGATCCGAGGCGGCGACGCATCGCGCGATCTCCATCAGGTCGAACGCCCCCTTGTCCTTCGACAATCTCCCGACGAAGAGCATGCGGACCGGACCATCGCCGGCCTTGTCCTCGGCCGGCGGCGCGATCTTCGAAACGTCCACGACATTCGGCAGCACGACCAGCCGCTGGCCGGGGAACATCTCGGAAAAAATCTTCCTGAGGCCGGGGGAGAGGACGATCGTCAGCGTGGCCAGGCGCATGGCCCGGGCCACCAGGCGGGGGAGGAATCCGTGCGTGGCGAACAGCCGCCCCATCGGCCGGCCGTGCAGGTGGCAGACGACCGGTGCGCCGAACAGCCGGGCGATGGCCATGAGGGCGGCGTCGCGGATGAAGCCGGTGTCGCTGGTGGCCTTCACGTACACGAGGTTCGGGCGGTGGCGGATCATGAGGCCGGCCATCCGGAACGCGTTCAGGAACAGGTAGGGCACGCTCCAGATGTCGGGCATGCTCACCCGGACGTGGCGGACGTGCTTCGAGGTCCGCAGCAGGACCAGGTCGAAGCGGTCGCCGAGGCTCGAGCCGAGCAGCAGGCTCATGTTGTTCCCCAGCCCACCGAACGGGGGGGGATAGGGGCCGACCATGAGGACACGGGGTTTCATGAAATGGTTTTCGGAACGTGCATTAAGGAATTGTAGCAAAAACAGTTAGGGGACTCTATTTCCCGGATGCCAGGACCTCTTCCAGCGTCCGGACGGCGGTCGGCCGGTTCGTCCGGGCCGATTCGAGGCCGGCCAGGCAGGCAAGAACCGTCCGGGCCGAGTCCCGGGCGGTGCAGACCGGAGGGCGACCGCTCCGGATCGATTCCACGAAGTCGGCCACCGCGGCGATGCACGCCCCCTGGTGTTCGTAGAGGCGGACCGGGTAGCTCTGCGCGCCGTACTCGTTGTTGGCCGGGGAAAACCGCCGGAGGGCCGAAAACGACGCGGCCAGGAGCTGCACGCCGAGGATCCGCCGGAGATGGGTCAGGAACTTCCACGGCGGAAGGCCCGGGTAGCGGAGCAGCTCCGGCTGGAGCCAGGCCGGACGGTGGAGCGCGGCGAGGAACTCCCCCTCGCGGCCGAACATGAGGTTGTTGTTGATCGTGGCCCGGTCGCCGTAGACGCGCACGGAGTGGTCCTGGTGCCCGGCCGTGCCGATCGACACGAGCACCTTGCCGAGGATCGTCGACGGAAAGCGGAGCGTGGAGATCGTCAGGTCCGCTTCGGGGTAGGCGGGAAACGCGCGATGGTTCGCCGCGGAAAAGATCTCGACCGGTTCCTCGCCGGTCAGCCAGCGGAGCAGGTCCACGAAATGGCACCCCGCGTAGACGAGCGGCGTGGCCCGCCCTTCCTTCCGCCAGTCGTCGTAGGCGAAGGCGCGCACGGTCAGGTCGTGCACGTAGTAGCCCTCGAGGTACGCCACCGTGCCGAGGTCGCCGGCGTCGATCCGCTCCTTCATCCGCCGGAACAGCGGCACGAACCGCATCTGGTGCAGCACCGCGAGGCGGGCCTTCGAGGTGCCCTCCGCCGCGAGGATCTTCCGCACGCCGTCGTACGAATCGGTGAGCGGCTTCTCGCAGAGCACGTGGATGCCGCGCTCGAGGGCGGCCACGATCAGGTCGGCGTGCGTTTCGTCCGGCGTGCAGATCGACACGGCGTCGAGGCCGTCCCAGAATTCATCGAGGTTCGCGGTGGCTCTGAGTTCCGGAGCGAGCCGGCCGGCCCGCTCGAGCCCCGCTGGCTTCGGATCCCACACCGCCGCCGGCCGGCATCCCTTGACGGCGTGCCAGTAGTTGTAGTGCGCGGTGCCCGCACCGCCGAAGCCGATGAGGCCGATGTTCACGCCGGCGCTCCCGTCCCGCTCGTCCCCCGACCCGGATTGCTGTTCATGGGGCTGGAAGCTACCAGATCACGGCCCCGTGCGCACCACCCGGGGCCGGGTCCGGGAGGTCATGCCGGCGTCCCGCCGCGGCCGGACACGCGTCACGGCCCGACCCGCACAACCTTGAGCCGCGTCCGCGTGTCCGGGCTCTCCAGCCGGTAGAAGTAGACGCCGGTCGGCACTTCGCGCCCGGAGGCGTCGCGACCGTCCCATTCCACGGAAAAGTCGCCGCTCTCAGACGGGCCGTCGACGAGCGTTCTCGTCAGACGCCCCGAGGCGTCGAAGACCCGGATCCGCACGGCCCCCGGCCGCTCGACCCGGTAGCGGATGACGGTGGCGGCGCGGAACGGGTTCGGCGCGCTCTGCGCCAGG
>CAZQVN010000031.1:0-12624 GCA_964596775.1 uncultured bacterium
GGATCTCCGCAACCGGATCAAGAACAAGATGATCCGGCCCACGACGATTCCGCAGTCGCTCCAGGAGCTGCAGATCGAGCAGGCGATCAGCCGCGAGGCGCTCCGCCTGGCGCTGGTCCAGCACAAGGCCCTGGCCGTCGGGCTCAAGGGCGTGCAGCAGGAGCGGACGATATCCGACACGTTCAGCCAGACCGGTTCCGGCGAAACGCTGGTCAGCATGGAGAGCCTGGCCCTCGTGGTCGGGTCCGGCGGCGTGCTGTCGCACGCGCCGCGCCGCGTGCAGGCGGCGATGATGATGATCGACGCGTTCCTGCCGGAATTCGACACCCAGCTCGCGGTCGACTCCATCTTCATGATGCCGCAGCTCGGCGTGCTCTCCACGAAGTACCCGAAGGCCGCCGCCGAGGTGTTCGAAAAGGACTGCCTCATCCGCCTCGGCACCTGCCTGGCGCCGGTCGGTTCGGCGAAGGAGGGTCAGCCCTGCCTGAAGGTCACGCTCCAGGGAGCGTCGGGCTCGGAAACGCGCGAGTTCACGTTCGGCGAAATGGGCTTGATGAAGCTCGGTTCCGGGCAGATGGCCAGGGCCACGCTGGAACCGGCGAAGAACTTCGACATGGGCGAGGGGAAGGGCAAGACCCGCACTCTCGAAGTGGTCGGCGGCGAGGTCGGGGTGATCGTGGACTGCCGCGGCCGGCGCCCGTTCGAACTTCCCGCGGACAATGCCACCCGCGTCAAGAAAGTGTCGGAGTGGAACAAGATTCTCGGCGTTTATCCCGGACTGTAACGGAGGACTGAAACGTGGCTCATGCCTATACGCCCGGCCTGCGCGTTGCGGGACGGACACTGATCCAGAAGATGCGCCGGCTTCCGCTGTCCGGCGAAGTCGTCGTCAAGAAGGACGCCATCGTCGGCGCCGCGGACATCGTGGCCACCACCGACCTCCCCGGAAACGTGAAGACGGTCAACGTGGCCAACGTCCTCGGACTTCCGCCGGCCGACGTGCCCGGATCGATGATCCGGCAGATCGGCGACGTCGTGAAGGAGGGGGATGTCATCGCCTCCGCCAAGTCCTTCTTCGGCGTCTTCAAGTCGGAAGCGAAGGCGAACACGAACGGAAAGATCGAGGGTGTTTCGGAGGTCACCGGGCAGGTGACGATCCGGGAGGCGCCGATCCCGGTCGAGGTGGACGCCTACGTGGACGGCAAGGTCGTCGAGGTGATGCCGAAGGAGGGGGTCGTCGTGGAAACGACGGGCGCCTTCATCCAGGGGATCTTCGGTGTCGGCGGCGAGCAGTACGGCACGCTGAAGCGGATCGTCGACGGTCCCGACGTGGCGCTGACTCCCGACAGGATACCGGCGGACGCGAAGGGGCTGATCCTGATCGGCGGCTCCGAGGTGGACCGGAAGACGATCGAAAAGGCGAAGCAGGCGGGAGCCCGGGGTCTCGTCGTCGGCGGCATCGATGCCGAGGAACTCCGCCTCCTGCTCGGCTACGATCTCGGCGTGGCCATCACCGGAAACGAGGAGATCGGCCTCACCGTGATCGTCACCGAGGGGTTCGGCCGGCTGACCATGGCCCGCAAGACGTTCGACCTGCTCTCGAAGATGGACGGTCGTCTGGCGTCCATCAACGGCGCCACCCAGATCCGGGCCGGCGTCCAGCGCCCCGAGATCATCGTTCCGGTTCTCGAGGAGTCGGCCCACTCGATCGAGGAGGGGTTTGTCGGCGGCCTGGAGATCGGCAGCCCGATCCGGGTCATCCGCGAGCCCTATTTCGGCCACCTGGGGACGGTCGCCGAGCTTCCGGCGGAGCTGCAGCCCCTGGAAACGGAGGCCAGCGTGCGCGTCCTCAAGGTCAAGTTCGCCGACGGATCGATCGCCACGGTGCCGCGGGCGAACGTGGAGATGATCGAGGGGTAGCCATACCGGCGCGACAGTCAACCCATCGCGGGACGAGGTGTCGGGCGGCCTGACGTTTTTCGGGCCGCGCCGACCCCTTCCGGCCCATCTTCCCGACACTCAAGGACTTACCCCCTCCTGCCGATAACGGACATGAACCCGGTGCGTCCCGCACGGGGGAGGAGTTCATGTCCGGTCCGCATCCGACATACGTTCCGACCACGTCCGGTCCCGTCCGGCGCGTCCTGCACGCGCTGGTAGCGGTTGCCGGCTGGGTCGTTTTCGCCTGGTTCTGGTGGCATGTCTTCTACAGGACGCCTCCGGGCGAAGCCGTGCGGGGAGTGCTCATTCTCGGCCTGCTGCTTCTGCTCGCCGTGGCCGCCACGCTCGGCTGGATCCGTCACAACATCCGCCTGTTCCGGAACCGGAGCCGCCGCACGACCCCCCCGTTCGTCCGCCCCGACTTCGACCGCGATGTGCTCGGGCGCACCGTCCAGGCCCCGGCCTGGGAGGAGGTGCGCCTGGCGCCCGAGGTGGAAATCGAGATCACCGGGACGGCCAAGACGTACCGGGTCTTCTGATGCTTTACGCCGCGCTGCTCATCTTCTTCGCGTTCTACCCGGTCCTCTCGAGCCTCATCTGGGTGGCCACGTCGATGCTCTACTACTTCCGCCGCGAGGCGGGCGAAATCGACCGCGACCTCTACCACCTCGAGGAGTTTCCGCTGGTCAGCGTTCTCATCCCCGCGCACAACGAGGAGCGGACGATCACCCGGACACTGTCCGGCGTGCTGGCCATGGACTACCCGTTCATGGAGATCGTCGTGGTGGACGACGCCTCCACGGACGGCACGCTGGCGGCGATCGCGCCGTTCGTGCAGCGCGGGGAGGTCCGCGTCGTCAAGAAGCGGGTGAACGAGGGGAAGGCGATGGCGATGAACGACGCCGTCCCCTGCCTGAACGGGGAGATCGTCCTGATCATGGACGCCGACGCGGTGCCCGACCGTGAACTCCTGCGCTGGATCGTGCCGCACTTCGAATCGCCCCGTGTCGGCGGCGTCACCGGGAATCCGCGGGTGGCGAACCGCGATTCGTTCCTCGCCAAGCTGCAGGTCATCGAGTTCACGTCGATCGTCAGCCTGCTCCGGCGCGCCCAGCGCGTCTGGGGGCGCCTGCTCACGATGTCCGGGGTCGTCGGCGCGTTCCGCCGCACCGCGCTGATCGACGTGGGGCTCTATTCCCCGGAGATGGCCACCGAGGACATCGACATCACCTGGAAACTGCAGCGCCGCTTCTACGACGTCCGCTTCGAGCCGCGGGCCGTGGTGTGGATGCAGGTTCCGGCCACCTGCGGCGACCTCTTCCGCCAGCGCATGCGCTGGGCGCGCGGCCTCGCCCAGGTGCTCCGCCGTCACATCGGATCGACGCTTTTCGACTGGAAGCACCGCCGGTTCTGGCCGGTGATCGGCGAATCGCTGCTGTCCATCGCCTGGGCGTACTGTGCGGTGGCGTTGACCGCGCTCTGGACGGTGTCGCAGTTCACCGGGGTGCCGATCCCCGGCGTCAGCCCGATCCCGAACTGGTGGGGGATGCTCATCGCCACCTGCTGCCTGCTCCAGCTCCTGGCCGGCGTCCTGATCGAGCGTCACTACGACCGGAGCATCACACCGTACTACGGGATCGCCGTGCTTTACCCGATCGTCTACTGGCTGGTGATGGTGGTGGTCACGGTCACCGGGACTCCCCTGGGCCTGTTCGGGAGGCTCGAGCGGGGGAGCGTGTCGCGGTGGAGGACGCCGCGGGGGGCGTAGCGGTCTTCCCGGGGCGCTATCCCGTGAGCTCCGCAACCGCCCGCCACGCCTCGTCGATCGCCGCGTCGGTGTACGCATAGGCGGCCGCGTCGGCGTTGGCGATGGCGATCCGGCCGTGGCGGCGCCGGGCCCTGAGGCACGGCTGGTCCTCCGTCTTTCCTTCCCGCCAGAACGCATCCCACAGCGAGTTGTACTGGTAGGCGTAACCGTGGGGCCACCGGTTGGCGGTGATCGCCTCGATGTCCCGCGCGGGGTCGAAACCGCCCGCCCCGAGCATGCGGGCCAGCTGGTCGCGGAGGTTCCGTTCGATATCGTCGAAGGTCGTCGTGAGCAGTTCCAGGCGGCCGACCCGGTGCTGGTCGCGCGCGGACAGGCCGGGTCGGCAGGGGGTCCTCTCCATGTTGACGACGATCGCCTCGTCGGGGAGCCTGGAGCAGCCGTAGGATCCGATGCTTACCGGCATGTCGAGGCCGGCGGACGTGTGATACGAACCGGGAGCGTGGATTCCCGACACGCCCAGTTTCCGGAAGGACGTCCAGTTCCGTATCAGCACGTTCGTGTAGAGCAGGGGAACCTTGGCCGCGGAGTGCAGGGCCGCCTTCTGCGCCTCCGGGAGTTCCGGGCAGAGGTGGGGAATGACCGCGTGCCAGCAGGCCAGGATGCAGTTCTTCGCATGCACCGTCTCCAGTTTTCCGCCCCGCGCGTACACGACCTCGACGTTCGACGACCCGGCCTTTCCGGCGTGGCGGACCCTGACGGCCGTGCTGTCGAGACGGATGCGTGCCGCGGATCCCGGCGCGTCGAGGCGCCCGTAGTCCACGGCGGCGGTCACGATGTCGTCGGCGGTCGAGCCGGGAATCGCGGCGGGGATCAGGTCCCGCACGAGCAGACGCGCCACCGACGCGTTGCCGTCGGGAAAGTGGAAGAAGTAGTGCTCCGCCTCGGCGTTCGGAATGGCGTCCCGCCCCATGCCCGGTCCGGGCGACGGATCCAGGTTCATCCCGTCGAACCCGGGAAGACCGAGCCCCCAGGCGTCCTGGGCCGACACCGCGTCGATGCCGACACCGTACAGGCTGTGTGTCCGCGCCTGGAAGAAGGGAAGAACGCCGGAATCCAGCCGGGCGACCTCGGTGAGAAACCTCGAGTAGCTGGTCCGGGCGAGCCGTGACTTCTTCTCCGCATCCGTGAGGCCCGGCAGGAAGTCGATGTTCGTTCCGAAGATCCCGCGGATGTCGCGGCGGACGGCGGGGGAGAGCGGCGCCGTCTCGAACTCCTTCCAGCGATCCCGGGCGGTCGTCGAGTTCCCCGCGGTCGGATCCGGCAGCAGACGGTCGGACCCGAACGTCTCGCGGTCGAAGAAAAGTGCCGGGCCGAGGCCGAGACTGCGATAGAGGTCCGCGTCGTGAACCGCCTCGAAACGCGCGACGTCGATCCCGAGGTCGCGGATCAGGTCGCGGGCGACGCGGCTGTACGGCGCCGGGCTGTCGATCGACCAGGTGCCGCCGAAGGCCATCCGCATCCCGGCGCCGCGGCGGAATTCGTTGCGTTTCGCGTGACCGCCGAAGTCGTCGTGATTGTCCAGGATGAGGATCCGGGCCTGCGGTCCGGTGCGCCGCCGGAAGAAGCGAGCCGCCGAGAGTCCGGACAGGCCGGCGCCGACCACGACGAGGTCGTAGTTTTCGCCGGTATCCCGGGGCGATCCCCCGCGCGACCAGAGCGTCCCGTCACGAAGCGCGTGAGCCGCCTCGTAGGAGCCCTCATGGCTGCCCCGCAGGCCGGTGAGGGCCGGAGGATAGGATTCCGGCCCCGGGCCCGGACCGGCGGCGCGGGCGGCGGCTTCGAGTTGTCCGGCCGCGGCGAGCGCGCCGGCGCCCACGAGGATTCCGTTCAGAAAGTCGCGCCGCGAAATGGACCGGTTCATTCCCAGGTTGCGATCACGGCCGTTCACGGGCGTTTCCTCATCACCGGAATCCGAAAATCAGCGGAAACAGGACCACCACCACCGCCGCCCAGAGGGAATAGACCGGAAGGTACGAGGTCTGCCACCGCTCCAGCGCGCCGAACGGTGCCCGGCCGCGGAGGAACCGCGCGTAGAGCCATGCCGACACGGCCAGGTTGACGAGCAGGACGAGGTTCTCGCCGAGCGCCGCGGTGCGGTTCGGCGTGAAGCCGAAGTCGGAGATCCGCCCGGCGATGGCGGCCAGCGCCACCAGGTCCACGATGAGCGCGGCCGCCACCAGCGTGAACTGGAGGACGTCGAACGCGCCGGGGGGTGCCAGGGGGTCCCGGGCCGAGACGGAATAGAGAAGGAGGCCGAGCACGATCACCAGCAGGAGGTCGAAGCCGATCAGGACCTCGCGCTGGACGTCGATGCCGCGCCCGGTCCAGATCATGGTGCCGAGAAAGACCATGAGCACCAGCGTGAACAACGGAGTGAACAGCCGGGTGAGGACCGGCGCCATGTTCTCGATCACTCCCTGCTTTGCCTCGACCAGCCAGGATCCGACGAGCACCGCGCCCATCGCCCCGCAGGGGAGCAGCCACTCGCTGATGAGCCGTTCCGCGTCGAGGCCGATCGCCTGGAACATCGCCACGGTGAACATCGACAGCACGCCGCCGCCGAGCGCGATCAGCACGTAGTAGATGAAGAGCTCGCCGGAAAACCGGACGAAGTTCATCCGCTCCGCGGCATCCTTCCAGCGGAGTCCCGCGTAGGACAGGCCGACGGCCAGCCAGAGGGCGATGGGAAGGTGAATTCCCGAGAGGACCAGCGTGTGGCTGTCGCGCGGAAAGGGGTAGAGGTTGACCACCGCGGCTCCCGCGCCGTAGGGGATCAACAGCCGCAGGAAGCCCGACACGGACACGCCCCGCTTCCAGGCCAGGTAGGCGGTGAGGAACGGAAGGACGAAGAACGCGAAGTTGCGGAAGTAGAACTGCATCGACGCATCGCCGAGCCGCAGGCCGAAGAGTTCCGGGATCTTGATGGCCGCCGCGGAGGCCACGGCGAGGAGCAGGACCACGAGCGGCTCGCCCCGCGACGGTTTTGATCCGGCGTCGTCGCCGCCGAGCATGAGTTGCCGCCACAGGCGCTCGGAGTGCTCCCGGGCAAACTCGCGGGAGAGTTCGTTCACGCTGCCGACCCGCTTGACCGCGATCAGGAATGCCTCGTCGGCGGTGAGGCCGGCGGCGGTGAGCGTGTCGATCTCGTCGCGCAGGTGTCCTTCCAGTTCCTCCACGTCGGCGCCGGATATGGCCTGCCCGCGGGCGATGAATGCCCGCCACGCCGCAATCCGGGGTTCGATGACTTCAGCATCCACGGTCAATGGTCAGCATCCTTTCGGGAGGGGGTCGGTGTCCAGCCGCGCTGAGAGGTCCGACCAGATTTTGTGGAGTGCCTCGTCGACGGCCTGCCACTGCCTGCGCTCGACGGCGAGTTGCTCTGTTCCCTGGCGGGTGATCCGGTAGTACTTGCGCCGCCGCCCCGTTTCCGACTTCCCCCATTTCCCGGCGATGAAGCCGAGCCGTTCGAGCCGGTGCAGCACCGGGTAGAGCATGCCGTCGCTCCACTCGAGGCGACCGCCCGAGAGTTCGCTGACCCGCTTGAGGATGGCGTAGCCGTAGCTGTCCTGTTCGGCGAGGATCGCCAGGACGAGCGGGGTGGCCGAGGCCGCGACAAGATCCTTGTTGATGTCCATACCAAGAAGCACGATACATTGAGGTGCTATGTATGTCAACGGAAAAAAAACCGTCGCCGACCCGGTGGTTCAGAGAGATGGCCCGCGAAGCCGGCGTGACCGCACGGGGCGCGGACAACTGTTACCGGTTCTGGAAGTGGACCTTTCGGGCGAGGCCGAGCATCTGCGAACTGACGACCAGGCTCTCGACCTCGGTGGAGGCATAGTTGATGTCGAAGGTGATCCGGCCGTCGACCTGGATCAGCTGGATCGTGCCGCCGGCCTCCATGAAGTTTCGCCCGCGGCTGATGGTGAGGACCGATCGTCCGCGGAGACGGTTCAGCTGGCCGGCGACATGATCCGCCCCCGAGTCGCCGAAAAACAGGATGTCGGGGTATCCGGTGTAGACGTCCGCCGTCGATTTCCGGACGCGGAAGGCGTGTCCGCCGCCCCGCTTGGACTCGAGTCCCGAGACCAGCAGTCCATGAAGCTCCTCGTCGTCCAGAACAACCACCTCGAGGGTGTCCCGCCGTGATCCGGCCGGCCACCTCACGAACTTCGTGAAGTTGTAGACGTACGCGGCCACGACCTGACGCTCGGTCAGGTCCGGCTCGTTCGCGCGGGAGTCCTGGACCGGCGCAAAGGCAGCCTGCAGGAGGAGGGCGACGGCCAGGGCCCGACCTGCCCTGCCGATCCTCAGCCGCTGCATGACTCTCCTCCCTGATCGATTGCGGAGCATCGGGGCGTTCCTCAGTGGGTCGTCCATGTCACGGTGCCGAAGACCTGCGGCCCGATTTCGACCGACTGCGAGGAGAGGAACTGGCTCTGAAACTCACGATGCTTTCCGTTTCCCAGGTTGCTGCCGATCAGCGCGAGTTCCAGGCCGCCGGCCGGACGGACCGCGCATCGGAGGTCGAGAACGGTGTAGGCCCCGATCTCGAGGTTCGGGATTCCGGAAGCCGACCGGATCGCGAGATCCAGCGAGACCCTCCGGGTCACATCCCAGAAAAGTCCGGTCCAGACCTGGTGGCGCGGAGCCGAGTCCGCATAGCGGAGCGAGGTGGTGTCGATGCTCCAGGGTTTCAGGCGGAAGTCGGCATCCAGGAAGCTGTAGTTCAGCCGCAATCTGACCCGTTGCCCGGCGCGGAAGTCGAGACTTGTCTCCAGGCCCCGGGAGGCCCCCTCCATGTCGTTGACGGCCGTGAACGGCATCACGAGCGTTCCTTCGGGGTCCCCCTTGGGATACGGCTTGAGTGCGGTGATCGTGCGCAGTCGGGAGTAGTCGTTGTGGAATGCCGCCACGTCGAATCCGAAACGCTGCGACAGCCGGCCGCGGACACCCGCTTCCCAGGCGACGAGAACCTCCGACTGCATGAAGGGATTGCCGACCGCGATGATTTCCGTGCCCGGCGTATCCGCCCCGAACGTGCCCGGGGGGGCAAAGTAATGAGTCAGCCGCACGTCCGATTCGGCGCGCGACGGGGTACGCACCGCCCGGGCCACGGCCGCCCATGCCGATATGCTCCGGGAGGCGCCGAACCAGAGTCGGGCGCTGGGCTGGATTTCGGCGCCCGTGTAGTCGTTGTGCTCGATTTTCGTGCCGGGCGTGAGCCGGAGGCGGTCGTCCATGACGCTGATTTCGTCCTGGATGAACGCGCTGACCAGGTAATCGGTCCGCGCCGCGGGTTCGATGCGGGCGATCTCTCCCTCGGACATGTCGTCGGCGGTCCGGCGGATTCCGGCTCCGAGGGAAAGCGCGTTGCGGCCGATCGTCCGGGCATGGAAGGTTTCCAGGTTCACGGTCGTGCGCCGCTCGTCGAGGATCGGCTGATTGGTTTGAACGTGGTGGTCGACCCATCCCTGGAGCCTCAGGATGCGGTCGTTGCGGATCGTCTCCCAGCGGACCATCAGGTTTCCGGACTTGCCTTCCGAAGGGACATCGATCTCCTTCGTGAAGGGCGGGGTATCGATGGGCGATTCCAGGCGATTCCGGCCGGACCCGGCGCTGAATCCGGCGTCGAGCGTGAGGCGCTTTCCCTCTTCGACACGGTCATAGCGCATCCCGCCGCCGAAGGCGTTCCACGAATCGTCGATCCGTCCCGACGCGTCGCCGAGGCCCCCGTTCTTCAGGAAGCGTCCGGAGGCTCGCCACGCCCCGCCGGCACCGAGGGCGCCCGCGGCCGTGGCGGCGGCGTAGCCGTCCTCCTCATTGCCGGTCCCGGCCGAGACCCGCCCCTCCCGGACCGGGGCGGCGCTCTTCTGGACGATGTTCACCACTCCGTTGACCGCGTTCGCTCCCCACAGGGAACCTCCCGGTCCGCGGATCACCTCGATACGATCTATGTTTTCGATGGGTACGTTCAGATTGTCCCAGTACACCCCGGAAAAAAGAGGGGAGTAGACCGATCGTCCGTCCACGAGGACGAGCATCTTGTTCGCGAACCGGTCATTGAACCCCCGGGCCGAAACGGCCCACTTGTTCGCGTCGATCCGACCGACCTGGACACCGGGCACCATCCGGAGGATCTCGGGAATCAGGCGGGCTCCCGAGCGGCGGATGTCCTCCTCGGTGATGACGTAGACGGCGGCCGCGGTCTCCGACAGGGGAGCCGATTTCATCGTCACCGACACGACCCGGATGTTGACCAGGTCCTCGAGGCTCATGTCCATGAACGCCGAACCGTGATTCGACGCCGCCGCGACTGTGCCGGTGAACAGGGTGAGCAGGACTCCGGCCGCCACCGGCAGGAAGAGGCGGGTGGAGTCCCGTGAAGGGCGATTTCGGGATCGAAAACGAGAGTTCATGGCCGTCCTTTCTCGCCTCATGCGGCGATCTTCCGGACCGGGTCCTCGTCGAGGACCTCCCGGACGCGGGTCAGGAGTTGTTCCGTGGTGAACGGCTTGCCGAGGAACGGCATGCGCGCTTCAAGCACTCCCTTGAGGATCACGGCATCGTCGGTGTAGCCCGACATGAACAGGACTCGAAGGTCGGGGCGGAGCGAGGCCGCCCGCTCGGAGAGCTCCCGGCCGTTCATTCGGGGCATCACCACGTCGGTGATCAGGAGATCGATGTCGGTCCGGTCGCGGCAGAGGTTCAGTGCCTCCTCCTGATCCGCCGCTTCGAGGACGGTGTAGCCGACGCGGCCGAGGACCCGGGTCACGACGCGGCGAACCGGAACCTCGTCTTCGACGACCAGTATGGTTTCGGGTCCACCGGGCACCGGCGCGGCTTCTCCCGACGTCGTCCCGTTTTCCTGGGCACTGCACGACGGAAAGTAGATCTTGAACGTCGTTCCCTGGTTCGGCTCGCTGTAGACCGACACGTGCCCGCCGCTCTGCTTGACAATGCCGTAGACGGTGGAGAGGCCGAGGCCGGTTCCCTTGCCCAGTTCCTTGGTGGTGTAGAACGGATCGAAGATCCGGCTCCTGACCTCCGGGGTCATCCCCACGCCGGTGTCGGTGATCGACAGGACCACGTAGCGTCCGGGAGCGAGGTCGCCCCGTTCCCCATCGATCAGCGACGACTCGAGCTCCAGGGTCCGGGTCTCGACGATCAGCATCCCGCCCCCGGGCATGGCGTCCCGGGAGTTGACGATGAGGTTCAGCACCACCTGTTCCAGCTCTCCGGGATCGACGAACACGGAGTCGAGGCCATCGGAGAGCGATGTCACGAATTCGATGTCTTCGCCGATCAGCCGGGTCAGCATCTTCTGCATGTCCTCGATCAGCCGGTTCAACTGCACCACCTGGGGCTGCAGAACCTGATGCCGGCTGAAGGCCAGAAGCTGGCGGGTCAACGAAGCCGCCCGCTCCGCGGCGCGCTGGATCTCGGTCACCGACTCCCGCATCGGGTTGTCGGACTCGATGCGGTAGAGGAGAAGCTGGCTGTAGCCGAGAATGGCGGTCAGGATGTTGTTGAAATCGTGGGCCACGCCACCGGCAAGAATCCCGATGGCTTCCATCTTCTGCGCCTGGCGCAACTGCGCCTCCTTGAGGCTCAGCTCGTTCTCCGCCTTCTTCCTCTCCTGCATTTCCGCCTCGATGTAGGCGATGTGCGTCTGGAGATCCTCGCGGGCCAGTTCCAGCCGGTAATCCCGCATCTCGATTTCCCCGAGCATCTCGTTGAAGGCCTGGACCAGGTCGCCGATCTCGTCTTCCGATTCGGCAGGAATCCGGACGGCGTAGTCCTGGCGCCTGGACACATGGCGCGCCGCCTCGGCCAGTCGGATCACGGGGTTGATCAGGGCGGCCTGGGTGCGCGAGGAGATGAGGATCGTCAGCCCGAGGGCCACCAGGAAGACGTAACCGATCAGGAACGCGTAATTGCGGAGTCGGTCCCGGATGGCTCCGGCATCGACTTCCAGGAACAGGGTTCCTGCTCTCTCGCCTTCACTTCCAATCTCGGTCCAGGAGAGGTAGGTGTCACCGATGAAGGTTGCGCCGGGCTCCATGGGGGCGGGCGGCTTCCAGTCATCGTCGGGGGTGCGCGTGTAGGTGCCAAGCGCCTGGCCGGACCGGGAATAAAGAACCGCCCGCCGGACGTTGTCGCCCCCCTTGAGTCCGGAGAGGATTTCTCCGGCCGCCCAGGAGTCCTCGAACACCGCGGCAGCGGCACAGTTGGCTCCAACCACCCGGGCCAGCGACCCCGTCTCGGAAACGAGGGCGGCCTTGAACCGCATCGATTCGTAGACCAGGAGGAACCCCGAAATCAGGACGAGCAGAAGGGTGCTGGTCAGGATGATCGCCAGCGGCACCTTGAGCCGGAAGGGCACACTGCGGAGCGATGCGATGCGCATCAGGCGGCGATCCTGCCGTCCTGTTCCGTTCCTTCGCGGGGCGGATCCAGGGCCGCTCGGACATGATCGAGGAGGTCGTCGAACGTGAACGGCTTCTGTATGAGTTTTGTGTCCGGGTCGAGCCGACCCTGGCGGGAGAGTACGCCTTCCGAGTAACCGGACATGTAGAGTACGGGGATGGACGGCCGGATGGTCACGACCGCTTCATGGAGATCCCGTCCGTTCATGCCGGGCATGATGACATCGGTCAGCAGGAGCGCGATGTCCCCCGGGTGCGACCGGACAATCTCGATGGCTTCATCGGGAGAGGCGGCGTCCAGCACCGTGTATCCATTCAGCCCGAGAACCTGCCTGACCACCGACCGAACCTGGGTCTCGTCTTCGCAGACGAGGATGGTCGCGGGATCCGGTGACGGGGCTGTTCCGGTGGCGGCGGCCGTTGCCG
>CAZQVN010000031.1:12724-41160 GCA_964596775.1 uncultured bacterium
AGGATGGTCGCGGGATCCGGTGACGGGGCTGTTCCGGTGGCGGCGGCCGTTGCCGTTTCCGTTCCGCCGACCGGCTCCGCATCACCGACCGGCTCAAGATTGCTGGCCGGCTTCACATCACCGATCGGCTCAAGATCGCCGGCCGGCTTCACATCACCGATCGGCTCCGTATCAACGGTCTGTTGGGTCCTCCCGGCTGTCTCGCCGGTCGGCTCCTCCACTGCCGGCGTTTCCGCGCAGGCCGCCTCCCGGTTGAGGGGCATCAGCGTGACGGTGAAGGTCGTTCCCTTGCCGATCTCACTGTTCACCCGGATACTTCCCTTGTTCTGCTTTACGATGGCCTGAACGGTCGAGAGCCCGAGTCCCGTGCCCTGACCGGAAGTCTTTGTCGTATAGAATGCTTCGAACGCTTTCTTCCTGACCTCGTCGGTCATGCCGCACCCGGTGTCCGATACCTGCAGGAAGACCGCCCCCGGGGGATCGGTGGCGACTCCGGTGCGGATCGTCAGCGTTCCACCGTCGGCCATCGCGTCCCTGGCGTTCACCACGAGGTTCAGGAGGGCCTGTTCCATCTGACCCGGATCGGCGAGCACACGGGGCAGTTTCGGCGCGGACTCCACGTTGAACCGGATATCCTCCCCGACGAGCCGGCTCATCATCGGTACCATCGCCTCGACGATCGCGCCGAGGTCGCTGGATACGGGCCGGAAATCTTCCTTGCGACTGAAACTCAGGAGTTTGCGGGTCAACGCCGCAGCCCGGTTGCCGGTTTCAAGAATGAGTTCAAGCCGGGCGGTTGCGTCCTCCTCGAGACGGCCGCGCATGAGCAGCAGCTGGGACTCGCCGTTGATCGCGGTGAGAAGATTGTTGAAGTCGTGGGCGATTCCCCCGACAAGACTCCCGATCGCCTGCATCTTCTGCGACTGGCGCAGGTCGTCTTCGAGCTGGCGCCGGCGGTCGGCCATCACCGCGTGTGCGGCGAAGTCGGCGATCGAGGATGCGAAGTTGATGTCTTCCGGCGTCCACTCCCTCGGCGGTCCGACCTGCTCGTGGCAGACGATGCCGAGCAACTCCCCGCTCGCTCTCACCGGCACATCGAGCATGGCGGTGATCCCGAGGGGTTCGAGATAGCACTCCCGAAACTCGGCGGTCCGGGGGTCGAACCGGGCGTCCGGCGTGGCCACCGCGCGTCCTTCGTCCACGGCCCGAAAGTACTCCGGATGGGAGGCCCGGGTGAGGGGAGAGGCGGGCTTCGAAATCGTGCCGTCGTCCACGAGACAGCAACAGGACAGGACGGAATTCCCCTTGTCGAACAACCAGATGCCCACCCGGCGGACGTCGAGCGTCCGGGAGGCGCTCCGGGCAATGGCCTCGAACCGGGCGTTGAGGCCGGTGTGCCCGAGCATCGCCAGTTCGTGCAGCTCCTGCTGCTGGCGGAGAATTCTTTCCGTCCGCTCCTCGAGCTGCCGTTCCGCCCGGATCCGCTGGGTAATGTCGGTGGCCACGCCGAGGGCGTGGACTTCCTGCCCGTCCGGGGAGGGGATGGGTCGCTTGACCACGGACAGCCAGTGCTCCTCGCCCCGGGCGTCGATCACCGGCTCCGCGGGAATGTCCACTTCCCGCCGCCCGTCGATAACGTCCCGATCATCGCTCCGGATCCGTTCGGCCTCCTCCGGCCGGCCGTTCACGCCGTGGTCCAGGCTGCCGGTCAACTCATCGACGGTTCGGCCGTACATGTCGGCGGTGGCCCGGTTGGCCAGGGTAAACCGTCCGGACTGGTCCTTGGCGAAGACCATGTGCGGGTTGATGTCGATGACGTTGCGCAGGTAGGTGCGCTGGCGGTCGAGCTCGGCGGCCGTCTCCTTCTGGCCGGTGATGTTGCGGACGACGACGATCAACTCGCCGCTCCCGACCGGGATGATCCGCGCCTCGTTGTGGGTCACCCGATCCCCGATCGGGATGCTGTACTCGAACGTGAGCGGCCCACTCGTCTCCACCACCTGGTGGAGCGCCTCACGAAACACCTCGGCGGCTGCTTCATTCGGAACGTCGGTGATCTTCCGGCCGATGAGTCGCTCCGGAGCCAGGCTGAAGTCGGCGGGCGAACCGCCGCGGCAGTCGAGAATGACGCCGGAGGAATCGACGCGAAACACGATATCGGGAAAGGCCCTGAGGATCGCCCGCATGTCCGCGTTGGCCTGAAGGAGCTCCTGGGAGCTCAGATCGATCGAGCGCTCGAGCATGGCCCGGTCGCCGTCGAACTCGATATAGGCGCAGTCGACGAGATACAGGAAGTCGTCGATCCCCGGCGGGATGGTGTCCTCCTCACCAAAGCAGCGCCGGATCTGCCGGCGCAGAAGGCTGTGCATCGGTTTCAAGCGGCCTTCTCCTCGAAGGTGGTGATGGTCATCGTCTGGTTGTGAAGTTCGCAGCGCGCCTTCGGGGTGAACGGCGAAATTTCGCCGTATGAGTAGAAACCGGTGAGCGCGGTGTCCGGACCGAGAACATCGCGGACCGCCTCGACCTCTTCCTCGACCCTTTGCTTCAGAACCAGCTTTCGGCCCACGCAGCTGATCAGGATCGCCAGGTCGGGATGCCGGCTCAGGGTATTCCGGCGGCAGGCGTCCGCCGCGCCGTGGGCCCCGTCGATGAGCCGGTTGAAATTGGCCTTCATGAGGCGGGCGTGGCTTCCCTGCGGGACGTCGCCGGCGAAGGTGAGGCTTCCGTCCTTTTCGCAGACCGCCAGGATCGTGCGCACGACCGGCGTCGACGATCCCTCGGTGCGGACGCTCAGGGGGAAGAGAAGGCCGGTGGCCGGCAGACCGGCGGCATGCTGGCCGAGGTAATGTTTGTAGAGGTCGAGCGCCGATCGGCCGTCGAGTTCATGGACGACATTCCCCAGCGACCTGGTCACCAGGCGCTCCGGACCAAACGAGTCCCACCCCCCGAGGGATCCGCAGCCTATGTGCAGTGCCGCACCGTGGAACGCGAGAGCCGAGATCCGGGCGGGCCGGGGCGATCCCTCGTCGAGGACGAGCGTTTCCCTGAAGTGGGCGCCGTCGCCCGACAGGCCGCCGGTCACGGTTACCCCGGGAGGGAGGCCGGCCGTCAGCCCCCGGACGAGATCGGTGCCGTTGACGGTGACGCCGTCCGAGAGTACGAAAACGTGCACCAGCTCCTTCGGGTCGATGGCCGCGGCCAGCCGGCGGCCCGCGGCAAGACTGTCTTCCAGTCCGGCGATGTCGACGCCGTGGGCTTCGACCCGGGTCGAGTCGAACCGGATCGCGGTCGCCACGAGGGTGTCATCGTGGACCCGGGTGTCGAGGATCTCGCCGGCGGTCGAGCAGCCGAACAGGTGGGCCCCGGGATAGTGACGGCGAAGTTCATCGAGCGCTCCGCTCCTGAGAGCCTCCGGGCTCCCGAAGATCAGGACGACCCCGGCGCCGGACAGGGGCGCAGCGAGCCCGGACCAGCCCGTCCCGCTGTTCCAGTGAAATTGACGGCATTTCATGTGAATCTCCAGATAAATGTGCCGCCCTGTCATGCACCGGAGTCCCGGCCGCAGCCACGCAGGGGGCGGTGGAATCTATCCGGTTTATCGGCGGGATTGCAGGAACATCAACCTAATTCCGACATGGAAAAATAATGGACAGCCCGGTCAGCATTCAGCGCCGCAACCACTTGGCGCTCTCCACCTTTCCGTGACGGTCGATTTTGCGGGGCCCGCCGCGGCCAGTCCGACCGCTTTCTCCTGTTCCTGATTCTTGGGTCCGGCGACCGCAACGAACAGCATCTCCGGGTTCTTCAGGGATCGATCCGTCATTCCGATAACCCTCCCGACGGTCCGGCCGCCGTTGCGACGGGTCCGGTCAGGGCTGCGGTCCATCTCGAAGGAGGTTTGTGTGACGACGAAACACCGGAACAGGCGCCGCACGCTTCCGGCACTGCTCCTGGCCGGTCTGATGATGGCTGCGCCGGCGGCGTCCGCCGGTGACTTCTCTCCCGAACTGGCCACGCTCGATCTCGAGGACCTGCTCGATGTCGACCTGGTCTACGGCGCCTCCAAGTTCGAACAGCGGACGGCGGAGGCTCCCGCCTCGATCGCCGTCATCCGGGCCGACGAGATCCAGCGCTTCGGCTACCGGTCACTGAGCGAGATCCTGAGGAACGTCCGAAGCTTCTACGTGACGAACGACCGGATATACGACTATGTCGGCGTCCGCGGGTTCTCCCGCCCTGGCGACTACAACACCCGCATGCTGGTCCTCATCGACGGCCACCGGGTCAACGACGCGATTTACACCTCCGCCCCGACCGGATCCTACTTTCCGCTCGACCTCGACCTCGTGGAGCGGGTCGAAATCATCCGCGGCCCGGGTTCGTCGCTGTACGGGACGAACGCGATGTTCGCCGTGGTCAATGTGGTCACGAAGAACCCCGGCCCGATCGATGCCGTCCGCGTTCGGGGCGAGACCGGGTCCTACGGGGCTTTCGGAACCCGCGTCGAGATGACCGGTCATCTCGGCGAAGAGGTGGGATTCGTGCTCTCGGGGTGCCTCATGGATGTGGAAGGCGCGGACCGGGCGTACCGCGAGTTCTCGGGAATCAACCGGGGAGTGGCGGTCGGGTCGGATGCCGAGCGGCTCAACCGCTTCTTCGGCAAGGCCGCATGGCGGGGGGGAGCGCTCCAGGTGTATCGTTCCTATCGCGACAAGGAAGCGCCCACGGCGCCATGGGGCACGGTATTCAACGATCCCGGCACGGCGCTGCAGGATACTTACCTGTCGGCAAACCTCAGCCATCGACACTCCCTCGGGAAAAAGTGGACGCTCGAGTCGCGGCTGTCTCTCAACCGTTACGACTTCGACGGCCAGTATGTCTACAACTACTCGGAAACGGACGAACCGCAGTACGAGACGAACATCGACGACTCGGTGGGCGAATCGATCGTGACCGAGGCCTTTGTGGATGGACGCATTTCCGCGCGCCACCGGGTTGTGGCCGGACTCTCGGTCAATGCCGACGTTCGGGAGGAACAGCGGAACTACGACAGGTTCGAAACCTACGTCGACAGCCGGACCCGGTCGGTCGACACGGGGATTTACGTGCAGCACGAATACCGGCCGAGCTCCGCGGTGACCCTGAGCGGAGGGGTCCGGCTGGATCACCACGCGTCGTTCGGCGAGGTCGCAAGTCCGCGGCTCGCCGTCATCCTGATGCCTTCGTCGTCCACGAGCCTGAAGCTGCTCTACGGCACCGCCTTTCGGGCGCCGAATCCCTTCGAGCTGTCCTATGTCAGCGTCGAGTTCAAGCGCCCGGACCACCTCGATCCGGAGACGATCCGGACGTGGGAGCTGGCGGTGAATCAGGCCCTGACCGGAAACCTGTTTCTCGGGGCCGGACTGTTCACGTTCGACCTGGACGGGCTGGTCACGCTGACGACCGATCCGGAGGACGACCTGCTCGTGTTCCGGAACGTGGACCGGGTTCGCTCCCGCGGCGTCGAACTGGAACTGAGACGTGTGTGGGCTTCGGGAATCACCGGGCGGGCGAGCTACAGCTACCAGGAGACCCGCAATCTCGACACGAGCGAAATACTCTCGAACGCCCCGAAGCACATGGCAAGGGCGAATGTCGTCGTCCCCGTATTCGATCGCTCGACGACCCTGGCGCTGGAGGTGCAGCATCTGAGCCGCCGTGCCACGGTCCGCGGAGGGTTCGTGAGCGGGCACGTGCTCACCCACGCCACAATCGGAAAGCAGAATCTGTTCGGCCACCTGGACGGGCAGGTCACGGTCCGGAACGTGTTCGACGTTTCGTACGCCGATCCGGGCTCGGAGGAGCATGTCCAGGAGTCGATCCCGCAGGACGGGCGCAACGTTCGCTTCCGCCTGAGTTACGGGTTCTGAGGAGCACCCGTTGACCACGCAACGCATGGTCGTGGCGATCCTGCTGCTGCTGGCCCTCGCGACCCCGCGGGGGGCGGAGGGGCAGGGAATGGAGGCCCAGGTGAAGGCGGCGCTGCTCTGCAACCTGACCCGGTTCATCGCATGGCCGGACTCGTGCCTCCGTTCGTCAAAGGATCCGATCGTAATCGGACTTCTCGCCGCACCTGAACTCCGCAAGGGGATCGAGGATGTGCGTCGGTCGAGCGGTGGCCTCCATCGCTCCATCGAGGTCCGGACCGTCGACACGCCGGTCCAGGCTGCGGCCTGCCACGTTCTCTACCTTGGACCGACTGCGGCGCCGGACGGGTGGCGGCGGGCAGGAGAGGTGTCCGGCTACAGTCTCCTGGTGGTTGCCGACCCCGAAGCTGCATCCGGTGCCGCGGCGACCGTGAGACTGGTCCGCAATGACAACCGCCTGGCGTTCATCGTCGACCTGGCGGAAGCGGAGCGGAACGGGCTCAGGGTCAGCTCAAAGCTGTTGAATCTGGCGGTCGAGGTGAAGGGTCACCACCGGGGAGCAATCCACTGATCCGGGCCGGCTCAGGCCGCCCGTTGATCGTCCGTTTCGGAAAATGATGACGGGCCTTCGGCCCCTTGCGGTTTTGCCTCCGCGTCGATCTCCGGCAGGGTTCCCCGGGCCGCGCCGGGAAAGCGGATCCGGATCGACGTTCCCTTGCCGGGACGGCTTTCCACCTCGATCCGGCCCCCCGACTGGTTCACGATGCCGTGAACGGTGGCGAGGCCGAGGCCGGTTCCCTTGCCGACCTCCTTCGTTGTGAAAAACGGTTCGAAAACCTTCGCGAGAGTTTCCTCGTCCATGCCGCAGCCTGTGTCGGACACCGTCAGCTCGAGGTCATCGGAACGGGACGACCCGTCTTCCGTCATACTTTCGGCGTCGGCCGCCACACTTCGGGTTCGGATGGTGATCATCCCCCCGCCGCCTTCCTCCATGGCATCGCGGGCATTCACGACCAGGTTCACCAGGACCTGTTCGATCTGGCCGCGGTCCGCCCGGATCAACGGTGCGAGGGGATCCGGCTCGACGGCGAGGCGGTAATTCTCGCCGATCAGGCGGACAAGCATCCCTTCCAGGTCCCGGACAACATCCTTCATGTCGACAAGTTCGGCCTTCATGACCTGGCGGCGACTGTAGGCCAGCAGTTGCCGGGTCAGGGTCGCCGCGCGGTTGCCGGCCTGGAGGATCTCCATCAGGTAGGCGGCCACCCGGCCATTGTCGCCGACCTCGCGAAGAGCCAGGGAGCTGAAGCCGTTGACCGCGGTCAGGAGATTGTTGAAGTCATGGGCGATCCCGCCGGCGAGCCGGCCCACCGCCTCCATCTTCTGGGACTGGCGGAGGATCTCCTCGTTCCGCTGAAGCGCTTCCTCGGCCCGGGTTCGATCGGCTATTTCCCGCTCCAGCTGCTGGACTTGGCTCTCCAGGTGGTCTGCCGCGTCCGCGAGAGCCTCGTCACGAACCTGGACCTCGCCGAGCATGCCGTTGAACGCCCTGGCCAGCGAACCGATCTCGTCGTTTCCGTCGACGGGCGCGCGCATCGCGTAGTTCTTCTGCAGGGCCACGTGCCAGATCGTTTTCTCAAGGCGGGCGAGCGGTTCGATGATCCGATTCCGCAGGCGGATCGCCAGCAGAAAGGAGAGGACCAGGGCAATGGCCAGAACGACCAGGATGACGCTGGCGGCGTTGATGATGCGGGATCGGTACTGGGACAGGTCGAACGCGACAACGACCCGGCCGATGACGAGGTCTTCGCCCACAACGTCCTTCTCAAGGATGATTCCGGTTCCGGTGATCGGAGGGGAAGCGGGGTCCCGGCGGTTTCCCGCGCGACCCCGCTCGTACGTCGCCAGGGCACGCCCGTCGGTCATGCGAATGACCGCCCATGCGGCATCAGGCCGGTCGGCCAGCGGTTCGAGGGCCTTCCAGGCTCCGATCTCGTCCGCGTACATCACCGGCGCGGCCGCGTTGCGGGCGATCATTCTGCTCACGGTTTCGCAATCGTCCCGAAGCCGGTCGCGAAAGGACGCCAGGTCGATGGTCAGGAGCAGAAGCGCCGCTCCGGCAAGGGACAGCCCGCTCACCCCGACGATGGCCAGCGTGAGCTTGGCGCGCAGGCTGAGGCTGCGGGTCATCACGATGCCTGCTTCACCGAATGGGGTACAGGGAATCTTCGGGTGCGGTGCCGTCAATCTTCAGGATCTTGTAGCCCCTGGAGAACTCGGTCGGAAGTGTGGAGAGGGAGGCCGAGTCGATCATTGCCATTGTGTTCGGGTGGTAAATGACGGCGCGGGCGGCCTCGACGACGCTTCGGGCCTGAATCGGCCGCAGGGTTGTCTCGCCCCGGTAGACCCGGGCTTCCCAGTCGTGACGGAAGTCCCGTTGCGTCGTCCGGAGAATGACGTGGAGGAACCGGGTGTTCACCTCGTCGATCTCGGGCGGGGCCATCACCGGCTGGACCCGGGCCCGGTTGGGGAGAAACGGGGTGGCTCCGGAAAAGTAGTCGGCCAGTTCGGCCGAACTCACCGAGTCGTGGGGAAACTCATGATTGACGATCACCACGACCGTGCCGGAGACGGGTTCCGCGGAGACCATTTTCGAAAGCCCCATGATCAGCATCATGAGAAGGATGTGTGTCGGGAACAGGCGCTTCATCGTCCGCATCCTCAAAACGAGATCGACAGCTGGAGGTGGACGAAGTTTTCGGAGATCGACGGATTGTGCCCGGCGGATGAGCCGGTATGAAGAGCCGCGATGACGCCGGATTCGGCGGAGCGGGCCGGGACATTGTGAGCCCCGGCATCACTCTCGTGCGATTCCTCGTGCACGATCCGGTTGAACTCTCCCTTGAGTGCGATCCAGTCGGTCATGTCCCAGCGCATCCCCGCGCTCCACGACTTCTCTTCATGAAAGTCCTGGAACAGTACGACGTTCCGGTTCGGCATCGAGTGCTCGTAGAGGACGTAGGGGCGGAGCGTTGACCAGCGTCCCGGGAGTCGTCGCGATCCGAAGACGTACCAGTCGGTCGAACTGTGGTCGACGCCATCCCGGCTGTGGATCATTCGCCCCCACTCGATCCGAGCCTCGGTGCCTCGCCCTTCGAAGGCGGACGACACGGTCACGTCCCTTTCCTCCATGGCGCCGTCCGGGAGCGGAATCCTGTCCGCGTACCCGGCGACCCGAATCTCGAGACCGCGGAGGAACCCGGGCTGGAATCCGGCCACCGTAACCACCGCCTTTGAATCATTGGCGTCGGCCCCGACCTGGATTTCGTCCAGGATGCGGCCTCGACCATTTCCGACTCCGACCTCGTACCGGAACCTCGAACTCCGTCCCACCGTTCCGCCGGCGGTGATCCCGACAAAGTGAACCGGCCACAGGCCGCCTTCGTCCTCCCAGCGGGTCATGAGCGGCTTTCGGACCGGCGTCTGCAGGAACAGGCCGTGGTGATGAAGCGTGTTCCAGAGCACCAGCGGGTTGTGGATTCTCCCGACGGTGATCCGGAATTCGCTCGCGGGATCCCAGGTCAGCTGCAACCTTTCGAGGTCGGTAACCAGCTCGGAGCCATCGTTTTCAAACACCAGTTCGACGAGTGCGCGCCAGTTTTCCGCGATCCGCGACGTGGCGTAGATGTCGATGGCCCCGTTCCGGAACTCGGCGCCCGTATCGTCCGACAGGCGGCCGACAAGGTCGAAGTTGGTGAAAGCCCGAAGGCTCAATCCCGAATTGAGGGCAGGCAACGGGTCTTCGGAGGGCTGCGCCGCGCAGGGCGCGGTCGGCCACAGCAGGGCCAGGGCAAGAAGCCATCGAAACGTGCCTGAGTGCCTGATCGTCGCCAGTGACATGATACTCCTGTCAAGGTGCCGGCTCGCCGGCATGGGCGGCAGGATCCTCCGGAAGCCCGGGACCCGAGGTGCGTGCAATTCATCCGAGGACCGGGCAACGCGACGGTGAGCCCGGTCTCCAGAATGGATCGGCTGCAGGGCGGCCTTCATGAGTTCTAATCCCGGGCCGGTGAATTCCACGGGACGACGGCCTGGGGCGGGAAGGGGGTGTGTCCGTCGGGCCGGGAAGGACGGGCCGAGGGGGCGGTGCTCAGGCCGCCTTGCGGGCGGACCTGGGGCCGAGGGGGAGCGTGACCCGGAACAGGGCGCCGCCCGTCGGAAGGTTTTCGGCGGTGAGCTCGCCGCCGTGGTTCTGGACGATCCGGAGCGATGTCGAGAGCCCGAAGCCGTTTCCGTTGGCCCGTGTCGTGAACCCCGGTTCGAAGATCCTCCGCCGCAGTTCCGCGGGAATGCCGGGGCCGTTGTCGGCCACGCCGAACTCGACGACCCCGGTGATGTCATGAAGGCGGAGCCAGATGTCCATCTGCCTGCGGGTCCTGCCGGATTCATTCATCACGTTGGCAGCGTTGAGGACGAGATTCGTCACGACCTGCTGAATCTGTGCCGCGTCCACGTTCACTTCGCCGACCCGGGGATCGAGATCCAGGCGGATTTCGGTGCCCTCGAACCGGTTCTGGGGCCTGAGAAACGCAAGCGTTCCCTCGATCAGGTCGGCGATCTTCACGGGGGCCCGCCGGGTCTCGCGGTGCGAGAAGTCCATCAACCCCTTGCTCAGCGAGGAGATGTTGTCGAGCTGGGCGAGGACTTCCTTGACCCGGTCCATTCCGTCGTCGCCCTTTCGGTCGCCCACGGCCAGCATCTGCATGTGACAGTAGACGGCCGTCAGGTAATTGTTGATCTCGTGCCCGACTTCGGCGGCCATCTCTCCCTTGGCCGCAAGGCGCTCGCTGGCGATCGCGTCCTGCTGCGTGTTTCGGAGATCGACGTAGCGTTCCGACATGATCTTCACGAACAGGCTTGGCGCCAGGAACACGAGAAGGCCGGGCCACCCGAGCATCTGCCAGGCCAGGTACATGAGCGGCGAGAAGAGGATCAGGGCCACCGTTCCCGACGCTTCGGCCAGGTACCCGTAGTTTTCCCTCCACGTCCTGAAGACGGAACCGTTCGTGGAGTAGGCCACCACGCCGGCCACGCTGAACGTGTTGAGCACGTAATACACGACGCCGGCCGCGAGAAACCCCGGGGCCAGATCCAGGAGCTGCTGCGCGGATGACGCAACCCCGGACGTTCCGCTGACGAGGGACAGTACCCCCGCCGCCGCCAGGGTTGCGCCGGTTCCCTGGGCCACGTTGAACAGGGCTCGATACCATACCTGTCTCTTGAGGATGAACTTGGCTACGAAGCGGCTCGCGAGAAGAGCGACCACCATGTCCCCGGTCGGGAGGGCCAGGATCATCGCCAGGTGAACGGATGTGGCCAGGTTGACCTGTGCCCGTCCGGTGGCGGTTGCAAACAGGAGCATCTCGCCGGCCAGAGCGGCCAGGGCCCACAGGATGATGTTCTGTATGTTCTGGGGAGGATGAGTGACCAGTGCCCAGGCGGCCGCGGCCAGCCCGATTCCGATGATCCCGACCACGTACGAAATGGCCGGGGCCGGAAGATCGGAACCGGCGCGTCCGGGGGTCTTCGCCCCTCCGACTTCGGTCCTTCCCTGGTTGAGGTTCATCCTGCCGTTCTCCGGTTGAGGTTTATGCCTGGTGCTTCACGATCATTGTCGACAGCACGTCCATGCCAACGACTGCTTTCCGTTCCTTGCGACCCACCGGACCGTTCCGGCGGGCCGCACGACTCCAGCGTTCTACCAGTCCGCCGTTCCGCCATTCGGGTTCGGAGGAAGGCCCATGGCCGATCCACCCGAGAGAGCGCTTCCACCGCTCATGGCCGGGTTGAAACGGTTGATCTCCACGGTAAACGTCTTGGCCGCCGTGTTGAACGTGCCCGGAATCTTCGTCCAGGTTCCGGTGGACGCGTTGTAGTCGTAGTAGGCCGGTTGCGTTCCGTCGAACGTCGGGGAGGCCGGATCGGCATTGGAACCGGCGTAGTTCATGATCAGGGTCACCGGCCTGTCGAACACGGTACCCGCCGGCCCGAAGTCGGCATCGAGGATCTCGCCGGAACGTTCGCTGATCGTGATCGTCGTCGCGTTCTTGAGAGCCCGCGAGGGGATGATCAGCGTGTAGCGGCTTCCGGTAATCGTTCCGCCGTTGCGGTCAATGGACTTGCTGGCGATCACCTGCATGTCCGAACTGAATGTACCGGTGACGGCGCCGTTCTGGACCAGGCCGTTGCGGTCGAGGCGGGACGAGCCGCTGGATGTCGGCGACAGGATCGAGTCCTGTCCGCAGCCCGAAAGCAGCATCGCCAGCATCGCGGCAGAAGCGATTGCGGTTCTCCGGCGAAAGTGGAATGAAGTGATGGATTTCATTTTTGGTTCTCCTCCCTCGTTCGAGATCGACTTCAATGGACCCGAACTTCGGTCCATTCACGCTCGCCGACGGGTCATTGCAGGAGGCATGCCAGTAATCCGGCGATCATTCCGGTTCGGTTGCGAATCGGCAGGATGCGCTTCAATCGCGTTCAGGAGAAGAGGATCACGCGCTTTCGACGCGCAGCTGATCCACGTGCCTTTGGGGCGTCGATGAAGCGGGAGGGGGCTGTTTCCGGGGGTGGCGGCGGGATCACCCGCGGCCGGCTGAAACGAGCCGATCCTCGCCATTTCCATTGTTCAGAAGGTTTTGGAGCGAGACACGGGCGGCTCCCGTCCCCGCGTCGGGGCAGATGGCCCTGTTTCGACCTTGCCTGGAGCCCGAAATGGTTTCATCCTCGTTCCCATTCAATCGTGAGGCCGGGAGGGCCGATAAGAAGCGAGGGGCGTGCTCCGATTCCATGTGGGCATGCCGTTTGCTCTACACACGAAGTTCAGTGAGTGTTTCACGGCGGACAGGGGGCGCGTGACAGGCTTGTTAGCCCTCAAAGGAGTTTCATGGAAATTCTTCCGGACCACTCGGGGTCGCTTCCGGCGGACATCTCCTTGAAAAAATCGGCGCAGCGTCCTTTCGTCCGCGGCGTCATGGCTCTCGTCGCGTCGGCCGGACCGGCTCTGGCTTTGTGGCTGCTGGTCCAGTCTCCCCGGAGCGGAGATCCGGTGTCTCTGTTCGCATGGATGCTATCCTTCCTGCTCGCCGACGCACTCTGGTTTCGTGCGCCTGCGGGCCGGCTGCTGTTCAGCATGTCGCCGGCCCTGCATATGGCGGGTATCGTCTGCCTGGCGCGTCCCGAACTTCTTGCGGCGGCATGGTTGAGCCACGTCCTCGCCGGAGTTGCCATGCACAGGCAAGGACGGTCGTGGGCGGTCTTCAACGGCGGCAGGGCGGTGCTGGTGCTGGCGGCGTCCGGCCTGGTCTTCGACCTGGTCCGGTCCGGTCTCCAGGGAATGTCCATTTCGACGCCCCTCATGTCGGAAAGCATCGGACTGGCGGCGGCCTGTATTGTCCACTGGAGCCTTGTGACCTTTTCGGCGGCACTGCTTCTGGCAGCCGGGAGCGGGGAGGACCTGAACCGGACGTTGCGGGAACGGATCCTGAACAGTGAAAACCAGGTGGGACTCGGTTCGATGTACCTCATGGCGCCCATGGGCGCCGTCACGTTTCATGCAATCGGACTGTACGGTCTCGTCCTGTTCCTGCTCCCGCTCGTGGTGGTCCGGTCCTACTGGAAGCGGACCATGGACCTGGGCGAAATGAAGGGGCTGACCCGGACGCTGGTGCCGATGGCATCGGCCGGTCATGCGGCGGTCTCGGCCGGAACCCGGCTTCATGACCACACGGCGGCGGTGGCGACTGAACTCCATCGCATCGTCGAGGCCGGAACGGACATGGACGCGGACACGCTCCGGTCCAGGCTGTCGGAACTCGCGGGCCAGGTGCACGCGATGAGCGACATCAGCCGGGGCCTGATGGACGTTTCCTGGTCCGTCAGCCGGAGGGAACCGGTGGATATCGGGGCGCTGGCCAGGATCGTGTGCGAGCGGGTGACCGCGGACACCGGCGCACGGATCGACGTGGTGGAACCGAGGGCGGTCCGGGGGCCGGTGCTCGTGGACCCCATGCAGATCGAACGCCTTCTGAAGGACGTCCTCCACCAGGCGGTGACGTTCTCCGCTCCGGAAGGGGAGCAGGCCCGCAAGGTCCACCTGAGTGTCTGCGGGGAGAGCCCGGACGAACTGCGGTTCGAGGTGGACTGCCTGGGAAAACTGCCCTGCGCGGTGTCCTCGGCCCCGGTCGGCGCCGACGAGGCGGCCCGGATCGGGGGGCGCATCCCCGCGGCGCACCGGATCGCCCGCGGTCACGGAGGCGACCTTTTCGTGGAAGCGCCGGCCGCCCATCGATTCCGGATCGTCGCCGTACTCCGGGGAACCGACCCGACCAGGGCCGCCGCATAGCCGACCCGGGAATGCCGGAACATGGAGGGTTGCGAGGCCGCGCCGGCAGCGGGATCTCTCGCATGTGCCCATCGCGGCCCCTCCCTTGACGCCTCCCCCCGTGCCTGATAGGTTTCCGCGTCCTGTTCCGCGAAGTTCATGTCACACACAGCCGACGCGAGGTGGGGGAATGGAATGCCAGATCGCCTGAGAGCCCGGATACGAGCCGTGCTGTCCGCGATGCTGCTTTCCGCGCTGACGGCGGCACCGGCCCTGGCCCAGGATGGCTCCGGAACGCGGACCGTGATGGGTTTCGCGGTGGACCGTCTCAACATCTTCCTCCCCATCCTCCTCTTCACGACGTTCATCCTCATCTTCATCAGGCAGGCCCAGACCGGAAAGACGCTGTTCATCCGGACCATCCCCGGCCTCGACGCGGTCGAGGAGGCGATCGGGCGCGCCACCGAAATGGGGAAGCCGATCCTCTACGTTCCGGGCATCGACGACGCCACGAACATCCAGACGATCTACTCGATGATCATCCTGAACCACGTGGCCAAGCGGGTGGCGGCTTACGAAACGCCGCTGATCGTGCCGGTGGGGAAGGCCTTCGTCGTTCCGCTGGCCGAGGAGTCGGTAAAGGCGGGTTACATGAGCGCGGGGCGGCCCGACAGCTACAACCCGGCAAACGTCCGGTTCCTCTCCGAGGAGCAGTTCGCCTTCACGGCCGCCATCAACGGGATCATGCACCGCGAGAAGCCGGCGGCCAACCTGTACCTCGGCTCGTTCTTCGCGGAGAGTCTCGTGCTCGCCGAAACGGGGTTCCAGACCGGGGCCATCCAGATCGCCGGCACGGCGAACATCCACCAGCTCCCGTTCTTCGTGGTGGCCTGCGACTACGCGCTGATCGGCGAGGAGTTCTTTGCGGCCACCGCCTACCTGGCCCGCGAGCCGAAGCTGGTGGGAACGCTCAAGGGCACCGACTACATGAAGGCGGCGATCATGGCCGTGCTGGTCATCGGCGCCATACTCGAAACCATGAACATCACCGGCTTCACCGCCTGGATGCAGCCGAGGTAATCGCCGCCGATGAAGCGTGAAATCCCGATTCTCCTGGCCATGATCATCGGCTGGACCATGGTTTCCGAGTTCTTCTTTCCCGGCCTCGAAGGGGTGGCCCGGACGACCCGCGACTGGACGCTCATTCTCATCGCGGTGTCGCAGATTCTCGGCGTGGCCAACGTGGGCAAGATCAACCTGGAAAAAGTCTCGCGCCGCCGGCCGGACTGGATCTATTCCATCGTCCTGATCGTCGGCATGACGGCGATGCTCATTTTCGGCCTGATGCCCACCAACACCCAGGGCTCGATCTTCGGCTTCCGCCCCGGCGGCATCGATGAGGGTACCTACTTCAACCAGCTGTACCTCAAGATCTACGTCCCGATGCAGGCCACGATGTTTTCGCTGCTCGCGTTCTTCATCGCATCGGCCGCGTTCCGGGCCTTCAAGATCCGGACCGTCGAGGCCACGCTTCTGGCGGTCACGGCGGTGATCATCATGATCGGCCGCGTGCCGATCGGTTCGGCCATGTGGGAGGGGATGCCCGGCCTGACGACCTGGATCATGAACGTGCCGAACCTGGCCGCCAAGCGCGCCATCCTGATCGGCGCGGCACTCGGCGCGATCGCCACGGGGATGAAGATCATCCTGGGACTCGAACGCAACTACCTGGGAGAGCAGTAGCCGTGGCCGCCTCGTTCACCGAACGCCTGGAAAAGCTCGACCGGCGCATCGTGTTCATCTTCATCTGGCTGGCCGTGTCGCTGCCGATCTTCGTGAAGCTGGACCTGCCGATCGGCACGAGCCCCGAAGTGGGCACCTATTTCAGCACCATTGAAAAGCTCAACGAAGGGGACATCGTCCTCTTTCCCGCCGACTTCGACCCGGGCAGCGTGGCCGAACTCGAACCGATGATGCGCGCCACGCTCACGCACCTGTTCCGCAAGAACGTCAAGGTGATCTGCTTCACGCTGTGGCCGACCGGGCCGGGCGTCGTCGAGCAGATCCTCCGGGACATGGGCGACAAGATGGGCAAGACGTACGGCACCGACTACGTGTTTCTCGGTTTCAAGGAGGGGCGCGAGGTCATCATGGTGCAGATCGCCAACAGCTTCCGGGGAGTGTTTCCCCAGGATTTCGCGGGCAAGCCGGTTTCCGGGTTTCCGCTCATGGGCGAGGCGGACAAGCTGACCGACACGAAACTCATGGTCAACATTTCCGCCGGTTACCCGGGAACAAAAGAGTGGGTCCAGCAGGTCCGCACCCGGTTCAGCGTTCCGATGCTGTCCGGCTGCACCGCGGTGTCCACGCCCGAGTACTACCCCTACTACCAGTCGGGGCAGCTCTCCGGGCTGCTCGGCGGGCTGGCCGGCGCCGCGGAGTACGAATCCCTGATCGGCGTCGAGGGCACGGCCACGCTCGGGATGCCCCCGCAGTCCCTCGGCCACGTGGCCATCGTGGCGTTCATCCTCCTCGGCAACATTCTGTTCACCATCAACCGCAGGAAGAGCTGACGATGGTTTTCGCGACCGACGCCTGGATCTGGATCGAGGCCCTGGTGACCCTGGCCATCTTCTCCTATCTCTACAGGGACAACCCGATCTACAAGCTGGCCGAGTACCTGTTCGTGGGCGTTGCGGCCGGCTACTACGTGGCCATCCAGTTCCGGAACGTGCTCCAGCCGAACCTGATCAATCCGCTGCTCGAGGGGCCGCAGGGGTTCGGCTACGTTCTGTACATCATTCCGCTCATCCTGGCGCTGATGATGCTGACCCGTCTCGTTCCCCAGATGGCCTGGCTGTCGCGATGGCCGATCGGCATGATGGTGGGTTCGTTCGCCGGCCTCGCCATCATCGGAAACGCCCAGGGCGACTTCATCAGCCAGGTCCAGGCGAACCTGCTCCCGATCATCGACAGCACGGCGGTCACCGCGTTCTCGAACGCCACCGGCCTGACGAACAAGTTCATCGCGTTCCTCTGGCTGTTCGGCAACGCGATGCTCATTTTCGGCCTGCTGTCCACGCTCGTGTTCTTCTTCTTTTCCACGGAGCACCGGGGGGCGGTGGGCGCCACCGCCAAGGTCGGGATCTACTTCCTGATGCTCTCCTTCGGCGCGTCGTTCGGCTTCACGGTCATGGCCCGCATCTCGCTGCTCCTCGAACGGTTGACGTTCCTCTACGGGGACTGGCTGGGGCTGTCGATCCTCCGTTAGCGACCGCGCCCGGCCTGCGGGTTTCATGAACTGGACGTTCCTCCTCACGCCGCCGCGCCCCGCCGCCGCGCAGATGGCCATCGACCACGGGCTTCTCGAGTCCCTTGCGACCGGCGCGTCCGGCCCGGTGTTCCGTCTCTACACCTGGCGACCTCCGGCCGTTTCCCTCGGCGTCCACCAGGACCCCGACCGTGAAGTGGACCGGGCGGCCCTCTCCGCCCGCGGCGTGGACCTCGTCGTCCGCCCGACCGGGGGGAGGGCGATCTATCACGACGAGGAGCTCACGTACGCCGTGGTCTGCGCCACCGACGATCCCGTTTTCGGCGGTTCGATCACGGCGAGCCACGCGGCGATCAGCCGGGTGTTCCAGGCGGCGCTCTCGAGGCTCGGAGTGGCGGCAGCGATGGGGCCGCCGGGAGCAACGCCCGATGAACCGGCCGGCGCGGCGTGCGCGCCGGATCCCGGCGGCGCTCCGGCGACCGGCTCTTCCCTCGCCTGCCCGCCGGGCTCGGCCCGCCGCGACCGCTCGGTTCCGTCTCCCTGCTTCGACTCGGCCACGCGCACCGAACTCACCGTGAACGGCCGGAAGATCCTCGGCAGCGCGCAGCGCCGCACCGGCGCGGCGTTTCTCCAGCACGGGTCGCTGCTCCTCGGCGACGCGCACCTTCAACTGGTCGACTTTCTCCCGGTGAGCGCGGAGGTCCGGGAGCGGCTGCGCCGGGACCTGGAACGGAAGACGACGACGGTTGCGCGGGAGACGGGGCGGTGGGTTCCGGTCGAGGAGGTGGTGGCGGCCACGACCGCGGCGCTGGGGGAAACCCTGGGCCGGTCGAGCCTCAGGTTCGAAGAGGGGCCGCAGTAACCGCAATCGCCGGCGTGACGGTGCGATATCCCCGCGTCGGAATGGGTCAGTCGCCGGCCGGCCAGAGCCACGCGGCGCCGCGCACGCCCCCGGCATCCCCATGCGCGGGGGGTTGGAGCGCCGTGTCGACCCGTTCGGAGAACACGTACTGCCCCCAGGCTGCCGGAACCTCGTCGTACAGCGACCGGATCCGGGACAGGCCGCCCCCGAGCACGATCACGTCCGGATCGAGAATGTTGATGACATGGGCGAGTGATCGCGCCAGGCGATCCGTATAGCGGGTGAGCGTGGCCCGGGCGGCGGGATCTCCGGTCCGGGCAAGGCGGGCGATCTCCTCCGCGGTGTGCGCCCCGCCCGCCGTCGACGGACTCGCCCCCTCGACCGGCATGCCGCGATCCGCCGCGTGATCCCGGGCGAGCCCCGGCCCGGACAGGAACGTCTCGATGCATCCGTTTTTTCCGCAGTAGCAGGGGGGACCCGGGCGTTCCTCGTCGCGCGGCCAGGGGAGCGGGTTGTGGCCCCATTCGCCGGCGATCGCGTTCGGTCCGGTGAGCACGCGCCCGTCCACCACGATGCCGGCACCGGTGCCCGTGCCGAGGATCACGCCGAAGACGGTGCGCCGTCCCGCCCCCGATCCGTCCACCGCCTCGGACAGCGCGAAGCAGTTCGCGTCGTTTTCGATCCGCACCCGGCGCCCGATCACGGCCTCCAGGTCCTGCCGGAGCGGCTTCCCGTTGAGCCAGGTGGAATTGGAATTCCGGAGCAGGCCGCCGGACGGGGCGATCGCGCCGGGCGTGCCGATGCCGACCGTTCCGGTGGCGCCGGTCGCTGCTTCCGCTTCGGCAACCAGGCCCGCGATCGCGCCGAGCGTGGCCGCATAGTCGTCTCGGGGCGCGGAGATGCGGCGACGGAAGAGTTCCCGCCCGTCCGCACCCAGGGCGAGGACCTCAATTTTGGTGCCGCCGAGATCGATGCCGATGCGCAGGACGGGCCTCCGTGAGTCGGAATGACGACAGGTCGTTCGAGCGTGGCTCCGCGTGTATCATAGGAGTTTGTCCCGCGAATCGCCATGAGCGGCCCGTCGGCGCCGCTTTTCGGGAACTCCGGCGCCCCGGATCGCATTGTCGACCCGTGTGAAGCCGGATCGGGGAGGGAGTCTCTCCGCAATCCCGGTGATCCCCCCGCAACAGTCCGGAGGACAGGTGAACAGAGCACGACTGGCACTGGTGTTCCTGATGATTCTCGCGTCGACCGAGGCCCGGGGCGGAGCCTGGATCCGCGACCCCGGTTCGATATACGCCCGGACGGCGCTCAGTCTTCTGAACAGCGACGCGTTCTACACGCGCGACGGCCGCAGCATCGAAACCGCCGACTTCCGTTCCGCCTCGCTCGATCTCTACGCGGAGCTGGGGCTAGGCTCCGGATTCGACGGCGTTCTCACGTTTCCGCTCTACCGCAGGTTCGCGTTCGAAACGTCCGAGGCGTCGTCCGGAATCGGCGACCTCGGTCTGGAACTCCGGCGGTCCGTTCTGGACGGCGGCGTTCCGGTCGCTCTGGGACTCGGCGTCGACCTTCCCACCGGCGATGAAGACGGCACGACGCCGCTCAAGGGGGAGAGTGGAGCTTCCGGCGGAACGATCCGATTGCCGACCGGTGACGGCGAGACGAATGTCCGGGCCACGCTGTACGTGTCCCGGTCGCTGGATCCGGTTGCCGCCTGGGTCTCCGCCGAGGCGGGCTACAACCTGCGTACCCGTGGATTCACCGACGAGTACCGGTTCGCCTTTCAGGCCGGTTTCGCTCCGGTCGACCCGCTGCTGCTGACCGTGCATCTGCGCGGCCGCGGGCCCGTGACGGTGCCGGACAGGAACCGGGCCGCCGGAGTCTCCAACGGTCTCGGCGAGGGGGTTCAGTACTCGGGCCTGGGAGGCGGCGCATCCCTCCGGGTTGCGCCCGGAGTCTTTCTCGGCGCGGACGTGTTCACGACCGTGGGTCGCGTCACCAATATCTACGGCGGGCGTAACCTCGTCCTCGGCCTGTCCTGCGAACTCTGAAATCCGATTCTCTCCGGAGGAATTCGACCATGAACCGAACGGCAGTTCTCCTGCTTGGCCTTCTTTCCGCCGCGATCGCCGGCTGCGGCGGCAGTTCCCCGACAACCCCGGCCGGGGACGCGACACGGCTCGAGTTTTCCGGCGTTCCCGCCGCGGTCGAACCCGGCGTGGCGTTTGCGCTTTCCGTCCGGGCCGTGCGGGACGATCTCACCTTGGACACGGGATTCACCGGTGCCGTCACCATATCGGTGATGTCCGGACCCGGCGCACTCACCGGCACGCTGACGCGAAACGCCAGCGCGGGGGTCGCGCAGTTTTCCGACCTCAGCGTGGATGCCGCCGGGAACTACGCCCTCACCGCCGTCTCCGGTGCGCTGTCCACCGCAAGCGCCGCTCCGCTGGTGGCCGCCACGGATCCTCCGGTGGTGCTCTGGACGGGCACGTTCACCGGTCAGAACGGCTACGTCACGTCGGGATCCTTCGACATCGAACGCGTCGCCGGAGGAGCGGAGGTCCTGCGCACGCGCGCCGACTTCAGGGTCAGCGGGGGAGCGGGATCGATTTCCGTCTGGCTGACCGACGCGGCCGGCGCGGCCAACCTGAACGCCTCGAGCGTCAAGATCAAGCTGGGGACGATCACATCCGGTTTTCAGGGCGTTTACGAATGGCCCACCGGCGGCACCACCGGCTACACGCATGTCGTTACGTTCTGCGACGGCGCCCGCGTCAATTTCGGGTTCGCGGCACTCGCCAGTCCCGTACCGGCGGGCTGAGGATCAGAGTCCGCAAGTTGTTGAAAGTGAATCGGTAAGAAGCGGGAGTTCAAGTTCCGGAGAGGGTGGATTGCGCCCGCGGCTTCCCGCCCGCAGCCTCCCGGCCGATCCGAGGTCTCGCACCGTCCCGGTTGGCACGCTCTGCACCCGCCGGGGGGTGCCATGGCCCGGCCAGCCCGCTTCCTCAAGTGCCGCAGCCGGGATGCCGATCCATAACCCTGTTCGCCCCGACCCAACCGGAACAGGAGCCGTCCATGGAAGCCGCGTCGCTGCCGGCACACAACAACGACATCGCGGAGCAGCTGCGAAGTCGCCGCACGGGAGATCCGATGCCCGATCTCCGCGGCGCCCGGCTGTCCGGCCAGGATCTCTCCGGCTGCGACCTCTCCGGCTGCGACCTCACCGGCGCACAGCTGGGGGGAGCGAACCTGGCCGGCGCGCGCTTCGTGGGGAGCACTCTCGCCGACGCGAGCCTGTTCGGGGCGAAGCTGACCGGCGCGGAGTTCCTGTCCGCGAATCTCCGCGGCGCCGACCTTTCCGAGTGCACCGGCGAACAGGCCGGCTTCGGCTCCGCGGACCTGTCGGGAGCCACGTTCTTCGACGCGAAGCTCCCCGGCTCCACGTTCATCGGAGCGAAACTGTCGGGCGCCGATTTCCGCGCGGCCGATCTGACCGGATCGCGGCTGCGCGAGGCCGATCTCGGCGACGCCGACTTTTCCCGGGCCAACCTGACCGGCGCGGACCTCGAGGCCTGCCGGCTGGCCGGAACGATCTTCCGCAAGGCCGACCTGCACAACATGCGGCTTCAGGACTGCACGGAATTCGACAAGGCGGACTGGATCGACGCGAAGATTCTCGGCGTCGACTTCACCCGGGCGTTCATGGCCCGGCGGTTCATCATGGACCAGAACTACCTGCACGAGTTCCGTTCGCACAGCCGGACCAACGAAGTCCTCTACCGGCTGTGGTGGATCACGTCCGACTGCGGGCGCAGTTTCCTCCGCTGGGGACTGTGGACCGCGTTCCTCGCCGCGGTGTTCGCGGGGCTGTACCAGTTCGTCGCCATCGACTACGGCGATCACCCCACGTTCCTGTCCTCGTTCTACTTCAGCGTGGTGACCCTGACGACGCTGGGCTACGGCGATGTCCAGCCGGCCTCCGCGCCGGCGCAGGCGCTGGCCATGGTCGAGGTGGCCATCGGCTACGTGATGCTCGGCGGCCTCATGAGCATTTTCGCGAACAAGATGGCCCGGCGGGCCGAGTAGGAGAGTCATGTTCAATCTGGGTCGAAAGAAGAAGGAACCGGATTTTCGGACGGAACTTGGTCAGATCGAGCTGCCGACCTTTCCCGCGCTGATACTTCACGCCATGGAGCGGATCCGCAACCAGGACGTGGAACTCGGCGCGATCTGCGACGAACTCGTCGCGGATCCCGGGTTCACGGTGCAGATCCTCTCGCTGGTCAACTCCGCCGCGTTCGGACTCCGGCGCGAGGTCCGGAGCGTGCATCACGCGGCATCGCTGCTCGGGCGGGGAAAGCTCGAATCGATGCTGGTGGCGCTGGCCGTGCGCAACGCGATTCCCCGCCAGAACGGCGCGGGGTTCGACAACCGCCGTTTCTGGACCGCTTCGGCGCGCCGGGCGGTCACCGGCGCCGCGCTGGCCGAGCGCCTCGATCCGGCCACGCGGTCGGCCACGTTCACGGCGTCGCTGCTTCAGGACATGGCCGTGCCGCTGCTCAGCCGGCACAAGCGCGAACACTACGGCGACGTCCTCAACCGCTGGCACGAGGGGGAGGACGAACTGTCGAGCCTCGAGCAGGAGACGTTCGGCTGGGATCACGCGGAAGTCGGGGCCTGGATGTGCGCGCAGTGGGGCTTCCCCGAAAACCTGACCGCGGCCATCTGCAACCATCACGGGGGCGATCCGGGTGACCTTCCCGCGGTGTCCCTCGTGGCGTGCCTCCGCGAGGTCAACGAGGCGCCGGGAATCGACCGTCTCGTGGCCGCCGCCGAAACCGGCCACGGCGTTCCCTCCGCCGATACGCTGGCCATCATCGACCGGAGCTTCGTCGAAGCGGAAGAACTGGCCCGCCTCTTCGCCTGACCACCCCGTCCCGATCCATCCTGTTCATCGACCCCGGTGTGACATTTGTCAGGGTACTTCCCGAAACGAAGGAGCCCTGGCCGTTCTTCGGTGTCATAGTGTTGATGGGGAGCGGAGGACAGGGTTTCTCTGGACGCGGGAGGAAGCGATGAAGATTCTGCTGGGTGTCGATGAATCACCGTTCTCGCGCAAGGCGGTCGATTTCGTGAAGTCGCTGCACTGGCCGGAAAGCACGACGGTCGTCGTGATGTCGGCGGTCCAACTCGTGGTGACCGCGTGGGTGGAGGCCTACGGCGCCATGGTTCCGGACACGGAGTACCGGGACCACGTCACGGGCCTGCACACGGAACTGGTGGCGGGGATCGTCAAGGAGCTGGAGGGCACGGGTCTCAAGGTCGAGAGCCGCGTCGTGACGGGAGATCCGCGGATCGAACTCGTCGAGATGGCCCGCAAGGAGAAGGCGGACCTGGTCGTCGTGGGGTCGCACGGGCGGACGGGGATCGCGAAGCTGCTGGTCGGGAGCGTGGCGTCTCACGTCATGACGCATGCCCCCTGCAGCGTGCTGGTCGTCAAGGACGCCGCCTGAGGCGGAGCCGGGTGAACTACTCGTCCCGGCCCGCGTAGCCCGCTTTCGGGATCAGGTAGAGGCTCAGCGTTCCCGTGAAGCCGGAAGCGCCGGACTCCGCCTCGAACTCCTCGATGGCCCGGCTGACCCCCTCCGCGTGGGCGTCGTGGATGGCGATGATGCCGCCCGGTACCATCCTGTCCCAGAAAAAGCGGAGCCCGTCGATCGTGCTGGAGTAGAGGTCCGTGTCGAGGTGCACGAAGCTGAACCGCCGATCGCGGATGATCCCGCCCGAGTCGGGAAACAGACCGGGAACGAGGTGGCAGTCGGGAAACTCGGCCAGGTAGGCGCGCACCGCGTCCAGCGGGGCGGCGAACTGGCCGCTCTTGAAGTAGCGCACACCCCAGTGGGTGTCCGAGGAGCCCACGTCCGGCAGCCCCTCGAAGGTGTCGAATCCGTAGAAGTGGGCCCGCCCTTTCAGCGTGCAGATGATCTTGGCGCTGGCTCCGCGGTAGGTTCCCACCTCGGCCATGTCGCCGGGCAGCCGGGACTGCATCTTGACGATGCCGTAGATGAGGTGGGCTTCGAACGGCTGGAGGAGCAGATGCGACTCCTTGTAGAGCCGGGTGATGAAGTTCACCACCGCGCGATCGCAGTAGAACCGAAGCAGCCAGAACTGAAGGACGTTCAGCATCGACCCGAGGATCTTCATGACCAGGGGGACCCGGTAGAGGAAGAAGGCAAACGTGTTGCGGGGACGGCTGGGAGCGCTTTTCGCCCCGCCCGCCGGGGCTGAGGCGGCGGCTTTCATCGCATTCTGGCTCATGGGTCGGAAACCTCTCCGGTTCATTTCCGGGAAGGGTGTCTGTCTGAAACCTCTCTGCTCCAGGTGCGGGACCGTTGAGGGATCACGGGCAAATGGTTATCGCTCCGGCGCAGTGTACCGCGTCCGGACGGAGGGCAGTAGCGCGAGATGAGGACGGACGGCCCCGTGATGAGGGATTTCCGACCTGCTCACCGTGGCGCATCCCGGACTGTCCTCGTTTTCCGATGGATCGGCAGGGGTGGGCTCCGCTGCCGACATTTCGTTTCCCTGTTTTCTTGACGTGTCCCCCCCGGCGACATATTCTTCAGATATGTCGCCAAAAGACGATAACGACAACATGTCAACCTGGCGCCCGGAACGCCCATATAATGAGATGCCGCAGCTCCCGCCCCGCGTGGACGTTGAGTCCAAAGCTGTTCTGCGCCAATGTGTTACGGCCCGCGCGGCGCTGGCCGAGTTGAAGCAGGCCGCGGGGCTGATCCCGAACCCGGCCATGCTCATCAATACGCTGCCGCTCCTCGAGGCCCAGGCGAGTTCCGAAATCGAGAACATCGTGACGACGGCCGACCAGCTGTTCCGGCACCTCGATGCAGAGGCGGGCGCGGATCCGGCCACCCGGGAGGCGTTGCGGTACCGGATGGCGCTCCTCGAGGGGGTCGCAACGCTCGCCGGGCGACCCATCAGCACCGCCACGGCGGAGATGATCTGCACCCGGATCAAGGGAACGGAGATGGCGGTCCGGAGGGTGCCGGGCACGCGGATCGTCAACTCGGCCAGCGGGGAAATCATCTACGCGCCTCCGGAAGGGGAGGCGCTGATCCGCAACCTGCTCGCCGACTGGGAACGCTACCTGCATGGAGCGTCCCCGCCGGATCCGCTGATCCGCATGGCGGCGGCGCACTACCAGTTCGAGGCGATCCATCCGTTCACGGACGGCAACGGTCGGACGGGGCGCGTGCTGAACAGCCTCTTCCTGGTGGAGCAGGGGCTCCTCCATCAGCCGATTCTGTACCTGAGCCGCTACATCATCGCCCACAAGGCGGACTACTACCGGCTGCTCCTCGCGGTCACCCGGGACGAGGCCTGGGAAGAGTGGATCCTCTACATCCTGCGCGGCGTGGAGGACACGGCGCGCTGGACGGTGGACAAGATCGCCGCGGTGCGGAAGCTCTCCGCGGAAACCGCCGCGCACGTCCGGCAGGAACTGCCGAAGATCTACAGCCGCGAGCTCGTGGACGTGATCTTCGAGCAGCCGTACTGCCGGATCAGCCACCTGGTCGAGCGGGGGATCGCCGGGCGACAGGCGGCGTCGCGGTATCTCAAGGCGCTGGCCGGCATCGGCGTTCTGGAGGAGCAGGCGGCCGGGCGGGACAAGCTGTTCGTGCATCCCCGGCTGCTGGGTCTGCTGACGACCGGCCGGAACTGACGTCAGCCGGCGTCCTCCTCCTCGAAGTCCAGGGACGCCGAGTTCAGGCAGTGCCGCTTGCCGGTCGGAGGGGGGCCGTCGTCGAACACGTGCCCGAGATGCCCGTCGCAGCGGCGGCAGCGGATTTCCGTGCGGACCATCCCCAGGCTCCGGTCGTGGACTTCCGCGATGTGGTCCGGATCGAACGGCTCGAAGAAACTCGGCCAGCCCGTCCCGGAGTGGAACTTGGCGGAAGACCTGTAGAGCGGCAGGCGGCAGAGACGGCACACGTAGGTGCCGTTCCGCTTGTTGTCCAGGAACACGCCGCAGCCGGGGCGCTCGGTGCCGTGGTCGAGAAGGATCCGCCGCTCCTCGTCGGTCAGGCCGGCGGCCAGGCGTTCGATTTCCTTCGGGGGCAGTCTGTCGATGTCGAATCCGGAGCGGGATTGAGTGGGCATGGAATCTCCTGAATGTGATCGAAGAACGCAAGGATGCGGGAAAGAGTAGCACAGGAGCAGGGGAGGTCCGGAGTTCGAGTCTCGTCGGCCCCGCCAGATGAACTTTTGAGCCCTTCAGCGAAGAAACTGAAGGGCTTTTTGTATGCGGCGCTGAGGGTTACGCCGTCCCATGTGGCGTTCGTTTCCACGAGCCTGATCAGGCGCGCCTGTTCGTCGAAGGACTGCGTGACGAAGAGATCCGACGCCTTCCGGGCGAGCGAGAGGATCGACTCCAGCGTTTCGAACGAGCGGAACTTGCGGTCTTCGAGACTGGCGATGTCGGCCTTCAGTTCAGCGAGTTCCGTCTGCCAGTCGTTCGTGCGCCGCGTCCAGTACTCCTCGGAGATGCGGCCGTTCAGCTTGTCGTCGTAGGCGGCGTCGATCTTCGCTTCGATCTCCTTGTGGCGCTGGTGCAGACGCCCGAGTTCCTCGGCGTGCTCCCGTTTCCGGTCGGTCTCGAAGGATCTGGCGGCGGTCATCATGCTGGTCGCCCACTCCTCGGGGATGCGGATCGCCTTGACGTGGTCGAGGAACAGCCGCGAGAGATCGGCCTCCCGGATCGACGGCGTGCCGCAGCGGGCCGAGCAACCGTAGTAGCGGTAGCGCGTCTTGGCCACGCTCCCGGTGAGCTTCCGGCCGCAGCTGCAGGTGACCAGCCCGGCGAACGCGAACTTGTTCCTGTTCCGGCGCGGCTTGGAAAGGCTCGTGCGGGTCATGTTCGCCTCGTCGAAGAGCATCTTCGGGATCAGAGGTTCGTGCTGCCCCGGGTAGACACGATCCTTCCACTTGAACGGGCCCCAGTAGATCGGGTTGGCCAGGATGCGCTTGATCCCTTCCCTCGTGATCTTCCCCCGCGACCTGCGGGACCTTAAGCCCTTGCGGTACGCCAGTTCCGCGATCTTCGCCAGCGTGGTTCCCTTGGCGGCCTCTTCGAACAGGAACCGGATCAGCGGGGCCTCGGCGGGGTCGGGTTCGATCCGGTGCGTCTCCGGGTTGTTCCGGTAACCGATCGGCGCCCAGGACGGCCAGTGGCCCTGCTCGGCCTTTTCGGTCATCCCTTTCTTCACTTCCTCGGAGAGGTTGTCCACGTAGTTCTTGGCCATCAGTACCTTGAACCCGTGGACCAGCTTCTCGTGGGACTTGGAGTCGTTCGAGAGGATTGTGTTTTCCTTCACAAGGTGGACTTCGAGGTCCAGTTCATCGAGCGTCACCCAGTCCTTGATGTTCCGGTACAGCCGGTCGGTCTTCTCGACGAGGATGGTCCGGCAGCTGGACCGCTTGAGGAAGGTAAGCATCTCCGCGAAGCCGGGGCGGCCGGAGTGCTTCGCCGTCTCGACGTCGGTGAACTCCTTCGTGACGTTGAGGCCGGCCTCGGTGGCGTAGGCCCGCAGGAGCTTCTGCTGGGCCGGGATGGAGAAACCGTCCTCCTGCTCCTTGGAGCTGACGCGGGCGTAGAGAACGGCGGTCCGGCTCTGGGAGCCGTTGCCGTTGCTGCTGTTACGCCCGTTCTGCTTGCTCATTCACTGCCTCGATCCGTGAAAGTTCGTGTCTCGACGGGGTTGTCCCGTCCGGGTCCACTGTTGATTGGGGGCGAGACAAGATCAAGCCTGCAGTGGTCCCATTCGGCCAGGATTTCGAGGTAAGCGAAGAGATTGTCCAACGCCCGCTGCTCTGATTCGAAGGCGATCGGCGGGGTGTGAAGTGTTGCGTCCATCGGGCCTTTCCTGTGTTGCGCGCTGGAGTTCCCCCGATTCCGTGGACGGTTAGTTTCTTGGGTTTCCTCCCCGAGGG
>CAZQVN010000032.1:0-40980 GCA_964596775.1 uncultured bacterium
TCTACTTCTTCTGCGGGGGACTGGATCTATACCCACGCTAAACCCGGAAGGACCCCCACTATTAGTCAAGAAGACGCAATCGATACGGTCGCCAGCTACTATAATCTTGCCAATGCAGTGTCTCGTGGCACGCCGAATCTATGCGTGTTTGTCGACTCTACAGACACACCTCATCTTGCTTGGCATTGCACAGTGCAGGGTGACAGTATGCCCGTGGTCGATGCATTTGTTAACGCGGACGACGGCAACATCTTGGATGCGGGTGATGCTCTAGCTTATGCCAATGGAACCGGGAATGTATTCAACCCGGACCCGGTTTCTGCAGAGCATGACTCGACGCTTACGGATTCGAGCAGCGTTAGCATTGTGATCGGTGCTACTCTAACAGACTTGGAAGGTCCGGATGGCGAGGGGCATTCCTATCTTAGGGGTACGTATTGTTACAACGACAAGTATCCCCTGCTCTATGGTTGCCCAACGGGGCTATATCCTACTGTTTTATATATGAGTTCAACGAATTTCTATTTTGGAAGAGGCGAGTCAGGATTTGATGATACAAACTGCTATTTTCATATCACTGAGTTCGCGAAGTACCTCACAAACACAATTGGAACTGATGTACCAACTGGCGCAGCGGCTCCGAAATATGATCCACACTCAGGTAAGAACGCCCCGCCAGCCTACGATCCAGGTTTAAATTGGATAATTATCGGACACGAGGATAATGTGGACTCAAATTGTAATGATACTGTTTCCCACCCCAACAATGGAGAGGATCAAGACTTAATAATTCATGAATATGTACATGCGATTCAAGAATACAAACGTCCTGGTCAGTGGACTGGTAGGGGCGTGAGCCCAGAAATGAACAGAATTCGGGAAGGTTATGCTGACTATGCTGCCATATCGTATCGTCGTTCCTTGAGTAACTATGAAGTCAAGAAGCTAGGCCTTTGGACCATTAGAACTCATGACCACAATTTCAGGCAATTACAAGACTCATACACCTATCAAAACGCCAATTTTGATCGAAACGGCAGTGATGTTCATGAGCCGGGAGGTATTTTATGGGCTTCGACGCTGATGGATATTGAAGAGGCTCTAGGAAGAGAAAAGGCAAATCGAATTATCTTCGAGTCGATGCATCAAGCTTCCAAGACTTGGAAAATGAAGGAAGAGGCAGCACCGAGCGTGGTTAGAACCGCGCTTCAGCAGTATGGTCCTGAAGAAGCTGGCATTGTTGTTAGAATTTTAGCAGAGCGGGGCTTTTTCCCAATTCAACGAGGGACCATTACAGCTAGCACCCTGTGGAATAGCCCCGTGTTGATAAGCGGAGATCTCAAGGTTCCGGAAGGAGTTACTCTCACGATTGTCTGGCCAGCATTACTCGCTTTTGCACCAAACGATTCGGCAAACTTGGGCTTCGATTCAGACAAAATCGAATTCATCGTTGAAGGGAGTCTGAATATTCATTCGATAGAAGGCGCCGGCCAAGTCATCTGTGTATCGTCAGGGACACCTGCAACCTATCCAACACAATGGGGGCTAGGGACTGAAGGAGACTGGTGGGGCGTCTACTTCAGTCATCTTGGCGGAAGCGGATCACTGGAGTATGCAGACATCCGGCACTCGCAATGGGGGGTGGTCAGCGGCAACGACAATGCGACCACAATCTCCAACAGCACCTTTGCCGACAATGAGCTGTCGGATATCAAGTCGAGCACCGTATCGACAGGTCTAGAAATTACCGACTGTGACATCGACATCGGCGGTGGGATAGGGATGGACTTGGGGACCGCGCAGATTGTTTCCTTCAACGTTATTACAGGAAACGAGGACAGCGATGTTGGGATTCTCTGTAGCCCTGTGGCATCGGGGTCGGATACCACACCGATAACAATGAACACTGTTGTTGGTCTCGAGGTTGGTACTGGAATTCTGCTTCAAGGCGACAGCACTGCCGTCTTGGTAAGCAACACGATTGACGATTGTCAAACAGGAATCGGCATCGCGCGAGGCAAGCATCTGATCGGGACGGAGGATGTCGACAGCGATAATACTCTCACCAGCAACACGGTCGGTATTCAAGCCAGTCGATCAGGTCCTGGTAACTGCCCAACGAGTGTGTTTATGGAGGCTCGCGTTCGCAACACACGACTGGAGTTTTACTCTTTAGGTATCAATACAGTCAAGGTGGCGGAGGACGGCATTGCGCTGGTCGAGCTGGGTACGGTCGCTCACAGTGGCAACTCAGTGCCGGATGAGGGAAGAAACGCGTTCCTCGGTAGACCGGGGACTCCGGTTCCCGTGGCGATCCAGAATTCTTCCTCCTGTGGCACGGTTCTGGCCAAGGGGAATTATTTTGGACCGAATGCCGGGACCATTTCCGGGGCCGTTGATACGACGGGGTCTCTGACTACAGATCCGATGAGCATCGGACCTCGAATCCAGGTTGAGCCCGTCCCGCCTGTCAAGGACTTGGTTCTTCTTGGGGTATCTCCGAACCCGGTTTCCGATTCGGCTGCCATCATCTTCGAGGTGGGTGATGGGCCCATTGAGGTTGGAGCATCCATCTTTGATGTCTCTGGTCGCCTGGTGTGGCATATGGGCCCGGAGATTCTCGAATCCGGTCGTCATTCGATTACCTGGGGCGGAAGGGACGACACGGGCCGGAGCGTTTCGAGCGGACTGTTCTTCCTGCGGTTGACCAGACCAGGCAAGTCTCCGATCCAGAGTCGGATAGTCGTTTTTCGTTAGAGGAGGCTTTATATGAATACCATTACGAGGATTCTAAGCTCGGTCGTCATATCAGTGACCTTTCTAAGCACCGTGGCCGTTGCAGACGTCGTTCAAAGACCCGCGGAAGGTGTGGTTTTGCCGGAGGATGGATCCGGATTCGCAAAAGTAGCGCTCCGCTTTGATCTTGCTGGCCTTCGCGAAGGAGCGGGTCGTACGGTCCAATCAGCTGTGGTCGATTGGGAGATCCCGACCATGCCCGCCGAAGAAGAGTCGAAGTTTCTGGTCTACCGCCTGAGTCGCGCCTGGGGACCCCTGGGGCCAGCTTCTCTGGACGTCATCGCGGCATTGGACAATGGAGCGGACGATATCCGGTCCGTCTTTCCCCAGGACCATGCCAGGGTAGGTAGACGAGTTGTCCGGATCATAGTCACCGATCTGGCTCGGGAGGTGCTAGACTTGAACGGAACCTCGTTGAGTATTCTCGTGTCGAGCCCGAGCGTGTCACGTTTGGCATTTTCGCAGGGACTGGCAAATGTGCATCTTACAATCCGTTATGGCTTTCTGGGAGAAGCGGCCCCTCTGTTCCGCTCCGGGAGCGACTGATATCCTCCCGGCGCCACTTCAGATGACGCGCCGCTGGTTCCGTTCTTTCGGAATTGTCGCTTTCCTTGCGACCGTGACAACGGGTGCCGCTGGGGCGGCTACTCCATTGATTGACAAGTTTGTGAATTCCAACGGAAAGCTTGATCTAGAATCGCTCCGCAGAACTCGTTACGAGGGCCCGCTCGATCCAACAGGCTTAAGCATTGATCTCAGTTCTAAGGACGGGCCGAGGATCGATCTCTCCAGCCCTGCGTCACCATCCGTCGCCGGGGATGAGTTCTGGTGGGATGGATTTGCCGGAACCGCACTCAGGGATGAGGTCCTTTGCCTGGCCATGTACCAGGGCAGCCTGTACGCCGGTGGTTTTTTCAAATCGGCCGGAGGAGTTCCGGGAACCAATAGAATTGCCCGATGGGATGGCATTCAGTGGCATCCTCTGGGAATCGGATTGAACGCAACCGTTCGAGCATTGACTGTCTTCATGGGCGAATTGATTATAGGCGGACACTTCCTCACCACAGGAGGCGTTCCCACCAAGCTCATCGTACGTTGGAACGGATCCGAATGGCTCCCATTTGGAAGTGGAGCCAATGGAATCGTATATTCGCTTGCGACCTGTGGTGACACGCTGATCGTTGGCGGGGGCTTCACTCAAATCGCCGGGGTTTCGGCCAATCGCATTGCCTGGTGGGATGGAAGCACGGCACATCCTTTTGGCAGCGGATTGAGCAACACTGTCTATGCCATAACTTCCTGGAATGGTTCAATCGTCGCCGGAGGCCAATTCGGTGCCTCGGGAGCGACAACTGTCAGTCGCATTGGGATCTGGAATGGGACGGCATGGTCGGAACTGGGTGGAGGTACCAACGCGGCCGTACGGGCCCTGACCGCTCACGGATCCAACCTTGTGGCGGGGGGAGACTTCACGCTTGCGGGTGGAGCCCCGGTCGGCTATGTCGCCAAGTGGGACGGGATATCCTGGAATAATCTGGGTGGGGGGGTCAACAATACAGTCAATGCCCTCTGCTCGACCGCAGACGGAGTCTATGCCGCCGGCTGGTTCAATCAGGCGGGCGGCGTTTCCGTGAATCGAATCGCTCGATGGGACGGCGTTTCCTGGAACGATGTCGGTGGTGGCGTACTGGGGGATGGGTTCTCACCCTGGCTGAATGTGCTCAATGCTACGAATGGCTTGGTACATGCTGGCGGATATTTTGACGAAGCCGGCGGAGCAGAAGCGATCAATCTCGGAACCTGGGATGGAAACGCCTGGAGTTCCGACATGAGCAACTCCGGGAATGGTCTCGCCGGAGGCAATGGACCGAACGCGATGGCCGTGTTTCAGGGAGATCTGATTGTGGCCGGGTCCTTTTCTAGGGCGGCGGGCCAGGTGGTCAATTCGCTTGCGCGATGGAACGGGACCTCGTGGAGTGGATTCGGAAGCGGACCAGGGGGCGGCGGTGTCGCAATAGTGTTCGTTCACAATGACCGACTGTATGTCGGTGGGTTGTTCACATCCATCGATGGGGTAGCAGCGAACAACATTGCGGAATGGGATGGAACAACATGGCGGGCACTGGATAGCGGGACCAATGGAACCGTCCGGGCCATAGGAAGTTGGAACGGAGATCTTTACGCTGGAGGTAGCTTTACGGCCGCAGGCGGCGCAGCCGCGAACAATGTGGCACGCTGGGACGGGTCCACATGGAGCCCGCTTGGCTCAGGGGTTTCCAATATATCTACCTGGGGGGTTCTCTGCTTCGGCGTATATGACAACACCTTGATCGTTGGAGGTGACTTCCAGAACGCAGGCGGGATGTCGGCCAACGCAGTTGCCCGGTGGGACGGTGCCAACTGGAGTACGCTGGGGACGGGTATGACGATAGCATTTCCATCGTCCCCAGCCGTTTACACGCTGAGCATTTATGGTGGGAACCTGGTCGCGGGGGGACTCTTCACAACGGCCGGAGGCGTCGCGGCCAAGTGTCTGGCTCTTTGGAACGGCACGAGCTGGAACAAATTCAGTCAGGAAGTCTCGTCCACTGTTTATGACAGCATCATCTACGGACAGAACCTTGTCGTGGGAGGGTTCTTCACGTCCGCGGCAGGAGCGACCGTGAATCATATTGCGTCTTGGAGCGGGACATCATGGACTTCGCTTGGATCCGGAGTCGAAGGCTGGGTCGACGCGCTCGCCGTGTATCAAGGCAGCCTCTATGCGGGAGGCAACTTCACCTGGGCCGGCCTTAAGTCCTCGATGCTTGTAGCTCGCTGGACAGACCCTGCCGTTTCATCCGTTTCGGAGTCCCCCCGAGTTCAGGTGCCGACGGCCTTCCCGAATCCGTTCAGGACAAGCACGTCCCTGACTTACGAGTTGCCCCTTACGGGATCCTACCGGCTCGTGGTCTACGACGTTTCCGGGCGGCGGGTAAGGACGCTTGCGGACCAGTTCCTGGAGTCAGGGCAGACGAGCCTCACTTGGGATGGTCGAAACGAGGCTGGATTAGCAGTCGGACCGGGGACTTACTTTCTCAGTCTCTCTGGCCCCACAAGCGTGCCGTGCCTCAAGGTCGTTCGCATCCCGTAGCTCGTGCCATTGCCTGCGTTTCCTCCCGTAAGCTCCCCCGTCAAGTAGACAGTTCGAGAGTGTACTCCCGGAGGCTGGTTTCCCTCGGCAAGAACGTAAGCGGCGGCACCCGGCCGAGACTGTCGTGGGGCCGCTCGGTGTTGTAATCCTTCAGCCATTCCTCGGTTGCAGTGCGAATGTCCCTCATCGACTCGAACACGTAGGCGTCCAAAACGCCCTGGCGATAACTGCGATTGAAGCGTTCGATATAGGCGTTCTGATCCGGCTTCCCCGGCTGGATGTAGTGAAGTTCGATCCCTTCCTCCCGGCACCAGTCCGCAAGTGCTTCAGCGATGAATTCCGGGCCGTTGTCTACCCGAAGAGCATTGGGTTTGCCATGAACACTGATCAGCTCCTCCAGGACCTGGACGACACGACGGCTCGGTATGGAAAATCCGGGTACGATAGCCAATCCTTCTCGATTCCCTTCATCGAGGATCGTGAGGGCACGGAATCTCCGACCGCCATAGAGCGCGTCATGAACGAAATCCATGGCCCAGGTGTGATTCAGCGCGGCAGGCGCGTCCAGTGGCTGGCGAAGTCGCTTCGGCAACCGACGCTTCGTACGACGCTTCTGGTTGAGCCCCAGAGCCTTATACACGCGATAGAGCCTCTTGTAATTCCAAGGAAAGAAAGCTGTTCGGATCCGGTCCGCGCACTTCCAGAACCCATCATGGGGGTGACGGTCGATGACCGCATTAAACGCCGCGATCACTGGCGCATCTCGTTCCACACTGGACTGGGGAGGTCGGTAGTACGCCGCCCGTGACAGGCAGACGATCTGGCAGGACCGACTGATCGACAAGTCGTATTCCGATGCCAGAATCGCCGCGACCTCCCGGCGCGCAGACGGCGTTACAACTTTCGGTTGAGCACGTCCTTGATCGCGGCGTTTTCAAGCGCCAGATCAGCATACATTCGTTTCAGCTTGGCGTTCTCGGCTTCGAGTTCCTTGAGACGTTTCAGGTCGGGCACAGTAGCCCCCGCATACTTTCGCTTCCAATTGAAGTACGTGTTCCGGCTGATGCCATGTTTTCGGAGGATCTCGGCGACCGGAACCCCCGCTTCGCCATCCTTCAGAATCGCCACGATCTGTGTTTCGTTGTGCTTGGATTTCTTCATTTCCACCTCCCGGATGGGCTCCGGGAGAGTTTACACCTGGCTGTCTACGAACTGGGGGAGCTTACGAGCCCACTAACCTGAATCGCAACGAAGACGTTATCTCGAATTACACAACTCGAATCGAGAACAAGGATGCCGCCGCCGAACTTAGGACTAGTGTACCCTCTGCCCCCCGTGATCGTGAATCCTTCCACAGTTGTTCGGGTGTCTTCACCATTCATAATCTTGATCACGGAGTCATCTGCGTTCCGTCCGTCGATGGTCGTATTCTCCGGGCCCGATTCGGATCTCAGAACGATAGAATTCCCGCGAAAGTCGAGATTCTCTACGTAGTACCCGGCTTTCACGAGCAAAGTGTCGCCAGGGGAAGCGGCGTCGATCGCATCCTGGATTCGGACGAATGGAGCGGAAGGAGAAGGGCCGACGACCAAGGTTGTGGCGAAGGTTGGGGCGCAATGGGAAACCAGGGCCAGGACGGTCAGAATCGTCGCGGCGACACCAATGTGCTGATGCTTCACCAGTTGTCGCACGATCTGGAAGCCTCCCGGTCAAAACTCATTTCGACAATCTACATTATAGAGGAGCCAGGCTCGGGGCGGTGAGTCAATGGCGCCGATCGAATCCCGGTGGACTGCGATGAAATCGTTCCAGGAGACTCTTGCGGTTTCGCTCCGAAGGCGGGTTCGATGTCATGTCTGCGGAGGATGCGGGTAATGCGACGAGCTTCGGCGAAGTCGAATCCTGCCAGCCGGTCAAACGCCTGAGCTGCCGATTTTCCTGCTGAAGGACCCGGGCGGTTCCTGTAGAATTCAGTTGTCATCCAAACAGGGAAGTACCTCAAATGAAACAAGTTGATAAAACTGATCGCAATCTCGAAGAGGTCCTAAAGCGGCTGATTTCTGCCTATCGGCCTAACGCTGCTTATTTGTTCGGATCCAAGGCTCGAGGGGATGCGGGGCCGGATAGCGACTTCGACATTCTACTTGTCGTCGAGGATGATGCTCCGGCGGAGAGACGGCGCAGTCGGCTTGCCTATGAGGTACTTCGGGGAACCGGAACAGCTGCGGATATTCTGGTCTGGACCCAGTCTTCATTCGATGCCCGCAGACATCTTCGGGCCTCCCTTCCTGCCACCGTTCTCCGTGAGGGTCGTCTTCTCTATGCCGCTTGATCCTGTGCGGCTGGAAGATACGGTCCGATGGATGGCACGCGCGGCGTCGGACCTGAGATCCGCACGTCATGCACTCGTTGCTGAGCCGCCTATCCTCGACGATGCAGTCTTTCACTGCCAGCAGGCAGCGGAAAAGGCGCTCAAGGGCTTTCTCTGCTGGCATGATGTCGTCTTTCGCAAGACGCATAACCTCGAGGAGATTGGGGAACAGTGTCTCGCGGTCGACGATACGCTGAGACCGGCCGTGGACACGGCCGTCCCGTTGACTCAGTACGCATGGCAGTATCGATACCCGGGTGACGAGATTGCGCCGTCACAAGAGGAAGTCAGCGATGCGATTCGATCTGCGACGGGCCTTTTCGACGCGATCCTGAGAGTATTGCCGCCAGACGTCACGCAAGAGCTGACCAACCGCAAGGCAGGCGGGGCTTGATTGCAATGACCTGTTCACTTTGCAAACATGGCGACACTCGTCCGGGCGACGTTACCGTGACCCTTCAGCGGGGTGAGGCGACGGTGATTCTGAAGGGAGTCCCGGCGGAAGTCTGTGAGAATTGCGGTGAGTATTATCTATCCGAAAAAACCAGTGAGCAGGTCCTGGCACGGGCGGAACAGGCCGTCAAGAGCGGTGCAGAGGTGAAGATTCTTCGATTTGCGGCATAGCCCATAATCCATCCGAAAAGAGTTTGATTAAAAGAGGTCGTCGGCCCCGCCAGATGAACTTTGAGCCCTTCAGCGATAGCGTTGAAGGGCTTTTTGTTTACGGCGCTTAGTTAAACGACGGTCGAAAACCGCGGCGCCGGCCGCGTGGCCGAGGCGTCTCCCGTCTATCGGCCCCGCCATTCCAAACGCACGCCGTTCTACCAGACGAGCCCCGGTTCGGATACCTGCGCCCGGGGGTGCCGCGGATGGTGTCGGCGTTTCTGGAGTGCGGCCGGTTGCAGAACGGGTTCGCCCACATCAGCTGTCCGTCGTAGCCGCGGTGACCGTCGCCGGTTCGATCAGCCGTGCGATCAGTCCAAAGTCAGCAACGCGGCGGTCGCATCATTCTCGAAAGACACGAGGTCCGCGTGGCGCAATCGAAGCAGGTCCGCGATCTGTGACGTGGAACAATTTCCCAGGCGGATCCAGACCACCTTTGGAGGGTGACCAAACAGGAAGCTCTTTTGATGAAAGTCAGCGTCCTTGGAAACGATAACGAATCCGTTGGCAGCCGCGTACTCCCAAATTGCGTCATCATCTGCGGCCTGCAGGCCGAGTTCCCTGACGTGAAATGAACCGGCATAGAGATCGGTCAGACTTGGAACAAGCCGCGGAGAGAGATTCTGGTCGAAGAGCAGCTTCACGAACCGGGAATGGACAAGAGCTTTCGCTCCCGATCAGCGGCGAACGAAAGACAGGCCCGGATGTCCTCGCGATTCAGGTCAGGGAAATCAGCAAGAATCTGATCCTCTGACATGCCGGAGGCCAGGTACTCAAGCACATCATAGACGGTGATTCGAAGGCCCCGGATGCATGGTTTTCCACCGCGCTTTCCCGGCTCGATGGTGATTAATTGTTGATAGTTCATGAATCAAGAGTATGTGGGGGCACAGCCCGGGGTCAAGTGTGATCTGAACAGTGTGCGGTTGCCACGTGAAAATGTCCCGGCAGACCATGACTTGCCCGGTGGCCGTCAAGCCCTGTACGCTGATCCTGGCACTACCGGGCCGGACCGGCCCGTCATTGAGAGGAGCCGCCCATGCCCTCACAGTATCCTCACGTTTCCATCATCCGGGTCCGTCGCCTTCTTCCCATTCTCATCCTCACTCTCCTCTCAGGGTCTCCTTGCATCGCGGGACGATCCTCAGGTTTCGAACCGGAACAACGCCTCGGTCTCCTGGATGCTCCGTTCGTTACGCTGGAGATCAACAAGGACTGTCCGATGGTCCTGGTGGAGGATCTGAACGGAGATGGTCTCATCGATCTGGCGGTACCGAGGGGGCTCACCGTCTCCATCTTTCTTGCTTCTCGAACCGGAGGGTATCAGCCGAGACGCGACATCCCGTTGCCCGCTTCTTCCGTATCCATGGCCGCCGGCGACTTCAACGGTGACTCCATCATTGATCTGGCCTTGACGCAGCACGGCGACTCGGTGGTCATGATTCTCACCGGAGACGGCACCGGAAATTTCCGTATCGGCCCGGCCTTTCGGGTCGCGCCACACCCCCTGGTCATTCGTTCCGGGGACCTCGACGGGGACTCCCTGACCGACCTAGTGGTGGTCGGGAGAACCGGTCTGGTGACCGTGCTGCGAGGGGATCCTTCCGGATACTATTTCACAACCATCACGCTCGAATCCGTTACCTCGCACGTCGCTCCGAAACTGGAATTGCGCGATGTGGACGGTGATCGGCGCATCGACATCGTGCTCTTCGAAATCGGCCAGTCCCGCATTTCCGTTTTCCGTAACCAGGAGGAAGGCCGTTTCGCCGGACCTGTGATATGGGACCTGGGAAATGTCTGCAAAGACTTTGAACTGGCCGACTTTGATGAAGACGGTCGGCTCGACCTGGCTCTTCTCAGAGCCAATGCACCCCTGATGCACTTCCGCCCGGGCGTCGACGGTGGATTGTTCGGCCCGGGAACCACCCAGATCGTTCCCGAAGACGGCCGGTTCCTGGCCCTGCTGGATATCGACCGGGACGGGCGTGACGAACTGATTTCCTTTCACCCGCGGGTTTCGGCCGGGCAGGTCATCGTGCCGGGTGACGTGCGCTTCTCGCCGGAGCGGAGTTTTCCCGTTTTGGACTTCGGCGTGGCCATCCCGGCGGATCTGGACGGCGACGGTTTCGACGAACTTATCATCGGTGGTCGCGGGATCAATATCTATCGCGAATGGGGTCGTCGTCTGCCCGGCAATCGCGGACCGGAAGTTCTCGGGTCTCCGGCCTGGGTGGAATCCGGCGATCTGAACGGCGACGGGATTCCGGATCTGGCCGTTCAATCCGCTCATGGCGTCACGATTCTCTTCGGGCAGGGAGAGGGAACATTTCCGACCCGCACGGAGATTCCGTTCGAGGGCCGACCGTACCTGCTCCGGCTCGGCCACCTCAACGACGACCGGAATCTCGATATCCTTGCGGTACATCTGGAGTCGAATCGACTTCAACTCTCACTCGGGGACGGGAAAGGTCGATTCGACCCGGGCGGCAGCCTGGCCATTGACGGTGGATCCTTGTCGCAGAAGCTGGTTCTGCTGGCGGACCTTGATCGCGACGGTCTGGATGATCTCATCACCGCCAATCCCGGGGACAGGTCATTCCGCGTCTTCCGCAACCGGAGAGCCGGCGGATTTGGACCGGCGGAAGTGGTAGGCGTCTCCGGCATGGTGTATGCCCTGGCCATCGGCGACCTCGACGGAAACGGCACGCCCGATCTCGTTGCCTCGAACACGGTGGAGGACGTGCTGTCGCTGTTTTTCAGTCGCCAGGACGGAACATTCGGAGAGGAACAGGTGATCCCGCTCGAGGATCCGGGACCGCTCGTGGTCGGCGACGTGAACGGTGACGGCCGGGCGGATATCGTGACCACACACCAGGATGCACCCTGGGGACTGACGGCCTTGATCAACCAGGGCGAAGGTCGTTTCCGAACCGATCCGCGACAGCCGCCGCAGACCGCCGGCCGATTGATGAAACTGGCCGACTTCGATGGCGACCAGGTTCCGGACCTGGCCATGAACTCTTCCGGCAGGGACGTCGTGTTTCTCCTGTTCGGGCATGGCGACGGAACCTTCGATCCACCGATGGGCTTCGGGACCGGAGGCGGACCGGTCGCGTTCACGGTCGCGGATTTGAACGGGGACGGCTCGCCCGATCTCGCAACCGCGAATCATTACGGACAGAGTGTCAGCATTCTGTTGAACCGGCGGGTTCCGGGCCCTGTCGGGCCCGTGCCGGCCGGATTCCGCCTGCAGCCTCCTTCGCCGAACCCGTTCGGCCCGTGGACCACCGTTTCCTGGTCCCTGCCGGGAGCGGGTCGCGCACAACTCGCCGTGCACGATGTCACCGGGCGCACCGTGGCGACGCTGCTGGACGCAACCCTGTCGGGGGGTAGCCACACCGCGACCTGGCACGGCCGGGACGATGGAGGGCGCCGCGTTGGGGCCGGGGTCTACTTTCTCCGACTGGCTTTCGAAAACCGCATCGCAACGGCGCGGGTGACGCTCACCGGGGTGGCTCGATGAAACAGCCATGGACGGTCCCTCTGCTGCTGCTTTCGTTGCTTGCGGCGTCGACAGCCCGCGGCGAAACGGACGGACTCTGGCGTGGGCACCCGCAGCCATCAGGATTGAGTTCCATGCGTGTGGTCTATGACAGTCATCGGCATCAGGTCGTCCTGGTCGGCCGTCACCCGTCCGGAATCCAGACCTGGACTCGGAGCCTCGATCCACCCCATGAGTGGAAACGACTGGGTCATGAGGGCCAAACTCCCGTCTGGAGGGAACCATCGATTCATTACGACGGCGGACAGGATCGCCTCGTCTTCTTCGGCGGCCAATCAAGTTCCGCAAACGAGACCTGGTTCCTGCCGCTCAGTGAGCCGCATCGCTGGGAGAAGATGACTCCTTCAGGAAGAGACATTCCACCCGGCCGATGGCTCCACGCCACCGCGTTCGACAGCCGTCGGAACCGAGTGCTCGTCTTCGGTGGTCCGGAAGCCGCGGATGTCTGGGCCCTGAATCTCGGCGACACCCCGGGATGGGAAGAGCTCACGCCGGCCGGACCATTGCCGTCTCCGCGGGTGCGACCCTCGGCCATTTACGATCCGGTCCGGGACCGACTGGTCATCTTCGGGGGATCCGGATTCGACGACACCTGGGAACTGACCCTGGGAACCGGATCGCACTGGAATCGGATACCGGCCATCGGAGTTCCGCCCGCGCGGCGGGACGGTCACATCGCTGCCTACGATGGGGCAGGGGATCGGATGATCATCTATGCCGGGTCCATGAAGGAGGACGGAGACTTCCGGAAGTCATCGGCCTGGTCGCTCGGTCTGGGCCATCGACCGGTCTGGATCCCCCTGATCACCGGACCGGTGGTTCCCGAACCGGGCTATCCGGTGATGGGTCTCGTCGATACCCGGGAACAGCGTCTGGTCGTCATCCGGGGAAGAGTGATGCACGCACTGCCGCTCGCCGCACCGGTCTGGCATGAACTGGCTCCCGGGCCGGAGAGCCGTACGAATCACTCCGCGGTCGTGGACACGAAACGGGATCGCATGATCGTCTCGGGTGGACAGGTCGGCGGCCGGTTCGGCGCGGACATCTGGACCCTGTCGCTCGACTCGTTCCTCTGGTCCCGATGGCCCCTTTCCGGTGTGGCCAGGGAGAACCATCACCTGATCGTCGATCCCCGGCGAAGCCGGCTGCTGGAAATGTTCGGCAACAGCAGTTTTTATCCGGGCTGTCATTCCCGGGACGACCCCTGGCTTCCTCTCTGCAGGGCGGAGCTGCGCGTGCATCCGCTGGACGGGGGACCGGCGGTCGACCTGGAGCGGAGTTTTTATTGTTCCGGAGAGAGCGTCGTCCTGGACCCGATCGAAGACCAGCTGGTCCTCTTCGGAGGCTGCCGTGTCACCTACTCTTGCGGTCACATCGCAAATGCCACCTTTATCTATTCGAACCGGACGGGAGTGATGGATCTCGACCGTTCGCTCACGCCCCTGGAGGTGGAGGTGGCCGGCGAGTCACCGTCGCCCCGGACGCATCACACGATGGTTTACGACGACCGCCGGGACCGGATGGTCCTGTTCGGCGGCAGCGGCGCGAGTGGGCGGTCCAGCGAGGTCTGGACGTTGTCGCTGGCCGGCGGGCCGGCCTGGAGCCGGCTGGAACCGGCTGGAGCGGGACCGCCGCCACTCTCCCGCCACGCGGCAATCTATGACCCGGTGCGTGACCGGATGATCGTGCTTGCCAGCCGTGGGAATTCCCGGGGACCGATCGACTCGAGTGCGGTCTGGGCCCTCACGTTCGGCGACTCGCCGGTCTGGTCCGAGCTGAGACCGGCCGGTCCGCAGCCGACCGGTCGAACCGGTCACACGCTCGTCTATGACGGACGCCGCGACCGGATGATCCTGTTCGGTGGCAGCGAAAGATTCAACTCCGGATCCGATTACGATCTCTGGACCCTGGAATGGGGGGATCCGATGCTGGAGGTCGAACTGGACCTGATGCCCGGAGAGGCCGGGAATCGCCTGAATCCCGCCGCGGGCGGACGAATCCCGGCGGCGATCCTCGGCGGGGACTTGTTCGATCCGATCGACCTGGATCCCGCTACGCTCCTGCTGGCCGGAGCTCCTCCGGCCCGCGGCCCGGACGGGGCTCTTCTTGCCGCCCTCGTCGACGTGAACGGAGATGGCCGGCGCGACCTCTGCTTCCAGGTCGATATCGCGGCGATGGACCTGAGGGCGCCCCGGCGGAGGGTACTGCTGGAAGCGCGCACCAGAAACGATCGCCCCGTCCGCGGCCGGGACCGCGTGATCCTCGACCCGGCGGCCTCTCCGGCCGAAGGCTGTTCTCCGGCGCGACGACTGGATCTCCGGGGCCCCGCCGCGGCCGGCTGGAGCGGGCCCGTTCTCGAAGCGATGATACTCGTGCCGAACGCTTCTCCGGTTCGGCTCGACCTGTTCGACGTGACGGGGCGGCACATTCTGAGCCGCCGCGAGCCGATCCCCGTACCCGGCGAACATCGGGTCGCCATTCGCCCGGATCGGAGCCTCGCCTCCGGAGTCTATCTGCTCCGGCTGGAGCAGGATGGGCGTACCGCATCCCGGAAGATTCTCAGGCGGAACGTGCTGTCGCAGCCGTAGGACGTTCGACGTGGCTATCTGTCGAGCGACGACATCCCCTGCCGGATCGCCGCGCCTCGCACCGCGCCAGCTCCTCCGCCAACTGCTTCGACTGCCGCGATCCGTTCGCGGGGGAGGGCCGATCGCTACCGCGTCACCACGATCCGCTGCATATCGCGGACGTTCCCCGATCGCAGCACGATGTAGTAGATCCCCGATGGCACCGGTCCGCGATCTCCCTCGCCGTTCCAGGAGATCTCGTGAGAACCTTCCGCGGCCATGCCCGTGAACAGCCGTCTCACCGGCCGGCCGGACACGTCGAACACGTTCACCGTGACTTCCGCGGCGGCCGGCACCCCGAACGTGACGGACATCGGTCCATTCGCCGGGTTCGGCCACGGAGCCTTCATGAAACCAATACGTGTGATGTCCCGCTCAGGATCCGGCGTCGGAGCCGGAGGAACCGGATCCGTCACACCGGAGACCGGTCCGCCGTCCAGGGTGAGCTGCAGAATTCGAACGTCGGAGAGGTAGTTGATGACGCCCGACTCTCCGCCGTAGAGGATTGCGCGGCGGCTGAGCGGGTCCCAGGACAGAGTGTGGCCGGAACGTGCCACCGGAGTGTTGCCACCGGGCGGCACCGGCAGCGCCGACCATCCGGCGGAGCCGGCATTCATGGCGCTCGTGATCAGGAAGACGTCCTGGAGCGGATCACCCAGGGCGTCGAGACCGCCGAACGTGATCAGCCGGTCCGTCTGGGCGTCGTAAATCCCGGCATGCTCCGTCCGGACCGGCGGGCCCGCGAGCGGCAGCGTGGTCCAGGTCGGCGTTCCGCCCAGGCCGTCGGCATGGGTGAGCACCCGGGCTTCGGCCAGTTCCGACGCGCAGGCATCCGTGCCGCCATGAAGGATCAGGCGGTTCGTGGCGCTGTCGTAGCTCACGACGGCGCCGCTCCGCGGATATGGGGGCTGGCCGCTCGTCGAGAGCAGGCTCCACACCGGCGTGCCGCCGAGACCGTTGGCGTTCGTCAGGATCCAGACGTCGTTTGAGGCATACGTACAGGCATCGTCGGGATGCACGCCGCCGAACAGAATCAGGCGGTTACTGGCCGGGTTGTAGGCCACATCGCTGCCTCCACGCGGGCCGGGCGTCCCGCCTCCAGGCGTCAACTCGGTCCAGGTGGGCGTGCCACCCAGGCCGTTCGCGTTCGACAGAACCCAGACGTCCGAGAAGCCGTACGGTGGAACCGAGCTGAAGCCGCCGTACACGATCAGTCGATTGTTCACGGCATCATACGCGGCCGCATGGTCGTAGCGCGGCGCCGGCGGCATACCCGCCGGGTGCAGGTTGTTCCAGAGCGACCCGCCGCCGGTGCCGTTGGCTTCCTCGAGCGCCCAGGTATCGTTCTGCTCACCCCCCGAAGACAGACCGCCGAAGACGATCAGCCGGTTCGAAGGTCCGGTGAAGGCGCTGACGTGGCGGGATCGCGCCGGTCCGCCGGAAGCAAACACGGCCGACCAGGACTGGTTGATCGTCGTCACCCGGATCGGCGCGCCCGGCTGCTGAAGCAGCGTCAGCTGGTTCCCGAACCCCGCGCCGGTGCCGTTCACGTTCGTGAACCCGCCGCTGTGCGAACCGCAGGTGACGAGATCGAAGGCGTTGCCCGGCTGCGGGAAGAATCCGTTGACGAGTGAAAGGTTGATCGTTCCGTTCAGCACGGCGTCCCCCGAGATCTGAATCGCGTCGTACTGCGTCCCCGCTGCGAGTCCGCCGAGTTCCATGTTGAGCACGGCCGTCGATCCGAACGACACATTACCGGTGATGTTCAGAAGCCCGGGCGACGCCCCCGGATTGATCGTGCCGTTGTTGATGAACGTGGTGCCGCTCATGTCCAGCGTCCCGCCGCCGGCCAGGACGCCCGCGGTTTCGTTCCGGAACGTTCCGCCCGTCACCTGCAGCGTGGCGCCGGGATAGACCTTGAGTGTATCGGTGTTCGAGAAGTAGCCGGCCGGCGTCTGATTCACGACGAAGGTTCCCCCGAGCACACGGATGACGCCGTAGTTGAGCTGGCCGGTGTCACCGCCGCTCAGGAGCAGGCCGTTCTGAATCGTGATCAGACCGCCGTTGCTCAGGAACGCCGGAAAGCTCGACGCGCCCTGGACGTCGAGAGTTCCGGAGTTGAGGATCGAGCCCGAGATCGACGAGTCGAGGACGCGGATCGTGTGGCCGGCAGTATTCGTCACGCCGGCGATGAGATCGGAAGCATCCAGATCGATGCTGGTGCTGTCCGTGTTGAACGTGCCGGGAAACGTGGCATCGGCGTTCTGCATGTTCAGCGCCGAGATCTCCGGTTGCACGCTGAAATTCGCGCTCGAGCCCCCCGTCAAGTTCATCGTGCCGCCGCCGGTCACACTGCCGCCGTTGACGGTGATGGCGCCGCCGTCGACGTGCAGCGTCCGGTCCGGATTGATCCATATGGTTCCGGCGACACTCGTGAAGCTCGGCGACGTGCCGGTCTGACGGATGCGCAGGTCACCTTCGCCTACGGTGATGGAACCCGAGCTTATGTGCTGCGCGGACTCCCTGTCCAACGTGAGGTCCGCGTTGACGGCGACGAGCCCATTGTTGTTGAGCGAAGCGTTGAGATAGGCCTGGGTCAGATCGGTCGGGTTGGTCGCGATGGCGGCAATGGTGGCCCCGTTGGCATTCGTGAGCTCGCCGTTCGTGAGACTCAGACTGGCCGATGAATTCGGAACCGGTTCGAGCGTGATCTCCCCATGGTTGGCAAAAGCCTGGCCGACGGTGAGGCTGGCGGGTCCGAATCCGGAACTCGCGACCATGCTGATCCGGGACCCGGGCACCGTATTGATCAGGCCGCTGACGGATCCCGTCTGCCGGACGGTCACCACCCCATTGTTCGTGAGAGCGGGAACAACGAGATGGGAGTTGTGAAGCTCGAGCGAATGCAGGGACTCGACCGTGAAACCCGGAGCGGTCACGGTGGCGTCCACGAGCTCGAAGAACTGGGCCGCGCCGTGCGTCACCGCGGACGCCAACGTGGCGGTCGCCTGGCGAACGGCGATGCGCCCCACGGTCGGATTCATCTGGAAATCGGCGATGTTGCCCGAGTCGAGAATGAGGAACCCGGCGCCGCTTATGGATCCCGTGGAGTTGAGGTGGCCGCCGACGATGCGAACGATGCGCCCGGCGCCGATGGAGTAACTGCCGGTATTCTCGACCTGCTGGCTGTTGAAACCGTTGAATTCGTAGATCAGGTCGCCGCCGTTCACGGTATAGCTCCCAAAGTTGAAGCAGTGATCATTTATGGTTGCGCCGTCCATGCCGACGACTGTCGTCTGCTGAATGTCCATGATTGACGAGGCACTATTGTGGATGCGAGGCAGTCTGCGCGTTCCTCCGGCGCCAGGTACGCAACGGAACAGGCCGTTTGAATTCCAGATGTGGTCTGCCTCGATGCTGGTCTCGCCCGGCGTATCAGAACCAAACTCGGTATAGCCCACGTTCTCCAGGAAATAGAGTCCGACAAGACTCGTAGTCAGGTACAGGCTTCCTCCGAAATGGTTGGCGTATTGCGTGTTGATCATCTGAACCGCGGCGGTTCCGGGGCCCGGAGTGGTGACTGTGCCCCAGTTGATGAGCCTTGGCAGTCGATAGACGCTGCCCTTGTAGAGGGCAAAGTCACCACGGTTGTACATGTAGGGCGCAGTGACATCGCAAACCTTGAAGTCGAGCACCTGGTAATAGCTGTAAACACTATCTTGGTTGTAGAGAGTTTGTGGAAACACGGCCTTGGCCACGTCGAGCTCGATCTCGCCGCAGGTCGGGTTGGACGCAAAAGTGACCCCGCCGCCGGCCACGCGCAGCCGTCCGGCTCCCGAGATGCTGCCTGCGGTCTGGTAGAAACAGAGGTCCGTCATCACGCCGACTGTTCTCGCGAACTCGAATGTAGCCCCCGATCCAATCGTGATGTTGCCGCTCGTCGTGAACGTGATGCCGGGATTACCGCCTCGGATCACCGCGTAGCCGTTCGTGCCCACGTCGATCGTTCCGCTGTTCTGATGAGAGACCGTGATGTCTTCGATGCTGAATGACCCTTGAACGTCCAGCGTGCCCTGATTGTTCACGGAGCCCTTCTGCAGCCGGGCGGTATTCGCGCTGAGGTTCAGCGACTGGATTGTTCCCGTGTTCGTCAGCGTTCCGTTAACGAAGAGATAGACCGGGTTCGTGTTGGAGAACTGCAGCGTTCCTATGTTCTGGAAGCCCGCCGAGATCTTGAGCGAGTCGCCGGCTACGGAGAACATGGTCGTGAAGTGCGTATTGATTGGTGAATTGATCGCCGAGTTGCCGCTGGACGTCAGGTTGCCGTCGACGTCGATCGTTCCGGCACCGGACACCGTTCCGGAGTTCAACGTCAGGTAGTTCGTGGATCCCACGGCGATCCCTGCGCTCATGGTGAGCGTGGCCCCGTTCACGTTGAGCCGGCGCGTTCCGGTTCCGCTGGCCAGGTTGATCGCGTCGACGGACACGTTCGAATTGATGCTGACCGTGTAGTTCCCGCTCAGCGCGATGACCGCCACGTCGCCCGGGCCCGGCACCGAGGTCGGAAGCCAGTTCGAAGCGGTATGCCAGCTCCCGCTGACGGCGTTTCTCCAGGTGATGGTTGCGGCGGATGCGCAGGAAGCGAGAGTGGCGGACAGAATCGCAGTCAGGATCGATCCGCGGAAGAGTCGGTGCGAGCGGTCCATCAATGTCTCCTCAATTTGGGACCGCAGGTCCGGCGTTGCGGCAGGCGCCGGAACGGGACGGAGCGGGTCCTCAGCCGTAACGCGCAGAGAGGAGCCGGAAAGGATCACGAGAGGCTGTGCTCCGGAATATTTCTAAACTGTTGTTGAATGGTCAATTGGCGGCGCAGCGATTTCGCTGGGGTCATCCTGTAATTCAGGCTGGACTGAAGGCGCAGCCATTTGCGATCGAGCTGGCTCAGGAGGGGAACATACTCGCCGGATCCTGTTGCACTCAGCTTTCCCGCGTCAATCTGTCCACGACGGTCCGCAGATGGGGAAGCCGGGCGTGCAGATCCTGATCGTCGGACCGAGCGACGGCTCGACGGTCATGGTGAAGGCCCTGGCCCCCGGTGAGATCCGACTGAAGAAAGCCCAGGTCAACTGCGTTCCGGAGGGCTGCGGATCCTGCACGATGACGATCCTGGCCCAGGACCCGACGCCCGTGGAACGGACGACCTGGGGAGCCGTCAAGTCGATGTACCGCTGAGGTCGGCCGGCGCTCGCGACGCGAGTTCTTGGCCATCAAGACCTTGATGCCGTGCATGAACCGATGGACACAAACCGTCGTCCGGTTCCGAGCGTCTTCGGGAGGCACGAGGTTTTACGCCGCACGTTCTCCGGTGTAAACTGAGCGCCATTCGCGCTGAATGCCCCCGGAGCCGGGGGGAGACACTCAACCCCGGGAGACGTCATGAAAGTCGGACGAAACGAGCTCTGCCCCTGCGGGAGCGGTGCCCGCTACAAGCACTGTTGCGCCGAGAAGTCCAACCGCCGCGTGTCCCGGTTCACGCTGACGGCCCTTATGGTCGGCGGAGTACTGGCCGTGGCGCTCCTGGCGCTGGCCATGAGCCAGAAGCAGTCCGGGACCAGCGGCTCGGCGCCGGTCGCCGGGGCGCCAGTGCCGGTCGGCGGAAACACCCCTCAGCCGCCGGGCCCGGCGCCGGCCGGCAAGGTCTGGTCGCCGGAGCACGGCCACTGGCACGACGCCCCTGTCGGCGGCTTGACCGCCACGCCCGGCGAAAGCGCCCCGATCACCGTCACTCCCGGTTCGAGCGCACCGATCACCGTCACGCCGCCGATGGCCGGCCAGCCCTCGCCCCAGCCTCCCGGCCCGGCGCCGGCCGGCAAGGTGTGGTCGGCGGAACATGGCCACTGGCACGATGCGCCCGCCGGGGGAGCGGGGACGGGCGGGCCTTAGTCTCCGGATCGAGGAACGGACAGAGGCCTACTTCCCTGCCTGGCCGACACGTTCAACCACCGCATCCAGGTGTTCGACGGCAATGGAGCGTTCCGGAGAACTTCCGGATCCGGAATGGTGTCGCGCTGATGATGCAGGCGGGTCGGACGGTAGCTGAAGGGGACTGAACTACCTGACTCCGATCACCATGGAATCGGGCCCGACCAGGGGCACGACCCTCGTCGAGCTGAAACCGGCCTCTTTCATCCACCCCGAACAATCGGCGCCGGTGTAATCGAACCCGCCCGGCGTTTCGATCAGCATGTTGAGGCTCATCATCAGGCCGAACGCGTTCTTCGAACGGTCGTCGTCGATGATCGATTCGTAAACAACGAGAGCGCCGCCCTCGGGTACCGCATTGAACGCCTTTGCGATGAGCATCTTCTTTTCTTCGAGATTCCAGTCGTGGAGGATGTGACCCATCAGCACAACGTCGGCTTTCGGCAGATCCTGCTCGAAAAAGCTGCCGGACACGAAGGACAGCCGGTCGGAGAGGCCGTTGGCGGCGGCATATTCTTCGAAGATGGGCGCTACTTCGGGGAGATCGAAGCCGGCCCCCCTGAGATGCGGGTTCGCCCGGACAATCTGCACCGCCAGATCTCCCTGGGCCGTGCCGACGTCCACAAACGTCTTGTGATCCTTCCAGGGGAACAGCTCCGCAATCTTGAGATTCGCGCCGTGGCTGATTCCGGTCATGGCGGACAGAAACTCCTTGAGCCGGGCGGGATCGGAGTAGAGCGCCTCGAAGAGGCCCGTTCCTCCGGCCTTCATTTCATTCTGCGGTTTTCCGGTGCGGAGCGCCTCGGTCAGGTGACCCCAGAACGGGTAGAGACGGTGGTTCGCCATTTCCAGCATGCCGCCGATGTAGGTCGGCTTCTTCTTGTCGAGAAACAGGTCGGAGTCCGGAGCGTTTGCGTAGAAATGGTCCTTGCGATTCAGAAAACCGAGCGACACCAGCGTGTCGAGAAAGTCGCGAGCCGATCGCCGGTGCAGGCCGAGACGTCCCGTGAGGGTCTCGAGGTTCTGCGGTCCACTGGCGAGTTCGGTGAACAGCTCCATCTCGATGGCGCTGAGAAGCGTCTTGGAAGGCCAGAAGGCCAGGCCGGTCTGCATGATGCGTTCAGGGTTCAAGGGCGCGCTCATTCCGTTTCCTCCGCTCGCTTTGGACGGTTGATGGGAGCGGACATGATACAGGATTGAGGCGGCACGATCCCGCTCAATCTCGACCTGCTGCTGGCCGGCGAGGTGCGCCTGCCTTCGGTGATGCGGCCGTCCAGCTTGTCGTCGTAGGCCGCGTCGATCTTCGCTTCGATCTCCTTGTGTTGCTGGTGCAGACGCCCGAGTTCCTTGACGTGCTCCCGTTTCCGGTCGGTCTCGAAGGACCTGGCGGCGGTCATCATGATCAACGCACAATCGTCAGCCGACCGTGCTCAATGCCTTCAGGCGTTCTAAAGCGCAGAAAGTACTGGCCCGCCGCCGCCCGGCCTCCGTCCGCGGTGGTTCCCTCCCAGTGGGCGGAACCGGCGCCGGCCGGGCGCAGTTCGTCGACCAGCGTTCGGATCCACCGCCCCGCGGCATCGAAGAGATCAAGGCGCACCGGTCCACTCTGGGCGAGGTTCCAGCTGATCGATGCCGGGCCGCGCGACGGATTCGCGGCAGCGCCGAGAAAGCGCGTGGCCGCGGGATCACCCACGGAAACGGCAAGCGGGCCCACTCGCTCCTCGCGACCCCCGCGATCGACGGCAACGAGCCAGTACCAGATCGCACCGGCCGGTGGCGTTGCATCGACGAACGTGTAGTCGGGCCCTCCCGTGAGAAGGCTTCCGGTGAGTCGGGTTGTGGGGCCGTCGGGTGCGGTCGCGCGCTCGACATGGAAACCGGCCTGAGAGAATTCGCTCCCGGTCGTCCATTCGAGGCGAAAGACTCCCCCCGCCGCGGCCGTCGCGGTGAATCGTGACAGAAGGACCGGAACGAGGGCCGGATCGGCCGTGCTCACTCCCAGGGCGCAGACAACATAGTCGCCGGCGACGAGAGCCCCCGACGGCCCGCCGGCAATCTGCCACTCTCCGTTCTCATCCGTAGTCGCCGGGATCGGGAACCCGTCGGGGCCCACGACGGAGAGTTCAGCGCGCGCGAGCGGGATTCCACCGGCCCCCGTGACCCGTCCGCTGATCGTGCCGCCGGCTTCCAGGACGATGTTGATTCCATCGGTCATGTGGCCGGCCTGGACCGTGACGGTGTCGGCATGAGCCTCGTCCGCGTCGTCGTACCATTCAGTCCGGAAAGTGAACCAGCCCCCGATCGCCCGGACGAAGTAAGGGCCGGGCTGAAGGCAGTTGAATTCGTAGGCCCCGCTGAGGCTCGTGTGAGCCGTCCCGACGTGGACTCTGGTTCCGGAAGTGTCGGTGAAGAGCCCGATAGGGTAATTGTGGATCGGCTCCAACTGCGAGTCGAGAACCAGACCTCGAATCGTGCCGACGCTCTGCGGCGGCTGCTCACATCTCTGGGTCACCGGTATCCCGACGAAATCGATGTTTGTCACCGTCTGGCCGGCGACCACCTCAACCGGATCGGCCTGATCCGAACTCGTCCGGCTATTCCACCACATGCCCAGGGCCCCGACGCGAACCCGGTAAGGTCCGGGGATCATCCGGCTGATCTCGTAGCGGCCGGTCGTGTCGGTGAAGCTGATGCGATTCAATCCGCCGGAAACGGGTATCGCCGTCACCAGAACTCGCAGCGGATCGCCGGTCCTCTCGTGCGTCACGCTTCCGGAGATCCGGCCGGCTCCGGCCAGGGCCAGGTCGATGCCCGGCGTGTCCTGACCCCCGGTCACCGTGATGAGATCCGCATCCACCGACGTCAGCCGGTTGTTCCAGTATTCCCGGACGTAGTCACTGCCGGGCGTCACCCCGAGCGTCCATGATCCCGGCACCAGGGCGCCCACCTGGTAATGCCCGGATGCGTCCGTCAGCCCGGAGGCGGTGAAACCCAGGGTTGTTTCATTAAGCGTGACAACGACATCCGGCAGCCCCTGGCCGCCGGTCTCCGCCGTGACGCGACCGGAAATCGACCCCCCCGGTGCCAGCGCGAAGTTGATGTTCGGAGTGTCGGCGCCTTCGTTGACCGGGACGGTCACAATCGCGTTGCCGAGCGTGTTGTCATAGAATTCGCCGACGACGTCGCTCAGCGGGGCGGCGTCAAACAAGCCCGCGGCGACGACCGTACCCTCGGCCGGGATCCCGGTGATGCGATAGAAGCCGTTCTCATCGGTTCGATCGAAGGACAGATATGTGCCCGACAAAGCGCCGTGGGCCGTCACGAGGACACCGGGAATTCCATTCCCGCCGATGTCGCGCGTGACCCGGCCAGAGATCGATCCTCCGCCCGGCGACAGCTCCATGTCGATACCGATGATCGACCCCCGCTCGGGCAGGTGTACCCGGGTTGCCGACCCGTAGGTATGCTGGTCGTTGAAGTACTCGCCGCGGTACCAGATGAAGTTGAACGCTGAAGCCGCGCGCCGCGGCTCGATCCGGAATTCGACGGTGGTCTCCCCGTCGGCTCGCAGGCGGATCAGCCGGCCGGCTCTCGGATTGGAAACGACGTCACCGTCAGCGGGATCGTATATCGCCACCGCCGTTCGCCCCGCGGCAAGTCCGGTCAGCGCGAACGATCCGGAATCGTCCGTCAGGGCCATCCCCCCTCCGGCTTGATCGACGCCCCGCACGACGACGCGCCATCCTCCCGTAACCTGCGTCCCGTCGTTGTTCCGAATCGTTCCCTTGAGATCCCCGGCCGACGCCGGGGCGGACTGGACCAAGAGTGCCATAACAACAAGGCGTAGAACAGCTTGACAGCGAAGGGGCATTGGGTTCTTCCTCCATCACACTCCAGGATCCGAATTCGCCTGACCCACAGGGCCGATATTCTCGGCTGGAACGATGGGTCAGTGGCACAGGGAATGCGCCAGAATGGAATCCAACCGGCCAGCGATTACGGGTCCTGAGGGAAAATTTTGCGAAATCGGGCCGGGGCGGGCTGTCCGCAGAGGCCCGTCCGCCCGCCTATCGCAGAATCATCACCCTTCCGGCCCCGATCACCCGTCCGCCCGACTCGAGGCGCAGGAAGTAGATCCCGTTGAGGAGCGGCCGGCCGCCATGGTCCGTGCCGCTCCACTTCAGCATCGTCGGCCCCTCCGGGAGGACGCCGGCTTCGATATCTCCAACCAGCCTCCCGGTGACGTCGAAAATCCTCAGACTCGCCGGATTGCGATGAGCTGAAGTCGCGTGAAACACGAGGTTCATCGGCCCGCGCGCCGGGTTCGGAAACGGTGTGATCGAAACAACCGGGGCTCCAGCATCGGCCCGGTTCGGATCCGGGCCGACTGCCGAGACGCTCCCGCACGGCGCCGGGCTCAAGTTGTGCTGCACGTAGACCCACTCGGACACGGCCGACGAGCTCAGCGTGATGTCACCCCAGTGGAGCTGCGGCGTGCCGGCGAAGGCGGGATCGGTCACGATCGAACCCGTAAGGATCTGGACGTCGTCCTGGTAGACCCGGATCGTCGAGCTGCTCAGGACCTCGATCCGGTACTCGTGAAAATTGTCGTCGGTATCCACGAACGCCGTCGCGCCCTGCACGGCCAGGCCACTCCAGATGAAGACCGTGTCGCGCCCCACGAACAGGAAATTGCCGGAGTTCGGAGCCACCAGGAAACCGATTCCCACGCCGCGCCGCGGGTTCCCCGCCAGGTGGGTTTCGGAAACGACCCGGAAGCGGGCTTCGATGCGCAGCGTGTCCGGCGCCGTCACAAACTGCGTCTGCTCGTAGTAGAGATTCTCCGACGCGCTGGACGTGGCGAGCGTCAGGACACCGCCGGAGAGCGCCGGGTCCTCGGGGCTCGCCGTGTCGAACAGGTTCCACGGGCAGAACGCATCGGGAAACAAACCCGTGTGACCGTGCCAGGTTGAGTTGTACGGCGCGGGCGGAGTCTGCTCGTCGTACGCGGTGATGCCTCTCACGGGAACAATGCCGGTGATGAATTCCGCGCCCGCGTAGACGGCCGTCCCGTTCGCCGCGAGAGCAAAGACAACGCTCCGGTTACCCGTATTCCAGGAGGTCGCGAGTCCAGTGGACGCGCTCAGCGCGGCCAGCCGGTTCCGCGATTGGCCGCCGATCGCCGTGAAATCGCCGCCGGCGTACACCGTCGATCCGCTGACGGCAAGGGATCGCAGGGTCGTACCGTTCGGTGCCGGATTCCATGCCGTCGCAAGTCCGATCCCGTCATCCAGCGCCGCTATCCGGTTCCGCGCCTGTCCGCCGATCATCGTGAAGTCGCCGCCGGCGTAGATCGTGTTTCCTCTCATGGCCAGCGCCCGTACGGTGGTACCGTTCGCGTTCGGGTTCCAGCCGGTCGCCAGCCCCGCTGCGGAATCCAGGGCTGCCAGATGGCTCCGCATCTGACCGCCGATGCTCGTGAAATCCCCGCCGGCGTAGACGAGAGGTCCATGCACCGCCACGACATCTACCCGCGTGCCGTTGGCGTTCGCATTCCACGCGGTGGCCGCTCCGGTCGCGGCGCTCAACGCCGCAATCCGATTGCGCGCCTGTCCGCCGATCATGGTGAAGTCGCCGCCGACGAAGACCGTCGACTGCCCGGGCGCGATCGTTCGGACGACGGTGCCGTTCGCATCCGGGTTCCAGGCCGTGGCGAGACCGGTGGCGGCTGAGATCTCCGCGATCCGATTGCGCGACTGGCCGCCGATCGTCGTGAAATCGCCGCCGGCGTAGACCGTGGTTCCGGTCACGGCGAGCGCCGAGACGCTTGTGCCGTCGGCGTTCGGGTTCCAGCTTGTGGGGAATCCGGTCGTGACGTCGATCGCGGCGATCCGGTTGCGGGTCTGGCCGCCCAGGCTCGTGAACTGTCCTCCGGCGTACACCGTCGATCCCGCGAGGGCCACCGTCGAGACGGTGTAGTTGATGTTCGGATTCCAGGCCATGGCGAGTCCCGTGACAGGGTCAAGCGCGGCGATGTTGTTCCGCGCCTGGCCGCCGATCGCGCTGAACCTTCCGGAGGCATAGACCGCGGGTCCGCCGACATGCAAAGAACTCACGAAGCTTCCGGTGGCGTTCGGATCCCACGAGGTCGCGAGGCCGGAGGCGGCATCAAGGGCAGCGATCCGGTTCCGCGGCTGACCGCCGATCGATGTGAAGTCCCCGCCGGCGTAGACCGTGGTCCCATGCACCGCAACCACGTTAACGCCGCTTCCGTTCGGGTTCGGGTTCCACGCCGTGGCGAGCCCCGTCGAAGCATCGAGGGCCGCGATCCGGTTCCTCGGCTGGCCGCCGATCGTCGTGAACTGCCCGGAAGCGTAGACGGTCGCTCCGTTCAGCTCCAGATCGAAGACCACGTTGTCCGCCCCCGGGTTCCATCCGGTCGCAAGCCCGGTCGAGGCGCTCAAAGCCACGATGTTCGCGCGGGGCTGGCCGCCGATGTTCGTGAACTGCCCGCCGGCATAGACGGTCGTCCCGCTGACTTCCAGCGCCAGGACGAGAGGATTCGAGGTGTTCGGATTCCAGGCCGTGACGGCGCCCGTCGTTGCATCCACGGCCGCGAGTCCGAGCCGCGGAAACCCGTCGATCTGCGTGAAGGCTCCGCCGATGTAAACGATTCCTCCGCTCAGCGCGAGGGAAAAAACGTTCAGATTCGGAGCCGGACTCCATGGCCCCACGCTGTTGTCCGAACGGATGTGGGCCAGTCTCGTCCGCGGGAGCCCGCCGACCTCCGTGAAGTTCCCCCCAATGTACCAGCCCCCCGATCCGTCCGGAACAACGTCTGTGACGTACCCCGTGACCTTCGGGAAACCGGCGACCGGAAATCCCGTCCCGGCGTCGAGGGGGATGCCGCTACCCATCAAGGGGCCGACCTGCGAAAACGTGCCGCCGATATACAGCGTGTTCCCGGCGAGCGCCGTCGACTCCACGCGGCCGTTCGTTACGTAAAAGTCGTCCCGGAGGCTCTGGGCGGTGGCGTCGCGGGATATAGGGAGGAACAGTGCGGCGAACCAGCAGACGAGCCTGATTCCGGTAAAATGGCGCACGATGACGGCTCCTTTCAAAGGGGGATGAACGGTCTCTACCGGACTGAATGCGCCGGGAGGCATCAAAACTGGCCAGTTTTATGGTCCGTTTTCTCCCCGGCCTCCGCGTTACCTGCGTCCGTTCGAACTTCAGGTCGAATTCCGACCGGCTCTAATCGGCGAGGATCCAATGTTCGCTTCAATCACCCTCAGCTTTGCATCGCGTCGATTTCCGCTCCGGACTCTGGTTCTGCTCCCCCTCGTCTCCTGGGCATCCCCCGTCATGGCCGTCACACTGACGGATATCGGCGCCGGCCTGCCGGGGCTGTTCCGGTCATCCATGGCCTGGGGCGATTCCGACAACGACGGCGATCTCGACCTGCTGCTGGCCGGCGAGAACAACAGCGGGGTGAAGATCACCCGGGTCTTCCGCAACACCCGGGCGGGATGTTCTCGGACGCCGGTGCGGGACTGCCTGGGCTGGAGGGGGCAGTATCCTGAGGTGATTTCGATGGCGACGGCGACCCCGATCTGCTGCTGGCCGGCTGGACCGGATCGGTGCGCCTGTGCGTCGTCTATCGAAATGACGGCGGAACGTTCGTGCTTCACCCGTCGATGATGACCGGCCTCAGCTCGACGGCGGCGGCCTGGTGCGATTATGACTCGGACGGTGATCTCGACATCGCGGCGGCCGGTTTCGAAGGAGCCGGCGGGCGGACGAACATATATCGCCATGATAGTGGAGTCTTCACTGACTCCGGAGTGAGTCTTCCCGGCGCCTACTTTCCCGGTGTGGCGTGGGGCGATTACGACAACGACGGGGACCCGGATCTGGCGCTCAGCGGCTTCGGCGGTCCGGTGTTTTCGCGCATTTACCGGAACGACAGCGGCCCCCTGAACAGCGTCCCGTCCACGCCGACGAATCTCGCGGCGGTCCGCGTCGGAAACCAGGTGACGTTCAGCTGGACCGCTTCGACGGACGATTACACGCCTTCGGCGGGGTTAAGTTACAACCTGCGAGTCGGGACGACGCCTGCCCCCGCGGTCATGGCGATGAACAAGCTCATGGTCATCCTTTCCGCGCCATCCGTGGGGCGCTCGATCGGAGGTGGTGAGTCGTAAGGCGTGAATCCCGCTGAAGCGACAAGAGGAACGGCAACGACTACAATCACAGGAGAGAGCGCCGAAACCGGCCAAACCGGCTCATCGGATCCTCAATCGCGATGTTGTACGACCCAGACCGTTGTCCTAGAATGAGTTGTGGCGACGATACGATTCAGGAAAAACGTGCCACGACCGGCTGGAAAACTCAGGGCTCCCTGACCGACGGGGTTCGACTTGGCGAATCAGAAACAGGCGACCGAGCTCCTCCTGGCCCTGAGCAGCGGCAACCGGGACGCCATGAACGAATTCATCCCGCTGGTCTACGAAGAGCTGCGGGAGATCGCGCGGCGCCGGCTGCGCCACGAGCGACCGGACCACTCACTCAATACGACGGGGCTGGTTCACGAGGCCTACCTCAAGCTCATCCAGCTCGACCGCGTACAATGGCAGTCGCGCGCGCACTTTCTCGCCATCGCCGCGCAGGCCATGCGCAACATCCTGGTCAGCCATGCCCGGAGCCGGAAGCGCTTGAAGCGCGGAGGGGGCGCGCCCCACACCTCGCTCGAGGAGGCCGCGGACCTGCCGGCGGCGGAAGCCGATCGCATTCTCGCGCTGGATGCCGCGCTCGAACGGCTCGCGACGCAGAACCCCCGGCACGCGCGCATCGTCGAGTACCGGTTCTTCGGCGGCATGACGATCGAGGAAACGGCGGCGGTGCTCGAGATATCTCCCGCGACCACGAAGCGCGACTGGAGCCTGCTGCGGCTCTGGCTCGGACGCGAACTGGGTCGTCCTGCGTGAGCACCGGGTCCTGGGACCGCGTCCAGGAGCTGGTCGAAAAGGCGCTGGCCCTGCCCGATTCGGAGCGCACGGCCTTCGTCGAGTCCGCCTGTGCGGCCGAGGCCGAACTCCGCGACGAGGTCCTCTCCCTGCTCGGCGCCGCTGCGGTCGAGGAACTCCCCACGCTCTGGCTGGGCGGTTTCGGGGCCCCGGAGACGACCCGGTTCGTTCCCGGCGATCGCGTGGCCGACCGCTACGTAATTCAGCGGCTCCTCGGCACGGGCGGGATGGGGGAAGTGTACGAGGCGCGGGACGACGATCTCGCGATTTCGGTGGCCCTGAAGACCGTGCGCGTGGCCGGACGCGGGGATGAGGCTTTTCAGCAGCTCAAACTCGAGGGTCTGCTGACGCGGGCCGTCTGGCACCCCAACGTGTGCCGGATGTACGACCTCGGCCGGCACGGTGAGGGGGACGCCTCGGTGTGGTTCCTGACGATGGAAATCCTGCATGGGGTGACGCTCGCCGAGCGCCTGAGGGAGACGGGCCGGCTGACCCTCGACCGGGCACTGTCGCTTGCGGGGCAGATGGCCGCGGGGCTCAGCGCCGCGCATCTGGCCGGAGTCGTGCACCGGGATTTCAAACCCGCGAACGTGATGCTCGTGATCCGGGACGGCATCGAGGAGGCCGTGGTGACGGACTTCGGCATCGCTCGGGCTTCGGGGGTCGGATTGAATGCGGGCTCCGACGGCGAACCGGAGCCGGTCATCGGCACGCCGGCCTACATGGCGCCGGAGCAGATTTCCGGTGCGGAGGTCGGCCCGGCCGCGGACATCTACGCGCTGGGCGTCACGCTTTACGAAATGGTGACCGGCACGCGCCCCTTTGCCGGAGATTCACCGCTGGTGATGGGGTTCCGGCGGCTCGGTCAGGACCCGCCGTCACCGCGAAGCATCGTGCCGGATCTGGACCCGCTCTGGGACACGGTGATCCTGCGCTGCCTGTCGCGCGATCCCGGCCGGCGGTTCCAGCGGGCGGAAGATGTTGTCGACGCGCTGCTGAACCGAACGCCGGCGGCGGCCGAGGAAACCAGTCTCGAGTTGCAGGGCCGGCACACCCTGCCGGGCGAGCGGGACCTCTTCGTGGGGCGACGGCTGGAAGTCGAAGCCCTGGAGCGCGCCCTCGCCGGCGGGGCGCGCCTCGTGACCCTCCTGGGCGCCGGAGGCATGGGCAAGACCCGTCTCGCGGTTCACTACGGCTGGTTGAATCTCGGGCGATGGCCCGGCGGCGTCTGGTTCTGCGATCTCACCGAGGCGCGGAACCGGAACGGCATCGCGGCGGGCGTCGCGGGCCCGCTCGGTGTTCAGCTCGGGCGCGGTGATCCGATCGAGCAGCTGGGTCACGTCATCGCGGGCCGCGGGCGTTGTCTGCTGATCCTCGACAACTTCGAACAGGTGGCGGATCACGCCGCGGAAACCGTGGGGCGATGGCTCTCCAAGGCGCCGGAGGCACGATGCGTCGTGACGAGCCGGGAGCGGCTCGGCATGGACGGCGAGCAGGTCCTGACGATCGAACCCCTGTCGATCGAGGCGGGTGTGGAACTGTTCGCCGCCCGGGCGAGCGGCTTGCGCCCCGCGTTCGAACTGGCCGGCGCCGAAGCGGAAGCGGCGCGCGAAATCGTGAGGCTCGTGGACGGCATGCCGCTGGCTATCGAGCTCGCCGCGGCCCGCATCCGGGTGATGAGCGCCGCCCAGATCGTCGAGCGGATGCGGGAGCGATTCCGGCTGCTGACCGGCGGCCGGAGCGTGCATCACGAAACACTCGAGGGAGCGATCGACGGATCGTGGGACCTTCTGACTCCCTGGGAAAGGTCCGCCTGGGCCCAGCTCTCGGTGTTCGAGGGCGGCCTGACACTCGACGCGGCGGAGGCGGTGCTCGACCTGAGCGCCTGGCCGGAAGCGCCGTGGGTCGTGGACATTCTCCAGACGCTGGTGGACAAGTGCCTTCTGAAGATCGCGTTTTCGGAACGCCGTTCGGGGACTTCCGAGCCCCGCTTCGGGATGTATGTCACCCTGCAGGAGTACGCCCGCATGAAGCTTCATTCCGAGGGCGGGAACGCCCGTCGCGCCGCCGAAGAGCATCACGGAACGTGGTGCGCGACATTCGGGTCGGACGAAGCGCTCGAGGCGCTGGACCGGCACGGCGGCATCGCTCGACGGCGGCGCCTCGAACGGGAGATCGAAAACATGACGGCGGCCTGCCGCCGCGCCCTGGAACGCGGCGATGCGGCGATCGGCGTGGCGACCTATCGCGCCGCGGTGGAAGTCCTCGCGCTGCGGGGGCCCTTCGGGGCGGCCGTGCAACTCGGCCGCGACGTGATGGCCGGCCTGTCGCTCAATCCGAAAGAGCACGGCGACGTCCTGAGCGCCCTGGGGCGTGTGGAGAGGCTCTCCGGCCGGATGGATGACGCGCGCACCGACTGGGAACAGGCGCTGACTCTGGCCCGCGAAGCCGGCGAACGCCGCATCGAGGGGATCGTCATCGGCTCGCTCGGCATCCTGCATGTCGAGCAGGGGCGCATGGAGGAGGCGCTGGCCCACTTCGAATCGGCCCAGGCGATCCACCGCGAGGTCGGCGACCGCCGCTGGGAAGGCGTCTTCACGGAATACCTCGGCAGCCTGCACACGGCCCAGGGCCGGATGGAGTCGGGTCGATCCCACTTCGAGGCCGCCCTGGCCATTCATCGCGAGGTCGGCGACCGCCGCTTCGAGGGGATCGCGCTCGGCAATCTCGCGATCCTCGATCGCGAGCAGGGCCGGCTCGATGAGGCCACGCATCACAACGAGATGGCTCTCGCGATCCACCGTGAGGCGGGCGACCGGCGTTCGGAAGGCATCGTTCTCGGCCAGCTCGCGAACGGATACTTCGATCAGCGCCGGTGGGAAGACGCCAGGGCCTGCTACGCCGCGGCGCTCACGATCTCCCGCGAGGTGGCGGCACGGCGCCTCGAAGGGACGCTTCTCGCGAATCTCGCGCATGTGGAAGGCAAGACCGGTCGCCTCGACGAAGCACGCTCTCACTACGAAGCGGCCCTGGCCATACACCGCGAGATCGGCGATCTGCGCTTCGAAGGCATCGCTCTCAGCAACCTGGGAGAACTGCTCCTGCAGCAGGGTCGCCTTGAAGAAGCGCGGGACACGGTGGCCAGCGCCGAGTCGATCCTCCGCCGGATCGACGGCCGGGTCGAACTGGGCAAGGTTCTCTGCTATCGCGCCGAACTCGAAAGGCTCGTCGGGAACCTGGCCGCCGCCCGCGTCACCCTGGAGGAAGCCGGGGCGATCGCCGTCGAGGTGGGTTCCGGACCGGAATCCGAACTCGCGCGGATGATCGCCGGCCTTCACAAGGTTCTCGGCGCGGGCTGACCTCTCTGCCGCCCCATCAATCGGATCCTTCCCGGACTGTTCTCGAGCCGGACGCCCTGTCGGAGCGCGCCGGTATCGAGCATCGACGTGGTGCCGCCCCGGATCGCCTCGAGGCCGTCGTGATCGCACACCCGATGGACCCGGGTGTTGCGGGCCCCCGGCGACATTGACAGACCGACCGCCGTTGGCCCCATAATGCCCCGTTTTCGCCTGACCCCCAGCCCTCCGGAGCCCCTTTCGCCACGGAGAGGTCCGTCCCGTGCCGCAGGAGCTTTCCGATCGTGATCGACGCATCGATGGTCAGAGGGCACAAGGCGCTGAAGGCGCGGGCCGCCGGCCGGTGACGGAACACACCCTGCAGGCCGGGGATCTGCTCTCCCACTACCGGATCGTGAGCCCCCTTGGGGCGGGCGGCATGGGCGAGGTGTACCTGGCCCAGGATCTCAACCTCGAGCGCGGCGTGGCGCTGAAGGTTCTCCCGGCGCAGCTGGTCCGCAATGACGAGCGGCTGCGGCGCTTCGTCCTCGAAGCGAAGGCGGCGTCCTCGCTGAACCACCCGGGCATCGTCACGATCCACGAGATCGGTTCGGGCGAGATCGAGCGAGCGGGGGAGGCGACGGGTCCGATCCACTTCATCGCCATGGAGCGGATCGACGGGCGTACCCTCCACGAGCTGATCCATGACGAGAGGGAAGACCTGCGCCGCCTGCTCGGCTACCTCGCCCAGGCCGCGGACGGCATCGCCAAGGCTCACGTGGCCGGAATCGTCCACCGCGACCTGAAGCCGGGCAACATCATGGTCTCGCGGGACGGGTTCGCCAAGGTGCTCGACTTCGGGCTGGCCAAGCTGACGGAAGCCGTGCCCGAGGCCGAGAATGCCAGCCTGGCGCCGACACGCGCCGCCGAACAGACGAGCGCGGGGACGTTGCTGGGCACCGTCGGCTACATGTCGCCGGAACAGGTGCGGGGGAAGTCCGTCGACTTCCGATCCGACATCTTCTCGTTCGGCTGCATCCTCTACGAGGCCGTGACGCGGAAGCGCGCCTTCGCGGCCGACTCCGCCGTGGACACGATGCACAGGATCCTGCACGACGCGCCCGTCGAGGCGCAGGAACTGAACCCGAAGGCGCCGGCGGACCTGCGACGCCTCGTGCGGCGCTGTCTTGCCAAGAACCCCGACCAGCGCCTCCAGTCGATGAAGGATCTGGCCATCGAACTGAGGGAGATCGCCGACAATTTCGATGCGCTCTCCGATTCGGCGAGTTCGGGGAGCGGCATCGAGGCCGTCGGACTGCCGCCCCGCCCCGCCCGAAGCCGGGTCCCGATGATCGGCGGGGCGATCGCCGCGGCAATCGCGATCGCGGCGCTGGCCGTCGGAATCCCGCGCTTCCTGGATCGTCGCGCGGCAGAGTCCGTGAACGATGCGCCGGCCGCCGGACTGGAAATCACCAGCATTTCGGGCCGGGCCGGCGTTTCCGGGGTGGCCATCTCCGGCGACGGACGCTATCTCGCCTACCCGGTCCATGCCTCGGGCCTGTCGTCGATCTGGATCCGGCAGGTCGCCACCGGGAGCGAGGTCCAGGTCGTGTCATCGCGCAAGGAGTACGTGGGATCTCCCCGTTTTTCCGCGAGCGGAGACTACCTCTTCTTTCTCTCCCAGAACCCGGATCAACCGATGACGGCCACACTGGAACGGGTACCGACCCTGGGCGGTCCGGCGACCCGGGTGGCTTCCGATGTCGGCTACGGTCTCAACGTGACCCGGGACGGCAGGAGTGTCGGCTTCCTTCGGTTCAGTCCCAGTTCCGGAAAGGTCTCGGCGATCGTGCTCGACCTCGAATCCGGTCAGGAAAAGACGCTGGAGACGCTGGCGCAGCCGCTCATGTTCCAGGGACCTCCCACCTTGTCGCCCGACGGCAGGAGGTTCGTCACCTCCATCCACACGGCGGAGAACGGGATCCACGGGCAGTTCGCGTCGATCGACGCGACAACCCTGGCCCAGACCCGTTTCGGCCCCACCGGATGGGAAGCCGGTTTTTTCGAGTGGCTCCCGGACGGCAAGGGGTTCGTCATGAACGGGTACAAGCACGGGAGGACCGAACAACCTCAGCTTTTCCTCGTGTCCTATCCCGACGGTCGGTACCGGAGGATCACGAGCGATTCGAACGGCTACAACGAGTTCGGCATGACCGCCGACGGCCTGACGATCGCGGCCTTCCGCTCGGCGAGAGTGTCGAACGTCTGGAGCGTTCCCATTCTGGCCGGAGCACGGCCGAAACAGCTCACATTCAATGCCTCGAGCGCCAGCGCCGTCGGATCGTTCGCCCTGTCGGGAGACAGCACGATCGCGTTCAGCGCCGCCACGGGTCACAACACCAGCGTCTGGACGCTCGACGGGAATGGTCAGGCGCCGCGACAGATCACGCCGGGAGCGAACGGCGAAGAAGTCAGTCGCGCCCTCCCGAACGGCGATCTCATTGTAGCCCGCACGGGGGCAGACTACACCCCTCACATCTTCGTCATGAACCGTGACGGCGGCAACGTGCGTCCACTCGCCTCAGGCACCGGGGAATGGTTCCAGGGGCTCAGCCCCGACGGCGGGACCCTGCTCTACACGCGCGTCGATTCGCTGCGGGCCCTCTTCGCCGTGCCCGTCGCCGGAGGGGAGCCGCTCCTGGTCGCGTCGTCCTACGACTACATCGTGGATGTTTCACCCGACAATCGCACGATCGCCTACTTCACACCCGCGGAACTGGAAGGCGCGTCCAGGACCTGCGTCATAGCGCCGATCGAAGGGGGAGCACCGATCGCCACATTCACCTGGCCGCCGCAATCCAATGCCATGAAGTGGACCCCGGACGGCGGGTCGCTCACCTTCCTGGTGGCGGACGGCGGCACCTCCAATCTCTTCCTGCAGCCGCTTGCCGGCGGGCCACCCCGGCCGTTGACGCAACTGACCGAAGGGACGATCGACGACTATCGCTGGTCCCCCGACGGACGAACCCTCGTGCTGAAACGCACGATCGCGGACGTCGCCAACCTCTGGAGCGCCGGCACCGACGGCCGCCCGCCCGAGCCGATCACCGACTTCGCCACCGGGTCGATCTTCAGGATGGACCTCTCCAGGGACGGAAAGACGATCTACTTCCTCTACGGCAGCGAGAACAACGACATCGTGCTGATGAAGAATTTCCGCTAGCCCCGGAGGTCGCCGGCTACTTCTACGTCAACGCCTACACGCCGGACGAACTCGAAGTGACGCGGCGCCCGGTGGACAACCGGGCGGCGGTTGCCGACTGCAACCAGGTCGAGGATGTCATTGGAGCTTTCAACCCCTCCGCTTTCGGCGGGGCCGCCTTCACGACCCAGGGAACGGTCCACGTGGAGCAGGATCAAGACGGGGTGAAATTATTGAGCCGAGCCGGAAGTGCCGGCGGATGTCAGGATTCCTCCCCACATTTTGCTCTGAAGGGCCTTGTGAAGGATCGAGCAAATGGAGCATGATAACGAAGTTATGGGAACTGCAATCCTTTTTCCCATGCTTGCTCTCGCCGGGATCTCGATCCTTGCCCTGATTCTTGTGGCTGTCTGGGTGCGGCGGAGAAACGTTCCTCGTGCAAGAGCTTCGGACTCGACGCACAGTCGTCTCGTGACTCTGTCGCAATCTCTCGAAGTCGTCTTTGACCGGATCGAAGATGGATTTGTCAGCCTGGATCGCGACTGGAAATACGTGTTCGTCAATCGCAAGGCGGGCGAACTCGCCCGGCGTCGTCCCGCGGACCTTGTCGGTCGGTACATGTGGGACGAATTCCCCGAGAATGAATTGCAGTCGTTTGCCATGGCCTACCGGCAGGCGATGGATCACGGGGAGACGATTCAGTTTGAAGGCTACTTCCCGCTATGGGATCGGTGGTTTGAGAATCGGGTTTTTCCCCATTCAGAGGGAATCGACATCTTCTTCACCGATATCACGATCCGAAAGAAAGCAGAGGCCGAACGCCGCGAGTCGGAAGCCCGGCTTCGGCTGGCCGTGGAGGCCGCCAACGTCGGATTGTGGTTCTGGAATACTGAGACAGGGGAGATCCACTTTTCCAGGGAGTGGAAGAGCCAAATCGGGTACAAAGAGGACGAGATCCCGAATCGGTTCGAGGAGTGGGAGAGCCGTGTCCACCCGGATGATGTCGCTCCCACGCTGGCCCAGATTCAGGCCTGCCGGGAAGATCCGACCCGTCCCTACGAAGTCGAGTTTCGACTGCGGCACCGGAACGGTTCCTACCGCTGGATTCTGGCCAGGGGCAGCATGCTCGCCGACGCAGGCGGCAAGATGGTCCGGATGCTGGGATGTCATCTCGACATCACCGGGCGCAAGAAGTCGGAAGCCGCACTGAGCGCCGGACTTCACCGACTGCGGAGTGTCATCGACGGCCTGGGACCCGACACGTTTGTGGGTTTGCTCTCGCTGAATGGCGTGGTTCTGGAGGCCAACCGGCCCGCTCTTGAAGCAGCCGGGCTGAGCACCGCCGATGTGATCGGGCTGCCGGTCGAGGAGACCTACTGGTTTTCCTACTCCGACGCTTCGAAGCGGCAGATTCGCGAGGCCGTGGACCGGGCCGCCCACGGAGAGCCGTCACGACTCGAGTTGAGCATACGCACCGGGGACGGGGAATTCACCATGATCGACTTTTCCCTTCGGCCGCTCAGGGACAACAGCGGGGTGGTCCAGTTTCTCGTGCCATCGGCCAATGTCATTACGAGCCAGAAGCTCGCCGAGAAGGCGGCCCGAGAGAGTTCCGCCCGCCTGACCAGCGTGTTTCAGCAGGCCACGGACGGCATCTTTGTCATCTCCGCCGACAATCATTACCTGGATGCGAACCCGGAAGGCCTGGCGATGCTCGGCTACTCCCATGAGGAACTCATGGGAAGACACGTTTCCGAGGTCCTGACACCACGCGAACGCCACCGCCTGAGCATTGAACAGCCCAGAATGATGACCGGTGAGCCGCACCGCGCCGAATGGGAACATCTGCGGAAGGACGGCACGACATTTCACGGGGAGGTGACGGCACGAAAGCTCGACGATGATTCCTACATGGCCATCATACGAGACCAGACGAACCGGCGGAAGAACGAGGAGTTGGTGCGAGAGAGCGAGCGGCGCCTGCGCCTTGCCCTGGAGGCGGCTCGAATGGGAATCTTCGACTGGAACATCCCGGTGAATCGCATCGTCTGGTCGCGCGGTCACGAGGAGATTTTCGGCTTCGAGCCAGGGGAGTTCGGAGGGACTTACGAGGACTTCTCCAGACGGGTCCACCCGGGCGACCTGCCCGGCATCAACGAAGAGGTCGCGGTGTGTATCGAGAGTCGAACACACTTCCATCGCGAGTTCCGCGTCGTCTGGCCCGACGGCAGCGTGCATTGGGTGGAGGGGTTCGGTGAATTCACGTACGATGAGTCCGGCCGGGCAGTTCGAATGCGAGGCGTCGTTCTCGATGTGACCCGGCGCAAGCGATCGGAGAGAGCGCTGCGCCGAAGGCGGAAATTCCTGGAGCTGGCTCTCGAATCGGCGCGAATGGGCGTCTGGAAGTGGGAAGGCGCCACGGATTCAATCACCAGGGTCTTCGGAAGCGGCCCCCTATCCGGACTCCCGGCCGGGGTGGGCCCCGTCACCGGTGATGCAGTCCGGGCTCTCGTTCACCCCGATGATCTCCCGGCGGTTGAAAGGAACCTCCAGTCCACAATGGAAACCGGGAGAAACTACCAGGCGGAATTCAGGATCGTGCTCCCCGACGAATCGGTTCGCTGGGTTTCCGCCAGGGGTGTTGTCTCTCGGCTCGAGGACGGAAGGCCCGTCCGCCTGATCGGCGTCGACATGGACGTCACGGAGCTCCGGGTGGCCTCCGAGCAGCGGGAGCGGGCCGAACTGCAGCTCCGGAGAAACGAGGTTCTGGTCGCCCTGGGTGTGCTTGTCGGGGGCGTGGCGCACGAAATCCGCACACCGCTCTTCGGAATCACCGCCACGCTGGATGCCATGGAGGCAAAGCTGGGGAGAAACGCCGGGCACGCGGAGTACCTGCCGCTTCTCCGCAGCGAAGTCGGGCGGCTCGAGGCCCTGACCCGCGACCTGCTCGAGTACGGGCGACCGGTGGGCAATCGAATGCGGACCCGGCTGGTGCAGCCGGTTGCCGAGGCCGTGTCCATGTGTCGAGCCGGCTCCGTCATTCCCATCGACCTGCGGTTTCCACCCGATCTTTCGGATATCATGATCGATCCGCTCCGGATTTCCGTCGTCTTTCGAAACATCCTGCAGAACGCGCTGCAGCATTCTCCGGGGCGCAGCTCCGTCGTCGTCGCCGCCACCGCAATCCGACGCCGCGGAGTTCCCGGTGTAGAGTGCACGATCAGCGACAGCGGACCGGGATTTCGCGAGGAAGACAGGGCGCACATCTTCGAACCGTTTTTCTCGCGACGCGCAGGGGGCACCGGACTAGGTCTGTCCATAGTGAAACGGATCATCGAAGATCACGGCGGGGAGATTGCCGCCGAGAACGGCCCGGACGGCGGTGCGGTCATCCGTCTCTGGTTGCCGACGGCACCTGTCTGACGAAGGGAAAGGAGGGCGTCATAAATCCGATCAATCGTGCAGAGAAAGATCTGCAGGGCGGTCGGCCATCAGTCCTCATCGTCGAGGATGACCCGGTGATTCGCTTCGCCTTGAAGGACTACCTGGGGACCCACGGCTACGCCTCGCTCGAGGCCGACTCCTGCGAGTCGGCCCGGCGGGTCGTCGTTGAAGACAATCCCGATGCGGTGATTCTCGACTACCAGCTCCCGGACGGTACGAGTCTGGACATATTGCCCGCGATCCGGCAAGCGGCTCCCACTGTACCTGTTGTCGTGCTTACGGCCCACGGGTCCATTGAACTTGCGGTCCAGGCTGTCCAGCTTGGAGCGGACCAGTTCCTGACCAAGCCGGTGAATCTGGAGGTGCTGCTCACCATCCTCGAACGCCTTCTCGACAGGCAGCGTGCTCGTCGGAGACAGATGGCCCGTCGGGTCGGTCGCGGCCGGTCGGTGCCCGATCCGTTCATCGGGTCGAGCAATGCCGTCCGCGTACTCGCCGAGGAGGCGAGAAACGCCCTGGACTCGCGAAGCCCGGTTCTGATCCTCGGGGAGACGGGATCCGGAAAGGGAGTGCTCGCCGCGTGGCTCCATGGCAATGGTCCCCGCGCGGAGAATGCATTCGTCGACATCAACTGCGCTGGCCTGTCCCGGGAAATGCTGGAAAGTGAACTCTTCGGTCATGAAAGGGGGGCATTCACCGGGGCGGTCGGCGCGAAGGAGGGGCTGTTGGAGGTTGCCCATCACGGAACGGTCTTCATGGACGAACTGGGCGACATGGATTTGGTTGTCCAGGCGAAACTTCTGAAGGTGCTTGAAGAGTGGAAGCTGCGACGGTTG
>CAZQVN010000033.1:0-40556 GCA_964596775.1 uncultured bacterium
GTTCAACTCCGACCCGCCACCATCACAATTTGAAAGCTGGACCGATGCGGCGTGGCGAGATGACACGCAGGAAAGATGGGATACGCGGCCACTGTGTAAAAACGCGGCCTAATGAACCGTGAACAAGCTCCCATCGCCCACCGCGATATCGGTGGGCAGACCTGTGGGCAGGCCGGGGCAGGACCGGCCATCGGTTCCAGCTTTCAGTTGACTAGGAGACAGGCTCCGGGCAGCCAGACTGACGGAGCCACAACCGGGGCGGCGCGGCTGGACACCGCGTCGCCCCAGAAAGCGAGGGGGTGAAGTGAAGGACAAGCTCGCCGCGTGGATTGCGAACCATCTGCCGAGGTCGGTTGTCTACTGGTGCGCGATTAGGCTTGGCGCTGCCGCCACCACTGGGGAACACTCAAGCCAAGTCGTGCCCGAACTTACATTCGTGGATGCACTCAAGAGGTGGGACCCATGACCGACGACGAGCTTGCCGCCGACGAAGCGGTGATAGCGGAGTACATTGACGGGGTTTGGCTGAAGAACCCAAGCGACTTCGGACACATAACCCGCAGACGCTGGCCCGCCTACATCGCCGAGGTCAAGCGGCTCCGGGCGGAACTGGATGCGGCCCACAAGATGATCGACAACTGTTTCGACGTGGAGAGCCGAGAGGCAATTGACGCCGACCCGAACGGGCTTGGAACGCTGGAGCGCCGCATCTTTCACATCTGGAAGCGCGACCCAAAGGTGTCCGAACTCCGCGCCGCCCTTGCCGCACGGGACGCGGCGCTGGATGAGATACGAACGTGGTGCCGTGGATTGCCGCAGGATGCAGAGGAAATCCGCGCCATCATCGAGCGCGTGAGGAAGGAGGGGTGCGTGACCTACGCCTTGTTTTCGATACCCCCGTGGAGGTTGTGAGGCACCTGGCCAAGGATGGTCTGGGCCCGCTCGACCGGGATCTCCTGGACGTTGCCGGCAAGAACGACCCGGCCATGGAGGAGGCGAGAATCCGGAACATCGAGGACCCGGACCCGGAGTATGTGGATATGTCGAGATGGCCCACCGCGCTCGAAAAGTCTTTTGATGACGAGTTCTCCTACGCGCTCGGCCTTCGGAGCGGGCTCGTGATCTACTACTCGATGGCCAGGCAGACCGGCAAGGATGGCTGGATCCACCTGGAGGAGCCTCGGATCGAGAACGGCCCGATGCTGGACAAGGAGCGTGGCATCGACATCCGGGAGTCGGAGATCGTCTGGGTGAAGGATGCGCCGGAGGGGAGCTGAGGGAAAACTGGTAGCGGGGGCGGGATTCGAACCCGCGACATTCGGATTATGAGTCCGGCGCTCTACCGGGCTGAGCTACCCCGCACCATTCAACTTGCAGCTCCGATCAGCCCGACGGGCAGCGCGACGATCCAGACTCCGGCCTGGTACGACAGGAAGTCGATCGTGTCGCCCCACGGGTGTTTCCATCTGGTGTGCCGGGCGATGACCGGGGTTGCGGCTTCCCACGCGGCGCCGAACACCGAGATGATGGAAGCGCCGGCCGTCGCCCCATCGTAGAACGTACCGCCGGCGACCTTCGCGAGAAGGCCGCCGGCGAGCGTTCCGAGGGCCCCGGCCAGGAGGTGTTGCAGCCGGCCGCGGGTGAACACGGGCCCCTTCTTCGGTCTGTAGAGGGTCACGTGTCGAGGATCGAGGGGACCGCCCTGCCGCCGGTGATCACCTCGACGGCCCGGTTCGCACTTCCGATCTTCTCCGCCGACCGACCGATGATCCAGACCCCGCAGACGCCGCCCCAGACGATCCAGAACTCGTCCGGGACGAGGGCGTTCACGTCGAGGGACATCCCGAGAATCTTGGCCACGGCGCCGACCAGGACAAGCAGGAGCCCTCCGTAGACGATCGTCGGGCGGGCCCGCTTCGTATAGTTGTCCCCCTGCTGAAGCTCCGCGACCATGATCCGCTCCTTGGCCTGGATCGTAGACCGGAGCGTCTGCTCTACCTCGGAGTCCCGCTCCTGGAGAAGTCGCTGGAGAGCCAGCTTCGCCGCCTGCTTTTCCTCGTCCGTCGTCGAGATCCGGTCCAGGACACCGCCGACGGCCTCAATCACCTTCCCGGCGGTTCCGCCGAGCACATCCGAGATGAAGGACATTCTCCTACCCCTTTCCGCCGGCGACCCGCGCGGTCCGGCTGTCCATGTCCACGTCGATCGACACATCCGAGAGGGTCAGCACGGGAGGCCGGACCCGGTAGTCCCCGAAGTACTCCATCACGGCCACTCCAGGGAACGGGGCCACGATCCCCTGCCAGAACGCCGATTGAGCCGGGTCGATTTCGACGCAGATCCGGCGTTTCGACTCCGGAGTCTCCGCAGAACGACGCTTGAGCCATTCCCTTGCCGCCTGGGGCGTCAAACCGGAGAACCGCTGGCGGTAGAACCCGGAGATGGACGGAAGCCCCTCCACGTCATCCGACGCGTTCACCACGATGCCCCCGGTGGCAGTCGCGAGGACGGATCGGAGCGCATGCCGCATGGCCTGATCCCATCCGTCTGCATCCCTTCCGGTCCGGCTCTCCACGTACGCCCGGCTGTAGAGTTCATCCACGAACAGTGTCCGGGCCCCGTAGGTGGACAGGATCTCGATCGTCGATTCGATCCACGCCTGGCGCACCGGGAGCGACCGCATATCCAGGAGCCTCAGCTTCGCGCCGGTCCGGATCGGCTGGCCGTGGCTGTCGTTGAGCCATCCGTTCGAGATCGCCGCTGCCTCCGCGATGCGCCTGTGGGTCGGCCAGTAGTTCCACGACTCCGAATTGTCGAAACAGGCCCATCCGTTGACGCTGGCAACCGTACGGCAGGGCAGCAGGCGCGCCGGTGTGTCCGGTGCGGCTTTCAGTTGCGCTTCCGATAGCACCACCCAGGCCCGCCCATGCCCGATCCGTTCAACGACCCCGGGATTCTCCGGCTTCTCGGTCCAGAAGATCCCCGCGTGCGGAACAGTGACGGGCCCGGTCACGGCTTGATCCCCATGAAATCTTCCATTTCATCGCGATATTCCTTCATGTCCAGTGGGTGGGCGTGAAACGTTCTCGACCAGAGACCGAACGCCTCCGGCCGCGACGTGACCCCGCGCGAGGCCGCGAAGTCCATCACCCGGCGCAGTACGCAGCGGGTCAGGATGAACGGGAAATCCATGAACCGGGAAAGTTCGGACGGATACAGGGACGCGATGCCGCGGTCCCGCGCCTTCTTCAGGTCCTGCGTGAGCTGCGACCAGTCCGAATAGATCGTCGAGTCCATCCAGCTCGGCCACGGAAACTGTCCCAGGAGGCGGGCCAGTTCCAGCTCCCTCTGCATGTCCGAATTGGGCGGGGGCGGCCCGGTTGCTGCCCGAAGTTCCGACACGGCCATTGATCCGATGCTCGAAACGGCCGCCCCCGTACGTTCCTCGTGAAGCCGGCGCACGCCGAGAACGCGGTCGATCGGATAGCCGGCGATCGAAACCGCGTTCCCCTGGTTCCCGCCGAGCAGGTAGACCTTCTCCCCCTCGAGTCGCGAGAACCAGCCCACATGCCCGGGGGCCCGGAGGACCTCCGGGCCCGGCTGGGGGGCTGTTCCGCGGGACAGCACGACGACGTCGAAGCCCCGGCGCGCCTGGCTGAGCTCCACGGGGTTCCCGACCGTGAGCCAGGAGCGGGCGCCGAGACTCCGCGGCCGCGGGAGATCGAGCTCGAAGGCGGGGTGGTCGACGAAGGCGGCGCACCATGGGGTCTCGTCGTCCTTCGCCCAGGCTGCGATACGGTTCAGCCAGGCCACGATCATCGGATGATGCTGGGCTCCGGGAACCTCACGGATGCCCAGGTATCTCTCAGCGATCTGATAGGCGGTGACGTTCACGCGGACCTCCTGACGAGCTCTCGGAGCAGCTGCTCCAGGTTCCCGCCCCGCTCTCTTTCGGCTTCGTACACCTTTTCCAGGACGCCCATGATCCGCCCCCAGTCCACGTCGGGCCCGCGGCCGTCGAGACGATGATGTGCGGCACGGACCGAACTCTCCACAATCGTGACCCGGTTCTCCATCTGGATGTCCCTGGTCCGGATTTCCTTCTGGAGTTCCTTGATTGAATCGAGCATCTCCTGGTCGGCCTTCCGGGAATCCTCGATGGATCTCTGGTTGACCGAGATCCTCGATATGCTGATACCCAGGTTCGCAATCACCGTTATGATGACCACGAGTTCGCCGATCGAGAGTTCCCGCCCGAACAGGGTCAGGGTGGAAAGAATGACCATGAGGGAGTGCGGATCCGGAATCACGGCGCCTCCGCCACATAGACCTCGAGGGGATCCTGGCTGTACTTCTCATCGGTCGGGGTGGGTGACCCGATCTTGAAGTGTCCCCAGGCCCGCCACGGGCCTTTCACGTTGATATCAGCGGCCACGGTGGTGTACTGGAACGATCCGTCGGTCTCGGGACCGTTCAGGGTTGCGGGCTTCACGGATCTGGTCCCGCTCGGGTTGACGAAGATCACCTCGATCAGGGACTGCCCCGTCAGGTCGTAGGCCGAGCCGTCCGACTGCTTGAAGTCGAAGCGGAAAGTCCGGATTTCCCCTTTCGTCATCCGGTTCACGCTCACAGTGTGTCCTCCCGCATGAAGTCAACGGCCCGGGTCGTGACAGCGAAGTCGCCGAGGCTCGACTCATGCATGAACGGCCCCGCAACGCGCACCGTGGCCACGAACGGAGTGCCTGGAACGGGAGGCTGGCCGAGAATGAACGCCGGTTGCGGAGCGTTCACGGTGACCAGCGGCCCGCCAGAAGGATGGAACGCGTCCGAGAGCGTGAAGGCCGGCTGGGACGCGTTGACCGTCGCCGTCGGACCGCCGGACGGCTGAAACGCGTCGTCGTAGTCCACCACCACCCAGACCTGCGTGATTTCCGCCTGCGTCGCCGAAGAACCGTTTCCGACGGTTTCGGAGTGGAAGCCGGCCTGCAAGGAATTTACCTGCGCCCAGGTCCAGCTCCCTCCACCCGGATGGTTCGCATACTCGGTTGAGTAGTTGGCCCACGTGTTCGTCAGGTCCTGGAAGGATCCCGAGTAGATCGTTCCCGAGAGAATCTGCGTCCGCGCCTTCGCCGTGCCGTTGAGCATCGAGTAGCGGGCCCGGAACCAGATCGTTACCTTGGTGATCTTTCCGAGTTGCCCGCCGTGATCCTGAAGGTTGTACCTGTCCCCCAGCAGTACCGGCGTGACCGAGGTGGTGTTGTTGTAGACGTAGGTCGCGGCGTCGTCGGCCGTGACCTCGTCGCAGTGCTCCCAGTTCGCCTGGCCGGTGTTCTTCGAGTGCTGGGCATTCCCCTGCCCTGTTCCGGCGGCGTTGGGGCGCAGCGTCAACTGAGGCACGGATCACCTCAGGACTGCTGCGGAGAGAATCGATACCATCCACCCGTATCATGCCAGTCCACAGTGAGAGTGCCGCCGTTCGTGCTCTTCCCTCCGGCTGGGAGATCGTTGGGCGCGCTTCCGCCGTCGTAGTAGCTGAGGAGGATGTTCTGGTTCACGTCGCTGCCGACGTGAAAGTACGTGGCCACCGCAACCATGAGCTGACCCGAGGCCATGGCAGGGAACACGGTGTTCGATGCATTGCAGACGATGAAGAGCGAGCCGTCGATGGCCACCGTCTTGCCGGCCAGGGCAGTCCTCGAGTAGCCCGATGCCGTGATCTCACACCCGCCCCCCTGTGAAATCAGGTCGTTCACGTACTTGTGGGAGGACACGTAGCGATCATCGACCCCGCCGACCCTGGCCACGATGAGCGCCCGGATGTCGTCGTTCAGCAGGTCGATCTGCTTTTTGGCGACAGCGAGAACGCCTTCTGGGTAAACCCTGAGTGCCATTGGTTACTCCACGCGGAAGACCACCCAGCTCTGGAGCGTGACCGTGGCAGCGTGGGTGTAGGTGATCACGATGTTGTTGCCTCCGGGGCTGATCGGTACCCCGAGGGCCGGCAGTGGGAGCAGCTTGTTCACTGTCCCGACCCCCAGGAACGCCGAGGGCGCGACTTGCGTTCCGTTCACGACGAAGGCGACGTCTCCGGCGTTCCCGGCCGCGTTTCCGCAGTGCACGCCATAGCCGAGAATGCGGACCCGGTTCGCCGTGGTCGGGAAATCGGTTCCGGCGACGAGCGTGATCACCGATGTCGCACTGGATGCTGGAGTCGTCGCCTTTACCGACTCGATGACCTCAACCTGTTTCTTGAGACTCATGGCCCTTTCCTCCCTCAGTCAGGTTCCCATCGATCCGGGAAATGTCAACTTTTCGGTTCAACCCCCATAGTCGGACACTACGGAAGCCGGCCCGCTGTAGATCTCGACCAGGCGCAGATTGATGTGCTGGTCGCAGTAGAGCCGGAGTTCCACGTCCTCCCCGGTGATGTCCACAGCCACCCCGCCGATCGCAAAGTCGTTCTCCATGTCGATGACATCCGAGTCGAACGTCCAGGTTCCGGACGTCGCCGTGCCCGAGAACACGACGACTTCCGCCCCGCCGAATGCCACGCGGAACTCGAAGTCGCCGTCCGTGGAGGCGTGCTGCTTCTTCTCGAGCTTGATGCAGAGATAGCGCCCCTGGACGGGCCTAAGCTTCAGGTACGAGAGTTTCGTGAGTGAGGCCAGCGTTCCCCGGAAGATCGAGCCCTGGGGGCTCAGCATGTGGCAGATGGTGTCCGGGAGATCGTCCACGGCCGCGTTCCAGTTCGTCCCGGTGGCGTCTTCCATGCTGGCGAAGCTCTTGAGCGCCATCGGTCACCACCAGAGAATGTTCGCGTCCGTATTGCTCGGACACTGAAACGCGGAAAGTCCCTCGAGGTAACCGGTTTCGGAACCGGCCCCCTCACAGCGCAGATAGATGTTCAGGTAGCCCTCCTCGCCGCGGCGGTCGGACCCGCCGAGGCTCGAAAGATCCGCCACGGACCGCTGGTAGGCCGTCGTGGTGGAGGTCGTCAGCAGCTCGGCGACCGAGGTCTTGGTGCCGATCGGAGCCTCGATCTCGAACTTGCAGCGGACGTTGTTGCCGCCCGTGGCCGTCCTGAGCCCGACCTGCAGCGCACAGTAGTTCCCGGTCCACGGAGAAACCCGGACGCGGAGATCCGGCGTGGAGGGGAATGCCGTGGCCGTGGTCGAGATCACCCTGGTTTCCGATCGCCGGCACACGAGCAGTGTCTTCGGGATGTCGTCCAGGAGCCGGTTCAGCTCCGTGTCGGCCGTGCCGCTCTTGGCCTCCTGGCGGTGGATGAAGGCGGCCAGGTCGGGCTGTTCCGCGGCGAGTCTTTGCGAGAGGTCAAGCATATGCGAATTACTCAAGAGCTCCCGATTGACACCGCCATCGCTCGTCAAAAGCGGGTAATCGCCCGCACCGGCGTATTCATAGCAACCGCCCACCACAACATCCTTCACGAACTGGTCGAAGTTCGATCCGTTCTGGGTGTCCATGCTGAAAGTCAGGCGGATCTCGTCGGGGTCCTGGTAGGCCGTATTGGCCCAAACCACAGCGTTACCAACTCTCCCGACGTTCCTTCTTCCCTGCGCGATGTGAAAGGCGTCCTGTTCGATCGCCAGGCCGCCCCTGGGGAAATTGGCGTTGTACTGAACCAGGGTGTCCGTCCCCTCGTTGTATTGCCAGGAGCTTTGCCCGGGGGTTCCGGACGCGATGGTGTTGTAACGGAAGCGCACCCAGTAGTAGGGACAGCGCGCGCCCTTCACCTGCAGGCGCAGGGTTTTTGTTCCCGTGACCTTCCGCCCCGGGACCGTGGCCCCGTAGACCATCTGGCCGCCCATGTACTTCTGCCACTGCCGGATGGAGGACACCTTGACGAGATGATCGCCCGAGGTCGGCCATTGAAGTTTGGATTTGACGCTCATCAGTAGAGCAGCTTTCCGTCGTCCAGCTTGTGGCCCGACTTGTTGAGGATCAGCCAGGGCTGGTCCTCGATCGCCGTGTCGAAGAGTCGCAGCTCGATCTTTCCTTCCATGATGCGCACCTGACGCTCGGTCACCTCCAGCGGCCGCGCGTCCCATCCGAGGCTCGGAAGCGTGAAATTGACCCGATCCCCGACTTCCACGAGGTAGGTATCCGGGTGCAGCGCCAGCTCGCAGTCGTAGGATCCCAGCGGCTCCGTCTTGATCTCCAGCGCCCGATCTGCGGAGAGCTGCGCCGGCGAATCCTGATTGAAGGAGAGGTACAGATAGTCGTCGTCCGGGCGGCGACGATCGAACACTCCACCCGGCGTCTGAAATTCAATCGGCGACAGCGCCGTTTCGACGGCCGCCGGGACCGGGTTTCCGTCGCCCCGGAACACCCTTGCGCTGTTTCGTACCGGCCGAAACTGTTCGGATCCGGCAAAGGACTGCAGATACGGGTCGCCCTCCGTGATCGTCAGTGACCCTGCCGCGGCGCTCGGTTCCACCGGTCGATACTCGATCTGGCCACTCCGGTTGACCCTCAGGTAGGCGTGGCCATGCCTCAGACACTCCGTGATGTGCCGCCACCAGTTGTCGCTCAGGAGCTTGTAGGACCGCATGATCTGACTGGCCCCGCTCTCGATGGTGGCGTTGTCGGTGAACGACGCGTAGTGGATATAGGCTGCCGGGATGCCGATGTATCCCGCCCCGAGAAACGTCAGGATGTTGGACGCCGGCGCACGGTCCGGCTGGACCTCGTCCACCTTGGGTTCCGGCACGGACGACAGCTTCAACTCGTCGATGATGTCCGAGACGAGCAGCTCCGCCGTCGTGCTCGGGACGCGCCAGAAGATCTCTTCCAGGAACCCCACGAACATTTCCGTTTCCGGAATCTCCGTCCCGTCGTCCAGGACCCAGCCGAGCAGGAGGCGTATCCGGGCCCCGGCGTAGTTCTCGCCGATGGATCCGGCAACGAGCGGCGAGAAGTAGCCGTCCGCGTTGTTCACGACGAGGGACGAGATCGTGAGGTCGGTGTCCAGCGTGATCGGGTTGATCGACTGCGAGAACGTCCCGCCCTGATTGAGCTGCAGCCGGTCCGTGATGTCCACGACCGACCCGTCCCCGAGCTGCATGTCCAGCTTCCAGCGCGCGATCAATAGGCCCCCTGGTGCCGCTGTGAAACCTCCTCGAGGAGCAGGAAACCCTTGTAGAGATCCACCTGGTTCGAGAACGGCTCGAGGCTTGGCGACGGGGCGAAAAACCGCCCCTCGACCATCTGGAGGAACGGGATGGTGCCGGAGTGGGAATGGAGGTCGTAGTCCGCCTTCACCTCGGCCGCGGTCCAGGCCCTCGTGTCCAGCCGGAACCGGTCCATCGGTCCCTGCAGGGAGCCCTGACCGTTCGCCTGGTCGAGACCGTAGTCCCCGCCCACATAGAAATAGTCGTCGGCGTTGGCGTTGGACAGGAGCGGGCCCTGCCGCTCTCCGTTGTTCGAGGAGCTCTTCAGCACGCCGTTCACGTAGAAGTTGTTTCTGACCCGGAGATCCGAGCCGCAGTCCCGGACGAGAACGACCTGCGCCCAGGCCCCCTCGGCGATCCCGGCCAGGGCGTCCGTCGAGATCGTCGTCGTACCGGCGACATCCTCGAGCTGGAGATCGTCGCCACGATAGCTCAGGCTGAAGCGCTTGTCCGCGTTGTTGTCCGGCCTGTAGAACAGCAGGGGCTTCGCGATGTCCGTGTTGTGGAAGCGGATATAGGCCGCGAATGTGAAGACCGGCCAGTCGATCGGCTGGACGATCCTGATCGCATCGTTCACGGCCGGAGACTGCGCCGCGGCGTAATCCATGAGGGAGCACCTGTAGTCCGCCTTGACGATCTGGACGTGCGCGATCTCGAGGTTCAGGGCATGCTTTCCGGCCACGTCCCCGGAGTGGATCCGGACGACCCCGCTCGTCGCGGCCGGAACGAACTCGAGGGAATACCAGCGCCAGTCCCCGTCCGCCACGAAGTCCACCATGTCCTCATCCGACGCATCGTGCCAGAGCAGGGTGCCGCGGCCGGCGCCGCGCATGAGAACCGAGAGCTGATACCTGTCGCCTATCGTCAGGCCCGTCTGGTTCACTCCGTCCAGATAGGTTCCGCTCGGGTAGGTGGCCGTTCCGGTCTGCGCGGCGATCGACGCGTGGTCGATGAACGCCGCGGGATTGTGTCCCAGGGGATGCGGTGTGCGGGATCCGGTGAAGAGATAGGTCCCGCCAGGCTGAACGCTGTTCCACCACGACCCGCTGGCCTTATTGGCCAGGTTCACGATGCCGCCGCGCTCGAAGAGGTACGCGGATCCGATCATGCCGGGCACGAGCTTGGGAATCGTCCTCCCCCTGGAATCCGTGAGCCCCCCCACCAGCGCATTGGCCCCTGCCGTCGGATGCTCCCACCAGTCCCCTGTTTCTGGGCTCGAAACGTGGGAGTCGCGCCGGCGGATCTGGGAGTTGGAACAGGGCCCCACCTGCAGGATCCCGCCCAGCCTCTGGTCGAGGCCGGCGAAGGTGGACATGGCCTGGGTGTATTCGTCGTACCAGGCTCCGAGGGCCCAGGGACGGCCGCTCCTGAGCATGGAATGGATCGACCTGGTCTCGGCCGGAGAAAGGCAGGCGAGATCGACCCGGACCGTCACCTTGGGGCGCCCGAGACTCAGGTGCTGCGCCAGTCCGGAGACTCCAGGCAGGTCGATCACGTTCCGCGTGGGCTGGACGATGGAAAACCGGTTTCGACCCAGCGTAACGCCTTCCTGTTCGCCGAAGGCCGGCCCGTGGAGCGACGACTGGACGCCGACCTTCCTTGCTACGAGTCGTCCGTCCGCAGTCTCGATGGGGGCCAGCTGGCAACGCAGATAGAGATCAGGATCGGTCATGCGAAGCTCCCGAGCAGCCTGCTCTGGTTCCTGGTCACGAGTTTCGCAACCTCACGGAGGCCGCCCTGCGTGGAAACGAAGATTCCGGGAGCCATAACCACGGTCTGGTTGAAGACCGGCGCCGGGGCTCCGTCAAGGCTTCCCCGCGGTCCGGGGCTGCTCTCGCCGCCGGAAAGGCCGTTCGACATCCTGCGGACCTGTTCCCTGTTGAGGATGTACTCGCCCTCGTGGACGATGGCCGGGCCCGTCCGCGGCACAAAACCTCCGGACTCGAATTTCGGAAGAAACGAAGAGAGCGTCTTCAGGAATCCGGCGCCGGGAATGAGGCTGGACAGTCCGGACACCAGGGATCCGAACGACAGCTTGGCCAGCAGGGATCCGAAGCTGGCAGCCACCTCGGCGAACATGCCCTTCAGGAAGTCGCCGAGGGAGGCAAAATCCTGCTTCGCGCCACGGATCGCCGCCGAGATGGACGAGCCGAGCGCAACGCCGACCCCCTCCGCGGCCTGGATGCCGGCGCGCCCGAACTCGGTGATGTCTTTCGTCGCCTCGAGGGGGAAGTCCTCGTTGACGCCGGCGGCCGAGAGGAACCCGGCATCGGCCGCGCTCCGGGCCCGCTCCCGATTCCTGCGGAAGTTCGGATCCGGCCTGGCCTCGACGTCCCCCTTCCCTTCGACCGACAGGCGCGCGCGGACTACCTCCTCGAGCGGTCTCCTGGCGATCAGCGCGGCCTCGCGCGCATCCAGGAGTTGCTGCTTCAGCTTCTCGAGTTCCAGCGGTGCCTTGATCTTGTCGATGGCCTCCCTGAGGAGATCGACTTCCGTCTTGGCATTCTTGGCTTCCCGCGCAGCCTCCTTCTGTGCAAGGGTCCGCTGCTTGAGCAGTTCGTTGAACTGGCGCAGTCCCTCCGCGTTCGTGAGGTCTAGCGCACCGCCACCGAGCGCACGGAAGCCAGGGAGGTTTTGCGGGGTGGTATCGTTCGGGGTCCCGACAATGGCCCGGGCTCCGGCGAGCCCGGGCAGGGCACCGGCCAGTACTCCTTTGAGAAACGGGTGATCTTCGATGAACTGGTTGGCTTCCTGCATTCCCTGAAGGATCTTGGTGAATCCATCGGATGCAACACCTGAAAGAACAGAACCGAAGAGTTTCCATCGGGACGTCACGGCACCGACCTGTATATCGTTCTCAGCGATTTTCCGGTTGATGTCGTCGACCATGGAAGACACCGGAGCAAGTTCGCGACGGAGATCCGCGGACGCGCTCAGTGCCGCCGCCTGAGATCTTTCAAAGTTCAGATATGCGTCTGAGGTCTTCTCGATGACGTCTTGCAGCGCCGCAACGGCTTTCTGTGTTGCCTGGACCGCAACCAACCCCGATCCGAGTCCGAGTGCGGCTGTCCCTGCCTTCGCAAGATTTCCGGGATCGAACTGCTTGCCGAGGAACCCTCCGATTCCGGATCCCGACGCGGCCTTTTTCCCGGCCTCCTCTGTCGATCGACCCAGCCGGTTCGTGGTCCGGATCAGGGACTCCGCGTCCCGATCGATCTGTTTGATCTTTCGATCGTAGTAGTCCCAGTCGATCGAGGAACGCTTTGCGGCTGCCCCGGAAGCGTCCGTGGCGGTGGTGCTCCGATTCAGGGTGTTGATGACCTTGGAGAGATCCTGGTCCACGGACGCCAGAACCCCCTTCAGTTCGTCCCTTCCCCTGAGAACCACCTCAATGACACGTCTCTGGTCTGGCATCCCTGTTACCTCCCTGACGCCCGCTGGCCGAGCGCCACGATCGCGGCAAAGCCCTTTCCGTCGTCCGCTACGCTCTCGAACTCACGGTCCGAGATCTCAATCGCCCTGGTCACGCATGTCATGAACAGGTTGTAGCGGTTCACCGATCCTTCGAGGATCTGCACCGGGTCCATGCGGAACATCCGGCATCCCTCGAGGAACAGTTCCCCCTCATCCGTTTTCAGGAAAGGAACCGACGGCTGCCGCCGTCTTCTGTGCCTCCTTGCCACTTGTGATCGCCTCGTAAAGGAACGTGGCGTCGTCGCCCATGTCCTCGAAGGTCGTCCAGTCCCCGCTCTCGCGCAGTTCCTTCCTGAGGTCCCTGGGGTGCCCCTCGAACACGGCGGGATGCATGACGAACCGCACGAGGACTTTCCGGATGAGCTCGATGGCTCCGCCGGCCTGTTCTTCGCTCACTTCTTCCGCGTTGTCGGACTCCGCCTTTGCCACCTTGACGAGGGCGGAAAGGCCTGCGTCCGCCATGGTGAGCGGGCAGGCCTTGAGGATCTCGTATTCCGTGCCGCTGGGAGCGGTGACGGTGATTCTGTTATTCGGCACTCGGTTCTCCTTCTGTTTCCGGGGGTTCCTCCACGGCCGCCGTCACAGCCGTGGCTTCTTCCGCCATCGGGATTTCGACGAATCCCGGCTTGGCCAGGGTGTCCGTGATCGATTCGAGCCACCGGTCCTTTTCGGAGCCATCCGGTGTCGCGAGGAAGGCCTTCAGCCTGCCGATGAGGCAGCAGACCGCCGTGTCCGTTCTTCCGTGCCAGTCCATGTTTCCTCCACAGCACATTCGAGACTCAGGTCGTCGTGGCGATGATTCCGTTCGTCGAGACGAGGGTGCAGGGCGGCGTCGTGCCGTCCGGCGATTCGCAGACGAACGGAAGGTTGTCCTCGATCGGCCCCGGGCCCGGGACTTCGGGCGGCGCCTCCAGCCAGCGGACGTACTTCGCTTCGAGCACCCACTTGTAGTACAGGGTCCCGCTCGTGGCATCGATGATCTGGTTGGATTCGTACGTCCACCGGAACGCCTTCTGGATCCCCTGGATGAACGGGAGGATGAACGAGTCGTCCAGGAACTCCTTGCGGATGTTTCCGGTGAAGTTCATGAACGGCTCCCCGTTCGGGATCGGCTCCGCGAGCCTTGCCGACCCCATGTTCCCCCGGCTGTCCAGGTGAGGCTTGTCGATCGTGAAGTCACCGTCGATCATTCCGACCGTCGAGTACCCCGTCCCGCCGGCCGTTCCCACCTCGAACTTGAACCCCTTCCCGCCCCCCTCGATCGGGTTGATGCAGGGGATCGCGTTGGTCCCGGACGAAGGTGTTTCCTCCAGAAACGTCGGGGAGGCGGGAACCGGCGACACGGGAGGGTCGATCGTGTGATCGAGCCCGAGCATCTGGAGGACCATCTCCAGCGGATCGTTCCGGCGGAAGTTGAACCGCATCTGGGTGATCTTCTGGCCCGGGTACTTCATGGCCAGGATGTCCGGGTACGAGTGCAGCGTGCCGCCCACCACCTGCGCGATCTTCGGGGAGAAGGTGTGGATCCCGACCTTTTCGTCGGTTCCGCCACCGTTCACGTAGGAATCCGAGGCGGCTCCGAACATGTGGAGGTAGTACCGGTCGAACCCCTGATACGACATGTCGAAGGCGACCTCGCCGGAGGACCGCTTCTGGTGAATGCGGACGCAGCTTGCCCACGGCACGCCGAAGTTCCGGTTGCCCGAGGTCGGCGTCGAACGGTTCTTGACCGTATTCCTCTTGCAGCGGTTGTACCCTCCGCTGGCCGGATCGACCGGCGTTCCGTAAACGGACTCGGTCGTGAACGCCATGAACGTCTTGGACGAAAGCGCCTGTGCCATTTTCCCCTCTCCTGTGAATCAGGCCCCGAGCGTGCCCGAGACCGTGTACGTCAACCGGTGTTCCTGGAACGCAAATCGAGCCAGAGGGTCAAGCGTCACCTCGCACCCGTACCCCGTCAGCGAACCGCATGACAGCACCTCGACGTTGTCTTCCAGCGTTTTCTGGACGTCGGCGATGCAAAGCTCCATGAGGTCGAAGGCGCTCTGCCCCGGATATCTCAGCTCGTCTGGACGCTGCACCGCCCAGATCACGACATCGATCTGCTCCTTCTTCTTGCCGAAGTTCACGTCGGCAGGGATCACCCGGCGGGAATCGCCGCCGACCACGCACAGCCACGGCGTCTCGTCCGGGCTGATCTGCTCGAAGTTCTTCAGGTTCGGCTTGAGCCCCTGGCCGAGCACGTTCGTCGACCATTCCGTGGGTGTGCCGTCGATGAGCAGCAGCGCCGCCTTCACCGCGTTGATCGCCTGGAGCCGGAGCATGATGGGCCGGCTCACTGGATCCCCCCGATCAGCGCATCGATCGCGCGGTCGAAAATCCGGTCCATCTCCGGCCGGGAATCCTCAATCGCGTTCGTGACGTACCTCCTGGCCGGAATGTCCACGGAGGTCTTCAGGGCGTAGAGCAGCTCAAGGTTCTTTCCCGCGGCCCTGGCAATGAACAGGTCTCCGGTCTTCGACTTGAGCACGAAGGCCTCGGGGAAATCGGAGGCCCGACGCCGGTCCGCGGACTTCGAAATGGGAACGGTCAGGAACCGCGCGCTCACGGGGCGGATCGTGCCGCCCTCTTCGTGGATCGCCGCATACTTGAGCTCCGATCCCAGGGTGATCTGCGGATCGCCGCCCACGTAAGTCGTGGTGCCCTTCTGCCAGGATCGGGCGAGGTTTCCCCGGGTCTTGTGGACCCCCCGGTCCTTGCCGACCGTCTTCCCGGTGGCGTGGTGGCGGATCTCTTCCTGGATCACCACGGCACTCGCCTCGAGGGCTCGCCCGAGCACGGCCGGGGCATCCTTGAGCCTGGCGAGGGACGCGCGCGGGTCCCTGGAACCCTCGAGGGTGATGGACAGACGGAGCATCAGGCGGCCCCGGCCAGGCGGTAGCGTTCGAGGGCCTGCAGCACTTCCGGCGGGATCGCGGCGTCCCGGAAGGTGGTCGTCTGCCCGCCGGCGGAAACGTGCTGGATCGGCTCCCGTTCCGTGTGCCACTTCCGGAACAGGTCGGTGGCCCACTGCAGGGCCGCGAAGCGGAGATCGTCCGGCGTCTCGGTCCAGCCGGGCGAGGAAATCACTTCGATGTTGTCGTTGCCCTTGAGCAGCGGCAGTTGGTCGAGAACATCGACCCGGCCGGTTGCGGAGACGACGATCCGGCCGGCCCCGACGTCGTAGGTGTGGTACAGCGAGCCGTCGTAGTGGTACGCCTTGATGCTCGAGACGGCCGTGACGGGGTACTGGTTCAGAAACAGGTGCGTTTTCCCGTTTCCGTTGTAGCGCTCGGTCAGGGCCCTGGCCACGATCTGACGTCCGATCTCACGTTCCGCGGCGACCGTCACGGCGTTGATCGCCCTTTCGAGCGTGTCCCACTCCGCGATCGTCATGTCGCGCTCCTTCCGGAGATGGCGGCGCGCCTCGTCCAGGCTGACCAGTGCGTGACCGAGCAGGGCCATGGATCAGTCCTTGCCCTTCCCGATGCTCTTCCGCCCCTTGCCGCCGGCGTCCTCGCCGGAGAGGGATGCATTGACCTTGGGCGGGGCCCCCGGGGGCTCCTCGTCCGTCGCCTTCTCGGTTTCGGCCGGCCCCTCGGCCAGCCCGGACTCCTCCTCCCACGGAAACGGCTCCGCGGGTTCGAGCCAGGTCTTCAGCTGCTGGCCGCGCTCGGGAGAGCACTGCACCACCTCGCCGGTCTTGCCCTTGATGTCGCCGGCGCTGAAGCCGTTTTCGAATCCCTTCCTCACCTTGAATTTCATGAGTCGTTCCCTTTCTGCCCTGGCCGCCTCGCGCAGGCCGTCGCGCCACTGTTCGAGGTCGCCTGGTTCGCGTTTTCGCGTGAAGAGCACCATGAGTTGATAAGAACCCGGCCGGGGGCGGATGCTTGGTCCGCCCCCGGCATTAGGTAGCCGCGGCTCCCGACGCGGCCCCGCGGGTTACTGCGTTCCGCGTTTGACGAACGTCGGATACACGTCCGTCAGCCCTGAGGTCGTGGCATCCATGTTCCTGGCCATGATCCGAAGGACTCCGGCACTCGGAGGGACCACCGTGACCGAAACGTAAGGAGCCGTGGCCGTGAGCAGCGTGCTGTTGGCGCCTCCGACGGATCCCGTGAACGTGTTCGTCGGCGTCCAGGGCCCCGAGGTTGTAGGCCCCCAGTCGAGCTGCAGCCGCAAGGAGTCGATGTTGGTGGCATACGTCCAGTTGAACGTGAGGGTCACCACTCCCTGGCCGCTGGAGTTGACGCCGGCGATTCCACCGAGTCTCGGCCGCTCCTTCACCAGGTCGAAGTAGGCCGTCCCGGTGTCGGCCCCCGCGGCCGTCAGCGAGGCGAAGTCCAGGTGGTAGGTCGTCCCCACGGGACTCTCGGCCACCGGGACCGCGGTCACGGTGTGGCTCGCAGCCAGGCTCGCAGCCGGGAACGCGAGGATCAGCGAGAGGATCAGCGGGGTCAGGATCTTCGGAATCAGCGATCGTTTCATCGTTTCAGGTCTCCGTATCGAAAGGTGTGTCGTTCGTTTCAGGGTGGGCCCGTTCCGTCTCGCGGAACGGGCCCGGCGTGCCTAGTTGACGAGGGTCAGCGGGATGCCGTGGATCGCGCCCACGGCCTTGTCCGTCGTCGCTCCGATGTACTTGAACTCGTAGCGATCGAACATGACGAGCAGCCGCTGATCCGTGATCAGCCAGCGCTCCTCCTCGAGCTCGCGCTGTCCCTTCTCACCGATCCCCCAGTTGAGCGTGTTCGCGCACAGGATGGCCGTCCGGTCGTTCGCCTGGCCGGAGGTGTTCTTGCCGTTGGTGTGCAGGTTGTCCTTCATCATCCCGGAGAGGATGACCGGGGATCCGTCGAAGTCCGCGATCTGGCCGTACTTGATCGTGGCCTTCTCGCCGAGCTTGTCGACGGTGCGGACGTCCGGGTTCTGCATCATGGCCGCGGCGCCCCAGACGGAGACGAGCCAGGCCAGCAGCATCGGGTCGGCCCCGTGCTCGCCCATCATCGCCTTCACCGTCCGGTAGTCGGCCGAGGTCGGCTGGGCCGTGACGTTGTGGACCGCCGGGGATCCCTGCGACAGGTAGAAGTCGCGGAGACCGTCGATCGTGGTCTCCGGCGCCGTGCCGATGGACCCCTGTCCGACGACATCGTTGTCCAGGTGGGTGGACGAGGTGTCGCCGTTCAGGATCCCCTTCTCGCGGCCGCGGGCGATCCCGTAGGGGATCCGGCGCCGGATGAAGGGCATGGCGGCGATGATCGAATCCTCCTCGAACTCGAAGGACACGACCTCGAGCGCACGGTTCTTCTTCAGCGTCCAGATCTGGTTCCGCGTCGGATCGCCGGGGTTGTAGGCCTCCGCCACGCCCGAGGTGGAGTACGGGTTCGCCGGCAGCGTGGTCGTCTCCGGCACGCGCTGGACGTCCGGGAAGGCCGCCTCGAAGGGGAACTTCCACGGGTTGGTCGGCATGTTGTAGACGTCGAACAGCGCCGCGACCTTGAGCTGCAGCGCCACCTTCTCCCGGATCTGGGAGGAGAAGTCGGTCGGGATCCACTCGATCCCCTCGCCGGTCGTCTGGGAGTCCAGGGCCCGGAAGAACTTGTCCCGGATCCCCTTGAACCGCTTGTACGACTTGAGGCCGTACATCTCCTTTTCGCTCAGGCCCCGCTTCTGGCGAGTCTCGAGAAGCTTGCGAACGATGAAGAAGTCGTCCGCGGAATGCTGCAGGTCCCCCATCACGCGGTTCATCGTCTCGTTGCCGGCCGGCTTCGAGACGAGGGCCCGGTGGAACGCCTCGGGAGAGTCGTCCCAGGCGAGGTCGCCGGGATCGAACTGCGGCATGTTGAGAACCTTCCGGTTCGCGCCGGCCATCTCGGTCTCGATGTTCTTGATGGCACGCTGCGAGGCCTCGATCAGATCGGAGTTCGACTTGTTGCCGTCCTGGACGGCCTTCAGGTCCTTGAGGATCTGCGCCCGGCCCTCGGCGACGACGCGCGCGAGGCCCTCACACAGTTCCACGACCACTTCGGGTTTTTCGACGTCGATCTCTCGATCGAGAATCGTCGACTTGATGAGCTTCGCCATTCTCTCTTGCTCCTCGGGCCCTGGGCCCTCTGCGGCGCCCGGGTCTACCGGGCGGCCAGGATTCCGGCACCCGCCCGTTCCAGGGCGGACACCGCGTCCTCGAGGGCCCGATCGGCCCCCAGCTGATTCGGCTCGGGAGCAAGCCGTGTTACGTCGTTCGCGCCTTCCAGCGCGCGGATGAGTCGTTCGTTCTGTCGTGTCTGCTCGATCAGTTCATGGGCGAGGTCCTCCGAGGTGGCCGCCAGCTGACAGGCACGGGAAAGGATTCCGAGATCTCCGGGCAGGTCGCTCGCCGGGATCTCCCGGCCATGGCGCTTCGCGCTGGCGAGGGCAATCCTCGCGAGAGTGAGGGCGTTCGCGTTGCCGGGGATGCCGACCAGCGAGTACTCGAGGATCTCGGACTTCGTGAATCGGATGCCGCGCGATCCGCCCTCGAGCTTGAACTCCTCCCACTCGTGAGGAATCCAGCTGATCGACCACGGGCGGATGTAGCCGTTCGAGTGCAGGGCCCAGATCTCGCCGATCCGCGCGGGGGACTCCTTGACGCCGAAAAGCGTCTTCGCCCACATGCCGTTCGAGAGGATCTTCTGGTCGATCGACTGGCCGATCGGGAGCTTCCAGTCTTCGTGCCCCCAGAACACGGAGGGGCTCTTCCGGAAGTTCTCGAGCTGGAGCCCCTCGGGCACGACGATCGAGTCGTACCGATCCAGGTCCGACGTCGAAACCATGGCCTCGGAGGTGTAGGCCTCGGCGTCGATCGACTCCGCGCGGGTGTATCCGCCCCGGAAGGTCCGGAAGGCGGGCCCCTGCGGCGTGTCGACCACGGGCTTCCAGTTCGGGTCGTCGTTCAGGCGGTGCCGGCCCTCACGGTGGGCCGTTTCGATCTTGGACCGGTACTCGGCAAGGAGGTCTGGATTGTTCAGCATCGTGCGACTCCGCTTCCGTTTGAGCGCGCCGATTCCTCGTCAGGAGGATCGACCATCGCTGCGATTCGGGAGCGGATCGCATTGACTCGATAGGACAGTTTGAGCTTCCCCGCGGTGAGGAAGCATCGACACTCGGCTCGTTCCTCGACGGGCCCCGCCGGGTCCGCCGGGTACTGCATCAGATGGCCGCCCACGTTGAACGGCTCGTCCAGGTTCTTCTCGGTGCCGCCTATCCGGTGGCTTTCGCGCACGTCCTCGTCATCCTCGTCGTTCCAGACCTTCGTCTCCACCACGCCGGACTGGCGCCATGCCTCGAGGTCGGCGAAGGAGAGGGCGGCGTTGGTTTCCGTCTGGGCGATGTTCGTGGCGCGGCTGCGGCGGATCTCCATGCCGTTCCTGATTCCGGCCTGCATGATCCGGTCCGCGGTTTCGACGATGTTGTCGCCGGCGAGCTGCGCCTCGAGGAGGGCATCCTTGATGGCGCGGCGCACGGTGTCCGCGGTGGTCTGGTCGATCAGCACCACCTGCTCGGCCCCCCATCTCTCGATGAACTCCAGAGCGAGCTCGGAAGTCGAGTTGAACTTGAGACCTGCTCCGAAGCCGGCGATCTCCTCCTGGCCAACGGACTTCACGATTTCCGAGAAGGCGCCCTGCACCTTTTTCGTCGCACCGTTCCGGACGCCGGCGAGCACGGCATCCACGGGCCCCAGGTCGGCGAAGGTCAGCCTGTCCCGGTTTTCCATCAGCGCGTCTTCCTGGTCTCGAAACACCGACAGGATCACCCGGAGGAACCGGGGGAGGTGCACTTCGAGCCGGGCCACGATCTGGGCGATCTTCTTCTTGGCGGTCTCGCGCCGCTCCGCCTCGAGGCGGGTCCGGATGTCCCGGTTGACCTGGTCGATGAGCTGCTCGACGGGAGACCGGTAGCTGGCGGCGGGCGCGGGGTCGGATCCTCCGTCCGGAGCGCTCGATGGATCCTCTCCCCGCGCCTGCTCGATCTCGTTCTGGTAGAGCTTGTCCCGCTCCGTGGTCTGCAGATCCGGCACGCGGCGACTCTTGATCCACTGGCGATACTCCCCGACCGTGATCACCCCGTTGTTGAAAGCGCTCCCGGCCGCATTGGATGCCACCTCCATCTTGGGCAGGAGCGCTTCCACGTTCGAGAAGTCGGACCGGACGTACAGGTCCCTTCCGAAGAGCGGCGCCACGTGCAGGTTCACCTCGCCGTCGGCGAGCTGGCACAGCGGCTGGATCGTCCCCTCGTAGAACTCGGCCTTCTGCTCGTGCGCGGTGGCGTAGGACTGCTCCTCGGCGTACCCGCAGATCACCGGCGGAACGCCCAGGGAGCGCAGCACGGCGCGCTCGGTCGCAGTCAGCCCCTCGTTGAACTGCAGGTCCTTGAAGTTCTTCCCCAGCTCCACGATCTGCTCCACGCCGGAGACGAACCGCCACTTGAACTGATTCCCGAGTCCCCGGTGCTCGTCGTTGAACACCTCCTTCTGCTGCTTCATGAAGTCCCTGCCCTGGGCCTGCTTGAAGCCGACCACGCCGCCGAGGACGGCGCCGTTCGCGAAGAAGTCTTCGTTGAAGGCCATCATGTACAGCTGGAGAACGAGGTTCTTCCGGGAAGCCAGGAGGGGGGACTGCCCGAAGATGTCCGAGAGCGGGTTCCAGTAGCGGAACGGAACGATGTCCTCCGCGGCGATCCGCTGCTTCTCCTGGGATCCGGGAGGGCCCCAGAGGTAGTACAGGACGGGGCGGTCCTTGCCCGGAACGGGCTGGATCCAGTCCGGCCGAAGAACGCGGAACTCGGTAGGGCGGGACCGGAATTCCGCGTCCTTCAGCCAGTAGCCCGTGCCCACGCAACCCATGAAAGCAAACGTCGCCTGCTTCCCGGAGTAGGCCGTGCACCAGTCGTTGAACTTCCCGCTCGTGGGGTTCAGCATCTCGGCAAGCGGATGATCCGTGACGACCTGGTCGGATCCCTTCCGCCGGCGATAGACGACCTGCGGGACGGCCGCGGCATGGTTCGCGATCGCACGGACGCCGGCGAACGCCGCGGGGACCATGCGGTAGGCGTCCGTCAGGTCGGCCATGTCCGTCGGGATCGAGAGCGGGCGGCCGACCCGGAAGGACTCGACTTCCTGCGGTACGCCCCGCTTCATGTACTCGATCGCCAGGCGCGCCTGGGTCATCGCGAACTGGAAACGCTGGATGAGGTTCATGCAGCCATGATCAGACAGACGGGGGCGAAGTCAAGTTTTCGGTTTAGAGAACGGTCGGCGTCGGAATCTGGGCGACGTACCAGCCGATGGCGTTCGTGAGAACCCCGTCCCGCTTCACCGACCGTTTCTTGATCTCGACGGCGTTGGCGCGGCGGTCCACCTCATCACCAACCTGAAAAGTCAGGCACTCGCGGATCATCGTCGCATCCCGGACCACCATTCCGCCGGTCGACAGGCACTCCCCCAGCATGTCGAGAATCTGGTTCCGCGTCCCGACGTTCGTGGGGAAGCCAGGTCGGTCCTTCTCCTCCCCTGTCACCGGGTCCAGGTGGTAGTACAGGTTCCAGTAGCCTTCCTCCTGGAGGGCGAACAGCGTGGCGTGGCCGTGATTGTTCTCCTCCGGCGCCACCATGGCCTCGTTGTAGAACCACCCGAGCACGGCCAGGAAGCGCCCCCACGGGCCCGGGCGTATCTCGTTCGAGCGCGCCATGGCCACCTGCTCAATCGCGTCCTTCCTCGTGACGTCGAGGACCTCGGCGTACGAGAAATCCGCATCTCCTCCACCGCCGCCGGCGACGTCGGCCGCGATCAGGTAGCGGTGCTTCGGTTTCGGCGGGACCCAGATCTCGAGCATTTCCGCCGCGGCGCGCAGCTTCCCCGCCAGACGAAAGTCGGCCGGTATCACCGCATCGAGGTCCAGCGGGCGCACCCGGGCCTCGACCACGACGAGCAGCCGCGAGAGGACCGCCTGGTCAAACTTCGGCTGGCCGGACTGCAGGAAGCAGGAGATTCCATTCTCGAGCTGCTCCTGCTGAAGGAGCCCCTTCAGCTTCTTCTTCTTCTTTCGCCGGAAGTTTATCTGTTCATCGTCTAGGGCGTGCGCGGAGATCAGCGCCGCCTCGTCCTTGTCGGGCACAATGGCCTGCCCGTCTTCCAGCGGAATCCGATTCGCCGGATGAGTCCACCATGGAAAGACATGCAGCTTTGCATCGTTCCGTCCGTACAGGGCGTCCATGCACTCATCACGCCATGCGTTGAACCCTTTCGCAGTCGATTCCTTCACGATCCGGCCGATGGGCGTGAGCGCTTCACCGACCGCGGCGAGCGTTTCCTCGAGGTTCGGGAAGGACGCGATCTCAGAGAGGTGCAGGAAGTCGATATCCGAACCACGACCCACCTCCGTATTCCCGGCAGTTCCGATCTGGATCTGGGAGTCGATGTCCTGGAACAGGATCTCGCGGGTGTTGTCACGGGAAAGCGGGGGGCGCATCCACTCCGGGAGCCTTTTCATGGCGTACTTTTGCTTCTTGAACAGCTCCTCCGTCGCCTTCGATTCGTGCGCGATCACCATCCCGTGCCGGGTCGGCGTGAACCTGCAGAGGTGGAACATCTCCGCCCCAATCAACGTAGAAAAGCCGAGCTTCCTGGACTTCAGAATGTCATCGTCGAGGGTCTCGCTGTTGATGTAGGTGATCTGCGGTGGCGAGAAGAGCAGCCGCGTTGGGCGGCGCTGGACCTTGTGTGCAACGAAGTAGTAGCGCTGGAGGAAATACGGCCGGGACCTGGCGCAGATCTCAAGCTCGATCCGCTGGAGCCCGGGGTCCCGGTTGACGATCTCGAGTTCGACGGCGCAGAACGCCGCCCACCATTCGGGGTCTACGCCCTCGAGGAGGGAGAACCCGAGCGGCTCAGCGTTTCTTTCGAGCGCTCTTGCGGACTGGCTTGCCGGCATCTGTCTGCCTGCCCATGATCTCCGCCCGGGCGGCGATCAGTTCGTCGAGGGAGAGGTCCTTCAGGTTCGCGTCGACCGAACCGCCGATCGTGAGGGTATCCCCCTCGGTCAGCCGTCCGATCGCGCGGAAGGCGGCGATCGCTGCCTTCGGGTCCTCGGATCGCATGAGCGCCACGATGTGCTCCGCGGCCGCGTCAGCCTCGGTCCGGGTCAGGCCGTGCTGCTTGATGAACGTGGCGGTCAGGGCGAAGCCGGCTCCCTTCTTCCGCACGGAGCCGGCGGGCAGGTTGAGGACCCGGAGGACCGCCGAGGACAGCCGGGCGCCCTGCGGGACACCGCCCGGGTTGCGCCGGGGGTCCGGCCCTGGCTTGAACCGGTGCGGGTTGCCGGGCTTGAACTGGCTCGGGCTCTTCTTGGGCATCAGCGCTTTTTCTCCCTCGCAAACTTCGCGATCGCGGCCATCGTGGCGGCCGTCTTCAGGTTCTTCTCGGTGGGCGCGACGATCAGGGAGCCGCGCGGCGCCGCCGCCGTCTGTCGCCCCTTCTTCCGCTTCTTCCGGCACTCCCGGTGATAGAACCGCCTCGTCCCGTCCGCAGTCTCCGGGAGCGGCTCCCAGCAAACGATGCACATCGGCGTGGAGGTGCTCATTCTCCCCTCACTTCCTTCCATGCTGGCCACCCCTCACCGTGCCAGCGCCCATGCCAGTCAGGCGACGATGGAGGGGTCACGCCGGACAGTTCCTCGTCCGTACCATCGTCGGCCCGAGGTTCACCGCGGAACCCGATCGTCCGCTTCGACCGCTTGGCCGTCGTGGCGAGGGTCACGGCCTGAAAGTTCTCGTGCGGGTCGCTCAATTCCCCTCCTCCTGCTTCGTATCGTCGCCCCTGAGCTGCTTCATGACCCGAACGGCACCCTCCAATTCCCTCTTTCCCTGGACGAGGGACATGTAGGCTCGACCAATTGCAGCCAGGCCGCTCTGATCCTTTTCTGCCAGCGGAGCGACAACATTCAGCGCGAGGTTGATTTCCGCGAGCTGGCTCTCCATTTCTTCGACGACTGTGTTGAGCGCGAGCTGGGTCATGGTTTTCACCCCGCCTCCTTCCTTTCCGAGTAGACCGCACGGCCGAGAACGAATTCACGCTTTTGATTCGGCTCTTCCGGCCACAGAAACTTTAAGTCGCCACCGCCTGCTGTTCCTTTTCCCAGATCTTCGCCGCCGCGAGGGCGATCCCCGCCGCGTCTGCCTTCGCCTCCAGCCGGTACTGCGCCGTGTCCCAGCACCGCTCCCACCCGGCGATCGATTTCACCGCTTCGAGCATCTGGCACTTCGAGGCCCGGGCATCGTCTGCCAGGGCCTTCTTGGCCTGCATCGGGTGCACGTCCACCATGTCCCACTCTTCGAGCCGGATCCGAAGCGCCCCGATCAGCTCTCGCTGGGCTGCGTACGTCTTCAGCCGTGCACGAGTCAGCCCCTGGGGCGAGGGGACCTCCAGACCGATCAGGGTGGCCTCGTGCATCGAGGCCAGGAGAACGGTCAGGCGGACTATCTCGGCGGCGGGGGCGGTGGCCGTCATGTGCATGCCGGCGGTTTCCACCAGGCGCGCGTCCCGGATCTTCGGCACGAGCTGCCGGCCGCGGCCGGCGACATCCAGGAGCGAGAACCCCACGACGACGATGCCGCACACGGCGCCGGGATCGATGCCGACCACGGTCAGGGAGGATGACCCGGCGGGCCTCATCGCACCCCCTCCGGGAATCCGTTGGTGTTTTCGTTGGTGTTTTTGCGGCTGAGTGGTGTTGTCGCTTGTTGTCCGATGTAGCAGGATGTAGCAGGCAAAGAGAGCGGCCCCCGCCGACTAAACGACGAGGGCCGTTGAACTTGGTTCAGTATCTGGCGCAGTTCCAACGATCTCCGGCGGTGACCCGCTGTAGCGCCCTCGGAGCCCTGTCGCGGTTTAGGAAACCGCTGCTCTATCCAACTGAGCTACGGGGGCAAGTTTCAGAAACAATATCAGAACAACGGCTTACGCGCTACGTCTCGACCACTCGAAGCACCGTCTCCTCCTCCCGTTGGTGCATCCGTTGGTGTTTTTCGGCTCCGACCATCGCCCAGCTCTCGTGCACTTCCCCGATCTCGCGCCGGACGGCCGCCGTGGATCTCCGGCCGTAACGACGAAGGACCTGCACGGACGAGTGACCCGTGATCGCCATGACCGTTTCCTCGGAGAGCCCGGCATCGAGCAACCGGCCCGTCGCGGTGTGTCGCAGCTGGTGCCACGTGTAGTGCCGGATGCCGACCCGCCGGCACAACGTCCGCGTGATCGCCGCTCCCGCATAAGGCATCCAGCCGTAAGGTGTTATCGACGGCGTTTCGGACACGGTGTTCAGCTCGATCGCCCTGGCCAGGAGCTCCACGGCGCGAGGAACCAGCGGCACGACGCGCGTCTTCCCGTTCTTCGCCCCCGTCCCCTCGATGACCAGAATCGGGTCTGCGCCATCGAGCCGGATCCGGTCCGGCGACAGTTCCTTCTGCTCCGTGAACCGGATCGCCGTGATCGCCGCGAGCTCCATGGCATTCGCCACGCGCTCATCTGCGCCGTCAAGGAGAATCCGCAGGTGATCCTCAGGCACCGGTCGCGGAATCGCCTCCGCCACCTCCGGCATCGCAGGGCCGAACGGCGGGCAGGCTCGTATAGTTCCCTTCTCGGCCGCAAATCGAAGCACGCATCGAACTTCGGCAAGCACGTGACGAACTGTCTGCGCGGAAAGACCCCCCTCTCGACACATCCGCGCGATGCTCACCAGGTGCGAAACATCGATCGCCTCGAGGTGGAGGTGACCGATGACCGGGTCAGCGTAGTTCTCGAGTCTGTACCCCGCGAGCTCGACCTGTTTTCCCTTCCGCTTCCCTGCCGTCCTCGGATTCCAGATTTCGCGCCAGAAGCGACGAAAGGTGATCGGCGGACCATCGGCCTCGGCTCGCGCCGCGATCGCCTCACGTGCGCGCTGCTTCGCTTCGAGGCGGGCGCCAGGGAGTTGACGTCTGGCCAGTGCGTAATCCGTTCCGAGCGGTATCACGATTCGAATCCCTTTCACTTCGATCTCGCAGTACCAGGCGCCGGTGTCCTTCCTGCGCCTGAGGTTCCTATGCTGCGGTGCCACCCCGTGCCTCCTTCCGGGGGTCGCCGCCGGTTCGCTGGGTCATCTGCGCCTCGGTAAACCGCACGCCACCGGTCGGCGTACGGCTGCAGGCGAGAATACCACCGCGCACCCAGCGCCGGATGGTCTCTGCGCACACGCCCCAGTGTTCCGCGGCGTCGTGCACGGTGAAGCGGGCAACCGGTGGGCTCACTCGTCCCTCCCGGACACGCCAGGAGCCACCCGGCGGATCGGTGTACGGCCTTCCCGGCCAACGATCTTCCCTTTCGGCCCGCGCTTCTTCTTCGGGCGGGCGATGCCCGTCTTCATCCATCGACTGCGCGTCCATCCACGACTGCGAACCAAGCGAGAGACCGTCGAGGGGTCGATTTTCAGCGCCCGAGCAACAGCGCTGCACGAGGCCCCCGCCTGCCAAAGCTTCTTGATCTCTGGCGTCAGGGCGGCCACCTTGCCGGGCTGAAATCCCTTTTTCCCCTTCACCGATCCTCCTGGTCGAAGATATCCGCCGGACCCGCAGCTTCTGTGCGGAGTTCGAACAGCGGAAAATCAGCGGTTGGTGTGGCGCTACTCTCCCGGCGCCTGAACACGGGGCAGGAGCTCCCCTCGGCCGCGGTCGTGAGCCGGCTGCCGTAGGCGGAGGCCGCCGGCGGTGCCGGTGTCCATTCGCAGCGCCCGGTCTTGGCGATCACGCGGGTGAAGAGACTGCACCGGCCGCAGCAGACGGGTGGAAGATCGTCCGGGAGCGGATCCTGGCCGTCCTCGAAGATGAGCGGGTTCGGCTTGTGTCTCACTCGAGGTCCCCCAGGTCGGCCGGCGGCGCGGGAACCGGCGCCGGAGCGGCCGGCGTGCAGTCGTGGCCGACGGGACGGCAGTAGATCCGCGCGCAGTCCTGGCAGCGGACGAGGTTCTCGTCGTCCGGCCCGCGGCGCCAGTGGAACCCGTAGGTGAGATGGAACCGGGCGGCCTTCCGGGCCCGGACCAGTGGATCCCCCGCCTCGAGATCGAGCACGCGGTGTCGGTCGATCCACGGGTAGTCCGGATGCGGGTCAGCGGTCGCGGGCAGCTCGCGCTGCTCGATATCGCCGAGGCCGCCGGATCCCGGGGGTGTGTCCGGGAGGCGCCGGTAGAGTTCGGCCAGGACGGGGTTCATTCCGGCAGCTCCTTCCCGGTGATGGTGCGGTAGGCGGTGCACATGGCCTGGTAGTCGGGGTGGTCCGGGAACGCGAGGTGCTCGGCCCAGTCCGGGCTGATGTCCGGGTGGGCGTCGAGGAAGGCACGAACCCGGGTGGTGTGGGGCTGGTTTTCCTCCGCCCCGTTGGAGCCCGCCTGGGCGGTCGCCCGCCCAGGGCGATCCGTCCCGGCGCGGCGAGCGTCGGAGTTCCTAGTCAAGCTCGGAGTAGACTCATGGGGGGTAGATTCCTGGAGGGAATCTACCCCCTGCTCTGATCTGCTATGCTTTGCTATGCTCTGCTCTGCTAGCATTGGGTTGGCATTGGGCACCCTATGCGCCCCCTTGCTATCTGCGTTTTTCCATCTACGCTTAGCGTTCTCGCGCCCTTCATCGCTTTTTCGCTCGATGCGACGGATCTCTGCCTGTACTCTGGGGTGCGTCAACCGTCCATTTTTCGTCGTGAAGATCTCTCGAATGGCTTCAAGTCGACCTACTGGCACCCGGGTAAACCGGGCCAAGTATTCTGGCTCCCATTCGACGGTGCCATCTTCTGAGTCGTACATAAGGCAGAGGATGTCGAGGTATGCGCCACACTGGTCAGGGTCCAGGCGGAGGCGCGTGCGAGATAGAAGCCAATCTCGGAAGTACCAATGGATGTAACCGAGCCTGGAGGCTGGCATCAGGCCACCCCCGATAGGAGAAGTAGATCGTGAGACATCTGCTTGCGGTTCTGGTGGTGGCCGTCCTGGTGGCCGGCTGCTCGAAAGACACTCACGACAAGGCCCTGGTCGGCTGCTGGGCGAATCAACTTCCGGGGACGGCGTTGACGAAGCTGTGTTTCCGGAGCGACGGCGCCGGTACTGGAGAATCGCCGTACGGAGATATCACGACCCGATGGGACACCGAGGTGCGCGGGGAATTGTGGGTAGGATTTTCGTTCTTCGGCCAATTCGTTGGCGAAGAACGGTTTAACTACAGGATTGAGGGAAACAGCTTGAGGTTGATGCGCCACCCCGTTGAGACAGGGTGGGAGCTGCCAGACACGACGACGTGGAGTCGCAGTTTTTAAGGGGGGGGCTTTAGAATGAACTCTGGCTATTCCGCAGTTTCGCTCCTGGTGTTTCTGTCTCTGGTGATCCTGGTCCTGGCGTTGATCCGAAACCTGACTCTCTGGTACTTCAGGATCGACAGGATCGTGCAGCTGCTGGAAAGCATTGATGCGAAGCTGAGCGTCAGGAAACCGCCGGAACCCTAGGCCACCGGGTGCGAGGAACCAGTCGAATCGACTGCAAATGGAGGTCCAATGACAGAGTTTGGTGTTCTCTTTCTTGCGCTCGGAATACTTGTGGGAGTGGCCGTTCTTGTCGTTGGCCTCTTCATTGTGTTCCGATGGATCGTGCTCTGGTACTGGAAGATTGACAGGCACATGGAGATCATGGAGCGGATCGATCGCCGGCTTGCAAAGATGGAGGGAGAAGAAACACCTGCGGCCCTCGAAGCGCAGAAGCATACCCGCTGAGGCCGCACACAAATGCCCCCGGACGGCCGCAACAGGTCCGGGGGCATTTGAATTGTTTGATGCAGGATCTAGCCGCGGTGCCTCTTCATCTCTTCCATCTGCTCGCGCAGTGTGGTTTCGATCTTCTTCCTCAACCCGTACGCTTCCATTGCCTGCTTCACGATCTCTTGGATGTCCAGCCCCGATAACCCCTTGTACCGACGAACCAGTTCCGCCACCTCCGGATAGCATGAGAGCTGATCGGGGCGCTGCCTGGGTGTTTTTTTGTGCTTGGGAGCGTTGTTGGCTGGGGACACTTGTGGCCTCGAATTGATGTCTATAATTCTTATGTCGCCCACATCCGACCTCACATCCTCGGAGGAAATTCAATACTTGCAAGGGGGACGGGGGTTGCGGAAATAGTGTGCCCCCCGACGACCCCGGATTCAACCCGCATGAGCCATGGCCTGTTCCCCCGGATACCCATCCAGAAAACATAGCGACCTCCGCCGCACAAATCGTTGAACAACAACATCTTGCACCAAGAACGCAGAGCGTCTAGGGAAAGGTACTCTCTTGGCGCATTGTTGTCAAGTTTTCTTGTTGCTAATTTTTTTGTTTGACCATTTGCCCATGCAATACGTATACTCATGCAACTGGAGGGAGGTGATTCACGATGGACGAGCGCAAGGGAAGCGAAAGGTCCGAACTCATCGACGAGGTTAAGAGGCTTGGGGTCCGAGTCTCCCAATTGTCCTTGAACGTCGGTATCCCCTACCCGCTGTTGACGCGGAAATTGAAGGGGTTGACTGCGTGGGACGAGGGCGAAGAAGAGAGGGTCCGTCAAGCGATGTATCCAGAGCCGGCCCACCCCGACCAGCTCCCCACCTGAAAGGAGGCTCCCAGTGATCGTGATCCTTTCGAACCCGGACACCGGCGCCTGCCGGAAGGTCCACGCGCAGATGGACCGGATGAGTGACCGGTTCCGGTTCTACATCGAGGGTGAGGACGTGAACCGCGCCGCGGCGCAGCTCAACCTCCCCGCCGATGAGCTCGTGGTCCAGACCGGCCGGATGCATCAGTACGGCGCTGTCTACGAGTACATCCCGTCCGATCCGGCGGGCGCCCGGCGATGACGACACCGGCGGTCAGTGTCGACCTCGGCTGGCTCTGGAGCTTCCTGGGGCTGGGGCTGGTCCTCCTGGTGTTCCTGCTGCTCGCCAACTACCTGTTGAACGGAGGCAACGGTGACGATCAGTGAAGGCTTCTTTCTGCTGTTGACCTGGAGGGACATCGTGGCCCTTGCGGTTCTGCTCCTGGTCTGGACGCTGGCGGTGTCGGGGATGTCCTACGGAGCCGGTGGCGCGAACACCGAGCGCCGGCTCACGGAACAGCGCCGCGACGCTCTCCGCCGGGAGTCTGGCGCGGGAGGGGTCAGGCGATGACAAGCAACGTTTTCGTCTTCTGGTACTGGGTCGGCAAGCTCGCCCTCTGGTCCCTGGTCATTGCGGTCGCCTGGTCGTCCGGGTGGGTTGCGCGGGACATGCGGGGCCGGTGATGGACACGACGGAATACCAGAACCTCGCGTGCCTCTGGATCAACGACAGGGGTCTCCGTTCGACGGTGGACGAGCTCGTGAAGCTGGCCTACGAGGCCGGAAGGAAGTCGGCCCAGGGGGGCCGTGAGAAGTCCGGGCCCGCGGAAGCACCCGCGAGCCCGGTGGAGGTCAGCGCGCCCGCCGTAACGGCGGGGCGTCAACTGCCGGGATAGTCCGGCTGGAGGTAAGCGCATGTCAAGCATGGTTCCTGCCCGCATCACCGAAACCCTGCCGTCGAAACCCGTGGCGTCGGCGGTCGAAGTCCGGAACACAATCGAAGCCCTGAGATCTCAGGCGAACGTTCTGACCCCGACGGTGGTCATGGACTTCATCCCGCAGATGCACCGGGTCTCCTTCGGCGCAGTGATGTTCGACACCGGTGCCGACGGAAAATCGAAGGACGTCTATCACACCAACCGGTTCCTGAAGGACAACGAGCGCGCGCCGTCGAAGACCGGCCTGCTCAAGATCCTGTCCGCTGCCGGATGGTCCATCGTCGAGTCCCGGCGGACCGACGACCGGAAGGACCCGCTGTTCTGCGAGTACCAGGTCATGATCGAGGGGGTTCAGCTCGACGGAAACCGGACCCGGATCGTCGGTACAAAGGCCGTCGACCTCCGCGATGGTTCCGGCCAAACCGCGGCGATGAAGGATCGCCAGCTCGCGCAGGAGCGCGCGAACATCGATACCCTGGCCGAAACGAAGGCGCTCCTCCGTGCGATCCGGGCGGCCTTCTCCCTCTCGCAGAAGTACACGGTCGAGGAGCTGAACCGCCCCTTCATCATCCCCAAGCTCGTACCGGACCTCGATACGTCGGATCCGGTGGTGCGTCAACTGGTCGCCGCCAAGGCGCTCGGGATCACCGGTACGCTCTACGGGCCCGACAAGAGGGCGATCGAGGCCCCCGAGGAAGAAGTGCGGACCGTGACCGTGGCGGACGACGACTACGACACCGAGACCGGCGAGGTCCGGGAGACCGCGACCGCGGAGGACGATCGGAACCCGACCCAGGCGATTTCGCGGGCGGTGGGTCCGATCGGCGATGACGACCTGGGCGGCGCACCCCCGGCCCCCGCTGCCGCGGCGCAGGATCACGTCTGCACGTGCCCCTGCGGATGCCAGGGTTCGATCACGGCTGATCTCGCGGCGAAGTCCACGGAACAGGTCGGGGCGCCGCGGTGCAAGCTCTGCTACCCGGCCCGGTTCTTCGACTACCACAAGCACATGCATCTGAACAGCCTGAAGCTCCCGAAGTACCCGAACGGCATGACGCCCATCGAGGCGGACAACCACGCGCGCGCCGCGCGGGACAAGGCGGGTGCGAAGTGATCCGCATCGCTCACATCGCCGATTCGCATTTCGACGAGCACAACCGCCTGGAAGACAACATCGCGGTGCATGACGCTTTTCTTGAGGCCGCGGCCGAGGCGAAGGTGGACCTGATCGTTCATGCCGGGGACTTCTTCGAGAGGAAGAGTTCCCCGGCGGAACGGAAGGCCCTGACCCGCTTCCTGGACCGGGCGTCGAGTTTCGCCAAGGTCTGCGGCGTGAGAGGTAACCACGACGCCGAGGATGACCTCTTTCCGTTCAACTATATGAGCGGGGGGACGTTTGTTTCGGATCGCCCGACCGTGGAGCCCGGCAGCGCCCTCGATCTCGCCACGTGGGCAACCTGCGGCATTCGTGTCCTCACCCTCCCCTGGTTCACTAAGGCGCACCTGGTCGCCGCGACGTCTCCGGACGTGGAAGCGGCCTCCACCACCCGCGACACGATCGCGGCGGCCAGGGCCCTCCTCACCGCTCTCCGCGCCGAGGCTTCGCGCGTGGCGGCCGAGGGTGGGGTTCCGATCCTCGTTGGCCACGTTCAGGTGGCCGGGAGCGAAACGTCGACCGGCCAGACCCTGATCGGCCAGACCGTGGAGCTCTCTCCCGGCGACCTCGCGGATGTCGGCTGCGCCTACGTGGCGCTTGGCCACATTCACCGGCACCAGGCGTGGGGGAACGTCGTTTACTCCGGAAGCCCGCAGCGGATGAACTTCGGGGAGCCGGAGGAGAAGGGCTGGGTCCTGGTCGAGATCGACCCGGAGCGGTGGCAGGAGCCCGGCGGGGTGCGGTGGGAGTTCCGCCCCCTGCCGGCGCGGCGGATCGTGCTGCTAGAGGCGGACTGGTCTGACGAATTGTCCGTGGACAAGCTGGCCAGCGTTGGTATCGACCAACATTGTTTCGCTCTGTCGTGCCGCGACGAGGTACGCGGGAGTCTCGTCAGGTTCCGCTACCGGATCAGGTCACAGGATCTCCACTACGTCGACGAGGCGGCCATCAGGAAGGTCTTCGAGGCCGACGGCGCCCACTCCGTGAAGCTCGAAGCCGTGATCCAGCACGAGACCCGGGCCCGGTGCGAGGAGATCGTTTCCGCGCAGTCGATTCAGGAGAAGGTGGTGGCGTACTGGGACGCGAAGGGCCTGTACGAAAACGACCCCCACGCGCGCGCCCGCATCCTGGACAAGCTGGCCATGCTGGAGACCCCCTATCACGTCCTGACCGCGCCGGAAGTGTTCTACGTGAATGCGGAGGAGGTGACCGATGCGGCTTCGTAAACTCGGCTTCCGCGGCCTGACGCGGTTCACGGACTCCGAACCGGTCCTGATCGAGTTCGACTCCCCGGGCCTCCTCGCCCTGGTCGGAGAGAACGGCGCCGGGAAGACGACCGCCCTCGAGGCGGTTGCGGTGGCGCTGTACAAGAAGTTCCCCTCTCGCCCCGGCTTCTACGAGAACTTCAGCGGCCGGGACGCCTTCGTGCATGCCGTATTCGATGACCGCGGGAAATCTCTGGAGGTGCGGGTCACCGTTGATGCGGAGCGGCGGACCTGCGAGTCCTACGTCTTCGAGGACGGGTCCCCGCTGACGGACGGGAAGGCGGCGTCCTTCGACGCTGTGGTCCGGGAGCGGTTCGGGTCTTCCGACCTGTTCCTTTCGTCCGTCTTCGCGGCCCAGAACAAGGCCGGCTCGTTCCTGTCGATGCCGAAGGGCGGCCGGAAGGCGCTGTTCGCGGAGCTGCTCCAGCTCGGGCGCCTGGAAGAACTGGCGGCGGACGCCCGGGCCCGGAGGCAGAGTGCCGACTCTGACCTGGTGCGCCTCCGTGAGTCGATTGCCTCTCTTTCACGTGAAACGGAACCGCTGCCCGGCCTCGAGGAGGACCTGGCCGGCCTGTCGTCAGCACTGGACTCCCTCGCCGGAACCCTCCGGACCGCCCGGGAAGAGGAGCACGCGGCCACGGCCGCGGTGGAGCGGGCCCGGGGGGCGCGTGAGCAGTTGAGGGCCCTCGAGGCTGCGGAGGGGTCGGCCCGCGCCGCTCTTTCCGCCGCGGAGAGGGCCCTCACTGCGGCGCGTGACCGGATACCGCAGGCGAACCGTCGGCACAATGAGGCGATCGGTTCCATCGAGGCACGGAGCCTGCAGGCGCAGCGATCGAGGCAGGACGCGGAGGACAGGTATCAGGCGACGGAGAAACGCATCCGTGAGCAGCGGGAAAAGCTGGAGGCGGTGCTCTCGCGCGAGGCCGAGATCCGCGACGCCGAGAAGGAGGTGCGCGAGCTGGAGCGCGAGGAGGCATTGATCCTCGCCGCGATGAAGGAGCACGAGTCGGCCGTGGTCCGACGCACGAGCGCCGAGCACGATGTGGACCTGGCTGCCGAGCGGATGGAGAACTGGAAGCAGCAGCGCGCGCGCGAAATCGATACGCTACGGCTCCAGATGGAGTTGCTGGACGCCGTGCCGTGCACCGCCGCGCCCGAGTGGGTCTGCGAGCCCGGGGGCCTCGACGGGGTGGATCTCGCTGAAACCTGTCCCCTTCTGGCGAACGCCCGTAAGTCCCGTGCGGCAGTGGCAGAGCTGGAAGGGGCGCTTGTTCCTGAGTCCCTGAGACTGGCCGTCGAATCTGCGACGGCAGCCCTGCGCGAGGCCGAGGACAACTGCAAGGCGCTCTCACAGAACGCCGAGGTCCGCCGGGCCCGGCTGCACCTGATCCAGGTCGAGGATCTCCCCAGGGCCGGCGGGATCGCCGTCCTGGCGTCTGCCCTGGCCGGGGCCCGCGACGCCATGGGAAGCCTCACTCAACAGCAGGCCGAAGCGGTCACGGCGCTCACCAGCGGCCGGGGGCAGAGTGATGAGGCTCTCCGGAGGCTGGCCGACGAAAGGGTCGGCGCCGAGGAGCGGCTGGCCGAGGAGACCGCCGACGCCCGCCAGGAGATCGCCGAGCGGGAGGCCGAGGCGGAGGAAGCGCGGAAGCGCCACCTCTCGGCATCCCTGGCGCTCGAGACCGCCCGCCGAAATCTCGTCGCCGGCGACGAGGCGTCGTCGCTCGCCACTCTCGCTGAGCGCCGGAAGGCCCGGGAGGATGCGGAGCGGGCCCTGTCGGAAGCGACCGCGAAGAAGGCTACCGTCGAGGAGCGGATCCGCCACCTGCGGGAGAGGCTCGACGTGCTGGAGAAGGAGCAGCTCCGCGTGGAGTTCGCCGAGCGCGAGGTCGGCGACTGGCGGGCCCTGGAGGAGGCGCTCGGCCAGAACGGGGTCCAGGCGCTCGAAATCGACGCGGCGGGCCCGGAGGTGGCCCGGCTCACGAACGAGCTGCTGGAGGCGACCTACGGGCCCCGGTTCTCGCTCCAGTTCGAGACGCTCCGCGAGAAGAAATCGAAGGCCGGGGAGTTCTCCGAGGTCTTCGACGTGCGGGTTTTCGACGGCGGAGCGGAGCGGCAGGTGGAGGCCCTGTCCGGCGGGGAGCGGGTTGTGGTCGGTGAGGCGCTAGGCCTCGCGCTCTCCATCTTCAACGCCCGGAAGTCGGGGATCCGCTGGGAGACTTTGTTCCGCGACGAGACCGCGGGGGCGCTGGATCCGGAGAACGCGAGCCGGTACGTGTCGATGCTCCGCCGTGCGCTGGAGCTTGGCGGGTTCAGCCAGTGCGTGTTCATCGCGCATCTGCCGGCGGTCTACGAGTCGGCGGACGTTCAGGTTCTGATCGAAGGCGGCCGGGTGGACTTCGCGGTCGTGAACTGAGATTTCCCGGCACTCGGCCGGACACGACGCCCCCCGCTGCACTCTGGCGAGACGGCGGGGGCGTCAAGTTTCATTCAACGTGGAGGATCAAGGTGGAACTGACCGAACACAACGCCCTGACGAAGTGGGCGAAGAAGCAGTTTGCCGACAGCGTGAAGACGGTGTCGGTGGTGTCGTGTACGGACCCGCGCGCGAAGGGGTACGCGCTGCTGGCGGTGACGAAAGGCGGCCTCCTGGTCTCGGTCCACATCGGCCCGGCGGCAGGAGCGAAGTGTGCGATCAGCCGGATCGCGAAACAGCGGGCGTTCGCCTGATCCTGTGTGAGTGTATGAGTTTGTGCAGCGTGCCGCGCATCTTTCAATTTTCGGTCGGATGAGTGGTCCCGGACGGAAGTGAAGGGGCCGGTTGGTGTGGTGCGCGACGGGGAATCCGTAACAGATCATCCGTAGCGGCACGCTGCACGTTTAACCTGGAGGCGAAGTGAGCGAAGAAGATAGCAGCGGCGTAACTTCTAACGGAGGGAAAGCAATGAAAGCAGTTCTCGTAACAACGCAGCACCGTGGCGTGTTCTTTGGCTTCGTGCCGGACGATCAGGACATGAACGCCAGGACGATGGCACTCAAGGATGCACGCATGGCAATCAGGTGGGCCACGACGAAGGGTGTGGCAGAACTGGCCCACATCGGGCCGAACACAAACAGTCGGATCGGCGCACCGGCGGACATTCCGGCGCTCCACGACATCACGGCGGTGTGGGCCGTTACCGATGTGGCGGTGGAAAAGTGGACAGGCTGATTCTGGAACCGTTGGCCGTCATCACGGCTGATGACTTGGTTCGCGCTGGTGCGTGTCGTGATGGAGTGCTGGATTGGATCATCCGCCAACCGGACAACATCACGGCGATGTCTCCGTCCGACGCGATTGAGAGATCAACGACAGACGAAAAGGGGTTGATAATGTCTGCGGCTGGACTCTCCGGCTCCGGCTACGGCTACGGCTACGGCTACGGCGACGGCGACGGCTACGGCTACGGCGACGGCTACGGCGACGGCTACGGCTACGGCTACGGCGACGGCGACGGCTACGGCTACGGCTACGGCGACGGCTACGGCTACGGCTACGGCGACGGCTACGGCTACGGCTACGGCTACGGCGACGGCGACGGCTACGGCTACGGCGACGGCTACGGCGACGGCTACGGCTACGGCTACGGCGACGGCGACGGCTCCGGCTACGGCTACGGCGACGGCTCCGGCTACGGCTACGGCGACGGCTACGGCTACGGCTACGGCTCCGGCTACGGCTACGGCGACGGCGACGGCGACGGCTACGGCGACGGCGACGGCGACGGCGACGGCGACGGCGACGGCTACGGCTACGGCTACGGCTACGGCGAATGACCGACCGTAAAGATAGCGGCGGCATCTCCCTCGGGGAGGTCCTGCTGGCCGTGGTGCTCGTCGCGCTGATATTGACCCTCGCCGGTTGCACGGCGGCACCGCCGCTTTCGCGCAACGCCCTGTCCGGGGCGGCGGTGCCTGCTGTGTCTGATTCTTCCCTTGCGGCTGGCGCGTTGGACGCAGACGGAACCACCCGGCACGGCGCTGCTGTGTTGCCCGTGTCGGCCGCCAGTCCGCAAGGGTCTTTTACAAGCGCCGACTCCGTGGTCCTCGCCATCCGTCTCAAGGACGGATCGCAAGCGCCAGGGGGCACGGCATGGGTGTACGCGGCGGACAGCGTGAGCATCGAGCGCAACACGCTGCTCCGCACCGCTGGCCCCGAGGCGTTCCGGCTCGGCCTCGACGCCACCGAAGCGACGGTAGCGCCGGGAGACACGGCCTACGTCCGAGTCCGGCGCGGCCCGACGTTCTGCACCGCGTTCGCGTTCCACGCCACGAACCAAGCGATGGGGCGCGAGAAGGACGGCGGCAGGCAGTACGCCACGCCGATAGTGCCGCTCAACTGGTACGGGGATACTTCGCTCGATGGGGATACCGTGAGCGTGACCGTGGCGTTCGATCCCATTCCGACGCGAACGCCTTGCTTTCAGACTGGGGGAGAATGTCCGTGAAATGGCTCAAGAGAGAACTGCGCGACTTTACTGTCATGCTCAGCGGATACTGCGCCTGCGAAATGCTCAACGGCTCGAACGACTACGGCTACAGGCTCTTGTGTGGAGGAACTGGACTTGTGCTTTACCTGTGGGCGCGCCGCCATCCGAAGCCGAAGGAAGTGAAGAATGAAGATTGAATATCGCGTGACGTGGCGGCGCGATGGGTGCGCGCCTAGACGCAAGGTGTACAAGACACGGCGCGGACTAGACCGATGGATTCTTCTGCTGACCGGAACGGCGGAACAGTTCTACGGTTCCGATGTGGACGAACGCGCCTGCTGCACTGGGTACCAATGTGGCTGCGAAGGCATAACCAAGCGAGACGACTTCAATGCGAGACGACGAGAGTTTCCGGCCATAGTCGAGGGTCCAAAGGTCGAGGTCCGCACGGTGGGAGAATGGACGGAGGGGAATCCTGATGAAGTACCGAATCCAGATAACGAAGGTTGAGCCGAACCCGAAGTATGACCCGAACCGAAGGTCCTACAACCCTCCGCCGCGAGAGTTCGAGCATACCGCCCTCACGATGGACCTGACTGCCCGTGAGTTCGACGCGGTGCGGCGTGCGTGTCTCGTCGTGATGGGCGGCGGGAATGACGAGCGGATCACGATACGGGGGGCCGAAGAATGAAACATCTAACCGAAGCCGAGATTGCGGCGCAGCGGGATCGCTTCAAAGAGAGACCGTGGAAGTATCCGATGAAATGGATCATCGACTTCGAGGCCAGAGCGGAGGCCGAGCGGCAGGTGCGGGAGATCATGCGGATTGTTGACGACTTTGACAGATTGTCGCCAGCCAACTTCGAGGCGAAGCATGGAGTCAACGCGGAGGACGATGGACTCGGTGCCCTGATTCGGGCCGCCATCCTCAAGGAGTCGAACGATGAGCGACGCGAAGATGAGCCTCAAGCCGATACGCAAGCTGATCTGCTACGCCTCAGAGACCGGGCGCTAGAGGGGTTGATGGCTGCACTAATGGCGATGGTGGACGCGGACCACGACGCCCACACCCGCGCCGTTGCGCTCCGGGTGGCGAAGGAGTCTGCGCTCATGGCTCTTGCAGACGGGCAGGTTCCAGACATCGAAGCAATCGTCACCCGAGTGATGGAGGAAGAATGAGGAAACTCCGCAGGTGGTGGCTCGTCTACATACGCGGCATCTGCCCGGAGGTAAAACCATGACCACCCCGAAGCCGTTGACGCGGGAGGAGTGGGGGCCTACGAAGCAACTCCTGACCCCGATGTACGCGCCGGGTGATCCGATGCACCGCATCTGCGCCACCATCGACGCCTACTTCGCCCTCGCGGATGCGATCTACTCTTTCGGTGAATGTCCAGTCGAACAGGCGCGAGAGATTCCGCCTGACCAGTTTCTCAGGACTCGGGCGGTGTCGGTTCGTGAGTTTAACGAACGCATCGCCGCCCTCGAAGCGCGGCACGCCAAGATCATCGAAAGCTGGAAGCGTGAGGAACAGCTTTGGGTCAAAGCCGAAGCGCGGCACGAAGCGGAGTTGGTGGAGGTGGCTGATCGTGTGGCCCAATGGGTTGACCTGCACCACGACATACCGAAGATTATCGGTGACGCCATCGCCGCCGTGAAAGCGAGGCGCGAGAAGTGTATCTGTAAGTACGGGTTCGGAATGAACCTGAGTTGTCCGGTTCACAAGTGACTTCCCCGCTCCCGGTGCGGCAGAGATGACGGCGGTGGGCACCGATGCCTTGAACGCCCGAAGTGCTGCAATCGGCCACCGGGTAGCGGGGATCTAAGTTGTGGCGACCCCGAAGCTGGAATAGCGTGATCCCCTCACCGGATGGGCCGGGTAAGACCCGGTGCAGGCTCCGGGGCACGCGGGGACGCGGGGTCGCCAACCTGTTCGATGAGTTGAACCGTCCGAATAAACTGGAGAGTTGAAAGCTGGACCGATGCGGCGTGGCGGAGTAGATCCGGGCGCAACGGACCCGAGCCGCCGACACGGACTCGGGAGGTTCCACCGGCCATCGGTTCCAGCTTTCAGTAGGTATACCCCAACGAGGAGCGGTCGGGAACGTGATCGTCACGGGCACCCCGGCAATCAACCAGTAACCGCCGCCGCCATCGGTCGAGATGGGTTCGGCCTGGCGGCGGCAACTGTTCGAGAAATTCGATGAGTTGAAAGCTGGTGGCGGTAACTCAGTGGTAGAGGCGTGGCGAATGGACAACCTGCTGCCCTCAGGGTGCGGACTCCAATGAGCGCGCGGTCGTCGGTTCAACTCCGACCCGCCACCATCACAATTTGAAAGCTGGACCGATGCGGCGTGG
>CAZQVN010000034.1:0-38857 GCA_964596775.1 uncultured bacterium
GGAGTGGCCGGTTTTCAGGTGTTCGGTCGTGGCCGCATTTAGGTGTTCGGTGACACCTTCAGAAGCGGCTTGCCGCGCTCAGTAGGCGAGATAAGTCAGAACCGGGGAGGCTGAGATCTCTCCTTCGACAAGTGAATCTCCCTGAGTTCGGAAGCCATGCGCAGCGCGGCGACCGGATCCAGGAAGTGAACGTCGATCAACCCTCCCGAGATCTGGTAGCCGGTCTGCTGAAAAGCCAGCTCGCCGAGGCAGCGGCTCCAGCCGTCGATCCACAGCGACAGTTCCCGCCGCTGCTGGTCCGTTCCACTGAACTCCAGATAGAGGTCGATGTCGCTCCCCGGCCCGGCTTCTCCGCTCTCGGTGCTCCCGCCGAGAAAGAGCCTCCCCACCCCGAAGCGCGGACGGTCGAGTGACGCAGCCAGGGCCTCGATGTAGTTCTGGCGCCATCTCCAGTGTTCCGGTGCGGCGGGCAGCCGCTGGCCGAGCAGCTGGGTGTGTTTCCACTCCAGGTACTCTCCGAGCCGCTTCGCGATCGTGTCGAGAAGCTCGACCTCTTCCTTGAGAAAGGTGTCGCCCCCGGGGCCGCCGTCGAACGTGTCGGACACTTCGATGAATCCGACATCCGTCTGCCAGAGCCGGATCGGGGCCGAGATCTTGTCGCCGAGGCTCGTGTACCCGTGGCCGACATAGCTCCTTCCCAGGTACTCGATCCGCGCACCGGTGGTCTCCGGTCTCTGCCATCCGTCCGGTATCAGGGACAGAACACTCAGAAAGACGGCCCCGGGCGGCGCGCTTCGATCCAGAACGGCTTCGTTGACCCGGTAGATGCAGCGGAGTTCCTTGGCTCTCTCGCGGAGGGCGTCCATGTCATTCATGGGATGATTCTATGAAGTCGGGGCCGCGCCGAAAAGAGCGGGACTACTGCGTGGACGGACGCCTCGTCGATCAGCAGCAGGATCCCCCCGCACCGCCTATCGGCACGTCGTTCCGATGCTGTTCCCCGAGATCGCGTTCGATCCGCTCACCTGTTGCAGTTTCGCGTTCAGCAACTCCCCCCCTCCGCGGATGTTCGCGAAGGACGTGCCGGTCAGCGTGAACGTGTGCGAATAGGAGCCGCTCTTTCCGACCTCGCCGGACTGGTTGAATGTGAAAGCGACGTTGAGCGCATTCCCGGTGACCTCCACCAGGCGGACCTGGGCGGTGAGGCCGTGACCGGGGAAGCCGCTCCACGTGTAGGTCACTGTGTAGTCGCACGGTCCGGGTCCCGCGGTCAGCGTGACGTTCGCGGTCTTCGCCGGTTTCGCCGCGACCGCCGGCCGCGCCGCAGAGCCAAGTGCGATGATCAACACGAGAAATACGGCCAGAATGCTTCGCGAAGGAATTGCGGGCAGATGAGTCGAGATCATGGTTCACCTCCGGTTGTCGTGACCTTCCGTACAGGGGAACGCCCACCTGGAGTTCCCGGTTCTGTCATTCGCCGGCACACGGCTGCGTCCGGCGTCACACGCCTTACCTAACGCGCCTTGATCTCCCCCCACGTGACCTCCTCCACCGGCACCACCCCCTTCGTCACGAAGACGGAGTTCCCCTCGATCCTCCAGCTCCAGCTTCCGGTGCTCGGCAGCTGCGCGGCGCTGAACGTGCCGACGATCGATCCGGCGCGGATCACTTCGTAGTTGCCGTCCGGAGCGAGGGAGTCGATCACCTTGAGCGTGCCCTTGAGTACCGCGGTTCCGGTGACCACGACTCCGCTGAACCCGATCTGCGTCACGGTGGCGGACAGCACCGACTGGTCGCGCATGGCCAGGTTCCGCGCGGTCGTCGCGGGTGTGTTCATCAGCTGGAGCGTGCCCCGGACGACGAGGCTGTCCGCGGAGGTCGTTCCGATCGTGATCGTCCCGCCACCCGCCACGAAGTCGGCGAAAGGGCCGATCGTGAGCGAACGGGTCACCGTGAAGACCGGGTTGCCGGTGGGACGTGTGGCCGCGGAGGCCCCGATGTTCGGAGAGGCCAGACCGATCGTGGCGTTCTCCACCGTCAGCGACCCGCTCAGGATTTCCAGCAGGGCCCCGCCGGACGATCCCAACTGGAGGCTCCGGCAGGTTTCCCCGGCCAGCGTGACCATAACCGTCGACGTGGTGGTGATCAGCGCGTCGACGCCGGCGGTCGGCTCGCCGGCCGACCAGTTGGAACCGATCCCCCAGTCGCCGGAGGCGGCGGTCCAGTTCGTGGATTGGGCCCGCGCCACGCCGGGCATCGCGGCAAGGGTGGCCAGGACCAGGAACGAAAAACGGTAGCGCTGCTTCATGTGCGTGTCTCCCGGAACGGAGCGGGAGGCGCCCGCCGGTCGGTCGGGCGGCCCATCGGCTCGTCGGGAGGAACGCGGGGAAAACGGACGGAATGGACCATCGGCGGGCGCGCACTCCGGTTCCGGCTATAATGGAGGCTATGGGTGACGTCACCACTTGGCTCGAACGCCTGACCGGCGGAGATCCCGAGGCACTGGACGAAGTGGTCCGCCGCCTCTACGACGAGCTTCGGCAGCTGGCACGGAGCCGGCTGCGCAATGAACGCGATCCCCGGACCCTCGGGACCACCGCACTCGTGAGCGAGGCCTACCTGCGTCTCGTCGGCCAGCAGTCCATGTCGGCCGAAAGCCGGACCCGTTTCTTCGCCATCGCCTCGAACACGATGCGGCGCGTCCTCGTGGATCATGCCCGGACGCGGAAACGCCTGAAACGGGGCGGCGGAGTGCGACCGGTGCCGCTGGACGATGTCGAGGAGGTCCTGTCCGAGGGCGAGTCCGACGAAGTCCTGGCGCTCGACGACGCGCTGAACCGGCTCGCCCGGGCGAACCCGCGCGCCGCCACCGTCGTGGAACAGCGATTCTTCGCCGGGCTGTCGGTGGCCGAGGTGGCGGCCGGACTCGGGATCTCGGAAAAGACCGCCCAGCGCGACTGGATCACGGCGCGGGCCTGGCTGCGCAAGGAGGTCCGCCTTCGCCTCGAATGCGGATGAGGACCCGCGTTCGACCGCGCATGTCCGCTGAAGCCCCCCTTCATCGCCAACAGTACTGAGGACACATGGATCCCGTCACCTGGAGTCGCATCGAGGAACTGTTCAGCGACGCGCTGGATCGACCGCCGGCGGAGCGTGATGCATTCCTGGACCGGGCCTGCGGCGGCAACGACGCGCTGCGGGCGGAACTGGGAGCCATGCTCGCCGTCCATGCGGACGACGCCGCGCTCGGTATCGAGAGGATGGTCGGCCCGGCAGACGACGGCGACACGCGACTCGTCGGGCGGAAACTCGGCGCGTGGCGCATCGAGCGCCTGCTCGGTCGCGGCGGCATGGCCGAAGTGTGGCTGGCCGCCCGCGACGACGGCCAGTACGAGCAGTCGGCCGCGCTCAAGATCCTCAAGCCCGGGTGGCGCACCTCCGAACTCGCCGCGCGCTTCCGGCGGGAACGCCAGCTTCTCGCGCTGTTCCGTCACCCGAACATTGCGCGGCTGCTCGACGGTGGCGTCACCGAGGCGGGCCTGCCGTTCCTGGCCATGGAATACATCGACGGGGTTCCGATCACCCGGTGGTGCCGGGACCGGGCGCTGCCGCCGCGTGAGCGCCTCGACCTCTTCCTCACGGTGTGCGATGCCGTGCTCGCCGCGCACGCGAATCTCGTCGTCCACCGCGACCTCAAGCCGTCGAACATCCTCGTGACGGCGGGCGGCCGGCCGATCCTGCTCGACTTCGGGATCGCGCGGCTGCTCGACCCCTCGGGCGATTCCGGCCCCGCCACGCGGGAGGTCGATCGACTGCTGACGCCGGAGTACGCATCGCCGGAACAGCTCCGCGGCGAACCGGCCACCACCGGGGACGACGCCTGGGGGCTCGGCGTTCTGCTTCATGAGCTGCTCGCGGGGGAGCCGCCGTTCGCCGTTGCCGACTGCACGCCGGCGGAAATATTGCGAGCGCTCGAGCGCGGGCCGCGGCCGGCTTCGCTGCAGGCCCCGCAACCGTTCCGCGCCGCGCTCACCGGCGACCTCGACCGGATCCTGGCGAAGTCGCTGAGCTTCGATGCGTCGCTCCGCTACGCTTCGGTCGGCGACCTCCGCGACGACCTGCTCCGCTGGAAGTCCGGGCTCACGGTCCGCGCGCGACCGGCCACCTTCCGGTACCGGAGCGCGCGGTTCCTGAAGCGGAACCGTGGTCCCGTGCTGGCCGGCACGCTGGTGGCGGTCGCCCTGCTGGGCTTCGGAGGCGTGGCGGCCTGGCAGGCCCGGCGCGCCGCGGCGGAACGGGACACCGCGGTGGCGGAGCGCGAACGGTCCGACCGGGTGCTCGGCCTTCTCGTCGACCTGTTCCAGGCCTCCGATCCGACCGTGAACCCCGGAGGCGACACGCTGCGGGTCGGCGATTTCCTGGCGGCGGGCGAGACGAAGATCGCCGACCTGGACGACCAGCCCGGGATCCAGTCGCGGCTCTGGGAAACGATGGCGTCGATCCACGGAGCGCGGAGCCGGTTCGCGGAGGAGCGCCGGGCCATCGAGGCCGCGGTCGCGGCCGCGGAACGCGGCGGATCGGAAGCCGACCGGCGACGGCTCCGTCACCTGAAGGCCAAGAGCGTGTTCCGCCTCGACGGCGCCGCCGCGGCCGAGCCGCTGTTCCGGGCGTCGCTGGCGGATCACGAATCCGCCCTGGGGCGGGATCATCCGAGTCTCGGGCTTGTCCTCTCCGATCTCGCGGAAACGGTCCGGGACCCCGACGAACGCGGCCGACTCCTGGACCGGGCCCTCGCCCTGATGTACCGCGCTCCGACCGTCGATTCCACTTCGGTCGCCGGACTGCACAACTCGCTCGGGATCCACCACTGGACCGCCGGGATGCCGGTCGAGGCCGGCGAGTCGTTTGCCCGGGCGCTCGCGCTGCTGCCGGCGGAACTCGGTGCCGATCATCCCCACCGTCTCGACGTGACGAACAACCTGGCCACCTGCATGGTGCGGCTCGGCCGATTCGAGGAAGCCCGCCCGCTGCACGAACGCCTGCTCGTGGCCCGCGAGCGCATCCTCGGGCCGGCAACACTCGGCGCGGCGCGCAGCCGGCAGAACCTCGGCGTGATCGCAGCGAACCTCGGCCGGCACGACGAGGCGGTGGAGTTCCTGGCCCGCGTGCTCGCGATCACCGAGGAGTTGTTCCCCCCGGACCACCCGGAGCGCGGCAACGCGGCGCGAAACCTGGGGCTGGAACTGATCCGGTCCGGCCGCCGAGCCGAGGCGATTCCGCTGCTCGACAGGGCGGAGAGGATCCTGGCCGCGGCCTCCGGAAACGAGGACCCGGCCCTCCTCCACTTCCGCATCCAGCGGGCCGGGCTGGATCTCGTCGACGGAACCGGAAATCCGGCCGACACGGTCCGCCTCCTGGTGGCCCGGCTCGAGGCTGCGGCGCCGGAAGGGAGCCTTCTCCTCGCCGATGCCCTGTCGACCCTCGGAGCCTGCGATCTCGAGACCGGCTCCCCGGGGTCGGCCGGTGACGCCGCCCGGGCGTTCGACCGGGCCCTGTCCCTGTACGCGCGGGCCGGCGTTCCGGACCACCCGGCCGCGACCCAGGCCGCCTGCGGGGCGGCCCTCGCCCGGAGCGCCGCCGGCGGGCCGTTCGACCGCGCGGCCGTTGCGGCGGCCCTGGAGCGCTGCCGGAACTGGGGGCTCGGGTATCCCGGGATCGTCGAGCGGGCCGGCAGGCTGGTCGGGCGCGGTTCCTGACCGTCGAACCGAACGGAACGTCCCGCCCGCAGTTTCCCCCCTGCGATCTTCTGTCCGTTCTCCCCCGCGTGTGTCGCCATGACGGGAAAGGCGGTCCGCTTCACCGCCGAGGAGGGTTCACGAATGTCACGCCCGATGCCACCGGCCGCACGACTCCTGATGACGCCGATCCCGACGGTCGCCGCCATCACACTCGTTCTCGTCATGACCGCCTGCCCCGCCAGCGCCCGGGACTCCCGGCCGCGCACGAACGTCGCTCGCCTGACCGAGCTGTCGCGCGAATTCGAGGCCCGCTGGGCCCGGGGTCGCGATGCCCGCTACCGGGCCATTCTCGAGACGACGGACCCGGTTCTCCGGGCGCGGCTCACGGATCCGAACGTCCAGCTCATGCGGGTGGACGACAACGGGCGGGCGGTCTGGTACCGGTTCAATGACCTGGTCTCGGCGCGGACGATCGCGGCGGACGATGTCTGGCCCGGCGGATCTGCGGGATTTTCGCTCGACGGCAACCGCGGGCTCTTCGCCTATCTGGCCCAGTGGGATGCCGGCGGCGTCGTCACCAACCACCAGGAGTTCGGAGGCCGCGTGACGCAGGTGGAACCGGCCGCGAACCACTTTCACTCGACCCGGGTGGCCGGGATCATGATGGCCTCCGGGTTCAATCCCCAGGCTTCGGGCACGGCCCCCGGCGCGGAGCTCTGGGCTTTCACGTCGGCCAACGACGATGCCGAGATGGCCATGGTGGCCGCGCAGGGACTGCACGTTTCCAATCATTCCTATTCCCTTGCCTGCGGCTGGGACCTGTCCCTGGGAACGTGGACCTGGTTCGGCGACATCAACCTGTCCACCCAGGAGGATCCGGAGTTCGGTCGCTACAGCGACCAGTCGCGAAGCTGGGACGAGATCGCCTTCAATGCCCCCTTCTACACGATCGTCGGCGGCGCGGGGAACGACAGGGACGACAATCCCGTCGCCGGAACCCCGCATCTCCACCCGGGCAACGTCCAGTTCTTCACGGACATCCACCCCCCGGACGGCGGCACGACCGGTTACGACACGATGCCTTCCACGAAGTGCGGCAAGAACATCATCACCGTGGGGGGCGTGCAAGACATCGCGAACGGCTGGACGAATCCGGGGAGCGTGATCTCGGCGGCGTTCAGCGGCTGGGGGCCGGCGGACGACGGCCGGATCAAGCCCGACGTCGTGGCCAACGCCACTTCTCTCACCGCTCCCGACACCGGGAGCGTGTCGAACTACGCGACGAATGCCAACGGCTGCTCCTATGCCGGACCGGCCGTGGCCGGTGCCGTCACCCTGATGCTCCAGCACTGGGACGTCACGCACGGGTCCACGCCGCCCCTGTCGTCCACGGTGAAGGCCATCCTGATCCACACCGCGGACGAGGCCGGCACCACCGGGCCGGACTACGTCTTCGGGTGGGGTCTCGTGGACACGCGCGAGGCGGTGGAACTGGTCGACGAGGATCGCGGCGTCTTCTCGGAACGGATCCTGGAACAGACCCTCCAGCAGGGTGCCTCCGACACGGTGGAGTTCTACTGGGGCGCCGAGGGTCCGTTCTCCGTGTCCATGGCCTGGACCGACCCGCCGGGAACCGTGGTGCCCGTGAGCGTGGACGACACGACGCCGATGCTCGTCAACGATCTCGATCTCCGGGTGAAGCACGTGCCCACCGGTGCCTCGTATTCCCCGTGGATCCTCGACGTGGGCAATCCGCAGAACGCGGCCGGGCGCGGCGACAACAGCGTCGACAACGTGGAGCAGGTCCGCGTCGATCTGCCGGCGGCGGGGTGGTACCGCGCGATCGTCACGCACAAGGGGACGCTCGACGGCCTCGAGCAGGTGTACTCCCTCATCCTCCCGGCCCGCAGGAAGGTCTGCCTCACGGCCGAGGCCGTGGTGCCCCCGAACTGGGGGCTGAACCCGGGACTCCTGCAGCACTGGGCAAACCTGGACGGAGATGCCATGCCGGACCTCGTGCTGTCCAACCTCGTTTCAGGAGTGAAGGGGTTTTCGAGCCGCGGCAACGGCGAATTCACGAAGCGGAGCGCCGCCTCCCTGGACAACCTGGACCCCTACACGACCGCGGTGTGGGAGGATTTCGACAACGACGGCGACGCCGACTGCGTCGTGGGCGGCGACACCGGCCGGTTCCGGATCTGGGTGAACAACCTCGCCGCGCTCGATTCGTGCTGCTACGACCCGCGCTGCGGCCAGCCGAACGAGCCGCCCGGATGCGACACGATGATGGTCCTGACCCCGGTCGACGTCGACGCGAGCGGTCGCACCGACCTGCTCGCCGCCGCCGGCGACGGATCGACCGGTTTCTACCGGAACCTCGGGAACTTCGAGTTCGACTTCCAGCCGCTCCAGGCGCTCGGCCTGAACGGAACGATCGAGCAGTACGCGTGGGCGAACATCGACGGCGACGCGCGGCCCGAGTTGTTCATCGTCCGGTCCGACGGGGCGAACCGCCTCTTCGACGCGACCGGCGGCGGCTATTCCGAGATCACCATCCCGGGCACCGGAACGCAGAGCTACGGCGCCGCCTGGGGCTACCTGGACGACAACGCGATCCCCGACCTTTTCGTGGCGAACGCCGGCGAACCGGACCAGCTCCTGCTCGGCACGCCGTCGGGCTTCGTCCTCGCGAACCTGCCGATGCCGGACCCCGCGAACGGCAGCCGCCCCGGGGTCGTGCTGTCCGACGTCGACCTCGACGGCGACGTGGATGCGCTTCTCGTCCACCGCGGCCGCATCCTCATCAACATCGGCAACGGCATCTTCGCGCCGGGGCCGATGGTCGACACGGGAATGAATTCGTCGGCCTCCTGGAGCGACCCGGCCATGGACGGCCGGCCGGATCTCTTCCTCGGCGGCGTCGAGGGATCGCATGTCCTGGCCTTCGACCCCTGCGACCCGGACGGGCGCTGGCTGGAGATCGACCTGCAGGGATCGTCGTCGACGCGATCGGCGCTCGGGGCGGTGATCACCGTCGATGCGGGGCCGCAAACGCTTCGGCGGCAGGTCGGCGTCGACGGCGGGGCCCGCGCCCAGGGGCCGCTCCGGCAGCACTTCGGTCTCGGCGCCGCGGCCGTGGTGAACCTCCGCGTCGACTGGCCGTCCGGCGCCGTCAGCGAGTTCGCGGCGGTCGCGGCGAACCAGGTTCTCTCCCTTCAGGAACCGGGCTCCTCGGGAGTTCCGGAGGTCGGAGACGGGACCCCGCTCCGCCCGGCGGTTTCGCTGCGCGTGCCGGTCAACCCGGTTCTCTCCACCGCGGAGATCGAACTGTCGTTGACGGCTCCCGCTCCGGTGCGCGTCGACCTGTTCTCGGTCGACGGCCGAAGGGTGCGCGCCCTTCTCGATGAGAGGCGCGACGCGGGCCTGCATACGGTCCGCTGGGACGGCCGGGACGACTCAGGCCGGATGGCGGCGGCCGGAATCTACTTCGTCCGGGCGAGCGCCGGCGGAAACGGCGCGTCGACGCGGATCGTCCTGGTGCGATGAACGCGGATGCCGCGGGCGCATCCGCCACATCCAGTAGATCAGCGTCACGAACACGGCCAGGATCGGCAGCATGAGCAGCGGCATGATCCGGATCGGTTCGGGAATGACCTTGGCCTGGCCGAGGAAGAAGGACATGGCCGCGATGAACAGGGCGGACGTCATCCGCCAGAGGTGCCGCGCGATCTTCGGCCGCCCCGCGGGCGGGCCCGACTGCAGCATGCGGAGGTCGCCGGCGGCGCCGGACAGTCCGAACAGCGCGAACAGGAAGAACGGGAACGCCGGCATCCCCTTCCGGCTGCCGCCGGCGGCGATCGCCTCGAATCCGAACAGCAGCATGACGGTGCCGACGCCCAGCGCCACGAGCAACCCGCCGACCGCCAGCGCCCGGCCGGCTTCCGGACTCGCGACCGGTTTCACCGTCGCCAGCGACGTGACCACCAGGTAGGCCGTGATCAGCCCCGCCGGAATGTTCAGCTCCGGCGCCGCGTTCCGCGTGGACGCGAGCACGATGCCGAGGAGCGTCATCGGCAGCATCGTGTACACGAATGCCATCCCGCTCCGCCGGTGCAGCGTGCCCCCCTTGGCGGAGTACAGCGCGATGTAGCCGGCAACGAGGCTCAGGCTTCCGGCGAGAATGTGGAACAGCAACGTGATGTCCATGAACGGCTCCCCGGCACGCTGTGCCGCTCGGGGTTCGGATCGGCGCCTCCGTGGCGCCGTGGGGAGAAGTGTGGAGGGGCCGGGGAGGGTCACAAAGGTCATTGGGACGAACGGCGGAATACGGGGGTCGAAGCGCGGCACCGGGCGACGGGCGGCGGACGAAACCGAAGCGCGGAACCGTTGCGGGAACGGCGGCGCACTCCGACCTGGGGCGACGGCGCCCCCCGCTGCTACATCTGCCGGAACAGGTGGAGATAACCCCGGCTGACCGGCAGCAGCTCCGTGCGCCCCTTCAGGTGGATCTCGGCGGTTTCGTTGTCGCCGCGCGTCACGTGGTCGATGGAGCGCAGGTTCACCACGACCGACCGGTGTACCTGCCGGAAGTGCGCCGGGTCGAGCTGCGCCGCGAGTTCCTTGAGCGGGGTGCGGACGAGCGCCTCCCCCGTCCTGCGGGAGTCGTCGCGCCAGGCCACGAGCGTGTACTTGGCGTCGGAGCGCAGGTAGTCCACGTCGTCCACCGAGATCAGCCGCACGGCCGGCCCCGCCTGGGCCCGGATCCAGCGGAGCGGCTCGGATGCCGCGCCCTTCTGCAGCTCCGCCAGCTGCCCGGCGAGCTGCTGAAGCAGCGCCTCCGTGTCGGGGGCCGGCGTGGCCGCCTTCAGTCGTTCCCGGATGCGCGCCACCGTGTCGGCCAGCCGGTCGGCGTCCACGGGCTTCACGAGATAGTCGAGCGCCCCCTGCGCGAAGGCCTGGACCGCGTAGTGATCGTAGGCGGTCACGAACACGAGATGGGGGCGGCGACCGATCCGGCGGGCGGCCTCCACGCCGGTCATCCCCGGCATCTGGACGTCGAGGAAACAGACGTCGGGCCGGTGCTTCTCGTAGAGGGTCACGGCTTCACGACCGTTCCGGGCCTCGGCCACCACGTCGAGTTCCGGCCAGACCTCCTTGAGCCGGCGGATCAGCGCCGCGCGAAGCAGCGGCTCGTCTTCGGCGACCAGCGCCGTCGGGCGGGGCGTCATGCGCTCCCCGCCTCCCGGGCCGGAAACTCCAGCTCCGCGGAAACACCGCGCGGCTGCTGGGCGCTCACGCTCAGGCGGACATCCTCACCGAAAACGAGCTGCAGCCGCTCGCGCAGCGTCGACAGGCCGGTGCCGAGCCCTCCCTCCGTGGCCCGCAGGCCGGCGCCGGTGTCGCTGACGCGAAGGACGCAGCGGTCGCCGCGGCGCTGGGCGCTGATCTCGATCGCGCCCCCCTCCTCGCTCGGGTCGATGCCGTGGCGTACCGCGTTTTCCACGAGCGTCAACAGGGTCATCGGCGGGCAGCGGAGGGTCGCGATCCCGTCGTCGACGTGCAGCGCGAAACGCAGCCGGTCGGGCATCCGCATGTGCATGAGTTCGAGGTAGGCCCGGACCAGATCCAGTTCCTGGCCGAGTGTGGTGGCCGTTTCATGGAGTCGCGGCACGGCCGCGCGCAGGTAGGCGATCAGGCTCCGGAGCACCGCCGGAGCCTCCGGCGCGCCGGCTTCGACCAGGGCCTGCACGTTGGCCAGCGTGTTGAACAGAAAATGCGGCGCCACCTGCGCCTGGAGAAGGCGCATCCGCGCGTCCAGCGCCTGGCGCTCGAGTTCGCTGCGCTCCAGGTCGAAAGCCAGCGCCTGGTGCCGGGCCAGCGCCTCCTTCTGGCGGACGAGGGCGCCGAGCGCCACCCAGGGAGCAATCAGGACGCCGAGGCCGGTCAGCATGGAAAAGCCTTCCATGCGGCTGGAAACCTTGTAGAAGGGAGGGGCGCCTTCGGGGGTCGAGAGCGCATACACGATCGCGGTGATGAACGGCATCGACACCGCAACGGCCAGCACCTGCACGACCCAGCGGGCCAGCCTTCGGGGCAGCCGCTTCGGCCACTGCTCGAAGAGGCCGAACACGGACATCGAGGTGAGTCCGATGAGCATCGCCCGCGAGATCACGGAGAACGGACCCGACTCCCAACCGGGGCTCAGCATCAGGCCGATGAGCCCGGAGAGGATCAGCACGAACCGGACGCGGCGCCACCCGAACATCAGGGCGAAGCCACGCGGTCTTTCGGAAACGACGACGGCGCACATGGAATGAGGATAATACAGATCGGTCGCGGCGCGCGCGGATCGCGGCGCGCGCGGGCATCAGCCGGAATCCCGGAGCCGCAGCGAAAGCGCGAACCGGCAGGGAGCGAAGAAACTACGGACGGACCGGACCCGCCTCAGACGCTGAACTCACCCGCGAGCTTGTAGGAACAGTGAGGGCACTCGAGGACAAGGACGCCGATCTTCTTCTTGCACCTCGGGCACTTTTCCGTCTGCTCCACCTTCTTGAGAAAAAGGGCGTGCAGCAGTGCGATCGGAAACAGCAGCAGCGAATAGAGATACCACGGGCCCATGTCCCGCCCCTTTTCCTGGGCGACCATGGACGGAATGACGGCCAGACCCGCCGCCACCAAAAGATACAAGAGAATGCTGGACATGACCCCCCCGATATTGATTGTTGCGTTCCGGATGTGTGCAGTCGAACCCTGCGAGACGGAGCCGGGCACTCACGGCACCCGCTGATCCGAGCAGGAACGGAGATTATGAACTCTGAACCGATCGGACTCAAGTTGCCCGCCACGGCCGCACGCGCCGCGGGGAACGCGCGCTCCGCCCCGCCCTGCCGGTCGGCCGGCGCGGGAACGGACCCGCAGGGTCACCCGGTCACCGCAACAGCGTGATCCGCCGATGTTCCTCCGCTCCGGATGCCGTCACCTTCAGGAAGTAGACGCCCGACGGCACTGCCGTCCCGTCGTCATCCCGGCCGTCCCAAGTGACCTGATGCTCCCCCGGAGGCAGCACGCCGGAAAGGAGAGCGCGGACGTGCCGCCCCATAACATCGTGCAGCGTGACCGTCACCGGCCCGGTGCCGTCCGTCCGGAAATCGGTCCGGGTCGATGACCGGAAGGGATTGGGGTACGGGCGATCCACGCGCGGCACTCCCTCCGTCGATCCGACGGATACGCCGGACACATCACCCTGCCAGCTCCCGATGAACCGCGACGGCTTTGCGCCGGCGTTCAGAAAGCTGCCGCCGGCGTAGACCCGGCTTCCGGAAACCACGATCCGCTCCACGGCGCTGTCGAGGCCCGTAACCCCGGAGCCCAGCGGTTTCCAGGCAGTGCCGTTCCAGAACGCGATGCCGGACGCGTCACGCCCGTCGCCGAGCGCGGTGAAGAAGCCGCCGGCCACGAGACCTCCCCGGTACGGGACGATCGCGGTGATGGCGTTGTTGAACCCCTCGCCGACCGGCCACCAGGACGCGCCGTCCCAGCGGGCCACGCGCTTTGCCGACACGCCCGCGGACGTGAAGGCACCGCCGGCATAGAGATCGGTGCCGGCCGTCATCAGCGTCGTCACCACGCCGTTCAGGCCGCCGCCGACCCGCGACCAGGACGTTCCGTCCCAGCGGGCCAGGTACTTGGCGTTGATCGAGCCGGCCTTGAGGAAAGCTCCGCCGACGATCAGGTCGCCCTCGTACTCCGCGAGGGCGAGGACGTTGTTGTCGGTGCCTCCGCCGACGGAGTGCCAGACGCCGCCGTCCCAGCGCGCGATCTGGAGCGCCGACACGAAGCCGGCCGACGTGAACGAACCGCCGGCGAACAGGTCGCTGCCGCGGACGGCCAGCGCCCAGACGACGCCTCCGTTGACCCCCTGGCCGAGCGGTCGCCAGCGCGCGCCGTCCCACAGGGCGATGCGGCGCATGATGTCCCCGTCGGCGGTGAGGAACGAGCCGCCGGCGACGACGTTTCCGTTGTAGGACGTGAGCGCCAGCACGGCGCCCTGGATGTCGCCCATCCGCGACCATGTCGACCCGTCCCACCGGGCCACTCCGGAAGCGGGAAGGCCGCCGACGCTCGTGAACGCCCCGCCGACGACGATGTCGTTGCCGGTCACGAGCATGGAATAGACGGTCAGGTTCGTGCCGTTGCCTTCGGCCATCGCGCCCCACGACGCGCCGTCCAGCATGGCGATGCCGGACGCCGGCGTGCTGCTGATCAGCGAAAAGTCGCCGCCGGCAAACAGCCGCCCGTCATGATCGAGGATGGCCCGGATGGACCCCGTGGTGAACGCGCTGGACAGGACGCCCCACTGCGACCCGTTCCAGAGCGCCACACCGCCCGCGGGCGCGGAGCCGACGGCGGCGAAGTCCCCGCCGACGACCAGCGCCGTTCCGCGGCTTCCGAACGAGTGGATGCGCCCCTGCGGACCGCTCCCGGCGCCGCCCACCGCGCTCCAGCCGCCCACGTTCCAGCGGGCAAGGTTGAACACAGAGGCCTCGCCGGCCACGGAAAACTCCCCGCCGCAGTAGAGGTCGCCCTTGTAGGACGTCAGCACATCCACCGGGCCGTTGACGCCCCCGCCGACCGGACTCCACGCGACGCCATCCCAGGCCGCCACCCGCCGCACGGTCGTCGATCCGGAAAAGAGGAACGTGCCTCCGGCGACGAGGCGGCCGTCGAACACCGTGAGCGCGCTGACCCGCGAACCGAGCCCTTCTCCGAGCGCGCCCCACGAGCTTCCGTTCCAGCGGGCCACCGAGTTTGCGGGTTCCGTGCCGGCCAGGAGAAAGCTGCCGGCGGCGATCAGGTCGCCGGCGAACGTGGTCAGGGCGAAGACGGGTCCGCTGATCCCCGGGCCCAGCGGCATCCACGCGGCACCGTCCCAGGCCGCGATGTTCGGGGCGTGGACTCCCCCCGCGGTGAAGAAATCGCCGGCGGCGATCAACCGGCCGTCGTGAACGGCCAGGGCATGGACGACCGGCACGAGATGACTCCCGATCCCCGTGCCGAGCGGCTTCCACCCGGCTCCATCCCAGCACGCGATGCCGCCGGCCGAAAGCGCCCCCACCGCGGTGAACTGTCCGGCGATGACGAGCTGCCCCTTGTATACCGTCATCGCCATGACCTCCCCGTCCACCCCAGGCAACCCGAACCGGTCCGACCAGGCATCGTCGTCGACGGAGGCCGTGCGCGGCACGAGCCGCGGCGCCGGATCCTCGGACCCGGTCTGGAAGCGGTAGCCGGACAGGTCGATCGGCCCCTCGAACCCGCTTGCGCGCAGGGCGTCCAGGTCGAGTTCGCCGGTTCCGGTCCGGAACCGTTCCACGAAGGATGCGGGAAGGCGTGATGCGCCGAGGGGATCGACGTGAAAGGCCGAAAGCAGAAGAACGATCGGCACGGCGCTCCGTGCACCTGGGAGGATTCGCATGGGACCTCCGCGTCGCGATGAACGGGGCCCGGGGTGATGCGTGAGGGATTGCGGCAGGCGGTCCGGGCACCGTCAAGTGAGAGCGCGAGTATAGAAGTGGCCGTTTGAACCTGGCAAGTTCATAACGCACGGCAGGAATGCTATGATGGTGCGGCAACATCGGGACGGAGCGAGATCTCCGATTCCGATCGCGATTCGTGAATACCCTTCCTCCAAAAGGAGATACGCCCCTTGGCCAATCGACAAACCTCGTTTCTGAAGCGCCAGAAGGAACTCGCCCTGAAGGCAAAGCAGGCAAAGAAAGCGGAAAAACGCGCTCTCCGGCAGAGCACCCCCCAGGACAAGCCGGACAACGGAGAAGATCCCGATATCGCCGGCATCCGCCCCGGCCCCCAGCCTCTCCCCTGGGATAACGAGTAGTTCCGACGCCCGACGGCTGGTTTCCCGCGGGGCCATCATCGCCTTCGTGACCGGGATCGTCCCCGGGGGACCTCCCGGCTCCGGGTGGTCCGAATTCGCTTTCCCCCCGATCTCCCTGTTGGTAAGATCGCGTTCGCACCTCCGGATGCCGGCGCGGGATCGCGTCTTTTTCAGCGATCCTCCTGCCCCGACGCGCTGGGCCCGGAGAGCGGACGGCCCTTCCTCCGATGAACGGGTCCGTCCGGACATCATTCCTCCCCGACATCGAACGAGTTGGCCTGGAAAGGAGATCTTCCATGCGTCGCCCCACCCGCGCCACTCCGGCGAGCGGCTTCGTTGCGTTCGTCGGTCTTGCGGCAGCAGCTTCATTGCTCGGACAGATGGACCCCTGCGGTCCACACTGGACTCCTCCCTCACCGTTACCCCCCGCCTCGATGGTGATGCCCGGCGCTCCGGAATCGGACGAACCGGGGGCACCGGTGGCCGGCCCCCACGGGTCGGTCCTCACGATCGAGCAGGCCCAGGCCCGGGCCCGGCAGATCGCCGCCGAGCTCATCACCGTGAAGAACGCCGACGGGTCCGAGACCCTGATTCATGACGGTCGCCTGGCCGATTACTCCGTGGTCCGCATCGGACCGGACGGCCGGATGGTCTTCGGGTGCGTGCACGGCGAACTCGGCGTTTCCGGCGCGCTGCACGGCCCCGTCCCGGCGCTGGAGGAGGAATAGTCATGCGTGCACCGCACGACCGCGCGCCGCGCGGATGGAGGGCCGCCGCCCTGTTTCTCGCCCTGGCGGCAGGCGCCGGCCTGTTCCCTGCCCTGTCGGTCGGAACCGCCGGAGCGGCCACGATCACGATCGTCAACAACGACGGCCCGAACGAAGGCTTCAACGATCCGACCCCGGTGGCCCCGGTGGGCGGGAACCCGGAAACGACGCTCGGCGCCCAGCGCCTGTTCGTGTTCCAGTTCGCCGCGAACATCTGGGGCAGCCTGCTGTCCAGTCCGGTGGTCATCCGCGTCAACGCGCAGATGAACCCGCAGACCTGCGATGCCTCGAGCGGCGTGCTCGGGAGCGCTTCGGCCGGCTCGTCGCACCGCAACTTCGCGAACGCGCCGTTTCCCGACACCTGGTACCAGCAGGCCCTGGCGAACAGCCTGGCCGGCTTCGACCTGAGCGCTTCGAACGACATCAACATCACGTTCAACTCGGCGATCGGCGGTCCGGCCTGCCTGCCGCAGGGGTGGTACCTCGGCGTGGACGGCAACGAAGGCAGCGCGATCGAGTTGCTGCCGGTCGTGCTCCACGAGCTCGGCCACGGCCTGGGATTCGCCACGATCACGCTGGCCGGCGTGCAGCAGGGCACTCCGCCGGGTCCGCATGTGTACGACCGGTTCATGCTCGACCTAACCCAGGGCCTGCACTGGCACGAGATGACCGAACCGCAGCGCGCCGCCTCGGCGCAGAACTGCCAGAACGTGGTCTGGGACGGGCCGAACGCCACCGCCCGCTCCGGCGACTTCCTCGGCCCGAAGCCGACGCTGCGCATCAACTCCCCGCCGACGATCGCCCGCGATTACAACGTGGGCCTCGCCTCGTTCGGAGCGCCGCTCAACGCCACCGGCGTCACCGGCGATCTCGTCCTGGCCAACGACGGAACCGGCGTGCCGACGAACGGCTGCGAGCCGTTCCTGAACGCCGGGGACATCAACGGCAAGATCGCGGTCGTCGACCGCGGCGGCTGCACGTTCGTGCAGAAGGCGCAGAACGCCCAGGCGGCCGGCGCCATCGGCCTGGTCGTGGCCGACAGCCTCCCGGGGTGCCCCGCGGCGGGCATGAGCGGCGTCGACCCGTCGCTCACGATCCCGGTGGTCCGCCTGACCATCGAGGACGGCCAGACGATCAAGTCGCAGCTCCTGACCGGGGTGAACGGGACGATGATCCTCGACCCGGCGCTGAAGGCCGGAGCCGATGACGCGGGGCATGTCCGGCTGTACACGCCGATTCCGTTCGCGCTCGGATCCTCCGTGTCCCACTGGGACACGTCGCCGACGCCGAACCTGCTCATGGAGCCGGCCCTGAATCCGGACCTGTCGTCGGAGGTCGACCTGACCGTCCATCAATACCTGGACATCGGGTGGGTCACGCAGGGGCGGGCGGGAGCCGGGAATCCGGAACCTCCGGCGCGCAAGCTGATCGGTAATTTCCCGAACCCGTTCTCGGCGGGCACGGTGATCCGCTTTTCCCTCGATCGCGAGGAGGCGGTGGAACTGGGCGTCTATGATCTCTCGGGACGTCTCGTGAAGCGCCTGGCCGACGAAACGCTTCCGGCGGGCGTCCACGCGCTGGCCTGGGACGGCCGGGATCTCAGCGGCCGGCCGGTCGCGGCGGGCCTCTACGTGTACCGCGTGAAGACCAGGGACGCCACGGAGAGCGGACGGATGGTGCTGATCCGGTAAGTCACTCCACCGCCGTCTTCCGCATCCGGATTTCGTTTCCGGCGTCGTTGAACGTGACCGCGTCCATGAACGTGCGGATCAGGAACAGGCCCCGACCGCTCGGCTTGAGAAGATTCTCCGGCGCGGTGGGGTCTGGTCCCTCCGCCGTGTCGAAGCCCGGCCCTTCATCGGCGATGACGTACTCCACCTGCGTTGGGTTTTCCCGGACGCTGAGCCGCACCCGCCGGCTGGAATAGGGGGCTTCGGTGGTCCTCTCGCGGATCAGCGTGTCGTAGTCGGCATGGCTGTTCTTGCGGAGTTCCGAACTGACCTCGAGGTTGCCGTGAATCATGGCGTTGCTGATGGCTTCGGACAGCGCCATGGCGATCTGCATCCGCTCCGGCTGCGTGGCAAACCCGATTCTTGACAGGTTTTCCTGCAGAAAGCCGACCAGGGGCGGAATGAAGCGGGGCTGGTTTTCCAGCGTGAAGCGGGTTTCGGACTGGTCGATGAACCGGGTGATCTCCTCGGCCGACCGGCGGGCCGCCGCCATCTCCAGTACGCCCTGGACGATCTCGACAAGGTCGTCCTCGAGCATCTGCTTCGGAATGTAGCTGGCGGCTCCGGACTGGAGCGCCTCGACGGCGGTCTTTTCGTTCCCCTTCGAGGTCATGAGAACGATCGGGACCGACGGAAACTCCTCGCGGGCGATGCGGACGAGTTCCAGCCCGTCCATCCGCGGCATGCGCAGGTCGGTGAGGATGAGATCGGGAGTCCGGCCGGCCATGAAGTCCAGCGCTTCCTCGCCGTTCGTCACCAGGTGCACCTGGATGCCGTCGATCTTCTTCAGGAGGCCTTCGGCGGTCTCCCTGTCCAGCGCATCGTCGTCTGCAATCAGAATTGTCGGCATGACGTCTCCGAATGGCCCGAACCGCGCCCCCTGCGCCCTAGTCCCGGGGAGCAGCCAGCTTGATGTCCCGCGGCCAGGTGAACGTGAACACGGACCCGCGTTTTTCGCCCGATTCCAGCGTCACCTGTCCACCATACCGCTCCACGATTTTTTTGACCAGCGCCAGGCCGATGCCGTGGCCGGGCACCCTGTCGCCGGATTCCAGCTTCTGGAACATCTGGAAGACGCGGTCCCGGTACTTTTCGGCGATGCCCGGACCGTCGTCGGCCACGCGAAACCGCCAGAAGGCGCCGTCTTCCTCCGCCGAAACCGTGATCACGCCCGTTTTCCTGTCGTGATGCTTGACCGCGTTGCCGACCAGGTTCCTCAGAACCTGTTCGAAAGGAGGGCGGCACGTGTCCAGCTCGGGAAGACTCCCGTCCGCCCGGATCTTCAGGCCGTCGGGCGGCCCCACGAGAAACGCCACATCCTTCACGAGTTCACGGGTATTGACCCGGGTCACCTCGGTTTCGTCACGGCCTGCCCGCGAATATCCGAGGAGGTCGCCGGTCAGGCTTTCCATCCGGGCCACCCGGACCCGCAGTTCGTCCAGCCTCTTCTTCGCGCCGGCGGTGTCGTTGCCGTCCAGCCCCTCCTCGATGAGGTTCGCGAGGCGCGTGACCGCCCGGAGCGGGCTCATGAGATCGTGGGAGGCCACATAGGCGAACTGCTCCAGGTCCTCGTTCGACCTTTCGAGATCCTCGGCCTGGCGGACGAGAAGGTCGCGGCTTCTCCGGCTGTCGGTGACGTCGCGGGCGACGGCATACACCTGCCCCCGCCCGACGAGCGGCGTGGCCCGCCAGGCGAGCCAGCGCCACGATCCGTCGGCCGCCCGGTAGCGGTTCTCGAAATCGACCACGAGCCGGCCCCGGGCCAGGTTCTGCAGCTGGGCCAGCGTGTCGTCCCGGTCGTCGGGATGCACGAAATCGATGAACGGACTCGCGAGCAGCTGGTCCGGGGAGTAGCCGAGGATCTTTTCGAACGCCGGATTGATCCGCTTGAAGTAGCCGTCGGTGCCCGCCACGCAGAGGAGGTCCGTGGACAGCGTGAACAGGTGATCGAGCTCCTCCTCGGCCTGCCGGAGCTGCGTGATGTCCCGGAAGATGCCGCAGGTGGCCGTCGGCTTCCCATCGGGTCCGAACCTGCAGGTGGCGTTGCCCTGGACATGCACGGAGTCACCCGACTTCGTGCGGAAGACGGCCTCGATGTTCACGGCCTTCTGCCCGGAGACAACGCGGAGCATTTCGCTGCGGCAGTGCTCCATGCTGTCGGGATGAACGACATCCCAGAGCATCACGCCGGACATCTCCTCGCGCGCGTAGCCGAGAGTGTCCAGCCAGGCCTGGTTGACGTACAGGAAGCGGCCGTCCGTGGACACGCTCTGGATCAGGTCGTGCGCACTCTCGCAGAGGTCGTGGAAGAGGTCTGGATCGCGGGCTTCGGTCATCGGACAAGAGTACCGGGGGCACCCCCCTTCCGTCCAACGGGGGATGCGCGGACTCCGCCCATCCGGTGGCGTGCAGGTAGTCGCGCATCCAGTTGCGGACGACTTCCCCGGAGCCGCTGGTTTCCGGATCCGGCGAATGAGCCTCCGCGGACGCCTTGCGCACGGGGAGGCCGTGTGACCACAATAGGGTACGGGTCACCCGCCGGGACGGCCCGTGACACCTCCGGCGCGGGGCAGCGCGTGCCGCCCGCCGGGGCAGCCCGCAACGCCATTCGAGGAGCGGCCGTGCGCACAACCGAAGCAGCCGGAAGCACCGACAACGACGACCGGAAGCCGGTGGACCACGGGCCAGGGACACGTGCCCTGTTCCAGGCCATCGCAATCGTGCTGCTGATCTCCGCTCCGACGGACGTTTCCGCGACGGACGACATCCTCGGACGACCGGCGCCGGGGCAGGTCGAGGAACTGAGTTCCAGTTCCCCGAGCGAGCCGATCGACAGGCAGTTCCAGGCAGCGGCCCCCGAACTCCCGTTCATCGCGCCGCGAACCATCTACTACGACAAGGCGAACCGCCTCGCCCTGACCGAGGAGGAGGCCGCCGCGAAGACCGAGGCCGAACTGGCCGGTTTCGAAAGGCTCGTCCTCGACGATCGTTTCTACTACTTCACGAAATACGGCTCGCCGCTCGCGTACTCCCGCCCCCTGGCCATCCTCAACGAGGCCGGGTTCCGGGTGATCGAGAGAAAGCGCATTCTCGATTTCGGGTTCGGCTCCATCGGCCACCTCCGGCTCATGGCCTGCATCGGCGGCCGGGTGACGGGGATCGAGGTCGACCCGATGCTCCGGGCCCTCTACAGCCGTCCGGAGGACACCGGGATCATTCCGAAGTCCGCGCTGGCCCGGAGCCGTTACGACGGGACGCTGGACCTCGTCTTCGGATCGTTCCCCGGCGACTCGGCCACCGCGGCGGCCGTCGGGGACGGCTACGACCTGATTCTCTCCAAGAACACGCTGAAACGGGGCTACATCCATCCCGACCGCGAAGCGGATCCGCGCCAGCTCGTTCACCTCGGCGTGGACGACTCCACGTTCGTCGCCGAGATTTTTCAAAGATTGAAGCCGGGCGGCTTCTTCATGATCTACAATCTGCACCCCGGACTGAGCCGGGCGGACGAGCCCTACAAGCCGTGGGCCGACGGTCGCTGCCCGTTCGACAAGAAACTGCTGGAGCGGATCGGGTTCAAGGTGCTGGCCTACGACAGGGACGACTCGCCCAACGCCCGGGCCATGGGGCGCGAACTCGGGTGGGACGAGCAGCTGACCGCCGCCCAGAACCTGTTCGCCACGTACTCGCTGATGGTGAAGGTGTCGGACTGACGGCCCATACACTCTCTCTGGAAATGGAATCCCGGTGACCCCATCCGAAACAGTTCTTCCGAAAGGAACGCCCGGCGCCTCATCGCCCGGCGACCGCCACCGCTTTCTCGTCACGACCGCGGCGGGACTCGAACCGCTGCTCGACGAGGAACTGCGGGAGTTCGGCCTGGTCACGGAGCTCCTCCCCTCCGGCGCCCTTGTCCTCGAAGGCACCTGGGAGGACGCGGCGCGGGTGATGATCCGGTCGCGGATCGCTTCGCGCCTGCTCGTTTCCCTCCGCCGCTTTTCCGCCGCGCACCAGGCGATGCTCTACGACCAGGTGCGGCGGATCCCGTGGCCCGACCTGTTCGGCCCGGAAAAGACGATCGCCGTGCACGCTCTCGGCACTTCGGAGGGCACCGACTACACGACGAAATTCGGCGCCCTGAAGATCAAGGATGCCGTGTGTGACGAGTTCCGCAAATCGGGCACGGAGCGCCCGAACGTGGACCGCAACGATCCGGATGCGCGGATCACCGCGTTCTTCTTCCGCGGACAGTGCGAGCTGTCGATCGACCTTTCCGGCGATCCGCTGCACCGGCGCGGCTACCGCGAGGACGGCGCCACCGCACCGCTTCGGGAAAACCGCGCCGCCGCCCTGCTCCGCTTTGCCGGGTATGACGGATCGGCCCCGTTTCTCGACCCGTTCTGCGGCAGCGGCACGATCGTGATCGAGGCGGCGCTGATCGCCCGGAACCTGGCGCCCGGCCTCCTCCGCCCGGCGGACGCGTTTGCCGGCGTCCGCCTCTTTCCGGACTGCGCCCGGGCCGTCGAAGCCGAGCGGGCCGCGGCCACGCAGGAGGCCCGGGCCGGGGCGCCGCACGCCGTGGCCGGATCGGACATCGACGGCTCCGTGCTGGTCGTGGCCCGGGACAACGCGAGGAAAGCCGGCGTGGCGGACACCGTCCGGTTCGAATGCCGGGACGCGCAACAGATCGAGGCACCCGGCGGCTGGATCGTGGCCAATCCTCCTTATGGAGAGCGGCTGGCCGACCTCGAATCCGCCGCGCACCTGATCCGGGAGTTCATCCACCGGATCAAGCATCACGGCACCGGCACGCGCCTGGGCCTGATCCTGCCGCGCGGAACGATGGAAAAATCGGTGGGGCTCAAGCCGCTGAAACGGCTCCCGGTGGAGAGCGGACCGCTCGGCCTCAGGCTGCTGGCCTACGACATCTACGCCGGAAGCCGCAAGAGATCGCGCGAGCAACCCTAGTCGGCGTGCCCGCCCGGCGCGCGAAGTCGCCGAGGCGACAGCCGAACGCGCGGCGCGTCATCCAGGGCCGGGAGCGATCGCGGGACCGGTCGCCGGATCGATCCCGCGCACAACGTTACCGGGCCACGAAGATCCTCCCCGTCGCCACCTCGCCGTCCGCCTCGAGCCGGTAGAAGTAGATCCCGGGCGCCCCGACCGTGGACGCGTCGAGGCTCACCTCGTGACCTCCGGCGGACAGCGTGCCGCCCTCGAGAACACGGCGGACCAGGCGCCCGGTCACGTCGAAGACCGTCAGGGTCACCGATGCGGACCGGGCCAGGTTCAGGTTCAGGCTTCCCGACTTCTGCGAGAGCTTCGCGTTCAGGGAGTTGCCGGGGCCGGCGATCACGGTCACCATGATTTCGGCGCGGAAGGTCATTCCCTTGTAGAGGCGACCCTCCACCGTGACCGGCACGCTCTTTTCGCCGTCGAGGTTCGAGAAGAGGTCGCGGAGATCGGACGTGGCGAACACGGCGTCGATCTCTCTCTGCTTGTTGCGGTCCGCATCCTTGCCGAGGGCGGTGCGCCCGGGAACGCAGGCCACGGTCGAGCGCGACCCGGTGCCTTCGGAGCGCAGCACGAGCGACGACAGGTCGACGTCGTTCAGCGCGAACTCGCCGGCGTCCGGTTCGACGCGGACCGTGAACCACGGACGTCCGGTCCCGAGACGGATCACCTTGTCGTCGGGCGTCACGAACGCCCGGGCGGCCATGGCACCGGCCACGACGTCGACCCGGGCTTCGTCCATCACGCAGCGATCCTCGTCGCAGACGACCAGGCGGGCCGTGTACGAACCGGCGGCGGAATAGGCATGCTCCGGATTCAGCGACGCGGCGGTGGCGCCGTCACCGAAATCCCAGTACGCCGTGAGAGACGGCGAGTCCGGGTCGAAGCTCGACGATCCGTCGAAGAGCACCGGAGATCCGGCTCGCCCTTCATAGGGGCCGCCGGCCATCGCCACCGGAGGCGCCGACGGCGGCCCGATGCGGAGCACGGTTTCCGACGTGCCGACCCCGCCGAACCCGTTGTCGGCCCGGATCGTCAGGCGGTGCGTGCCGACGTCGGAGGGCAGCGGCGTCCACACGAATACGGCGGAGTTGTCGAAGAAGTCCATGAAGAAGGCGCCGGGCGGCACCCCGTCCGCCGTGAAGCTGACCCAGCCGCCCGACTCCTCGGTGGCCAGGGCGAAGAACACGATCGTTTCGCCGGGATTCGCGAACTGCGCAAACGGCGCGCGGACGTCGACCGGGAGATCCGCGTTGAACAGGACCTCGCCGCGCAGCGCGGGCACGTCACCGTCGCAGTGCTGTTCGAACGTGATCCGCGCCGAGGCCGGAAGGCCGGCGGCATCGAGCGTGAACTCGTGGATCTCGAATGCGCCGGACACCCAGGAGCAGTTCCGGCCGCCCCCGGAAACGCTCATCGAAGGGAGCCCGGACGGGCTCGGTGATTGCGTCACCGAAACCGGCGACATCATCGCGCCGGGAGCCAGCGTGCCGCCGGTCGGCGCCTCGAACGTGAATACCCACGGATCCCCGGCACCGGCGGGCTGGAACGCGATGCGGGCCTGGCCGGCGTCCCCGGTCAGCGTGAAGGCACCGTCGGCGGGACCCAGGTCGTACGTCATGCCCATTCCGATCGGATCGAGCGGGTCGCTGTCCATGCGGATCCCGGTAACGGCGGCGGTCGCCGGTGCGGCGCTCAGCCCCAGGAGCAGGGCCATCAGCAGCGCGACAATCACCAGGGTCCGCTCCTGGCCCGAGGGAACCATCGTCGAGATATCGGTCCGCGGACGAAAGCGTGCTTTCATGGAAAAACCTCCCGTGAAAAAGAGGCGGCGTCATCCGAACACGGTGCGCGGATCGCTCCGGCGCCCATACCGTTCTATCGACGCTCTCCGGAAAAGCACAACCCTCCAAGTTGTTTCGTCACAACAAAAAAGAGCACCTCGGGCGATTTCGCGATCGTGCGGAAATTCATGACGGCTTTGCAGAATGCAGATCGCCGGGGGAGACGGCGCACACGCCCGCAAGTCCAGCGCGGGTACGTGGATAAAGGCAGGGGCGGCACGGTCCACGCCGCCGTGACCCGCCGGCGCGGGCGGTTCGGAGCCGGATTTCGTGTCGATACGGGGAAAAAGACGACCGGTCCGCGGGCTTCGCGACCCGCGGACCGGCATCCATCACGAGTTCAAATCAGCCTCAATGAGGCTTTCAGCCCATGGGATTGCGGAAATCCCGGTCCATGACCGTCTTCCGCCCATCGTTCCTGGCGTTCTGGATGGCCTGGTCGCACAGCCTGCGGATGATGGCCGACAGGGCCGGGGCGGCGTTGCCGGCCGTGTTCATTTCCGCGGTCGACTTGATGTAGTTTTTCAGCTTCGAAACGACAACAAGAACCTCTTCGTTGGTATCGCTCATCAGATCCTCCATAACGTGTCCAGTGTATCGTACAGAACTTCTTCCTTGTTTCGGCGCTGGGCGGCCGACCGGCCCTGGGCGCGGCAGCGCTAGTGTCTCTCTCTTCGGGCCGGAGGAAAAGGGGGAAAATCACGGGACTTTCCGCCGGGACCCGGCCCCTGTAGGATCGGCCCTCTCAGGAGGTAACCATGTTGAAGGAAGGAATGAAAGCCCCCGAATTCAGTCTCCCGTCCGATTCCGGCGAAACGGTCCGGCTCAAGGACTTCCGCGGGAAGAAGGTCGTGCTCTACTTCTATCCGAAGGACATGACGTCCGGATGCACGGTCCAGGCCCAGAACTTCCGGGACGAACGCGCGAAATTCACGCGGAAAGGCACCGTGATCCTCGGCGTCAGCAAGGATCCCGTCAAGTCCCACGTCCAGTTCCGGGACAAGGAAGGGTTGAACTTTCCCCTGCTGTCCGATCACGAGTCCGACGTGTGCGAGAAATACGGCGTGTGGAAGGAAAAATCCATGTACGGCAGGAAGTACATGGGGATCGAGCGCACGACGTTTCTCATCGATGAAAACGGCAGGATCGAAAAGATCTTCCCGAAGGTCAAGGTGCCCGGCCATTGCGCCGAGGTGATGGAACTGCTGTAGCCATGAGCCCGTTCTGGCCCAGGTTCAGCCAGTGGGTGCGCCGGGATCCCGGCTCGTCCCGTGACCGGCCGGCCGGCTCACCGCACGTTCCACCGGAACAGATCGGTCGCTACCGGATCGTGCGCAAGCTCGGCGAAGGGGGCATGGGCATCGTCTATGCCGCCCGCGACGAAGCGCTGGATCGGAGCGTGGCCATCAAGATGATCCAGGGCGCCGCCGACGACCAGTCCCGCGAGCGCCTGCGCCGGGAGGCCCGGGCGGCCGCGGGCGTGAACCATCCGAACATCTGCCAGGTCTACGAGATCGGCGAGGAAAACGGCGAGTTGTACATCGCCATGGAAATGCTCGAGGGGGATCCGCTCGACCAGCGGCTGTCCACGGGGCCGCTGCCATTGCGCGAAGCCCTGGAGACGACGCTCGGGATCCTCGCGGCGCTCGAGGCGCTGCACGGCCGCGGCATCGTCCACCGCGACCTCAAGCCTTCGAACGTTTTTCTCACGCCGCACGGCGTCAAGATCCTCGATTTCGGCCTGGCCCGGTCGAGCGCCGCGCCCGGCGGGACGGACATCACCCTGACGACGCCGGGCACCGTTCTGGGCACGCCGCGTTACCTGGCGCCCGAGCAGTGGGCCGGCGATCCGGCCACGCCCCGCTCCGACATTTTCGTCGTCGGCGCGATCCTCTACGAGAGCGTTTCCGGGTCTCCGGCGTTCGGCGGAACCGGGATTCCCGAAATCTACCATTCGGTCACGCAGACCCAGCCCCCCGCCCTGACCGGCTGCTCCGAAACCGTGGCGGTGGACCGGGTGATCCAGCGCGCCCTGGAAAAGAAACCGGAGCGCCGCTATCCCCGCGCCGCGGACATGGCCGGGGAAATCCGGGAGATCCTCGCCGGCATCGATTCCGGGCGGCTGTCGAGCGTGCGGTCGATGCGACGGGTGATCGTCCTCCCGTTCCGTCAGCTGCGACCGGATCCGGAAGTGGAGTTTCTCGCGTTCGGGCTCCCGGACGCGATCACCGCCTCGCTGTCCGGCCTCGACGGGCTCATCGTCCGCTCCACCGCCGCGGCCACCGGTTTCTCCGGTGACAATCCCGACCTGAAGGCCATCGCCGGGGAGGCGGACGTGGACGCCGTGCTCATGGGAACGCTCATCCGCTCCGGCGATGCCGTCCGGGTGACGGCCCAGCTCGTCGAGGCGCCGGGCGGAACGCTGATCGTCTCGAAGACGGCGCAGGTGCCGCTGACCGACATCTTCGAACTGCAAGATTCGCTGGCGCGGCAGATCATGGAGGCGCTCGAGGTGCCGCTGACCGGCGAGCAGGCATCGCGGCACAGGGACGTTCCGGCCAACCCGCATGCCTACGAGCTGTACCTGAAGGCCAGCCAGGTCCACGGCATCACATCGAGCGATCATCTCCTCTTCGCCGCGCGCGACCTGTACCTGGATGCCCTGGCCGAGGATCCGAAATTCGCGCCCGCGTGGGCGCGGCTCGGCCGCGTGTACCGGATCATCGGAAAGTACGGGCACGGCGACTACGAGGAGAACCGGAACCTGGCCCGGGAGGCGTTCGAGAAGGCGCTGCAGCTGAATCCCGGGCTGTCGCTCGCGCACAATCTCTACACCTACTTCGAAATCGAGGAGCTGGGACGGCCGATCGAGGCGATGACCCGGCTTCTCGGACAGGCCCGCGCCTGCACCACCGATCCGGAACTGTTCGCCGGGCTGGTCCTCGCCTGCCGGTTCTGCGGACTTCTCGACGCGTCCATCGAGGCGCACCGGCGCGCGCAACGGCTCGACCCGAAGGTCCGCACGGGGATCCACAACACCTACTGGATGCTCGGCGATTTCGAAGCCGCGTACCTCCACGACGACGAGGACGTTCCGATTTCCCGCGCGCAGGCGCTCGTGATGCTGGGTCGCACGGAGGAGGCGGAGCGGCTGTTCGGCAAGCTGGCCTCGCGGGTGCGCGGACTCGAGGTCAACTTCGTGGCGGCCGGCCGGGCCGCGGTGGAGAAGCGGACGGAGGATCTCATGAAACACCTGAAGCCGCTGATCGAATCCACGTTCCGCGATCCGGAAGGGGTGTACACGATGGCGGCGCTGGTGGCCTACGCCGGCGAAACGGAGATGCCGTTCCGCATGATCGACGAGGCGATCGACGGCGGATTCTACTGCCACCGGGCCCTGCTCGAGGATCCGAGACTCGCGTCGCTGCGCGGCGATCCGCGTTTCGGGGCCCTGCTCGACAAGGCGGCCGGGCGCCTGGAAGCCGCCCGGGCGGCCTATCTGGCGGCGGACGGCGAAGTTATCCTCGGTCCCGCTCGCTAGAAGACCCCGGAAAGTGACCGCGGGACCCCGTCGCGCCGGGTGATGAATCATGGGTGAACCGCTCGGGAGGTTCGCGGCGCCGGGCACAACCCTCGACCCTGACCGAAGATAATTCGCTTCAAACTTAAAGTTTTCATTGCCCTGGCTCGTTCGAATCGGGCATGCTCAGGCTTCGTTCCCCCGCTCCGGCACATCACTCAACTTCAAGGAGGTCCCGCCGTGAGACTGCGATCCGCCGTGCCCATCGTATTTGGTTTCTTCCCCGCACTGTTCTTGACCCAGAGTCCCGAAACGCCTCGAGATGTCGAGACCATCCAGCCCTCGAACCCGGCTTACCACTGCGCCGGCAGCATCAGCGCTCCGCTCGACCTGGAACTGGTGGCCGCGGACGGATCGTCCGGGCAGGTCACCGCGATCGAGGCCCGCGTCACTCCGCGCGCCGACGTTCAGTCCATCGAACTGAGCATGGTGTCCGATGGCGCGCTCCTTCTCGGCTCGGAAACAGCCAACGTGCCGGGTCCCGCGGCCGGGCAGACGTCCAACCTTCCGATCCAGATCCAGCATGTTTCCGACCGGTCGTCGGTGACCGTGACCGCCCGCGCCCGCAGCGCCGACGGCACGCAGGTCTGGGAGCGGACGGAATCGTTCTACACGATCATGAAGGAAGGCCGGAAACTGTCCGGAATGGGGAGCTTCCTCCAGCTCGAGATCAAGGACATCGAGGACGAGTACCACGCCGGACGGCTCTCCGAGGAAGAGGCCCGCGCGGCCACGAAGGTCCTGGTGACGCTGCCGGCCGAGAGCAACCAGGACCCGATCTCCGTGCCCGTGCGGACGCCGGAAGAACAGGCGCGTGTCGACGCGCTGGCCCTCCGACCCGCCGATGCCGGCGCTCCGAAGCTTCCGTCGGGAGCCGGTACCTGCATCACGATCATGGGCAATGTGCAGTGGCGCGATGAAAACAACAACCTTCATCCCGCGTTCGGCCTGAACGCCCAGATCTGGGATGACGACACCATCATCGACGAGTTCGTGGATGTGACGTCGACCGACGAAAACGGCGACTACTACATCGAGGTGGACGGCGACGACGGCATTCTGCAGGGCGACCGGGACATTTACGTCAAGATCGTCTCGAAGAACAGCGCCGTCCGGGTCAAGGCCCAGGGGTTGTTCGCGGACGCATACGAATGGGAGTCCGGGGTTTACGACGAACAACCCTGCGGTTCCATGATCACGGAAAACGTCACGTTCACGAACGCCGATCCCAACCCGTCCATGAGCCTCTGCGAGGCCGCAACGTGGGTGGCCATCTACACGAAGGACCGCCTGAACGGTGGATCGTTCCTGTCCTCGATCGATTTCGAGTGGCCCGGTGATACGGGATCCGCGAACTACAACGGCTCCCGCATCAACATGCGCCCCGGCGACCGCTGGGACTGGGACGTGCTGCACCATGAGTACGGGCACTACATCATGGACGAGTTCAATTTCGAGAACAATCCGGGCGGGCCGCACAACATCGGCGACTGCATCGGCGACGTTCACAACGACAAGAGCGAAGGCGTCCGCCTGGCCTGGGGCGAAGGGTGGCCGACGTACAACGGCACGCTTTCCCAGATCTGGTTCAACCTCGCATCCAAGAACATCCCGCGCGTCGGCGACGTCATCTACGCCGACACCGGCGAGAGCAACTTCAGCTACAGCCTGGAGACGAGCGACAACAACGGCGTCGGCGAGGACAACGAACTCGCCGTCCAGCGCATCCTGTGGGACTTCTGGGACACGGCGGCGGACGGCCTCGACAACGTGTCCACCTCCGACCAGACGCTGTTCAACGCGATTAACGGAGCGGACCCGACGACCTATTCGGGAGCCTGGGCCGCGATCCGCGCCGGCCTGTCGAACGCACAACTGCTCGGTTTCGGCGCCGTCAACTCGGAGCACTTCGTCGGACCGACGTTGAACGCGCCGGCCGCCGGAGCCATCGTGTCGCCGTCGCAGAACGGAACGTTCACCTGGGACCGGAGGGTCGGCTGCCCGTCTTCATACCTGGGAGACAGTTTCACGCTGCGCTTCTTCAACCAGGCCACATCCGCGCCGGTGCTCACGATTCCGGTCGGAAACACCACGAGCTACAACCTGACCCTGGCCAACATGCAGACGCTCATCGCCTCCAGCCACAACATCGTGTGGGCCGTGGAGGGGAGCCATACCGGGTCGCCGGCCACCGGGCCGTACCTCGGCGAGAACCGCGCCATCATCGTGAACCGTCCCCCGGTGGCGGACGCGGGCACGGACGTCACGGCCGAGTGCACATCTTCGACGACCACGCCGGTCCAGCTGAACGGCACCGGCTCCACCGACCCGGACGGCGACGCCCTGACCTACTCCTGGACGCCCGCCGCCCTGTTCAACAACCCGAACTCGTCGACGCCGACCGGCAACTTCCCGCTGGGGACGACGAACGTCACGCTGACCGTATCCGACGGCCTCGAGCAGGATACCGACCAGGTCCTGGTGACGATCGAGGACACCACGCCTCCCGACGTGACCTGCCCGGCCGACATCACGATCGAGTGCAACGATCACTGTGAAGGCGGCGGCGTTCCGAAGAACGACGCCCAGCTGACCGACTTCTTTGCCGACTTCACGGCGGTCGACATCTGCGACACGACCCCGACGCTGTCGAACGACGCGCCGAACTGCTTCCCGCTCGGCACCACCACCGTGACGTTCACCGCCTGCGACGACGACAACAACTGCGCCGACTGCACCGCGGACGTGACGGTCGTGGACACGACGCCGCCGGAGATCACGGTGGAGCTGAACCGGGATGCCCTCTGGCCGCCGAACCACAAGATGGCCGGCATTTCGGCCACGGTGGTGGTCACCGATCTCTGCGACCCGAACCCGACGTTCGTGCTCACCTCGATCACGAGCAACGAGCCGGACAACGGCCTCGGCGACGGCGACACCGCCAACGACATCCAGGAGGCATCACCGGGAACGCCCGACGTGGACTTCCTGCTCCGCTCGGAGCGGGCCGGCGGAGGCAACGGCCGCAAGTACACGATCATCTACACGGCCATGGACCAGTCCGGCAACACGACTCCGGACACGGTCTGCGTGACCGTGCCCCACGACCAGTCCGGCCATGCCATGGCCTCCTCGGGATTCAACGCCCAGGGAACCGGCTTTCTGGACGGCACGGCCCTGTACCGCCTGGTCGTCCTGTCGCGTCCCGGACTCGACGTGAACGACATCAACCCGCGTTTCGCGCTGGTCGGCAACACGATCGACGCGATCCGCCCGCAGTCCAGCCGGGTGGTGGACCTGAACGGGGACCGCAAGAGCGACCTGGAACTGCTCTACAGCGTTTCCGAAACGCAGAAGCTCCGGTCGATGTCCACGAAGAAGGACGGGATGGGGCTGCACTTCTCGACCGCCTACGGAAGCTGGCTGGTGAAGGACATCTTCAACCTCGGTCCCCCGCTGATCCTCGTGGACGGATCCCCCGCCGACAAGAACCCGACGACGCCCGAACTGGGCGACACCGAGGGACCGGACGGCGGTGAGGGTGCGGAGGGTCTCGTGGTGGTCACCGATTCCGGCCGGCTGCAGTTCACGACCGCTGTGGCCGGACCGGTCCAGGTGGAAGTGTTCGGCGTGACCGGACGCAAGCTCCGGACGCTGGTCAACCAGGACCTGTCCGCGGGCAGCCATGACCTCGACTGGGACGGTCGCGACGAAGCGGGCCGTCAGCTTCCTTCGGGAGTCTACTTCTACCGGATCCAGGCCCCCGATCGCCAGGAGGTCATCAAGATCCGCATGGTTCGCTGACGCGCTGCCGGTGCACGCGGGGCTCACCCGGAGGTGAGCCCCCGGAGTACTTTCGTATCAGTTCCCGTCCGTGTTCGGCCGCGCGTCGCGGCGGATCAGGATGAACGAGTACGAAGGAAGTCCGGCATCGGCACACGAGGAACTGTAGTCAACTCGCTGGGCGGCCAGGCAGGTGATGTCGAAATCACCGAGCCTGGCCGCCTCGCTGTTTTTCAGGACGACCGTTTCGGACCCGCGCATGACTGCGAGCGTCGCGTTCCGGATCGAGTCGTAACAGGGGTCGGCATTCCGGTCCGGGCAGTCCGAATCCCGGAGCGAAACGGAGAAACCGGGAATCCCCGACTTGAAGATGCGCGGGCTGCTCTCGCGATCCGTCACGCCCGCCAGCAGAAGCCCCGCGGGATCGCTCACCATGATTCCGGACAGCGACGGGAACCCGGGCGCGTACTCGACCTCGAACGTGTACGTGCGCCCCGTCCGCAGCGGGAGCGCATGGCCGGGAACGTCCAGGTACAGCGTGTCCGCGGCCCCGGAGGAATCGCGCAGCGCGATGGTGTGTTCCGCCTCGTCGATGCTCACGATGGCGGCGGTCACCGACCTGGGTTCCATCGATGGACCGGTGCGGAAAAACACGTTCACATAACCGGCGGGCTCCGTATCGCACCCCTTTTCCGGGCTGCCGCAGGTTTCTCCGCTGAAGACGAACAGGCCGGCCATGAGGGCAAGACCGGCGCAAGAGCGGCGCAGGCGGTGATCGGACATGGGAGACTCCCTTGCGGCACGGTTCATTCAAATGTTTCCGGGGACGCGCGGAAGCGCGCCCCCCTACTCTGCATCCAGTATCACACGGATCCGTTCCTCGATGTCCCGGAAATGCCAGCGCGCATCGGAACGCCCCGCGCCACGCCTCGCGCGATCCCGGATCGTTTCCAGCTGCCGGCGGGCCAGCGCACGGATGTCGGACTGGCTGACCAGAACCGGCGTCGTCCAGCGATCTTCCCCGCCCAAAGGGGGCGCGATCTCTCCGGTCAGAAGCCAGGCCAGCCGCTCCACGTGCGCCCGGTGCAGATTGCGGCTCCAGGCGTCGGCGCCGCTCGATTTCCCCTCCCATACGGCGCTGTGGACGTCGTCCAGGAACGTCGTGACCCGGTACGGGTCACGATCCCCGCGGGCTTCCGCCTCGATCAGGCGCTGCATCCGCTCCGGGTCGAGCAGGTCGTTGAGGATGCGTTCCTGCGCGGAGCGGACGCGATCCACCGCTCCGGCGTGCTCGATGCGCGACAGGATCGCCGCGTCGTTGATCCAGTGCGGGGTGGCCAGGATTTCGGCGGCGAGAAAGCGCATGGCCTCCTGCTGCCGCGCGGCCGGCACGGGGTGAAAGACCGCCCCGGCCTGGTCGGAAACCTTGAGGTCCATGGTCACGCCGCCGATCAGCGCCTCCACGTGCCGCAGGTAGCGCATCCACTGGCCGACGAGATCGTCGTAGAGTTCCTCGAGTTCCGCGTAGTCCTCCCCCGGCTTCGTCGTCCACTCGATGAGGCGCGGCAGCACCGTCCGGAGATTGCGGATGGCGTATCCGGAGGCGCGGACGGGATCGTCACCGAGATCCTCGGTCTGGTTGCGCGGGTCCACGGGGTGGCCGCTCATCTGCGGCCCGTAGCGGTACACGGGATCCAGCGCCTTCTCCTTGATCCAGCCGTCGAGGATCGGCCTTTCCGCTTCCGGCGTGGCCGCTTCGGGGATCACGCGGTAACCCCAGTTGATGGCGTAGTGGTCGTAGGGACCGATCTTCCGGATGAAGTCGGAGCCCTGCAGGCCGTCGCCGGGCTGGGCGATGTAGTTCTGCCGCGCGTAGTCCATGACCGAAGGCGCGACCCCCATGCGCGAGCAGAAATCCGGCACGCGAAGCGAATCCACCGGGTACGCCGAGCTCGCGATCATGTTGTGCGGGAGCCCCAGGGCGTGACCGATCTCGTGGGCGATCACCTGGCGCAGCGCCTCGGCCATGAGTCCGTCGTCGATCGGGAGCGATCGCGCCAGCGGGTTCGCGGCGCCGGTTTCGATGAGCAGCCGGTTGCGGTAGGTGCGGAGATGGTTGTGATACCAGACGATGTCGCTCTCGATGATCTCGCCGGAACGCGGATCGGCCGTGCTCGGCCCCATGGCGTTGCGGTAGGTGTTGGCCGCCCAGATCACCATGGAGTGCCGCACGTCCTCGCCGTTCCAGTCCGGGTCCTCCTCGGGAGTGGGGGCGTCGAGCGCCACGATCGCGTTCCGGAATCCCGCCGTCTCGAAGGCCTTCTGCCAGTCCTCCACCCCCTGCCGGACGAACGGGCGCCACTTGTCGGGCGTGGCGGGGTCGAGGTAATAGGTGATCGGCTGGACCGGCTCGACGAGTTCGCCGCGGGCATAGGCCTCCGGATCCTTCGGCTCGAGCCGCCAGCGCGCCAGGAACGTCTGGTCGACCGCCTTCTGGTCGTCGATGCCGAAGTTCACCTGGGTGACGGTGAACCAGCCGACGCGCGGGTCGGCATGGCGCGGGCGCATCGGCACTTCCGGCAGCAGGATCATCGACTGGTGCATCTCCATCGAGATCGTTTCCGTGTCGGCGTCGACGGGTGGTTCGTCGGCCTTGAACGTCATGGTGTGACGGACGTCCACGTTCCGCTCGTAGGAATGGACAAAGTTGATGAACGAGCGTTCCTTGTCCAGCGACTTGACCTTGTAGCGTTCGCGCAGGGATTTTCCGAGGCCGGAGATCGCCGGAACGTCGTCCTCGAAGAACGACGTGACGTCGACGACCTGCGTGCCGCGGCCGGAAACCCGCAGCGCGGAGTCGGCCGGACCGGCCACCTCGATCTTGAATGCGGCGAGGATCGGCGCGAAGTTGTTCTTCACGACCGAGCGGTGCACCGGGTCCGACTCGTCCGCCACGTTCCGCCAGGCGATCTTGCGCACGAGAATGCGGTCGTCCAGCCTTTCCCAGCGGACCACCTGCTCCCCGGTCTGGTGGCCGGCGGCGATGAACCCGTTGGAGAGGTTCGCCGGGACGGCGGCGATGCGGCTGACCAGCAGCATGTCGCGGCCGAGGAGGCTGTCGGGGATCTCGAAGTAGAGCTTGCCGTCGAGGCGGTGGACGTCGAACAGGCCGCGGTCGGTCACCGCCTTGTCGGTGATGACCTCCGCGTACGTCTTCGGCTTTTTCGGTTCCTCCTCGCTCGAGGCGTCGTCCTTCTTCGCGGGCTTTGCCTCCAGGGCGGAGGCCAGGAAAAGAGCGGCCATCATGGCGGTCAGTGAAACGCGCATCGTCATCGTGATTGCAATCCCCCTGTTCGAATCGGCGAAGGCCCGTCCTCCCGTCGGGGGCTTCATGCGGCAGGTTCGGCGATGAACCGGCCGGCATGGTCAAACTGCCGGCGTCATGAACCCTTCCGGGAGCCAGTGCGGCCGGCAGTGTGACGGTTTTGGCCGGGCCGGGCAACCGGGGGCGTGGCCTCATTCGCGACGTGCGCCGGTCAGGCCGACGCCGGAGATTGAGCGATGGCACCGTCGGCACCGGAGCACCGGGCGGCACTGACGCCCGGTGCGTCTGGACCGGGCGTCAGAGAATCGGCACCTGCATCGGCGCCCGGGTGACCGCCTTCAGCCGGTGCCCGGCCGGGAGGTCCGCCGCCACATCATCGTCCAGCACGGTGACCGGAAGATCCTGCCACTCGCCGCGCGCGTTCTGGAACTTGTCGAACGTCACGACGAGCGGCCGTCCGGAGCGCGTATCCGCCCCGGCCGCCAGAACCGCCCGCACCACGGTGCCGGCGGGAATGACCGTCACGCCACCCGACATTACCGGGAGAAGAGTCCGGGCCTCGAACGCGTTTCCCGGGCGGCAGTCGAGGGACGAGACGTCCTGGGTCACCGCAACGGTCAGCCGCGTGCCTTCCGGCACGGCGACCGTCCGGAATTCACGGATCGAGCGGACCGTCGTGGACAAGCCCGTACCGAGACTCATCGCGAGCATCACGAGGATCACCCCTTTCATGGCCGGCTACAGAAGTTCCGGCGAGCGCCGGGTCACTTCGGCGACGGTGCCGACGCGCTGGTCGCCGATGAACAGGACGAGGGTCTCGAGCTTGCGGACCGGGATTTCGAACAGCGCGTCCAGCGCCGCCTTGTCGGTGAACGTGAGAACGTCGCCGCGCTCCTGGGTCAGGCCAAGGTCGATGTACCAGTCGAACGGGCTGTACGTCCGGAGCCCCTTCACGGTGGTGTCCACGAGGCGGATGTCCTGTGTGCTCAGCCGCACCTCGCCGTCGGTCGCGAGGTTCAGGCTCACGCTGAGAAACACGTTGCCGGAGGCCGGCCGTTTCATCGTGTAGACGTCGTTGTAGGTACCGTCGGCCAGCACCGCCTTGCGGCCCGTGTTGACGCGGTACTCCGTGTACTGGCGGACGCCGGCGGGAAGGATCAGGAGGTCGCTGCCGGTCAGGGGCGGGTCTTCGTGCGCCGCGACGGGCACGCTGATCAGTGCCAGGAGCGCGGCGATGAGCGTCATGCGTTTCATGGAGTCACCTCGTTCGTTGTTGAAGTGTGGAGGAAACGTCCCCGGCCGGAACGGGCCGGCCGGGGACACGGGTTGTTGATCGTGTCAGCGGATCATGAAATGGACGCCGAAGACGCCCTGGATGTCGCCATCGGTGTCCGGGGTGATGTCGATGGTCGGAGCCACCTCGGTGAACAGCTCCACGTTGCGCGACGGGAACAGGTAGCTCAGGCCAAGAGGTACCCGCAGGCCGAGCCGGTCGTCGCCGCGGTCGCGGAGGAGCATCCGGCCGCCGATGCCGTAGTAGACGCCGAGCGCGCCGTCGTCCACGTCGAACACGCCGTAGTCGTGATGCACGAAATCTCCGCTGACCTGGAAGTCCTCGTTGTGGTGGAGCGACCACGAGGCCGCCACGTCCACCGCGTTGTTCCGGCTTGTCCAGAACTTGCCGCTGAACCCGGTGGGTTCTCCGAGCCGGATACCGAGACCGACATCGTCCGCCGCGGCCGGTTTCGCGGCGATCAGGGCAGGGATCAGGAGCGCGAGAGCGATCCGTGAGCGTTTCATGGTCATTCCTCCTTGATTACGTGAATGGGTCCGTCTTCGTTGATTGTCGGGGCCTGCTACCGCCGGTCGTCCTCGCGACCGGCCATTTCGGAACTCTTCCAGGCGTCGATCGTGTTTTCGAACTGATCCGCCAGAAGAGTCATGTCGGGAGACTCCTCACCCGGTTTCACGAGGGCGGCCACGCGCTGCCGGCTCGCGTCGGCGTGATGCTGCGACACCGGGTCGAGCCGCACCGCGGCCGCGTACTGTTCCGCGGACGCCGCATGACTGCCGGTCCGCTCGAGCGCCACGCCGAGATTGTTGCGGATGACCGCCACGTCGCCGCGCAGTTCGACGGCCCGGGCCAGCGGGGCCAGCGCCTCCGCGAAGTTTCCCTGCTCGATGAGGATCAGGGCCATGTTGTTCATGGACCATGCATCCTCCTCATCGAGAATCAGCGCGCGTCGATAGGCCTCGAGAGCCTGCTCGGAGCGCCCCTCCTGGTGATGCGCGCGACCCGCGAGGCGCATCGCTTCTCCGCTGTTCCGGCGCGCCGTCACGAGTTCCAGCGCCTGGCGCGGGCGGTTCGTGTCCAGGTACACCCGGGCCAGGTTGAAGCGGGCGCGGTCGTTCGATGCGTCGGCCTTGAGCGCGATCTTCAATTCCATCTCCGCGGTCGCGTGATCACCGCTCTTCCATGCCGCGAGGCCGTGCATCGTGCGGGCGAAGCCCTGCTCGGGTTTCTGCTCGAGATACGCCTGGAACAGCGACTGCGCGTCCTCGTAGCGCCGTTCGCGGTAGGCGGTCATGGCCAAACTGTACGTTTCCCGCGGATCCGCGGCGAATGCCGCGACGGTATCCGGGTTGCCCACGGACGCCGGAGCGGACTCCGCGGGGGTGGCCGAAGCGGGGCGACCGGGGATCTCGATGGCCGCCGCTGCTTCGCTCAGGGCCGTATCCGCTTCATTCTTCTGACATCCGGCCAGCGCGAAAGTCACGAGCAGCGCGCCGCCCAGCGTGAAAGCGGGAAACAGGGTACGCCGGCCGGAGCCGGACATTGTGTCGGGGTTGAGGCACTTCATGATTCTTCGGACCTCCGCTTTGAGGTGACCCGGCCCCAGCGCTCGATGCGCGGGACCGGTCAGACACGGAGGAGGTAGAGCAAGGGGTTTGCCAGATGGGCCGCAGGCCCGCAACATGTTATGTGTCCATGTTTTAGAAGTATCGCACTCGTCCTGACAGTGTCAGGGTGTGTCCATGGGCACACAAGGATCCGTGTCCAGGGAAACACGTGTCGTTTGTGCAAGCCGGCGCTCCTGAGCGAGCCCCGGTGGATCGGCGCAAGCCGGCGCTCCTGAGCGAGCCCCGGTGACATTGCCCTCCGTGGCGCGGCCCGTACG
>CAZQVN010000035.1:0-38707 GCA_964596775.1 uncultured bacterium
GGAACCGAAGCGCCAGCGATGTCCCCGGCTCGGCGGCGATTTCCGCCAGGCGCTCGTCCCGGCGTCGCCGGGCCTCCTCGATATCCGGAGTCCTCAGCGATTCACGCACGCGCTCGCTGGTCCAGTCCGGCCGGTGGACGGTGGCGGCCAGCCAGTAGAGGTTGCCGTTCTTCCAGAGGTGGTGGTTCGGGTCGGGCTGGGGGCGGGGCGGGGTTTTCGGGGTTTTCATGTGTCCTCCCTTGGAGAGGACACCCGGAGGTGACGCCGGGGGGCCGGGTAGTTTGATTGCTCTCGGCATTTGCCGGAAACCGCATCTCCCGGAGGAACGAACCCTCCGGGACTAGGCACCTTGGGGTCTACCCTCCCAGGTTGCCGGGCCCGCGACTGCGGGCCCTCCAGATGTCTGACCGGGATTATCGGGTGATGCGCCTCCCGAATCAAGTCACTTCCGTGTCATAACGCCATGGACGCGGCTCCCGGGGTTTGTTGTAGTCTGTGCCGGTCCATTGCAGGCTGCCGGCCTGCTGGAAAGATGATTTCAACGTCACCTCCGGAGACCCCATGGACTGGCTGACCGACCCGCACTCCTGGATCGCGTTCCTGACGCTTGTTTCCCTCGAGCTGATCCTCGGCATCGACAACGTGATTTTCATCTCCATCCTCGCGGGGCGGCTGCCGCACCACCAGCAGAGCAGGGCGCGGAAGACCGGCCTCGCGCTCGCCGTCCTCACCCGGATCCTCCTCCTGTTCTCGCTGTCCTGGATCATCGGACTCACCGAGCCGTTCTTCCACGTGTTCCACCATGCCGTGTCCGGCCGCGACCTCATCCTGCTCGGGGGCGGCCTGTTCCTGATGGGGAAAGCCACGCACGAAATCCATCACAAGCTGGAGGGGGTCGAGGGGCATGCTTCGGGGCAGATCCGGGCCTCGTTCGCCGGCGTGATCATCCAGATCCTGCTGCTCGACGTGGTCTTCTCGCTCGACTCGGTGATCACCGCCGTCGGCATGGTGGACCACCTGTCGATCATGGTGGCCGCGGTGATCGTGTCGGCGATCACCATGATCCTTACCGCCGACCCGCTGGGGAACTTCGTGGACCGCCATCCCACCGTGAAGATGCTGGCGCTGTCGTTCCTGCTCCTGATCGGCTTCACGCTGATCGTGGAAGGCGCGCACCAGCACATACCGAAGGGGTACATCTACTTCGCGATGGGCTTTTCCGTGTTCGTCGAGGCGCTGAACCTGAGGCTCAGGAAAAAACCGGAGGAACCGGTCAAGCTCCGGGAGCCGTTCGCGCCCGTGCACGATGAAGGCGGAGCTCCTCTTCCTAAAGACTGAGCCCGTTCCGGATCAACAGGTACACCGCCACCCCCGCCACCAGCGCGGCGAAGATCTTCGACAACCGCTGTTCCGGCCAGCGGCCGGCCAGGCGCGCGCCGGCCGTGGAGCCGGCGAATCCCCCCGCCGCGAACAGCGCCAGGAGCGTGAGCGGAAACGAGCCGCCGCCGGTCAGGTGACCGAGCAGCGCGGCGATGCAGTTCATCACGATGACAACCAGTGATGTGGCCACGGCCTGCTTCGTCGGCAGGCCGACGAACAATGCCAGCGCCGGCACGATCAGGAAACCGCCCCCCACGCCGAAGAATCCGGTCATCCCCCCCACCGCGAAGCCGGTGAGCAGGAGCCGCCCCCAGTTGACCGGATGCGGATGCGCGGCCGCCGCCGCGTCGCGCTTCCTGCTGTCCCGCCGCGCCAGCGAAAACGCGGCGGCGAGCATCAGGACCGCGAACAGGGAGAGCAGGAGCTCCCCCTTCACGAGGCGCGACAGCCGCGCCCCGGCCAGCGCCCCGGGAAACCCGGCGGCCCCGAACGACAGGGCCACCTTGAGGCGCACCGTGCCGTCTTTCGCGTGGGTGATCGCCCCGACGGCCGCGATCATCCCCACGAGGGCCAGCGATGCGGGCACCGCGCTGTGCACGTCGAGACCGAGGCCGTAGATGAGCGCCGGCACGGTGAGGATCGATCCGCCGCCGCCGACGAGCCCCAGGGCCAGGCCGACCAGGGCCCCGAGAAGAATGGAAATGATCTGCATCAGGAGGGACGGCTCGGGGTCACTGCGGTTCGGCGGATTTTTCCGGAAGGATGATCACGCAGGCCATGTAAAGGAGCAGGCCCGGAAGGATCCCGGAAAAGATGATGACCGCCACCACGATGACCCGGGTCAGCGAGGGGTCGAGGTTCAGGTACTCGGCGAGCCCCCCCGCCACGCCGGCGATGATCCGGGTGTCGGTGGAGCGGTGCGGCTGTTTCGGCAGCTCGATCTTCGGACTGTCCGGACCAGGAGATTCCATGACCGTTCCTCTATATAATGTCGCGCGGCGGGCTGTTGCCCACCGTAACGTGCCAACGATACTACACTTCGATCGTTTCCGCTAAGCCGGGACCACGTCGACGGAGATCCGATGCTTCAAACCGGTTTCCTGCAGTTCGATCCGCGGTTCGGCAATGTCCCCGCGAATCTGAAGACCGTGGAGACGGCGCTGGCCGGCACGCGGAACGCCCTGATCGTCCTTCCGGAGCTGTTCAGCACCGGTTACAACTTCTCGAGTCACGAGGAACTGGCCGGCCTGGCCGAGGAGATTCCCGAAGGTCCTGTTTCGGAACGCCTGCTCGCCATCGCCGCGCAGCAGAACCTCCATCTGGTGGCCGGGATCGCCGAGCGACTCGGGCACGGCGCCGAGGCGGCGTTCTTCAACAGCTGCGCGCTGTTCGGGCCCCGCGGGTTCCTCGGCACGTACCGCAAGGTCCACCTCTTTGCCCGCGAAAAGCTGTTCTTCACCGCCGGCGACCTCGGCTTTCCGGTGTTCACGCTCGACCTGCCCGGGTCGCCGAAGGTGGGGATGATGATCTGCTTCGACTGGCGGTTTCCGGAAGCGGCGCGGAGCCTCGCGCTGGCCGGCGCCGACATCATCGCGCACCCGTCGAACCTGCTCATGCCCTGGTGCCAGGAGGCGATGATCACCCGGTGCCTGGAGAACCGCGTTTACGCCGTCACCTGCAACCGGACCGGCGTGGAGGACCGCGGCGGCGTGCGGCTCGCGTTCACCGGATCGAGCCAGATCGTCGATCCCGACGGTCGCCGGATGGCCGAAGCCGGCCCCGCGGAGGAGGCCCTCGCCATCGTCTCCATCGACCCGGCCGCGGCCCGCATCAAGACGGTCAACGATCACAACGACCTGTTCGAGGACCGGAAGCCGGGGTTGTACCGGTAGGCGTTTCGCGAACACCGCCGCGGAACGAGCTTCCTACGGCACCTCGTGTCCCGCCGAGGCTTCCCGGACGGCAAACCACTGCTGCGTGTCCAGCGTGACTCCTTCGGCGGCGACGGCCGCCCGGATCCTCTCGAGCCGTCCGGTGCCGAGAACCGGCATCGGTCGCGACGGGTGCATCATCACCCAGGCGAGCGCCACCTGGTCGATGGTTGCGCCGATGTCACCGCCGATCCCGTCCAGGGTGTTCCTCAATCGGACGGTTTTTTCGTCCGTGCCGGTGAACAGACGTCCCCCGCCGAGTGGCGACCAGGCCATGGGCGGCAGGCGGAGACGCTGCGCCTGGTCCAGGGTGCCGTCGAAGAGCGGATCCATGTGCGCCGCGGAAAACTCCACCTGGTTCGTCACGAGCGGAAAATCCAGCCGCGACTGCAGAAGATCGAAGTGGAACGGCAGGAAATTCGAGACCCCGCAGTGCAGGACCTTTCCGGAACTCCTGAGCTCCGAGAGAGCCGCGGCCACCTCGTCCGCGTTCATGAGCGGATCGGGCCGGTGAATGAGCAGCAGGTCGATCCGGTCCGTCCGCAGGTTCCTGAGCGATCTTTCCGCCGATTCGAGGATGTGGGCTTTCGACGTGTCGTAGTGATGGATCCGGTGGCCGGGCCGGTTCGGCGAGAGGAGCCCGATGCCGCACTTCGTGACGATCTGGATCTCGTTCCGCAGCGCCGGCGTGAGAGCCAGTGCCTCGCCGAACGCGGTCTCGCACTCGTAGTTCCCGTAGATGTCCGCATGGTCGAACGTCGTGCACCCCATGTCACGGCAACTTTGGATCCAGCGATTCAGCTCGTCCGCGGTCAGCGCCCAGTCGAACAGGCGCATGAGGCCGGGAATGATGCGGGACATGCTGAAACCGCCGGTGCCGATTGCGATTCGGGTTGCGGGCATGGTTCGGCGTGACCTCCGGGGTCCGGCGAGGATGGGGGCAGGATTACGGTGGAGCGCCGGGGTCCGGCGGCCCCGGACGGCCACCCGCGGACGCGACCGCCGGTCGGCCGCACTCCACTACTTCAACGCAAAGCTCAGACTCTCGAACTCGATCGCCATGTTCACGTTCCGCAGATGCACGCCCTCCGGAACCGTGAGTTTCCGCGGCGCGAAATTCAGGATACCGGTGATGCCCGCGTTGACCAGCAGGTCGGCCACCTCCTGGGCGCCGGCCGCCGGTGTCGTGATCACCCCGATCTCGAAGGAGCCGGAGCGGGCCAGGTCGGCGAGTCCGGACAGCGGGAGGACTTCGATGCCGTCCCAGACCTGGCCGATCTTCTCGGGGTTCGTGTCGAACAGGGCCACGACTTCGAACCCCTGGCGCCGGAACTCGCGGTACGATGCCAGGGCGTGCGCCAGGTTCCCGGCACCGACCAGGGCCACCTTCCAGCGGCGGTTGAGGCCGAGAATCACGCGGATTTCGTCGCGGAGTTCCTCGAGACGGTAGCCGGTGCCCCGTTTTCCGAAGCTGCCGAAATAAGACAGGTCCTTCCGTACCTGCGCCGACGTGACGCCGCTGCGCCGCGCGATTTCGTCCGAGGCGGCCTTCTGCGTCCCTTCCTCCATCATTTCCGCCAGCACCCGGTAGTAACCGGACAGCCGCCGTACGGTGGAATCGGAAATCTGTTTCCGGGTGTCCCGCAAGAAGCCTATGCCTCGTCTTCCTCGTTGTAGATGCGGGCCACGTCGACCACCCTGTCCCCCTCGTCGAGGTTGACCATCTTCACACCCTGGGTGTTCCGGCCGAGCTGGGACACCTCGTTGATCCGCAGGCGGATGACCACGCCGTTCATCGTCATGATCATCAGCTCCTCGTCCGGCTGGACTTCCTTGATGGACACGAGCGGGCCGTTGCGGGGCGTGTTCTTGATCGTGATGACGCCCTTGCCGCCGCGCCCGGTAACCCGGTAATCCTCGACCGGGCTGCGCTTGCCGAATCCGTTTTCGGTGACGGTGAGCACGGTGGCTTCAGGCCGGCCGGAGAGCGCCACCAGGCCGACGACCCAGTCGTCCTCCTCGAGCGTCACGCCGCGCACACCGGCGGCCGTGCGACCCATGGCCCGGACCTTCTCCTCGGGAAAGCGGATCGCCTTCCCCTGCCGCTTGGCGATGAGGATTTCGCTCTTTCCATCGGTCAGCACGGCGCCGACGAGCGTGTCGTCCTCCTTGAGGTTGATCGCGATGATCCCGCCCTTCCGCGGATTTCCGTAGGCGGACAGCGTCGTCTTCTTGATCGTCCCCTTTTTCGTGACGAGGATCAGGAAGTGCTCGTCGTCGAATTCCTTGACCGGAATCAGCGCGGTGATCTTCTCCCCCGCCGCCAGGGTCATCAGGTTGGCGATCGATTTCCCCTTGGCCGTGCGGCTCCCCTCGGGGATTTCGTGCACCTTGACCCAGTGCACGCGCCCGCGGTCGGTGAAGAACAGCAGGTACGCGTGGGTGGAGGCGATGAACAGGTGCTGGACGAAGTCCTCCTCGCGCGTCCCGGCGCCGATGATGCCGCGGCCGCCGCGGTTCTGGCTCTTGTAGGTCGTCACCGGAAGGCGCTTGATGTAGCCGCCGCGGCTGACCGTGATCACCATGTCCTCGTCGGGGATGAGATCCTCGGCGGTAAAGTCGTCCGCCGCCGCGGAGATCTCGGTGCGCCGCTTGTCGCCGAACCGCGTCCGCATGTCGGTCAGTTCCGCCTTGATGATCTCGCGGACCTTGAGCTCGCTGGCCAGGATCGAGCGGAGCTCCTCGATCAGCTGGATGACCGACTTGTACTCCTCCTCGATCTTTTCCCGCTCGAGTCCGGTCAGCCGCTGCAGGCGCATTTCGAGGATCGCGTTGGCCTGGATTTCGCTCAGCTTGAACCGCTCCATCATGGCCACGCGCGCCTCGGCCGTGTCCTTCGAACCGCGGATCAGCTTGATCAGCTCGTCGAGGTTGTCCAGCGCGATCTTGTATCCCTCGAGGATGTGGGCGCGCCGCTCGGCCGCGTCGAGATCGAACTGCGTGCGGCGGACGATGACCTCGCGCCGATGCTCCACGAAGTGGTGGATCATCTCCTTCAGCGTCAGGATTTCCGGCCGGTTGTTGACCAGCGCCAGGTTGATGGCGCCGAACGTGGACTGCATCGCGGTGTGCTTGAACAGCTGGTTCAGCACCACCTGCGAGGGCACGTCGCGCTTGATCTCGATGACGATCCGCATCCCCTCGCGGTCCGATTCGTCGCGCAGGTCGGAGATCCCGGGAATGACGCCGTCGCGCACCAGCCGGGCGATGTCCTCGAGCAGCGAAGCCTTGTTGACCATGTACGGGATCTCGGAAACGATGATCCGCTCGCGGTCGTTCTTCCAGGGCTCGATCTCGGCGCGGGCCCGCACGCGGATCAGGCCGCGTCCCTTCAGGTAGCAGTCGCGGATCCCCTGGCGTCCCATGATGATGCCGGCCGTTGGGAAGTCGGGCCCGTGGACGAGCGACAGCAGCTCCTCCGGGGCAACTTCAGGCTCGTCGATGACCCGGATCGTGGCTTCGACGATCTCGCCGAGGTTGTGCGGCGGGATGTTCGTGGCCATGCCCACCGCGATCCCCGAGGTGCCGTTGATGAGCAGGTTCGGCAGCTTGGCGGGCAGGACGATCGGTTCCTCGCGCGTGTTGTCGTAGTTCGGCCGGTAGTCGACGGTGTTCTTCTGGAGATCGTCGAGCATCTCCACCGCCACCCGGGTCAGCCGCGCTTCCGTGTACCGCTCCGCCGCGGGGGCGTCGCCGTCCACGGACCCGAAGTTCCCCTGGCCGTCCACGAGCGGGTAGCGCAGCGAGAAGCTCTGGGCCATGCGGACCAGCGTCTCGTAAATGGCGTTCGTTCCGTGAGGGTGGTAGTTGCCGTTCACGTCGCCGGTGATCTTGGCCGACTTGCGGAACGGTCGGTCCGGCGTGAGGTTGAGCTCGTGCATGGCCACGAGGATGCGGCGATGCACGGGTTTCAGCCCGTCGCGCACGTCGGGCAGGGCCCGGTTCACGATGACGGACATGGAGTAGTCGAGATAGCTGACCTGCATCTCGTCTTCGATGGGAACCGCTATGATTCTTTCGCCGGTTTCGTCTGCCATTTTTTATGTCCTGTGAAGTCCCGGTGACGGGTCGTTGTTGATGTGGATCAAAGGTCCAGGTTGCGCACGTTCAGCGCGTTGTCGTAGATGTACTGGCGTCGCGGTTCCACCGCCTCGCCCATCAGGGTGGAGAAGATGTGCTCCGCCTCGACGCCGTCCTCGAGCGAAATCTTCTTCATGACCCGGTTGGCCGGGTTCATCGTGGTGTCCCAGAGCTGCTCGGGGTTCATTTCGCCGAGACCCTTGTAGCGCTGGACGTGCAGCCCCTTTTCGCCGATGTCGGACAGGATCTTGTCGCGCTCCTCGTCGGACCACGCGTAGTGCGCCTTCTTCCCCTTCTGGATCAGGTAGAACGGAGGCTGGGCGATGTACACCCAGCCGCGCTCGATCAGGGGCTTCATGTGGCGGAAGAAGAACGTCAGCAGCAGCGTGCGGATGTGGGCACCGTCGACGTCGGCGTCGGTCATGATGATGACGCGCTGGTACCGGCACTTGTCGGGATTGAACTCGTCGGCGCCGATCCCCGTGCCCAGGGCGGTGATGATGACCTTGATTTCCTCGCTGGACAGCATCTTGTCCAGGCGGGCCTTTTCCACGTTGAGGATCTTTCCCTTGAGCGGCAGGATGGCCTGGAACTGGCGGTCGCGTCCCATCTTGGCCGAACCGCCGGCCGAATCCCCTTCGACCAGGTAGATTTCGGCTTTTTCCGGGTCCCGTTCGGCGCAGTCGGCCAGCTTTCCGGGAAGGCTCGACGAGTCGAGCAGGCTCTTCCGGCGGGCCATTTCCCGCGCCTTGCGGGCGGCTTCGCGGGCCCGGGCCGCCGCCACCGATTTTTCCACCACTTTCTTGGCGACCTGGGGATTTTCCTCGAAGTAGGTGCCCAGCCCCTCGCCCACGATCGACTCGACGATCCCCTTCACGTCGGAATTGCCGAGTTTCGTCTTCGTCTGCCCCTCGAACTGCGGATCGCGGAGCTTGACGCTGATGACCGCCACGAGGCCTTCGCGGACGTCGTCCCCGGTCAGGCTGGACTTCATGTCCTTGAACAGGCCGGACTTCGTTCCGTAGTTGTTCAGCGTGCGGGTCAGGGCGGCCTTGAAGCCGACGAGGTGCGTGCCCCCCTCGATCGTGTGGATGTTGTTCACGAAGGCGAACACGTTTTCGTTGTACGTGTCGTTGTACTGCATGGCCACTTCCACATCGACTTCATCGCGGGAGCGGTGCACGTAGACTACGTCGGCGTGCAGCACGTCCTTGGCGTGGTTCAGGCTCTTCACGAACTCGGTGATGCCGCCGTCGAACTTGAACTCGTGCTTCTTGCCGCTCCGCTCGTCGAGCACGTTGATCCGGAGTCCGGCGTTGAGGAACGCAAGTTCCCGGAGGCGCTGCGACAGCGTGTCGTAGCTGAACTCGGTGTCCTCGAAGATGGTTGCGTCCGGCTTGAACGTGACGGTCGTGCCGGTCTCCTCCGTCGTGCCGATCTCCGTGAGGTCGGTGTCCACGATGCCGCGCTTGTACTGCTGTTCGTAAATCTTCCCGCCGCGGCGCACTTCGACCCGGAGATGGTCGGACAGGGCGTTGACCACCGACACGCCGACGCCGTGCAGGCCGCCGGACACCTTGTACGCCTTGTCGTCGAACTTGCCGCCGGCGTGGAGCATCGTCATGACGACCTCGACGGCAGGGCGGCCCTGGACCGGATGGTTGTCCACGGGAATGCCGCGGCCGTTGTCGCGCACGGTGATCGTGTTGTCCTTGTGAATGATCACGTGGATGTCGGTGCAGTTCCCGGCGAGGACTTCGTCGATCGAGTTGTCGACGACCTCGTAGACGAGGTGGTGGAGTCCGCGGATCCCGGTGGATCCGATGTACATGGCCGGGCGCTTGCGAACCCCTTCCAGGCCCTTGAGGACCTGGATCTTGTTGGCATCGTAATCATTGCCCTGTGGAACCGGCTGGCCGGCTTCGAGCGTCGGATCGTTGCCCATGTCGCCTTTCATGTTCGCTGTCCTCTCGACGGCGTGAACTGGATGTCCTGAACGATCTGGCCGCCGAGGCGGGCGTTCAGTCGCCGCAAAATGTCCCGGCGCAGATAGGAAAGCTGCGCCATCCAGACTGCCCCATCGACTTCGATGATGAGTCGCCCGGAGTCAAAAGCCACGGCCCTGCTTCGCGCCGAGGCGTTCGTGCCCACAACATCGGGCCACAAGTGGATGGCATCCCATCCCCGGAGCTTGGAGGAAAGGCCTGTTTTTTCCAGGTAAGCCCTGAGGGATGCGCCTATCGGCTCCAGGGCCATTTCGGAATCGTTCCTCTCGTGTAGTCGGCGAAAATCAGCATCTCAAACGTCAATGCGGTCCTCAATCGGGCAGCCGCAGCGGCATGACGAGACAGAGCATGTCTTCACCCTCAGGCAGCCCTTCCGGCCGGATGATGCCGGCCGAAACGGATGTGTTGAGGTGGATGGTCACGGAGGGAGTATCGATCGATCGCAGAATATCGAGGAGATAGGCCGCGTTGTAGCCGATGTCGAGCTTGTCGCCGACATAGGCCACCGGGACCTGCTCCATGCCTTCGCCGATGTCGGCGGTGTTCACGGACAGTTCAAGCCGCTCCGGTTTCAGGGAAAGTCGGATCTGGCGGGTCACGGAATCCGCGAGGACGGCCACGCGGCGGATGGCCGCGATGAGGTCTTCGCGCACGACGGAAATCTGTTTCGGGTTGCTCTTGGGAATGACCTGTTCGTAGTTCGGAAACGCCCCGTCGATGAGGCGGGAATAGACCGTGGTGGATCCCATGTCGAAGATGGCGTAGTTCTTGGAAAGGCCGAGAACCACGTTGACCGTTCCCGCCGCCAGCCGCACGACCTGGTGCAGAGCCTTGGGCGGCAGGATCATGCTCTGGTCTCCGGCTGCGTAGTCGCCCTTGAAGGAACTGCGGGAAAGCCGGTGTCCATCGGTGGCCACCATCGTCAGGGTGCCCTTCGTGACCTGAACGAGAACTCCGGTCAGCATCTGGCGGGTTTCGTCGGAGGACACGGAATAACTCGTGCGCCGCACGCCCTTCTCGAGAACATCCGTGGGCATCTTGAGACTCGTGGTTCCCTCGGCCGAGGGAAGCTGCGGATACTCCTCCGACTCCAGGCCGACGATGCTGTAGGAACCGCTTCCGCATTCGATCTTGACGCGGGTACCGCTGAGCGAGCACTTGATGTCGTCGCTGGGAAGTTCGCGGACGATATCCGCGAGTTTCTTTGCGGGCACCGTGATGCTGCCCGCGGTGGACACCCTGGCCGGTCCTGAAGTCTTGATCGAGATATCCAGGTCCGTGGCAACCAGAGTCAGCTTCTCGTCCGCCGCCTCGATGAGGACATTCGAGAGAATCGGCAGTGTGCTCTTGCTCGGGACGGCGCTGACCACCGTCTGAAGCAGGTCCTGAAACTCGTTGCGCGGCAGACTGAACTTCATTCGTGTCCCCCCGGGCGGATTCCGCCACCGGACGGTTGGTTATAAACCCATACTTTTCAGTATGTTAGTGAAATGGCAAACAGTGATGTGTGCGACGGGATGTACCTTCCGGCAGTATAGGAAACGAACCCCGCACAGGCAAGGAAAAACTTGCCTCTTTAAGGCACTTCTAACTTACTTATTTATAAATACTTAGTAGATATAGTAGGGGCTGTGGATTTGTGGAACGAACACCCGAAAAACAAGCGTAAACCATTGAATTGAAAGAAGTTGCAAATCCGATGGTTTTGGGGAGTGTTGGTGGGAAAACCGCCGGAACCGTGGACACTCTCCACTGCCCTGGTACGTAACTTCCTGAAAATAAAGAATATCCACAGGTTGCTGGACCTCGTTATCACCAGAATCTGGAAGGGGTTTTCGGGCATAATTCCGCGACTCGCGGATTCTCCAGAACAGGGAAATCCGAACCGGGCACAGCCTCGATTTTTGACGTGAATCAGAGCCGGGGCCGGGGTGCGGCCGTCGCGATCAGGGTCTGCCTTCGCGCAGCCTCTGGGTCAATTGTTCCACGGCGTTCCGCGTTTCGCGATCGTGCACCAGCGCTTCGGAAATACGGTCGCACCCGTAAATCACCGTGGTGTGATCGCGCCCGCCGAGCGCCGCGCCGATTTCGACGAGCGACATCTGGGTGAGCGTGCGGCAGAGGTACATCCCCACCTGACGTGGAAAGGCGATCTGGTTTGTCCGCTTGCGCCCGCGCAGGGCGTCGACGGACACGTGAAAGTGCTCCGAGACGGCTCCAAGTATGTGCTTCACAGTGATCTGGCGTTCCGCAGGCGCATTGAACAGGATCTTGAGGACGTCACCGGCCATGTCGGAGGAGATTTCCCGCTTGGACAACGAGGAATACGCCAGGAGACGGATCAGCGATCCTTCGAGCTCCCGGATGTTGGATCGAACGTTGTTGGCAATGAGGAGGGCCACGTCGTCGGGGAGGAACACGCCCTCGACCTCCGCCTTCCGCTTGAGAATGGCCACCCGGGTTTCGAGATCGGGCGCCTGGATGTCGGTGACGAGCCCCCAGTGAAACCGGGAGACGAGCCGCTCCTCGAGCGTCGGGATCTCCTTGGGAGGCCGGTCGCTCGTCATCACGATCTGCTTGTGATTGTCGAAGAGCGCGTTGAACGTATGAAAGAACTCTTCCTGCGTGCTTTCCTTGCCGGCCAGGAACTGGATGTCGTCGATGAGCAGCAGGTCCGCGTTCCGGTACTTGTTCTTGAACTCGAGGGTACGGTTCTTCTGGATCGAACCGATCATTTCGTTCATGAACTGTTCGGAAGAAACATAAAATATCCTGGCGGCGGGGTTTCTCTCGCGCAGCTGGTTGCCGATCGCCTGCATCAGGTGGGTCTTGCCGAGCCCCACGCCGCCGTAGATGAACAGCGGGTTGTACGAGCAGGCCGGTTTTTCCGCCACCGCCATGCAGGCCGCGTGCGACATCTGGTTGCTGGGCCCGATGACGAACGTGTCGAACGTGTAGCGCGGATCGAGGGAACTCTCATCGGGAAAGAGACGCGCGGAGCCGTTCGTCGCCCTGTGCGTTGCCGGCGGTGCGCTTTCCCGGACTTCGGGAAGGACTCTGACTTCATGTGACGTGGCCACACGGAACTGGACACGGAGCGGAGAGCGGAAGGCCGTCGAGACGCATTCCTCCGTCACGGAGAGGAAATGTTCTTCAATCCAGTCGATGAAGAAACCGCCGGGAGCATGGATGATGAGCGTGTTGTCTTCTATACCGGCACATTCGAGTGGTTGAAACCAGGTATTGAAAGTCTGGTCGCTGACCTTTGCTTTGATTTCCGCCAGGAATCTCCGCCAGGAGGCGGTTTCGGGGTTGGCAGCCAAAGCCGTTACCTCACTCTTTTCCACAGGGATTTCCACAGTCGCCATCTGCTTCTCCCTGTGCAGGTTTGGGGTTGGGGCTCACAAAAAGGACACACATTTCGGCGGCATTCAGCCCGGTGAGCTCTCCACAGATGTGGAAAGCGGGAATCTTCTTGTTTTACAGCTAGTTACGGTGTTTTTGGTGAGGTCGAGCAGAGGTGTTTTCCACAGAGCCTGTTTCTGGTCGGTTTCCCCCTGCACACAGGCCCGAAGAGGTTGTTTTTCAACAACTTGGAAGGCCCAACCGACTCTTGAAAACCCTGCTCCAGCAGTTCGGGCATCCTAGCACCCGACCCCCGGAGGGGCAATAAATTTTGCCCCCGAAATTGAGGTTTTGTAATCGCGCACGAAACAACGAGATAAGGAGTTCTTCGTGATGTGGTTTCTGGAGGTGGCCTGGTGTCACCCACCCTGTTCCGGACGGTGTCGAGGGCACCCAAACCGTTTTTCTTCAGCCTGTTACGCGAGAACGCGAAGTGCACGCGGCGCGAAATACTAAAAACCTGACCGCCTGTCCGGGGCTGAAGCGGAATTCTTGACATCACACCACCGGAAAACATACTCTCTTCAGCCTGCCGATTCAGGCAATCCCTGTTCAGATACCCGGAACTCGGGGCAAACGTCACCCAGTTGCAAGCCATAGGAAGAGGATTCAATGAAGAGAACATATCAGCCGCATAACAAGCGCCGCAAAAAGGTCCACGGATTCCGGGCCCGCATGAGCCGACTTGGTGGGCGCAAGGTGCTGAGCCGCCGTCGTGCCAAGGGAAGAAAGCGTCTCTCCGCGTAAGAGTCGTCACCGGCCCGCGGCGGTCATTCCCCGTCAGGGCCAGAGACTGGGACGCGCCGAGCGGGTTCGACGCGGCGCCGACTACGCAAGGATCTACGAGAGCGCACGTTCCGTGCATGGCCGACTCTTCGTCGTTTTCCTTGTCCAGGACGAAGAACATCACCGCCGCGCCGGATTCGTCGCCAGCCGCAGGGTGGGCGGGGCCGTTCAGCGAAACCGGGCGCGTCGTCTGCTCCGCGAATCCTACCGGAAACTCAAGCACCGACTGCCCGTAAAGGGTGTACAGCTCGTCTTTGTGGCCAGGGCTGCGTGTTCACGGGCAACACAAGGAAACGTCATGGAGGAGATGGGGGATCTCCTGACCCGCGCCGGGGTCCTGTGATCCCGCATCCGCGTACGACCGCATCGGTTCCGGTGCGCGTGCTCCTCCTGCCGATCGCTGTCTACCGGCGTTTTGTTTCTCCATGGCTTCCGGCATCCTGTCGATTTCGCCCCACCTGCTCGGCGTATGCCGAGGAGGCCATTCTCAGGCACGGGCCGATCCGTGGCCTGTGGAAGGCGGTGCGGCGGATTGTCCGATGCCATCCGTTTCATCCCGGAGGCCATGATCCCGTTGACTGATTCCTGTCCGGCAGCAGCAGATTCCAAGCCGGTTAACCATTAAGGAGATCTGATGGACCGGCGGTCCCTCCTCGCCATTGCGCTGTCGATGATCGTCATCGCGGTATTCAACTTCTACTTCATACCCAAGCCGAAGAAGCCGGAATCACCGCAGGCCGAAACTCCGATCGGAGAGCCGGGCGCGGCTGCGATCGGCGAACCCCACCGCTCCGTATCGGGCACCGCGCCGGCGGCTGCCGGTTTCGACCCCGCCGTGTCTCCGGATTCGCTGCAGGTCTCCAGCGGCGATGTCGTCTCCGCGCCGGACGCCATCGAAACCACGTTCGAAGTCCGGTCGGAAAAGTCCACCGCGCGGTTCACGACACGCGGCGGCGGTTTGCAATCCTATATCCTGCATAAATTTGGCGGCCCGACCGGGGGTCCTGTGGAGATGGTCCGCGAGGGCCCCGAGCCCCATGTGCAGATCGATCTCGGATCCCGCGTTCTCGATCTGTCCACGCTCCTGTTCAAGGAGGAACAGCAGTCGCTGTCGGGCGGCGGCACGCGCGTGATCTTCCGCGCCGGAGTACCGGGCGGAGTCCAGGTCACGAAGCAGTTCGATTTCGTTCCCGGATCGGAACTGATCGATTTCCAGGTGGACGTGACCGGCCTCCCCTATTCCGACCAGGATCCGAAGATCCAGGTAGGCTGGACCGGCGGGATTCCACAGGCCGAGCTCAACGCCAAGACCGACGAATCGACGTACGGCGCGGTGCTTTCCGTCGGCAAGAACATCGAGCGTGTCCATGCCGGCAAGTTCAAGAAGGAAAACGAAAAGACGTACTCGGGAGCCGTGCACTGGGTTGCGGCCAGGAACAAGTATTTCATGGCCGCCATCGTTCCCGCCGGAGGAGACGCCACCGACGCGATGGCCGTCGGTGACGCAACCACCCACCGCGCCGGAGCCGTCATTTCCATGCCGCTCGCCGTGGGGGGCACGTCCATCCGCAAGTTCCACCTCTACGCCGGTCCTCTGGATTACTGGCGCCTCAAGGACGTGGGGTTCGGTCTCGAGGCCGCCGTCGACCTCGGGATGAGTTTCATACTCCCGCTGAGCAAGCTGCTGCTCTGGCTTCTCGTCAAGGGATACAGCCTGATTCCGAACTACGGGGTCGTCATCATTCTGCTTTCGGCCGTGACGAAGATCGTGTTCTACCCGATGACGAAGAGCAGCATGCGCTCCATGCGGGACATGCAGAAGCTCCAGCCCGAGATGGAAGCGCTCCGGAAGAAGTACAAGGACGATCCGAAGGTCCTCAACGAGAAGGTCATGAACCTGTACAAGACGCACAAGGTGAACCCGGTGGGCGGCTGTCTCCCCATGCTGCTCCAGATGCCGGTCTTCTTTGCGCTGTACAGCGTTCTGGCCAATTCCGTGGAGCTCCGCCAGGCCGGATTCGTCGGGTGGATCAACGACCTGTCCGCGCCCGACACGCTGTTCACGATCGGATCGTTCGGAATTCACATCCTGCCGGTCCTCATGGCGGGGAGCATGCTCTGGCAGCAGAAACTGACCCCCACGGACCCCCGGCAGGCGGCCATGATGTACCTGATGCCGGTGATGATGCTCTTCTTCCTGTACAGCTTCCCCTCCGGGCTGGCGCTGTACTGGACGGTGATCAACCTCCTGTCCGTCGGCCAGCAGGTTCTCATCAACCGCGAGTCGCACCAGCCGGCCGCGGCATGACCGGATAGCCGTGCCGGAGCCGGTGCCACACCCAGCGTGCGAGGACACGATCGTGGCTCTGAGCACGCCGCCCGGCGAGGGCGCCCTTGCCGTGGTTCGCGTTTCCGGACCCCGGGCGATCCCGATCGCGGCGCGGGTCTTCCGGGCGGCCGTGGCGCTCGCGGACATCCCCACGCACACGGTTCAGCTCGGGCTGGTGGCGGACCCGGCCTCGGGGGATCCGATCGACCAGGTTCTGGCGCTGGTCCTGAGGGCGCCGCGCAGTTACACCGGGGAGGACACGGTCGAGATCAGCGGTCACGGCGGCACGTTCGTTTCGCGCCGGATCGTTGAAGCACTCGTCGATGCGGGCGCCCGCCCGGCCACACCGGGGGAGTTCACGCGGCGCGCTTTCCTGAACGGGCGCATCGACCTGGCCCAGGCCGAAGCCGTGGCGGACCTGATCCACGCGCGCGGAGAGCGGGCCGTCCGCAACGCACTGGCTCACATCGAGGGAGGGCTGGAGCGCCGGTTGGAAGGGCTCAACGAATCGATACTCGGTGTTCTGGCTCCGCTCGAGGCGTTCATCGATTTCGGTGACGACGTGCCGGAACCGCCCGGCCGGGTTCAGGCGCTGGAGAAGATCGCCGCGGCGCTCGCGGAGATCGAGACCCTTCTGGGCGGAAGAAAGCGGGCGCTGATGCTGACCGAGGGTGTTGTGGTGGCCCTGGTCGGCCGTCCCAATGTCGGAAAGTCGTCGCTGCTGAACGCCCTGTCCGGCCTTGACCGGGCGCTGGTTCACGACGTGCCCGGCACGACGCGCGATACGATCGACGTGTCGATGACCCTCGAAGGGGTGCCGGTCCGGCTGGTGGACACGGCCGGGATCCGGAGCACGCCGGACCCGGTGGAGAGCGCCGGCGTGGAACGTTCGCGGAAGGCGCTCGACGCGGCGCATCTCACGCTGCTCGTTCTGGACGGCTCCGAGCCGCCCACCGAGGACGATGAGGCGGTGGCCGCCCTCGTGGCTGAGCGGCCGAGGCTCGTGGTCCGCAACAAGGTGGATCTCGGCGACGACGCCGTGAACCGCGTGTTCGCCGAACGGAGCGGCGGCGCGGTTCAGGCCGTGTCCGCCCTGACCGGTTCGGGCGTTCCGCAGCTTCTTGATGAGGTCGCGCGCGCGGTCGGCATGAACGCCGGAAGCGACGAAGGGGTTATGATGACGCGGGCCCGCCATTATGATGCTTTGACCCGCGCGCGCGCGGCGCTGGGGCGTGCGGAGGCCGGTTATGCCGAACGGGCCTTCGCGGACATGATCGCCCAGGAGCTCCGTGACGCGCTTGGGGCCCTTGGAGAGGTCACCGGCAAGGGGGTCGGACCGGAAGTCCTCGACCGGATCTTCAGCACGTTCTGTATCGGAAAGTAACGCCGAATGAATCCTGAGAACACGAAAACGGAATACGAGGCCATCGTCGTCGGGGCCGGTCACGGTGGTTGCGAGGCCGCGCTCGCGCTGGCGCGGATGGGCCACCGCACGCTTCTTCTCACGCTGAACCTGGATGGCGTGGCCCAGATGAGCTGCAATCCGGCCATCGGCGGACTCGGCAAGGGGCAGATGGTCCGGGAACTCGATGCCCTCGGCGGAGTCATGGGGCGTGCGATCGACAGGACGGGGATCCAGTTCCGGATGCTCAACCGCAGCAAGGGTCCCGCGGTGCGGTCCCCCCGCGCGCAGGCGGAAAAGAAGGCCTACCAGGAAGACGTTCGAAACGTCGTGGAAGCAACCGCGAACCTCGACCTGCGCCAGGGGCAGGCGGTTCAGCTCATCGTCGAGGATGCCGCGGTCCGGGGCGTCGTGCTCATGACCGGCCGCCACTATTATAGTCGCGTCGTGATCCTCACTCCGGGGACGTTCCTCCGGGGCACGATCCACATGGGCCGGGCCACCTACGACGGGGGTCGCTCGGGTGAGGTGTCCGCCCCGAAAATGTCGGACTGCCTCAGGGAACTGGGTTTCCGCATGGGGCGGATGAAGACGGGCACACCGCCCAGGCTGCATCGCGGAAGCATCGATTTTTCAAGAACTTCACCGCAACCGGGTGACGACCCGCCGACGCCGTTTTCCCACTTTACCGATCGGCTCGAGGTGGAGCAGGTCGACTGCTACCTGACGGAAACGACCGAGGCCACCCATGCGGTGATCCGGCGGCACCTGGACAAGTCGCCGCTGTATTCCGGCCAGATAACCGGTGTCGGTCCGCGGTACTGCCCGTCGATCGAGGACAAGGTCGTCAAGTTCCCGGAGCGGTCCTCGCACCACATCTTTCTCGAGCCGGAGGGGCGTACGACGCAGGAGATCTACGTCAACGGGATCTCCACGAGCCTCCCCGAAGAGTGCCAGGAAGAGTTTCTGCAAACTATTCCGGGGCTTGAAGATGCGATGATGCTGCGCCCAGGCTACGCCGTCGAGTACGACTGCGTCTACCCCGACCAGCTCCGCCCCACGCTGGAAACGCGACTCGTGGAGAATCTGTTCCTGGCCGGCCAGATCAACGGCACGTCGGGCTACGAGGAAGCGGCGGGTCAGGGACTCATCGCCGGAATCAACGCGGCCCTGAAGCTCCGGGGTGAGCCGCCGTTTGTGCTGCGCCGCTGGGAGGCCTACATCGGCGTGATGATCGACGACCTGGTGACCCTCGGGACCGACGAGCCCTACCGCATGTTCACATCCCAGGCCGAGTACAGGTTGCTCCTGCGCAACGACAACGCGGACGTGCGCCTGTTGGACTACGGGCACCGGTTCGGCCTCATTTCCGATGCCGAGAGAGCCCTGTGGCGCGACCGTCGCGCCGCTATCGCCGGCGAACGGGCCGTTCTCTGCAAAACGGTCGTTCCGTCCGGACCGGGCACGACGGAATGGCCGGAATCGGTGCAGGCCGCAACCGGATCCACCCTGCTGGATGCCCTGCGGCGGCCGGAGATTGCCTATTCGGAACTGTCCGTGGTTCGCGAGGCGCTCACCGGTTCCCCCGGGTTTTCCAGGGATTCCATCGAAGCCGAGCTTCTCGAGATAGAAGTCAAATACGAGGGGTACGTGGAGCGGCAGAATCGCCTCGTGGACAAACTGGTCAAGCTGGAGGATTCTCCCATCCCCGACGGATTCCTCGACGGGAATCTCAAGGGGATCAGTGGCGAAGCCGTGGACAAGCTCAGGCAGGTCCGGCCGGTTTCCGTCGGCCAGGCGACACGCGTTCGTGGCGTTTCGCCGGCGGACATTTCCGTACTCTTGATCCTGCTCGAAAAGAGAGCGAAACAGGCGGTGGGCTGCGGTGACCGATAAAAACGAAGGGCGCGGAGATATCGACCCGGCGGTGCGCGCGCGGGACATCGAAGAGGCCATGGAAATTCTGGCGGGGACCGGCCTTTCCCTCCCGTCTGCGACGCGGGATGCGCTGATCGAATACGGCGATATGGTTATTGACCGCTCCGCCGTTTACAACCTGATCAGCCCGGCCGATCGGAGCCGTTTCTTCTCGCGCCACCTCACGGAATCGCTGTGTCGCCCCCTCGTGGAGAAGGCGATCCGAGGCGGCAGCCTGGTGGACATTGGAAGCGGCGCCGGTCTCCCCGGCCTTCCCCTGGCCATCCTTGTGCCCGGCCTGCGGACGCTCCTGGTCGAGCCCCGGTTACGAAAGGTCCAGTTTCTCGAGATGGCGATCTTCAAGCTGGGCCTGTCGGACCGGGTCGAAGTCTTCCAGGGGACCGCGGAAGCGCTGGGAAGGAAGTCCAGGGGATCGCTCGGGGCGGGCCTGGCAACGGCCCGGGCCGTCAGCCGGATCGAGAACATCTGGGCCTGGTCACAGGACCTGATTGCACCCGGCGGGTGGCTGGCGACATACAAGGCGCCCGCCGACGCCGACGAGGAGGCCGGCAGCCTGGGCAACCCGGTTCCGGCCATGATCGAAACCTCACCGGTCCCCGGTGCGCACCGCACACTGGTTCTGATCCAGCGCCCGCCCGCCCCCTGATTCGGGGCCGGCCGGTACCCCGAACGTCGGCTGATGGATCCCGGGCGTCGCCGGAGGGCGGATCCATCCATACTACGGCCGCCCCCCCCGGAATACACCCGCCCAGAGACACCCCCGGAGGATGCCCACCCATCGCCACGGGGTTGTTTCACGTGAAACACCGGAAGTGAGGAGGAAAAGTGTTTCACGTGAAACATCCAGAGCCATTCTGCCCGTCCGACCCAGGGATGGTGCTGAACCTCCCCCAGCCTCGGTATCGCCCGCCGGCGTACGGAAGCCTGTTCACCGCCCGCGCCTCCGGCGGAAGTGTTTCACGTGAAACAACAGATTGACAGAATCGGACTCACGCACGATGATCGGCGTCGAGCGCCAGCAAGACGCAACAGCGCACGACAAAAGCACCCAAGCAAACTAAAAACAGGGGCTTACGACTGTGTCAGCTCTGTCCGGGGCCAGGCATTTCCCGGCTGGAGCGCGGCACGGCCATGTGCCCCCTGGTCCGGTACTTCGGGTCGAAGGAGGTGGCAGGGCGGATGGCACGCATCATCGCGGTTGTCAATCAGAAGGGTGGCGTCGGGAAGACGACCACAACGGTAAATCTTTCAACGGCACTGGCTTTGAACGGACCGCGCGTCCTCCTGCTGGATATGGACCCGCAGGCCAATGCCACGAGTGCGTTCGGCGTGGACGGCAACAGCCAGGAAAAGACGCTTTACGAAGGGCTGGTTCTGGAGGACAGGCTTGTCGACCTCGTGCAGCCGGGCCCGCTGCCGAACCTGTTCCTCCTCCCGTCCGCCCAGCGTCTTATCGGGGCGGAGATTGAGATGGTCGGTACGGCTCATCGAGAGTTTGTTCTGAAGAACAAGATCGCGCCGCTTCGGGAGGACTATGAATACATCCTCATCGATTGCCCTCCGTCTCTCGGGCTCCTGACGATCAATGCGCTCACTGCGGCCGATTCCGTGCTGATTCCGGTCCAGTGCGAGTACTATGCGCTGGAGGGCTTGTCCCAGCTCGTCAACACGATCCGACTTGTGCAGCGCGGCCTGAACCCGAACCTCACGATCGAAGGGTTGCTGCTGACCATGTTCGACGCCCGGCTCAACCTGTCGCACCAGGTTGCCGAGGAAGCCCGAAAGTTTTTTCCTGGAAGGGTTTACCAGTCTGTCATTCCGCGCAACGTTCGGATCAGCGAGGCGCCCAGTTTCGGAAAACCGGTTCTCCTCTACGACAAGGACTGCGTGGGATCGGAAAGCTACGTCAACCTTGCAAAGGAAGTATTGAATCATGAATAGGAAAGCTCTCGGCAAAGGACTGTCCGCCCTGATTCCGGAGTCGCCCGCCGCCACCGTGACCCCGGCCGCCGCGTCCACACCGGCGGAGATCCCGGTTGCTGAAATCAGGAGCAATCCCTACCAGCCCCGCGGTGTCTTCGACGACGACAAGCTGGACGATCTGGCGCGGTCGATTCAGGCAAACGGTGTCATCCAGCCGGTGCTCGTGCGGCGCTCTCCGGAGGGAGAAGGCTACCAGCTGATCGCCGGCGAACGACGCTTCCTCGCGACGAAGCGCGCGGGGCGCACCACGATCCCGGCGATCGTGCGCACGGCCTCCAGGAAGGAAATGCTGGAGTTCGCGCTGGTGGAAAACATCCAGCGGGAAAATCTCAATCCGATCGACGAGGCGCGCGCCTACCAGAGAATGGCGGCGGAGTTCGACCTGACCCAGGAGCAGATCGCGGCACGCGTCGGCAAGGATCGCGCGACGGTGGCCAACGCTCTTCGTCTCCTCAATCTCGCCGAATCGATCCAGGACCTTGTTTCACGTGGAACCATCAGCACCGGGCATGCGCGCTGTCTGCTCGCGCTGGACACGGTCTCGGACCAGGAAGCGCTTGCGGCCGAGATCGTCAAGCACGGTCTGTCCGTGCGGAAAGTCGAGGAGATGACCGCTTCGAATCGAAAGCGGCGCACAACGCCGCGCCGGGCCCGCAGTCATCCGGCCCTGGCGCAGTACGAGGACCACCTGCGCAGAGCGTTCGGAACACAGGTCCGCATCGTCGGTGGAACGGGGCGCGGCCGTATCGAGATTTCCTATTTCAATGAAACCGACCTGGAAAGAATTCTGGAAGTGTCCGGAGTCCTCTCGGGTCAGGAATAGTCCGCCGGCAACAACCGGGATCGATGGCCCCGAGAGCCGCGGATGACACGCGATCGGATCCGGCATGACGGACACACCGAAAGACATGAAGGACCCGAAGCGGCAGTTTTCGATCGTCATCTCTCCTCCCGGGGGACAGGCTCCGATCCGGATCGGGGTATCGACTCTGGCGGTAAAGCTCGTCGCCGTGCTGGCCGTGGTCCTGGCGCTTGCCCTGCTTCTCGGGGCCGGACACCTCGGACATCTCTACCGCAAGGTGGTGCTCTATCAGGACATTCTCAGTGAAAACAGGCGGCTGAGGCGGCAGAACGAACTCCTGACGCAGGTCGAAACAAGGATGAAGGACTTGAAGATGACCGAGGGAGAAATGCGGACCATGCTCGCCGGACCGCTCCCCGGAGGGATGAAGGAGGCGATCCAGGCGATCGGCGGAGATTCGGCGTTCAACGCCATGCTGGAAAGCCGGCTCGCGGCCGACAACGATTCGCTCCTGCTGTGGCCCAACGACGGTCCCATAACCCGGGGATTCGAAGCGGGGGCTCATCCCGGGCTGGATATCGCCGGGCAGACGGGGTCGCCGGTCCGCGCCGCCGCGGCGGGCATGGTCGTGTTTGCCGGGTGGGACTCGACGCTGGGATACTCCGTTCTGCTCGACCACGGACGCGGGAGACAGACCCGTTACGGGCACAACGACAGCCTCGATGTGCGCGTCGGGGACATCGTGACCCGCGGGCAGGTCGTAGCACGGCTGGGAAATACCGGGCAGAGTTCCGGCCCTCACGTGCATTTCGAGTACTATAATGACGGAGTTGCGGTCAGTCCGCTCCAGTTTCTCAGGGCACGATAGAAAAGCGTTGTCCGGCCGGTCTTCGTGCCGCCGTTTCGAAGAATGCAGGCCCGGCGATCCGGGTCCGCCAATAAACCGGAGGTCTCAATCATGGCAATGTTCGGAAAATCCAGGGAAGAAGGCACGGACGAGACGCGGGTGAACACCGTCATCGGGGAGGGCACTCGCGTTCAGGGCACCCTGAACATCCAGGGGAGCATCGTGGTTCATGGAGAAATCGACGGGACGCTGACGGCCACGGAATCGATCATCGTCGGGAAAACCGGGAATCTCAAGGCGGGCCTGAACGCGCGCGAAGCGATCGTTTCCGGGAAGGTCAAGGGGAAGATCGTTGCGCGGGAACGGGTGGAACTCCAAACCGGGGCGAGACTCGAGGGCGATGTTTTCGCGAAGAGTTTCATGATCGAGGAGGGGGTCTTCTTCCAGGGCAACTGTTCGATGGGCGACGACGCGGCCGAGAACGCGACAGACTCTTCGGCGGCTCCGAAGAGCCCCCCGGACCTGGGACTACTCGGGCGGCGGCAGTAACCGGAATTTGCAGCGAGTCCGAGAGTTAGCCTGTCGTTCGGGCCGGTGTGGACAATGTCGCCCCGGTTGTGGACAACGCGCAACCCACTACCCAGCAGCATGTTGCGATGTTTGATTGCCCCGGCGAGGGCGACTTGTTCACATTTTTCCCCGCGATGGACCGGCCTGCGGCCCCCGGGCAGAATCCGTCAACTCGACGATCGTGGTCAGGGCCCGTGGAACGACCAGGATGTCCCTGCGGCCCGTTGATTCCACCGCGCTCGCCACGGCTTCCTCCATGGTTGAAAACGCGGCGAAGCCGCAGGCGGTCACCGCATCCGGGTGCTGCGCCCCGACGAAGGCGATGCGCGCCTTCTGCTGGGCGCGGGCGACCATGACCGCGCGCTGCACGCCGGCGGGATGCGGTTCCCGCCGCGCCCGATCCAGGACGGCCTGCGGATAGGAGGCCGCGGACATCCATTCGAGAAAATTCCGTTCTCCGGGTCCCTGTCCCGCGCCCTCCGGACAGGCCGCCGGAACGATCACGAAGCCGCCGTCCTGGACGACCGGCCTCCGGCTCAGGCACAGATAGGTGGGAATCCGGGTCGCCTGATAGAGGTTGCTGTCCTTCGGGTGTCCGGCGGATCCAACAACGATCGGGAACGAGTCGGGAACGGTGACGCTGGTCCGCGTGCGCACCCACTCCGCAAGATGGGCGTGCACCGACTCCGGATGACCGGCCGTCACGGCCACGGGGCGTCCCGGCGAGTCCAGGGCCACATTCACCGCGAAACGGAGGCCGGCCTTCTCACCGATCCAGCGGGCCGCGTCGAGAAAGGAATTGGCTGTCGTTTCACACAGCGCGACGCCCGGGTCATCGAGATACCTCATTCCGTGCAGTGTCGTGATCGTTTCCGCGCCGGCCACGCCGATGGCCACCGTCTTCCACCCGCCACTGAATCCTGCGTACTGATGGGGCTCCACGATGCCGGTGGAGATCAGCAGGTCCGCCTCCGTGGCCACGCGATCCACGAACACCGGCACGCCTCCCGGCGAAGTACCGAACGACTGAAGGCGGTCCGGATCCAGTGGCGCGGAATCGAGAACGGCACACCGACGCAGCAGCTCCGGGCCGAGCTTTTCCATTCTCTCTTCCGGCGTGCTCGGGCGGTGCATTCCCAGGGCCACGAGAAGAGTGATCGCGCTGTCCGGTACGCCCGCCCGGGACAGTCGCTCGACGATACCGGTCACGAGAAGCCGGTCGGGGCATGGTCGGGTGGAATCCGTGATGACGATGGTGACCCTTCGGGCCCCGCGGGCCAGATCCTCGATGCGGGGCGCGTCCAGCGGGTTGTCGAGGGCGTCATTCAGGGCGACCGAGCTCTCCGGCAGGGGCTCCGGCTCCGGTTTATCCAGGCAGGTCACGACAAGTCCCGGAGCCGGTTTCCAGGGCAGGGTTCCGCGGCCAAAGGGCAGGTTCAGGATTTCGTCTTTCACGTCGGAGGCCGCCTGTGTGTTAAAGTCGGGATTCAGTTCATTTCGAAACAGTGATTCACGAGGAGGATACTAATGCGTTTTCGTTCCAGTGTGCAGCTTGCTGCTTGTGTGATGGCCCTCGCCATGTTTGCCGGGTGCGGATCGGGGTCCGAAAAGACCGCCGCCGAAAAGCCGGCGGAAACACCCGCGGCGGAAGCCTCGCACGACAATGCGGCCGCCCCGGGGCACGGCATGGGTGAGCCGGGTGCTCACACGCCCGGCGCCGCTGTGTGCCCCGTTTCCGATCACGACGTCGACCCCGCCAATGCGGTCATGGTCACGTACGAAGGTCGCGAAGTGCAGCTCTGCTGCGCGGATTGCGTGGAGCCCTTCAACAGCGATCCCGCCAAGTACATGGCCAAGCTCGATGCTCCGGAAGAGTCCCACGAGGGACACAACCACTAGAATCGGGAAGGGTCCGACCGGAAAAACAGGAGGCTCCGGGATTTCCCGGAGCCTCTTAATTATTTGTCAAAAATGAACTTGCGCTTGCCGCACTTCGAATCTCCCCCAAGGAACAACCTGTGGAACCTCGTCCCCTTGAGTGTGTATCAAGCCCCGTGACGCCGGTAGCGACCTCCATCGGCCGTCGTCACGGAAACAGGAAAAAAACACAGGGCACGATCGATTCGGATGTTCCCTGCCGCATTTGTGGTCTGGAAATGGGGTTTCCCGCCTTTTCCAAGGCAGTCCAGGCCACGGTGACGGTGGGGAATATCTTTTTCCCCCCGAAATTGATACGCGGGCAGTCACGCCGAGGAGAGCGGATCCAAACCCGCCCCTGACCGGCACGCACAACCGCAGCGCCGATGACTTCCAGCCCCGGGTCCGGGCGCGACAGGAGCGCGGGCCTGGAAAGTTTCCGGGTTCCGGTCACCTGCCCAGGAACTCCAGTGTGACCGCCAGCGCCTCCTCGAGGTGAGCTGTTGTTCCCCGGAACGGCTGTACCGCGCCGAACGTGTGGTCCGCCCCTTCGATGGGATGAAGCTGTGCGTTCGGTGTGGCCGCCGCCACCGCCTCGGACTCCGAGAATGGCACCGACGCGTCCGCCGTGCCGTGCACCAGCAGCATCGGCCGGGTCAGGCCACCGGCCACCCGGACGGGATCCAGGGTGTCCAGGTGGTTCTCCAGGTCGTCCAGGGCATCCAGTCCGATCTCGAGAACCTGTCCGGTCCGGCTGTTCACGACCCGCAGGGAACCCCGGTTTCGCCACTCCGCCCGCACCGGCGCGGGATAACGGTCTTCGAGTCTGCCCACGCCGGCCCAGCAGACCGCGCGGGTGACCTCCGGCCTCGTGAGGGCCGCGTTCCAGGTGGCAATGGCGCCCCGGCTGTGCCCGATAACGGACACGGACCGGAATCCCCCGGAGGGTGCCCTGGTCAGGGCAAAGTCGATAACCTTATGTAAATCATCGACTTCAAGAGACAACGTGTTGTCACGAAACAGGTCCGCCTCGGTGAACTCCACGGGGTTCCCGCCGATCCCGGATCCGGAAAAGTTGAAGCTGACCGCAAGGAATCCGGCCTCGGCGAGTCGCTCACCGACAAGGGGAAAGTGGCCCCAGTCCTTGAATCCCTTGAACCCGTGCGCCACCACGGCGAGGCCCCTGGGCGTGGCGCCGTCGACGACACGGAAATCACCCCGGATGGGCCAGTCGCGACGGTTCTTCAGCTGAAAGGGAGTTGTCCGGATCAATGAATTCCTCCTGCGAAGATGATCCCGGCCGTAAAGGGCCGGAAAAGAACAAACTTGAGTATTTTGAGCACCTTTATACACATTGTGCTATCCTTGTGTACGCATCCCGGTTCGACACGCACGGAACGAGAGAGTAAGCCAAATTCCGGAGAGACAACACCGGACGAAAGAAACCGACCCATGACGGACCTCCTCAGCACCATATCCCGCCTGGACCCCGAAGCCGGAAAGGCCGCCTGGCACCTCGCCGGCCTTGTCGGGAACACCCCGCTGATCTCGTTGACGAAGATCACCCGCGGACTGCCGCCCACCGTGGAACTGTACGGAAAGGCGGAGTGGTTCAACCCCGGCGGAAGCGTGAAGGACAGGGCCGCTCTCCGGATCATCCTCGACGGGGTGCGCTCCGGCCGCCTCACGCGCGGGCAGACTCTTCTGGACGCCACGTCGGGAAACACGGGAATCGGTTATGCGATGATCGCCGCGGCGCTCGGATACCGGGTGCGGCTTTGTGTCCCGGCCCAGATCGGCAGGGAACGGCGGGTCGCGCTGGAGGCGTACGGCGCGGAGCTGATCCTGACCGATCCGCTGGAAGGTACCGACGGCGCCATCCGCGAAGCGCGCCGGATCCGCGACGCCGCTCCGGAGCGCTACTTCTATCCGGACCAGTACAACAATCCGTCGAACTGGCAGGCCCACTACGACACGACCGGACCGGAAATCCACCGCCAGACGGGCGGGCGCGTGACGCACTTCGTGGCCGGCCTCGGCACGACCGGAACATTCACCGGAACCGGGCGCAGGTTGAAGGCGCTGAATCCCTCCGTCCACCTCACCGCGTTCCAGCCGGAGGGTCCGATCCACGGCCTGGAGGGGCTCAAGCACCTGCCGACCGCACTGGTCCCCGGTATTCACGACCCGCTCCTTGCCGACGACAATCGCACGGCGGCGACCGAGAACGCCTACGCCATGATCCGGCGACTCGCCCGCGAAGAGGGGCTGCTCGTCGGCGTGTCCGCAGCGGCGGCCGTGTCCGTGGCGCTCGACGTGGCCAGGGGGCTCGAGCGCGGGGTCGTCGTCACCGTTCTTCCCGACCACGCCTCGCGCTACATGAATGAACGCTTCTGGGACGAGCTGCGATGAGGCTGACGATCGGATCCGCACAACTGGACGCGATCAGGGCCCACGGCGAGGCGACATTTCCGCACGAGTGCTGCGGCCTTCTCGTCGGGCGTTTCGAGGACTCCGGAAAGAACGTCGAGCGGATCGAACCGCTGCCCAACGAGAGGGAGGAGTCGCGCCACAACCGCTTTCTGATCTCTCCGGAAACGCTGCTCCGGGCGGAGCGCAAGGCTCGTCAGGACGGCTGCGACATCGTCGGCTTTTACCACTCGCATCCGGATCATCCGGCCCGCCCCTCCGAGTTCGACCGGGAGCACGCGTGGCCGACCTATTCCTATATCATTGTCTCCGTTCTCGGGGGAGAAGCGGGGGAGATCCTCTCCTGGACGCTTTCGGAGGACAGGTCCCGGTTCGAACGGGAAGATATCGTCACCCCACTGGAGGTGTGAACATCATGCCGAACTCCATTCACATACCCACGCCGCTGCGGTCCTATGCAGGGGGGCGCGACGCGGTCAGCGTGGACGCGTCCACCGTGGACGAGGCGCTGAGCCGCCTGACCGAGGCGCATCCCGGGTTGAAGCCGCACCTGTTCTCGGAGGACGGCCGCCTGCGGGCCTTCGTCAACGTGTATGTGAACGAGGAGGACATCCGCCATCTCGACGGCGGAAACACATCCGTCCAGCCGGGCGACGTTCTCAGCATCGTCCCCTCGATCGCCGGCGGCGCCGGGGCCGCCACGGGCACGGAATCCGCGCCGGCCGCGCTGAGCAACGCGGAGATCGAAAGATACAGCCGGCACCTGATCATGCCGGAGGTCACGCTCGAGGGGCAGAAGAAACTGAAGGCGGCCTCGGTGCTCATGATCGGAGCGGGAGGACTCGGAAGCCCGCTCGGCCTGTACCTGGCCGCGGCCGGGGTCGGCCGCCTGGGCATCGTGGACTTCGACGTCGTGGACGTCACGAACCTGCATCGCCAGGTGCTCCATGGAACGAAAGACGTGGGGCGACCGAAACTGGAATCGGCGCGCGAACGGCTGAGCGATGTGAATCCGCACATCAGCATCGAAACGCATGAAACGGCGCTGACCTCGGACAACGCGCTCGAGCTGCTCGAGGGGTACGACGTCATCGTGGACGGCACCGACAATTTTCCGACCCGCTATCTCGTCAACGACGCCTGTGTTCTTCTGGACAAGCCCAACGTGTACGGGTCCATCTTCCGATTCGAGGGGCAGGCTTCGGTCTTTCACGCGGCGCAGGGTCCCTGCTACCGCTGCCTCTATCCGGAGCCGCCGCCTCCCGGGCTCGTTCCGTCCTGCGCCGAGGGGGGTGTTCTTGGAATTCTTCCCGGAGTCATCGGCGTCATCCAGGCCACGGAAACGGTCAAGCAGATCCTCGGGATCGGAACGCCGCTCATCGGCCGGCTGCTCCTGTTCGACGCCCTCAAGATGTCGTTCCGCGAACTCAAGCTGCGCAAGGATCCGAAATGCCCGATCTGCGGACCCGAGGCGACGATCCGGGAGCTGATCGACTACCAGCAGTTCTGCGGCGTGACGCCGCATCCGGAGGAGCCGGAAGACCAGCGCTGGGCCATCACCGCCACGGAACTCAGGAGCCGGCTGGATCGGGGCGATCCGCTGACGGTCCTCGACGTCCGGGAAGAGCACGAATTCCAGATCAATCGGATCGAGGGATCCCGGCTGATTCCGCTCGGCCAGATTCCCGAACGGATGCACGAGCTTTCCTCGGCGGACGAAATCGTCCTGCACTGCAAGGCGGGCTTGCGCAGCGCGAAAGCGCTGGCCATACTCCGGCAGGCCGGTTTCAACCGGCTCAAGAATCTGACGGGGGGTATCGATGCCTGGGCCAGGGACGTGGATCCATCCATGCCGCGGTACTGATCGCGCCGGCGGGCACGAAGCGCCCGATTCGGGGTTCGGGATCGTGCCGCGATTCGACTCCGCGGTGGATCGGGGCACCGGCGGCCGGGGCGGACCGGCGTGAAGCTGGCCGCGATCGACGTCGGATCCAATTCCATCCACCTGATGATCTGCCGCACCCTCCCGGACCACTCCTACGAAGTCATCTACAAGGACAAGGCGATGGTTCGCCTCGGCTCGCGCGTGTTCGCGAACGGCGTTCTTTCCGAGTCCTCCCGCAAGCGCGGACTGGTCGTCATGGAGCGTTTTTCCCAGGTGATCCGCCGGTTCGACGTGGACGCCGTCGTCGGGGTGGCCACGAGCGCGGTGCGGGAAGCGAAAAACGGCAACGCCTTTCTCAGGGAGGTGCGCCGTCTCACCGGGCTCAAGATCGACCGGATTTCCGGGGCCGAGGAAGCGCGCCTCGTGGCCGTTGCCGTGGGGGCGGTGGCTCCCTTTGACCAGGGTCGGCGGCTGGTCATCGACATCGGCGGCGGGTCCACGGAACTCGCGTGCCTGGAAAACCAGGAGCCGTACTACACCCAGAGCATGAAGATGGGCGCCGTGCGGCTGACGGAGGAAGTCGGCCTCGGCGACCGACCCGGCAAGAAGGGGATCAAGGCCCTGAAGAGCGCGGCGCAGGATCGTCTCGGTCCGCTGCTCCGCCGGCTCAAGGGGCAGACGTTCGATTCGGTGGCCGGAACTTCGGGGAGCATCGTCTGTCTCGGCATGCTGGCCGCGCGGCGCGCCGGGCTCGCTCTCCCCAGGGGGCAGACGTTCTCCATCACGCGGGCGCAGCTCAAGGGAGAGCTGCAGTACCTGGCCTCGCTGGACCTGTCCGAGCGGGGCGACTACATGGGGGACCAGTCGCCGCGGGCCGACATCATCGTGGCCGGCGGCGCCATTCTCCTGGCGGTCCTCGACGGCGTGGCCAACGACGAGATCCATGTGCCGGACTGTTCGATCCGCGACGGCATGATCGTCGATTACATCCGCCAGAAGCTGGAGGCCACTCCCGGCGATCACATCGTCCGGCTGGCCCGGATGGCCCGCACGGAAACGGACGACCCCTACGATCCCCACGCGGTCCGCGAGAGAAACATCATCTCGCTGGCCCGGCGGTACCACTATGACGCGGAGCATGCGCACCGGGTCATGCGCCTGGCCGGCCAGTTGTTCGACGGGACCGCCGACCTCCACGGACTGGGGGCGGAGGAAAAGTTCTACCTCGAGGCCGCGGCCATCCTCCACGACATCGGCCAGTACATCGCCTACAGCGCCCACCATCGCCATTCGCTCTACCTGATCCTGAACGGCGGCCTGGCCGGATTCAGCGATCGAGAAATCCAGATCATCGGCAACGTGGCCCGCTACCACCGAAAGGGGGGGCCCCGGGGATCGCACGAGGAGTTCATGCAGCTGGCCCCCGAGGATCGCCGAACGGTTCGATCCCTGGCGGCCCTGCTCCGGATTGCCGACGGTCTTGATTACGGACACCTGGGTTCGGTCGACCGGCTCCGGGTGGAACGCGGGAACAAGGCGGTCACGTTCAACCTGACCTGCAACCAGGAGTGCGCGGCGGAGATGAAGCGGGCCGGGCGCAAGGCGGACTACTTCGCGAAGGTGTTCGGCCTCGGAGCGAAGTTCACGAGCCGGAAATCCCGGAGGCCGCGGGCTGCGGAGCACGAGGTCGCCTGAGCGGGGCGGAGAGGCCTCCACCCTCCTCCCGCAGCAGCGCGGAAATGTCCGGATCGGGCCCGGCAGGTGCCCGCCTCGACCCCGCCCGGTGTACGGTTTATCATGAAAAACGGATCGACCTTGCCGGTCCCGATCGGGGTACCGGTTCGCGGTCCATCGCGAGCCGCCGAAGAACCAGCCGAATGAAGTCCCGGGACCGGAATAGGCCGGAGTCCGTGCGGTAGTTCCCCGCACGACGACGGCGATCCCGAAATTCCGCGACGCCGAATCACGGGTCCGAAATGTTTTCGCACCCGAACAGGAGGAACCCATCATGAAGACATTCCGACGGATCACGCTGCTGGTCGCCCTGGTGGTTACCGCCGCCGGTTGCGGCGGTGCGAAGAAAGACGAAGCCGGGGCACCGGAGCAGACGCCCGCCGAACGGCCGGACATGGCCGGCACCATCAACGACGACGCGGCCGAACCCGCCGATGGAAGCACGCCGGAGCCGGAAACGAAGATTGAAACACGGAACCCGGAGCCTCCGGCCCCGAAGCCCGCCCCGAAACCCGTGACCCCGAAACCGGAAACGCCGAAGCCGGCGCCTCCCGAGCCGAAAGCCCCCGCGGAAGTGACCGTTCCCGCGGGAACCGTCCTCAAGGCCACCCTGAACCAGAACCTGTCCAGTCACGAGTCGAAGCCCGGCGACACGTTCACGCTCCGCGTTTCCTCCCCGATCGAGATCGCGGGCTACACGGCGATTCCCGCCGGCTCCACGATCAACGGGGTGGTCGTGGACGCGAAACCCTCGGGCAAGATCAAGGGGCGCGGGGACATCACGCTGGCGTTCAAGTCGGTGACGGATGCGAACGGCACGACCCGCGACATCAGCGCCGAGGAGTTCTACGGCCAGGCAGAAGGAGCCACCGACCGTGACGCCGCCACGATCGCGGGCGGCGCGGGAGCGGGCGCCATCGTCGGCGGGATCGTCGGCGGCAAGAAGGGCGCCCTGATCGGCGGCCTGATCGGCGGCGCGGCGGGAACCGGAACCGTCCTGGCGACCAGCGGCCCGCAGGTCAAGATCGCGTCGGGCAGCGAATTCGCCGTCACGTTGAATTCGAGCATCTTTGTGCCGCCCGGCCCGAAGGTCGGAAACTGAAACCCTTCCGCACATGAACCGAACGGGGTCGGCGAGATCCGCCGGCCCCGTTTCTCCTGTCTGAAGCCGGGCCTGTCGTGACCCGAAGGGGTCACGCCCGCGCCGGCCGGAACCCCCGGGGATGTCTTGGCCGAAACCACAGTGGCTTCATATCGGAATCCACGTTTCTACCGGAACGTTGCCGCCGGAGTCTGGCGCGGCTTCAGCCGTGACGACTGCGCGGGGATGGCGGCGGCGGTGGCCTACCATTTCATCTTCTCGTTCTTCGCCCTGCTGTTCTTCCTCGCCTGCGTGGCCACCCAGTTCGGCAGGAGCCAGGAGAACCTGGACTGGATGATCACCGTGCTCGGAAGTTTTCTTCCGCCGCAGGGGGTGACGCTGGCCCGGGACAACATCGGCCGGTTCATGTCGCCGATCAGCGGCAATGCCCTGCCCCTGGCGTTGATCCTGTCCCTGTGGACCGCCTCCAACGTCGTGGAAATGGTGATGAAGGCCCTGAACCGCATCTATTCCGTGGCGGAAACCCGGCCCCTCTGGCAGACACGCCTCATTTCGATGCTGCTCGTGGCCACGCTGGCGCTGTTCTTCATCATCGCCTTCAATCTCGCCGTCTTCGGCGACGAGCTGAAAAGCCTGATCCTGATGGGCGGCGGTCATTCCGCGGGAGGAGTCCTTGCCACCATCCGCTGGCCGCTGGTCTTCGTGGCCACCGGCGGCGCGGCGCTGCTGATCTACTTCCTGGCGCCGAATTTCCGCGGCCAGCGCCGGAGGATCGCTCTTCCCGGGGCCCTCTTCTTCACCGTGTCCTGGCAGCTGGCCAACTACGGGTTCGACCGGTACGTGAACCGGTTCGCGGACTTCAGCCACATCTACGGCCCGCTGGCCGCCGCGATGGTCGTGCTGATGTGGGTGTACCTGTCGGCGACCCTTCTTCTGCTGGGGGGAGAGATCAACGCCCACATCGTCCGCCATCTGCCGCGCGAACGAAGGGTGACCGCCGACGCCGGGGAGGACGAGGTGGGGGGCGTGAGCGCGGTCAGGCCGGGTTGAGCCGGCTGCTGACGAGAGCCTGCAGCGCCTTCCCGTCCACGCGTGCCGCGTGGACGGAGAGCACGCTCTTCATCACCCGGCCCATGTCCTTGACCGAGGAGGCGCCGGTTTCCCGGATGGCCTCGTCCACGATGGCCTCGAGCTCCGCCTGCGGGAGCGGCTCCGGCAGGTAGGCCCGGACGACGGCGATTTCCGCGGATTCCTTGTCGGCCAGGTCCGGACGGTTGGCCTGGCGGTACTGGGTCTCCGAGTCCTCGCGGCTCTTGATGGCCCGCTTGAGCACCTGGAGAACCTCCTCGTCCGTGAGGTCGGCCCGCTTTTCCACCCTCGCGTACTTGCAGTCCGACAGGACCATGCGGAGGACCTGGGTCTTCAGGGTGTCCCGTTCCTTCATGGAGCTTTTCATGTCTTCGTTCAGGCGATCGATCAGCATGTGTCCTCCTGGATTTCCGGCGCGCGGGTGCCTCGGTGATGCGTGCTGCTGCGCCCCGTCAGAGTACACGACGGGCCGCGGCGTATGGTAGCCTCACCGCCGACCTTGAGGAGAAAACCATGAAACGGCAACTGAACAAGACGACATTCGAAATCGTGCAGGGGGACATCACCGAAAGGTCGGAGGACGCCATCGTCAATCCGGCCAACTCCGACCTGGTGCTGGGGTCCGGCGTGGCCGGGGCCATCCGTTCGAAGGGGGGGCCGCAGATCCAGGCCGAGTGCCGGAAAAAGGGTCCCGTGCATGTCGGCGAGGCGGTGATCACCTCCGGCGGAGAGCTGAACGCGAAGTTCGTGATCCACGCGGTGGGTCCCCGGTGGGGTGAGGGGAACGAGGACGAAAAACTCCGGTCCGCCGTGTACCGCTCCCTGCGGGTGGCCGACCAGAACAGCCTGAAGAGCCTGGCCCTCCCGGCCATTTCCACCGGCGCCTTCGGCTTCCCGGTTCGCCGCGCGGCGGAGATCATCCTCGACACCATCTTCCGCTACATCGCGGTGCAGACGTCGCTGCGGAGCGTCGTCCTGGTGCTGTTCGACGCGGAAACGCGGGACATCTTCGTCGAAACGGCCGAGGGGCTGGAAGCGGCCGGAGTGCTCCCTACGAAAGTGATTCCACAGGGGGGCTGACCAGCCCGGCCGCCCGGCTGAGCAGCGCGCGCCTTTTTTCGAGGCCCTCCGGAGAATCCGACCGGACCGTGACGTGCCCGAGCTTTCGCATCGGCGCGGGGGCCTTGTCGTACAGGTGCACGTGGACGTCCTCCATGGCCAGCATCGGCGCAAGCGGCGGAACGGTTCCGATCAGGTTGATAATCGCGCTGTGGCCCACCGCCGCCGTCGATCCGAGCGGCCATCCGAACCCGGCCCGCAGGTGGTTTTCGAACTGGCTCGTGACCGCTCCCTCGATCGTCCAGTGGCCGGAGTTGTGGACGCGCGGCGCGAACTCGTTGGCCAGCAGTCCTCCGGCGGTTTCGAACAGCTCGAGTCCCACGACACCGCGGTAGTCGAGATCCTCGAGGAGCCGCCGCGCGTAGTCCTCGGCCGCGCGTTGCAGCTCCGGGGTGACCGCCGGGGCCGGGGCGCGCGACACCCGGAGGATCCCCTCCTCGTGACGATTCTCGACCAGGGGATAGAAACGCTCCTCTCCGGTCGAGCTCCGGACGCCGAGAATCGAGAGCTCGCGACGGAACGTGACGAACGCCTCGACCAGCAGCGGGCGGTCTCCGAGCGCGGCCCACGCCGCATCGGCTTCGGCCGTGGTGCGGACGAGCGCCTGCCCCTTGCCGTCGTACCCGTCACGCCGCGTCTTGACCACGGCCGGAAGACCGATCCGCGCGAGGGCCGCGTCGAACCCGGCCCGCGTGTCCGCCGGCGCGAAGTCGGGGGTGGGGATCGAAAGCTTCCGAAACAGCGACTTTTCGACGAGCCGCTCCTGGGCCGCTTCCAGGGCCGCGGGAGGGGGGAAGACCGGCACGTGCGATTCCAGCCGGTGCGCCACGTCCGCGGGCACGTTTTCAAACTCGAACGTGACGGCGTCCACGCCGTCCGCGAGCTCGTCGAGCGCTTCCGGGTCGTCGTACTCCGCGGTGATCCCGCGGGCCACGGCCCCCATGGGCGCATCCGGGGAGGGATCGAGAAACAGGAAGGAGAGCCCCAGCGGATGTCCGGCCAGGGCGAGCATCCGCCCGAGCTGGCCGCCCCCGAGAACCCCGATCCTCATGGGGTGCGCGGGTCCGGGTGATCGAGAACGTTCTTCGTCTGTTCGTCGCGGAACCGTTTCAGCGCCGCCCGGATTTCCGGATGCGCGTTGCCGAGGATCGCGGCGGCGAGGAGAGCGGCGTTCCGTGCGCCGGAGTGTCCGATGGCCATGGTGCCGACCGGAACGCCGCCGGGCATCTGGGCGATGGAGAGCAGCGAGTCGAGCCCCTTGAGCGCCTTCGACTCGACCGGGACGCCGAGGACGGGAAGGACGGTCTTGGCCGCCGCCATGCCCGGAAGGTGTGCCGCTCCCCCGGCGCCGGCGATCAGCACCTCGAGGCCGCGCGATTCCGCCGTCGCGGCGTATTCGAACAGGAGGTCCGGCGTTCGATGGGCGGAAACGACCCGGACCTCGTGAGGCACTCCGAGCGTATCCAGCATGTCGGAGGCATGCTTCATCGTGTCCCAGTCGGAGCGGGATCCCATGATGAGACCGACGAGTGGAGTCATGACCGCATTATAGCGAAACAGGCACGGGAGGCGAGGGCCCGGCGGATGCCTCCGGCGCCCCGGGTCTGATATCCTGTTCCAACCCACATCGAGGCACGGTGATTCATGGTTCCGCTGATCTTCCTCATGGCCGGCATCTGGGCCGGCATCCTTCCGTTTCCCCCGGCGGATCACGTTGACCGCACCCGGCCGGATCCGAACACTCCGGCCGACGGTCTCTACACGCTCCACAGGGCGCGTCCCGCGGTGGAGGCGGAACTCGTCTGGCCCCGGCTCGACCCGGCCGGCTATCCGCTGACCGGTCGCGGCATCCTCATCTGCGACGTCGACGGCCTGCCCGACATTCATCACCCGATGTTCTTCAAGGCGGACCGGGGCCGTTTTTCGTGGATCGACGTGGACGGAAACGGGCGCTGGAGCCCCGGCGACGCCGTGGACATCGACGGCGACGGTCTCGCCGGGCCGGGGGAAACGCTCGGCTGGATGCCGTACGAGGGGGATGCGCTCCCCGGCCTCGACCGGTCCCGGTTCCAGGCCGGCTACGACTTTCTCTTCCAGGACGTGAACGGAAACGGGTTGCGCGATTTCGGGGCGCCCGTCTTTTCGGAGTCCGATCCCTGCTACGGAGAAGGGATCTTCCTCGCGGACGACGCGAACGGAAACGGTGATCTCGACGCCGGCGAGTCGCTCATCGGCCTCAAGACCTCGAAGATCCGGGCCGTCTTTCATCGCCGCGTCTACCGGCGGGGCGTGGACCTGATCGACCTGCCGAAGTCGATCTTTGCGCTCGACACACACGGGTCGCTGGTCATGAACGTTCTTGCCGGGGGGTGGCCGGGCCGGCATGCGCTGACCGGGATCGCGCCGGACGCGGAGCTGATCTGCGCCACGGGGGGAGACAGCGAGGCGCTGGAATGGGCCCGCGAGGAAGGCGCGGACGTCGTTCTCTGGGAATATGCCGGTCGCTTCTCCGACGGATCGAGCGCCACCGAGCTCAAGGTCAACGAACTGGCGCGCGACGGCATTCTCTTCATCGCCGCGGCCGGGAATGACCGGGCGCCGAAGCGGCATGTCCTCCTTTCGGGGAGCGCGCCCAGGATGCTGGAGAATCGCGATTCGACGGGGGTCGCGGTGCGGTTCGCCTGGCCGGGACCCAGCCCCGTGTCGATCGGAATCCGGCCTCCCGCCGACACCGCCAGCGTCGTGACGATCCAGGGCACGTACGTGCGGGGCGCCACGGTCCAGGGACTCATCTCCCTCAAGGACCGGACGCCCCGTGGAACCGTGTTCCTGGACATGAACCTGCGCGCGGACGACAACCCGGGGGCGTGGATGTTCTGGTTTCCCGGGTACGACGGTGCGATTCACGGGTACGCGCTCTCCGGGTTCGGCGAGCCGGGCGCGGAATGGGTGGACGGCGACGGGGCGTACACGGTGACCTCCCCGGGCGCGGCGGATTCGGCGATCACCGTGGCCGCGTACGAAAACGACGGAACCGGTGACATCGCCTGGTTCAGCGGAGAAGGTCCGCGACTCGACGGGCGCCCGGTCGTGGACATTGCCGCGCCCGGCGTGCGGGTCCTCTCCGCGGTGCCGAAAGGGGCGCGGTTCGCGCACTTCACCGGGACGAGCGCCGCGATCCCCTTCGTGGCGGGAGCGGCGGCGCTGCTCAAGCAGGCCTTCCCGGCGCTGAACAGCGCGCGGCTCCGGGCCCTGCTGACGGCCGGGGCCGCCCGCGACAGCCTGACCACCGACCCGAACCGCTGGGGTGCGGGGCGGCTGCGGATCCACGCGGCGCTCCTTGAGGGGCTGATGAATCCTGCGGCCGTCGGGGCTTCGCTGACCGTCCGGGCAGCCCCGAACCCGGCACGCGGAGCCGTCGAGATCCTCGGGGCCTCGGCCGGCGAGAGCGACGCGGAGATCCGGATCTTCTCGATCCGGGGTGCGCTGGTGTGGGAAAGCCGGGTCCGCCCCGAACTCGGAAGCTTTCGCGTGACCTGGAGCGGCCGGGACGCGGAAGGGGGGGAAGTCCCCGCCGGCGTCTACTTTGCCCATGTGAAGCAGGGGCGCAGTGTCGGCGTGGGACGGATCACGTGGGTGAAGTGATGTTTCGATATGTGCACAAGAATCCCTCTTCGGGATTAACGCCCCACAAGCTATTATTTTAGAACATTTTACGTTACAGGCGCATCTCGTACAGAGACCCGGACACACCCATGTGTTAATTTATCTACACATCCCAGCGCACTCCACGGGCGTTTTGCAAAAGGTCTTAATACGTTGTCTGTAAACGTTTTGCGTCGTACTTTGGCGCCGTTCCCATTTCTGGCATGCCCCATGCAAAGAGAAGGAAACGAACCTGTCAGGGATGAC
>CAZQVN010000036.1:0-38241 GCA_964596775.1 uncultured bacterium
GCTGTGCATAGGCCCCGTGTTCGCGGGGCAGGAGCGATTCGGTCACGGTTTCTCTTCCGGTTCCCGCGCGAAAGGCGATCGTGATGAAGGACGCGGGCCGGCTGCCAAACCGGCTATCTCAACCGGTCCGCAGTCTCCTTCGGCATGGCCACGCCGTTCGCGCCGGCGCGATCCGCCCACTGCCGGGCCTCGGCGTCCCTTCCCTGGTCGAGAAGAACCTCGATGAGGCGCACGTACGCGCCGACAAAGCCGGGATCGCGGGCCAGCGACTCCAGGAAAAACGACTCCGCCATGGCGAGGTCCCCGAGTTTCCGCCGGCAGAGGCCGCGGTAGTACCAGGGGCCGGGATCCGCCGGGACGAGCAGCGCGGCCCGTTCCATCTGGCGGTCCGCGTCTTCGAGGCGCTGCGCCTGGTAGTAGAGAATCCCGAGATTGTTGTGGACGGAGAAGTCGGCCGGCGCCGCGACCGCCGCCTTCTCGATCCAGCCGATCGCCTCGGCGAGCTCCGTTTCCTCCATGGCCATCTGGCCGAGTCGGATCAGGGCGTTCACGTTCCGGTCGTCCAGCCGGAGCGCCTCGTGGAACGCCCGGCCGGCCTCCCCGCGCCTGCTGTCGGCCAGGTAGCCGGTGCCGGCCTCGACGAACAGCTGCGCCTCGCGGACCGGGTCGCGCAGCGGAACCCGCGGGATCGACGTCAACCCGGTGAGCACGACACCGGCCGCCGCCGCCAGGAGGACGGCGCGCCGCCGCCCGGCGCGCCAGGCCAGGTCGGCCCGCACCAGGGCGTGCGCGGCAAAGAGGGTTAGAACGGGGAGGACCGGAGTGCGGAGATCGGCCTCCGGAAAGAACGCGACACCGGACAGGACCGCCGCCGCGACCAGCGCCGCCGGAGCCAGGCGCGACCCCCGGGCGGTCCGGACGCCCCCCGCCCCGCCGGCCAGGAAGAATCCGAGAAGCGCGGCCAGGAACAGGAAGTTGAACGGCACCGAGGCCACCCGCAGCACCGGAATCCGGTCCAGTTCCAGTCCGTAGGCCAGGTTGTGGCTCTCCACCGGCCGGCCGATCAGCACCCGCGCCTTTTCCGCCAGGCTCAGCACCCACCGCCCGGGATCCGCCGCGACCTCCCGCGCCGCGCGCGAAACCCAGTAGCCCCACGCGGGCCCGGGGGCGGGCACGCTCCCGAGATCCGCGTGGGCCAGCGACTCCGCCTCGGCGGACTCGAGCAGCCAGTAGCCGCTGAACCCCCCCGCCGCGACCCTCGGGTCGGGCACCACGGCGGCGCCGGCCGCGTTCGCGCGGTAGAGCGACACGCCGCCGGACGTGGCCACCGGGTTCCCCGCCCCGTGTGAAAAATTGTGGACGGTCACCGGAAGCACGACCACGAGCGCACCGGCGGCGAACAGGAGCGCCAGCGCCCACGGTCGCGTCCGGCGCCCGGCGCGCGCGCAGAGAACGGCGACGACCAGGAGCAGCGCGCCGAGATACTCGGCGCGGGTGATCGCCATGTATCCGGCCACCGCCCCGGCCAGCCCGGCGCAGAGGCGCGCGGAACCCCGCAGCGGCACGGCGGAAGCCCCGTCGGCCAGCGACCGTGCGAGGGATCGCTCCTCCCCGCGGTTCCGCGGCACCGGCTGGTCCCGCTCCGCGAGGAGCAGGCCGTGCACCACGCACGCGGCGAGACAGAGGACGAGCGCCTCCGGCAACAGCCGCATCTCGAAGAGATAGACGGCGCCGCTTCCGACCATCATGACGCCGGCGAGAACCGCCTCGCGGATCCCGAACAGGCGCGCCGCCGAGCGCATCACGAGGAACGTGGAGAAGAGCACGAGCAGCGCCTGCACGACCGGAACGGCGCGGGGTGCGGTGCCGCCGGCCGCGCGGACCAGGGCCAGGAACAGCGCGTACCCCGGCGGGCGATGGAACGGCTCGGCTCCCGGCAAGGGCGCCCGCGCCATGGCATCCCAGAACGCGGCGTCGCGGATCGGCATCTCCAGGAAGGGAAACCGCGCCGGGTAGATCAGCAGCGTCAGGCCGTGCAGCAGCGCGCCCGCCAGCAGGACGAGGACGTAGGGCGCAATGCCCCCGGACTCCCCGCCGCCGACCGGCGGCGGGGAGTCCGGGGGCATCGATGAACGGTCCGCCATGTCAGCGCCCCGTTCCATCGAGAACAAGCTCCAGTCTCTCGTCGATCGCGGCGATCAGGTCCGGGTCCTTCTTCCGCCACGCGACCATCCGGGCATCGAGGAGGAGCGGCACCGACGCGAGGGCGATGCGGCGTTCGCGATCGGCGACGGCGGCGTCGGCGGCGAGGTCGCCGCGGGCCGCGCGGTACGCCTCCTCGACGGCGGCCACGAAATCCGGGCAGCGGTTTCCGAGCTCGAAGCGGAGCGACGCGAAGTCCGCGGCGGGATCCGACGCCCGCGCCATCTCCCAGTCGATCAGGCCGGACAGCTCGGGCGCGCCGCCGTCCCCGGGTTTCAGGACGATGTTTCCGGGGGAGAGGTCGCCGTGCACGACGGACGGAAGCGATGGGTCCGCACTCCAGAGCGGAGCGAGGAGTCGGGCAAACCGGGTCCGCACCGACTCGCGGCGGAACGGCTGCAGGCCGTGCGCGGGATTCTCGAGCCGGACCGCCGTCCGCCGCGTGATGTCGTCGGCCCAGCGGGTGACCGGGGCTCCGGCGACGGGCATCACGGACAGGTCCGGCGCGAACCGTCCGAACGCGGCGGGATGATCACCGTGCAGAACGGCGAGCACCGCGCCGAGGGATCGCCCGGCGCGCGCGAGGGACGCGCCGTGTGCCGCGGCGGCCTGTCCATCGGCCTCCCCCCGCGCCACCGCGCCGCGCAGCAGGTCGCCGAGGGTCCGCCCCTCGATCCAGGTGAACAGGGTGCGGCGGTGCGGTTCCGGGTCGGTGGACACGGCCGTGCCGAGCAGGCGCGGCAACCGGATCCGGGGTACCAGCCGTCCGGCCAGCGCACCTTCCCGCAGCGGTCCCTCGTCGGACCGCGAGAGCTCGAGCCGGACGCTCCCCGGCGCTTCCGGAAGGGGCGTCCCCTCCCAGACAAGGTCGACCCGGTAGTTGGCGTTCACGACCCCTTCATCGAGGAAGTCCACGCCGACGGCCCGGGCACCCGGAAGGTGCCGGCCGATCAGGTCGTCGAGCCCGCCTCCGGTCAGAAGAAGCGGCGGTTCGAAGCGCATCCAGTGCGCGCCGACGGCGTCTTCATCCGTGTCCCGGTTCGGTCCCATGTCCATCCCTTCGCGCCTCGGAAATTTCTGCATCATCCGGCGGGAACCATAAGGGAGATTGGAGGCGATCGAAAGGGGCGTGGCCGGATGCATCGGGTCAAAAACCCCGATGCGGCTCGAGCGGTCATCACTGTTTCCTAACTCCCCGGGGTGGGGCATTTTGCCTCACTCGATGAGGTCAATCCGGACTCGTTTCGTGAAGCACGCGGGCGCGGTACGGCTCACGTGCCGGCCGGAGAGCGTGTCCAATGCCGGAACCAATGGATCGGGAGAAATTTCGGGCCGGGAAACAATACGTTGTGTACACTTTTTGCAAGGTAAATGGTCCGAACGATCTTTTCACCTCGGCGTCCTGTCATCACAACATTGAAAGAAGAGGTGTTCCACAATGCTCCGCAGCACCATGGCTCTTGGGCCTCTCCTGGCCCTCTTTTTTATGCCCCTCCCCGCCCTCGCCGCGCCGGCGACGCCCTGTTTCAAGGTGACCGTCCAGTACACGGGACGGGATTACTCCTTCACGAAGGACGGCATGGCCTACTACGTATGGCACTACCGCGTGACGGGGGCCGCCTGCATCAACCGGGGTCTGTCGCACTGGGTCCTTGACCTCTGTCCGGAGCTGTACGAAAAGGTCGGAACCGTGTCCACGCAAGGCGTGGACAACAGCGCCCCGGGGGGAACGGTGACGAACTACCGGTACGGGATCGGCAAGGATCCGACGACGGGGATCGCCGGGCTCAAGTGGGATTACGTGAGCGGAAACGCCATCAACGTGGCTGGCGAATACGACGATTTTTCCTTCGTTGCCCCCGGCAATGTCGGAAGCGTCAACTGGTCCGCCAAGGGAAGCACGATCGTGGATTCGGGCCAGACCCAGGGACCCGTCTGCGGGGGCCCGATCTTTCTCCCGGTCCCCACCGACCTCACGACATGGGGAACGATCAAGGCGCGGTTCCGCAGGTAGTTCCGCCCGGCATGGAGCGGCACTCGCTCAGCGGACGCTGATGTCCCCGAGCGCCTTGCGGATCAGATCCTCGACGCTCGCGGCATCACCGGCGGCGTCCACCGCGCCCCGCACCGCCTTGACCGCGGTCGGGCGCGGATAGCCGAGAGTGACCAAGGCCGTCACCGCGTCCTGGAACGCTGAAGTGTCTCCGCGGCCGGATTCGGGGCCGGGGTCGGTGCCCCCGGTCATCCGGTCGCGGAGTTCCATGATCAGCCGCTGCGCCGTCTTCCGGCCGACCCCGGTGATCGCGGTGAGGGCCGTCACGTTGTTGTCGAGAACGGCGCGCCGGAACTCCGCGGGCGTGAGTCCGGAGAGGACGGCCAGTCCCAGCTTCGGACCGATGCCGCTGACGGCGATCACGCTCTCGAAGAGCCCTTTTTCATCGGCGCTCGCGAAGCCGTACAGCTGGATTGCGTCCTCGCGGACGTTCATGTGGGTGTGGAGCGTCAGGACCGATCCGGCGGCGCCCGCCTTGCGCAGTGTGGACGCCGGCGCGAACACGGCGTAGCCGACGCCGTTCACGTCGAGAACGATGCGGTCGTCGCCGACTTCGAGGATTTTTCCGGTGAGCCGCGCGATCATCTGAGCACCTCGATCCGCGCCCGGTGATGATGGCAGAGCGCCACGGCCAGCGCGTCCGCCGCGTCCGCCTGCACGCCGTCCGATATCGCGAGAAGCCGGCGGACCATGAACTGCACCTGCTCCTTGGACGCGGCGCCCCCGCCGACGACGGCGCTCTTGACCTGGCGCGGCGCGTACTCGAAGAGTTCGGAACCGGCGCGCTTGACGGCGAGGAGCACGACGCCGCGCACGTGTCCGAGCACGAGCGTGGACCGCGCCGACCGCGCGAAGAACGGCGACTCCACCGCCACGGCGTCCGGCCGCTCCTCCTCGAGCATCGCGAGAATGCCGTCGTGAATCAGCGCCAGGCGGTCGGACAGCGGCACGCCGGCTCCGGCCCGGACCACGCCGTAGCGCGCCCGGTGATAGCGGTTTCCCTCGCGGTCCACGACGCCGTAGCCGGTGGCGTAGCTTCCGGGGTCGATGCCGACGACACGGATCCGTTCCGTTCCCTCCCGGCGCTGCGCCCTCGGACGGGGGTCACTCAAGGTCGTCCTCCGCATCGTAATCCTCGTCGTCGGGAAACAGCTCCACCTGCGGCGGTTCGAGCGGAAGCCCGAGGGCCGACACGACGCGGATCACCCAGTCCGCGCGATCCCGGGCCCTGAGCCGGAGCAGCGGCGGATGGAACTCCCCGACCAGCGCCTCGACCTCGGCGTCGATCTCCTTCTGGAAGCCCGCATCGAGAGCGCGCACGCCGTCGTAGCGCGGCTTCTGCCAGATCGGCACCTTGATGAGGAGCGTGTATCCCCTGAGCCAGTCCTCGACCATCGGGTCCAGTTCGGGGCGCCGCCCGACCCGGTGCACGAGGTAGGCGTAGTTGTCGAGGACCGAGCGGTCGCAGATGACCGCCTGGTTCCGCTCCGCCGCGGCGATCTCCCGGGCGATCTGCGTGTGCAGGATCCAGGACTGAGCCGGCAGCGTGGTTTCCCTGTTGATCGGCATCGGGCAATCCCGGGCCACTTCCTGGACCAGTCCCACCGTGATGTCGATCTTCTTGAGATGCGCGGCCAGGCCGAAACAGAGGGCCGTCTTCCCCACGCCGTGAGATCCGATGAACGCCACTTTCATCCCGGCATATTAACGGGTGTCGGCGCGCCCGGAAACCGCTTATCATTAGAGGCCGCGATCGGGTCCCGCGCCGGAATCGGCCGGGCGGGCCCGAAGCCGGGACGCCCGTCGACCCACAGTCCGGCGCCGGGCGTCCAATCCCGTCCCCTCAACGGAGGCTTCATGTCCGAGACTGTTCTCGCCGCAAACGACGTCCTGGCCCGGCTCGACCTGGCCCGGCGCTCCCTGGAACACCACGACTTCGACATCGTCATCGCCACGCCGGGCACGAACTTCCGCTACCTGAGCGGGATCAACGCGCACCGGATGGAGCGTCTCGTCGCGTTTGCCCTTCCTGCCGACGGGGATCCGTTCCTCGTCTGCCCGGCGTTCGAGGAGGACAACATGCGCCGCGGCCTGGCCTCGGGAGAGGTCCTGACCTGGAACGAGAGCGACGACCCGTTCGCCCTGCTGGCCGACGCGATCCGGAAGAAGGCGGGGCCGAAAGCCCGGATCGGCCTGGAGCCGACGACCTGGTTCTGGATGGTCGAGCGGATGCGCGCGGCGTGTCCGGGTGTCGCGCTCGGGGACGGCGGCCGGCTCTTCGACGCGCTCCGCTCCCGCAAGAGCCCCGAGGAGATCGCGGCGATGCGAACCGCGGCGGACATCGCGGACAACGCGGCCCGGAAGGCACGCCTCCATCTCCGCCCCGGCATGACCGAACTCGAGGCGGCGGCGATCCTCATGGACCTCGTCAAGACCGAGGGGGCCGCGCACGAGCCGCTCGTCCAGTTCGGCGCCAACTCCGCGATCCCCCATGCCATGGCCGGAGGATCGCAGCTCAGGCGCGACGACATGGTGCTTTTCGACCTGTCGGCCACCGTGGACGGCTATCTTTCCGATCTCACCCGGATGACCGTCCTCGGCGACGCCACTCCGGAGATGAAGGAAGTGTACGGGATCGTCTACGAGGCGCAGCAGGCGGCGATCGCCGCGATCCGGCCGGGGGTGCCCTGCCAGGAGATCGACCGGGCCGCGCGCAAGGTCATCACGAAAGCCGGCTACGGCCAGTATTTCACGCACCGCACCGGGCATGGTCTCGGCATGGACATTCACGAGGCGCCGTACCTCGTCGAGGGAAACACCGAGCCGCTGACCGCGGGCGCGGTCGTCACCGTGGAGCCGGGGATCTACATCCCCGGAAAGTTCGGCGTCCGGATCGAGGAGGACGTGCTCGTGACCGACACCGGGGCGGACCTGCTGAGCGACCTGCAGCCGCAACTGGTGGAGATGCCGTAGGGCGCGCGCCCGCTCCCGGTCGTGCCCCGCCGCGCACGAACCGGGTTCGCCGCCCAGCGAAAGGAGATCGTCACCATCGACCGCTCCGCAGCCGGAAACCGCCTGATCGAGTTGCTCCTCCCCTTTCCCGCCGACCACCGGGCCGGGGATGCGGCCGGCGCCGAGGAACTCTTGGCGGATGACCCGTCGCTGTCCGCCGAAAACATTTTTACGGCCGCCATGACCGGCGACCTGGAGACGGTGCGATCGCTGCTCGCGCGCGATCCGTCGCTTGCCGTGAAGAAAGGCGGACCGAAGAACTGGGATCCGCTCCTCTACCTCTGTTTCTCCCGCTTCCTGCGCACCGATCCGGACCGCGCCGGCCGGATGGCCGCGATCGTGAAGCTCCTGCTCGACGCCGGCGCGGACCCGAACACGTTCTGGCGGGAGGAGAACGACCCCACCGACAACCGGGAGTCGGCCCTCTACGGCGCGGCGGGCGTTGCGAACAACGTGGAAATCGCCCGGTTGCTCCTCGAGGCCGGCGGCGACCCAAACGACGGCGAAACCCCGTACCACGCCTGCGAACACGACGGCGTGCCCTGCGCGGAACTCCTGTTCGCCCACGGACTCGACGACACCGGCAGGTCGGTGATGCTCCGTCACAAGATCGACTACGACGACGAGCCGGGCATCCGGAAGCTCCTGGAACTGGGCGCGGATCCGAACAACACGAGCATCTGGGGCAAGTCGGCCCTGCACCAGGCGGTGTTCCGCGACCGTTCCCGGGCCGTCTTCGAGATGCTGTTCGACCATGGCGCGGATCCGTCGATCGTGAACGCGGAAGGAAAAACAGCCTGGGCGCTGGCCGCGCGCACGGGCCTCCGCAATGCCATGGCAGCCCTCCGCGCCCGCGGCGGCGCAACGCCGCTCGACGCCGTCGACACGTTCCTGGCCGCCTGCGCCGCCGGGGACGGCGACACCGTGGAGCGGATCCGCGGCGAATCACCCGGTTTCGTCGGCACGCTTTCCGACCGCGATCGCGCCGTGATCGTGGAGATGGCCTCCGCCGGCAACACGCGTGGCGTGGCCGCGATGCTCGCGGCCGGCGTCGACGTGAACACGCGCGGGACGGTCTGGAACGAAACGGCCGCGCACCGCGCGGCAATGGCGGGACATCTCGAAACGGTGCGCCTCCTCGTGAACGCCGGCGCCGACCTCACGATCCGTGACCGGTCGTACGACAGCTCCCCCCTCGGCTGGGCGGAGCACGGCGGGCAGAAGCATGTCCTTGAGTTCCTGCTCGAGGACCCGGCGCGCATCGATCTCCGGGACGCCATGGAGTTCGGACCAGCGTCGACGGCGTGACCGCCATCGACTCCGCGGCCCGCGGGATGAAGGAGACAGCGGCGGCGCGTTTCCGGGCGATCCGGGAGACCACGGGCCGGTCAGGACATCACGCGCTCCGGTGCGTTGCGTCCTCTCTCTCGGTGATGATGTCCGGATGGCTCCGCCGGACGCTCTCCGTCACGAAACAGTTCCAGCAGACGGGCTCGTACTGGGCGAGAACCTCGGGCAGCGCTTCCGGCCTGAAGCTGGACCACTGGACGGGCCGGCCACCCGGTTTCGTCAGGCCCGGATCATGTCCTTCCCACCTCGACGGGTCGACCGGCGCCTGGCAGTAGCAGCAGTGTTTTCCGGAATACCATTTCCGGATGATCGTGCCGAGGCGGCAGCCGTCCGGCGCGGCTTCGATCTGGGCCAGGCATTCCTGGCCGCAGCCCTTCCTTTCCGGCCAGCGTGAGCAGTCCTTGAGCCCGACAAGACGCTCCCCGAACGCCGACATCATGGCCGCGTCGGCGGCGGACACTTCAACGGTCGCGGCGCGCCGATTCTCCGGGCATGTGATGAGCCGTTTCCCGCGATACTTCCGGTACGTGGCGACGGGACGGCGGAGCCAGAGAATCAGAAGGACGGCCGCGGCGGCGGCCAGGATGACAGCGAGCGGGTTCATGGGCACTCTCTCCGTGGAAACGGGGACCGGATCCACGGGCTCGGCTCCGGTGGCCATTTTCCGCCCGCCAGGACCGGATCCCCACGGCTATCCTGAACCCTCGGGGAACACGGAGATATGACAACGGTCATGGAACCGGAGAATCGGAACCGAACGGCTGGTGGCCTCTCCCGATGCGATCCGCTCGGTCAGCGGGTCCAGAGCGCCTTGATCCCTCCCCAGGTCGATCTCTGTACGGGGATCGGCAGCTCGCAGTTGGCGGTGCAGGGGTTGCAGCCGGAGCCCCCGCCGGGGCCGAACACCGCGGTGCCGAGGCGCGCATCCGCCATGTTCACGGCCACGTTGTCGCACCGCGTGACGCGGGCCGGGCTGTTGTCCACGCCCCGCGTGACCCGGAGCGTGTCGGACGAAAACGCCGACACGTAGAAGTAGCCGGCCACGAGCGGCCGGCTGGTGCTGCATTCCGGGCTGGACCAGTTCAGGGTGATGCTCGACCCCGGCGCCGGCCAGAGTTCGGAGGGCGATTCCGTCGTGGCGCAGGAGTGCCACGACACGATGTCGATCCCGGTTCCGTCGAAGCGCCCGGACAGCTGCCGGTTTCCGTAGGTGATGCCGCAGTGGATCGACCTGACGGGGCTTCCGGTTCCGCGGTCCCCGAGCATGTAGACGTAGCGGCCGGGGCCGGCCGGCGCCGTTGTTCCGGAGGTCACGATGTCCGCGCAGAGGGCCGGCGTCGAGGAGGAACAGGACGGCGCGGCGTTCGGCGCCACATGCAGGGCGATCGACGCCGCCCGCTCCTCGACGGCGTCGACGCAGGGGTCGCCGAGACGGGAGCTCGCGGCCGTCACGTTGCAGAGGTTGTTGCAGGGATTGCAGCCGGCCTGGGCCGCTCCCGGAGAAAAATAGGCGGCGCCAAGTTCGGAATACTGCAGGAACGTTTCCCTGTTGTCGCAGTCCGCCACCTTGGCCGCGTTGTCCACCGGACGCGTCCGCAGGGCGAAATAGTCCGAACGGTCGTAGCAGGCCATGTAGAAATAACCGGCCACCGCAGTATCCTCCGTCCGGCACGCGGCCCAGGTGATGATCGTGCCGCCGCAGGGGCGCGGCCAGGAGCGCGGACCGGCGGTGATGAACTCGAGGTCGGCGCAGAGCGTCCAGCTGAAGACGTCCACCCGGTCCAGGTCGCCGCTGTTCCCGGCGGCCAGGTTCTGGTAGGCGATGCCGCACTGGATGCCGCGCAGCCCGGAGAGGTTGCCGCGGGCCGCGAGAAGATAGGTGTAGTAGTAACCGGGCCCGCCGATCGGCGTCAGCGCCCCCTTGACGACCGCCGACCGGCAATCTGCGAGCGCCCCGGCCGAACAGGCGTTCTTCGAGGTGACCGGCTGGACGTGAAAGAGAAGCTTGGGCCGCCCGTCGAACGGCCCCGCTCCGGCCGGAGACAGGAACCCGGCGAGCGCAACCAGACACAGGGACAGGGCACACATCCGTCTGCGCATGCGCATCTCCACCTGAGAGGATTTGGGTGGTCGTGCCGATCAAAGCCCGCCGGTGAAGTATACTGCCGGTTTCCGAAATCCGGCATCACCGCATGGCACATTTTTACGGGACCCTCCGGGAGAACGAACCCCTGACGACCGATTCCGACGAGCGGAGCGATCCGCCCCCGACCGCGGCGCCTCCCGGCAACCCCGACCATGGCCGGGTCGCCGCGGCCGCGCCCGCGGAACCGCCGGGACCCGTTTCCGTAAGCCGGGTCGCCGCCGTCTGGTGGCCGCTGGCCCTGAGCTGGCTGATCATGGGGGTCGAACTCCCCCTGGTCAGCGCGATCATGGCCCGGCTTCCCGATCCGGAGATCCATCTCGCGGCTTACGGCGGCGTGGTGTTTCCGCTGTCTCTCCTGATCGAGGCCCCGATCATCATGCTCCTGGCCGCGTCCACCGCGATGTGCCGCGACTGGCCCTCCTACCGCCTCGTGCACCGCTTCATGATGACGACGAGCGCCGCGCTGACGCTGATCCACGCGCTCGTGGCGTTCACCCCGCTGTTCGACGTCATCGTCGGCGGAATCATGGGAGCGCCCGCGGAGATCCACGAGCCGGCCCGGATCGGACTGATGATCATGACGCCGTGGACCTGGGCCATCGCCTACCGCCGGTTCCAGCAGGGCAACCTGATCCGGGCCGGGAACACCGGCATCGTCGTCTGGGGCACCCTGGTCCGTCTCCTGGCCAATGTCGTCGTCCTCGCCGCCGGTTACCGGTTCGGAGCGCTGCCGGGCATCGTGGTGGCCACCGTCGCGGTGGCGGCCGGAGTCGTCTTCGAGGCGCTCTTCGCGGGCGTCGCCGTCCGTCCGGTGCTCCGCCGCCTGAAGGAAGCGGCCATCGTCGAGCCGGCGCTTTCGCTCGGGAAGTTCCTGTCGTTCTACGTGCCCCTCGCGCTGACGTCGCTGCTGACGCTGCTCAGCATGCCGATCGCGAGTTCGGCCATGAGCCGGATGCCGAACCCCATCGACTCGCTGGCGGCGTGGCCGGTCGTCAACGGCCTCGTGTTCACGCTGCGCAGCGTCGGCTTCGCGTTCAACGAGGTCGTTGTGTCGATGCTGGAGATTCCGGGATCGCTGGGGCCGCTCCGGAGCTTCGCCATCCGGCTCGCGTCGACAACGTCGGCCCTGATCCTCGCCCTGGCGCTCTCCCCGCTCTCGCGGATCTGGTTCGGCGACGTTTCGGCACTGTCGCCCCCCCTGGTGGCGCTGGCCACGACGGCGCTGATGCTCGCGTTCCTGATGCCGGCCATGAGCGTGATCCAGAGCTGGTACCAGGGCGCCATCGTCCACAGCCACCGGACGCGGGGGATCACCGAGGCGGTCGTCGTGTTTCTCGTATCGATCACCGCGCTTCTCGGCGCCGGCATCGTGTTCGGACGAGTGAGCGGGATCTACGTGGCCATCACGGGGGTCACGCTTGCGTCGATCGCCCAGAATCTCTGGCTGCGCCGCCGCGCGCTGGACGCGATACGCGCCGTGGCCCAGCGGGATCGCCGGCTCGAGGCGTCCCGCTTCGACGACTGAACGCACGGAGCGGAGCGGCCACCGCGCCGGCGGTTCGGGCAAGCCGCGCGCCAAACCGCCGCCCCGGATACGCGCCGGGTGATATGCCCCACGCCGGTGCGGCCGGCGCGCCATCCGGTGGAAGCGACGCCATCATCCCGCGGCGATCTCCCATTGAGGTTCAGACCTCAACGCAGTGAACCGATACTTCACTGCGAACGGACCATCCACCTCAACCCCGGGGGAAGACGTCTTCACCATGAGCGCCTGTTCTTCGCCGGCTCCCGGCACCCGCACACCGATTCTCGACCTGACCGCCCCGATGAACAACGGAGAGACCGGCCGGCTCGACCGCCTGATGCTCTCGGGAAGCCTCATCGGCGCCGTCGAGGCCATGACGCTCGAGGAACATCCGCGCAGGCGCGTTCCCCAGCTGGTGGAAGTGTTCCGCAAACTGGACACGGTGGAATCGTGCGAAGTCCTGAAGGCCGGCGCCCAGCTGGCCCTGCGCCAGGAGACGGCGGGGCTCCGCCTGATGTTCAGCTTTCTCGAAGTGAAGCGCCCGGGCGCGGAAGTGCTGCGGCAGATCGCGAAGTTCTCGAGCGTCAATCGCGTGGCCCACCGCACGATCGCCGGCACATGGGTCGAACCCGAGGAATCCAGCGACGAGAATGCCGTCTTCCAGATCCTCGAGCTGATGGAAGAGGCCACCCGGCTCGGAATCCTCGACCTCAGTCTCGGACTGGAACGGCTGCCCCGCCATCCGATCGCCCTCGCCGCGCTCGTCCGCCACGTCCGGGCCTGGTTCCGCGCGAAGACGGATCACCTCGAGGACGGGGGAACGATCGAGGACGACGCGATGAACTTCATCACCCAGCTGTCGATGCTCGAGATCAGCCTGACCGAACGCCGGGTGTCACGGCTGGCGGCCACGATCGACCCCTACGACTCGCGGGGCATCGGCAGGCTGATGCCGGTGATGAGCTACTACGACCAGGACATCGAGCACCTCAAGAACGTCGTGTCCCGGCTGGCCACCTACCGGCCGTTCTCCGAGCGGCTGCTCACGATGGAGAACGCGCTGTCCGCGAGCGAGATCGACAGGATCCAGAAGAAGCTCGAGAAGGATCCGCTCTGCGGGCCGATCGCCCGGCTGCTCGCCGGGATGCGCGCCAATCCGATTCTCGACTGGCACTACGCGTTCCTCGTTTCGCTGGTGCACCAGGTCTCGATGCTCAGGCTGCTGGCGCTCAACTCCGACGACAGGCCGCTCGTCCTCGACACCATGATCCGGGTCGGCGAGGAGGCCGCCACGGACGGCGCGTTCATCACCTGCGAGCCGGACGTTCTCGACGACATCTGGCCGGAGGTGGACGACTGGGGCATCGCCGAGCGGACGCCGCGGGGGATCCTTGTCCGGCTCGACCCGAACCACGGCGGCAGCTTCGTGCGGAGCGACGGAACGCCGTACCTGCCGCAGGTGCCGCAGGGGCGCGGCTCGGGGGACCTGACGATGAAGGAGCTCGTGCGGATGCAGATCGACAACGATCCGTTCATCCTCGGGGTTCTCGACAATCCGCGGGCGCTGAGCCAGCCGGGCATCGTTCCGCTGATCGCGATGATCTCGCGGAGCCCGCGCGTCCTGGACAAGATCATCATCACCCGGACGCTGCATTCGGGCGCCGCCAACAAGGCGGTTCCGCTGATCCTGATGCAGAACCCGACCCGTGTGCCGATCACGAGCCTCAAGGCGCTGCTCAACGTGCGCTACATCAACCGGATCGACATGGAACGGCTGGCCAGATCCTCGTCGGAGGTGCGTCCCGAGATACGGCAGGAAGCCCAGGCCTACCTGCGGCGGCTCAAGAGCTAGCCGGGGCACTCCCGTTCCGACCCGGAGGGGAGAGATCACCGCTGCGGGCGGCCGCACGGCGGGAAACCTGGTGCGGGCTGCGGGCCGCCGGGCACCGCCCGACCCGAACCGCTAGCGACCCCCGCCGGGCACCGCGCCGACTTCCATCACGTCCATGACCCCGTGGCAGGAGCTGACGGTGGCCACGATCACCCGGGCGCCGCGCCCCCCCGCCTCGACGCGGTCGAGGACACGGTCCAGTCTTTCGCGCGCCGCCACGGCCGCGGTCGTCGGAAACGCCGCCACCCCGAACGCGTGATGGCGGATACGGAAGACCTCGACGAGATCGCAGGGAGCGCCGTCCCCCGCCCGGCGCCGGGCGAACTCGAACACGGCTTCGTCCATCTCCCAGGCTTTCGGCGCCTTGATGGCGGGGCAGAGATCGGGCTCGATGCAGGTGACGGGACAGACCCAGGTGGCGAAGGAGAGCAGGCCGCTGCCGATGTCCGACCGGGCGGCGAACGGCGTGGCCGGGAGCGCATCGAGCCCCGGAGCGGCGACCCGCGCGGCACCGAGCCGTCCGGCCGCCCGATCCCGCAGCCAGCCGAACATTAGATGCGCCGAGATCGGCGTGGGAACGACATGGTCCCGGGTCGCCGGGCCGCGCGCGGCGAAGTACGCGGCATAGAACTCCGACCAGTCGGCGGTGACGAACTCGATTCCCGGCCGGCCGGCGAACTCGGTGCGCGCGGCGCAGGCGGGATTCCGGTCCACGATGAGGATGCGCCCGGCGGCGAGCTTGCCGCGTGCGCGCGCCCTGTCGAGCTGCCGCGCGTGGTAGGAGCCGTAGCATCCGCCGCCGATGACGATCCGGTCGCCGTCCGGGTGCTCTTCGGGGAGTTCGAACCTGGGATTCTTCGACGCTTCGGTGTTCACTCCCCCATTATAGATGGAGGGCCATCCCGCCGCCGACCGGAAGAGCGCGCAGGACCGCCGCGGCGTCCTCGCGGTTCAGGCGGATGTACAGGTCGAACGTGGCCGGCCCGGTCACGACTTCCTTCAGTTCGTCCATGCCGGAGTCGAACCGCTCCCCCGCGCCGCGGAACCATCCGGAAATACCGCGACGCGCCAGCGAATCCGCGCTGGACATCGGTGTGGCCACATGGAGAACAAGGCGCCTGTCGAAAACGAGTTCCCCGTCCATCGGCAGCTCCTTCGCCAGCGACGCGCCCTTGAGCGTGTCCACCGGCCCTTCCATCATCGGCTCCCACGGGTCCGGGATGTCGCCGCGGCGCTCCTCCAGCGTGAACGGTCGGTCCAGCCACACGTCCTCGGTGCGGGCCGACACGAGCCGGCGGATCGAGCGATCGATCTGAACGGAGATGAGGTTGCACTGGCGCAGCTGAACTCCCTTGAGAACAATGGACAATGTCTTCTCACGAGCGTCCAGAACGATGTTGATGGAATCGGACTCGGCCAGGGTTTTCTGCGCCTTCAGGAACGAGCGCTCGACCATGGCCTCGTGTTCGTCGCCGCGCGGCTTCTTCAGCCAGTCCGACGAAGCCACCGGCCCCCGCATGAAACCGGAGAACCAGAACAGCCCGACAAGGGGCAGGGCGAACAGGATCAGCAGGAAGACGGGACGGGGCAGCCCGGACCCGCCGCGCCGACGGGAGGACCGTCGGTTGCCCGTCATTCCACCAGGGTCGAAAGTGCTCAATAGATGAAGATCGGGGTGCCGGTCGGAGCGGTCCGGTACACCTGTTCGAGTTCCTCGTCGCCGAGGCGCACACATCCGTGGGTGACGCTCTGTCCGAGCAGGCGCCGGTACAGGGTGCCGTGGATGTAGTAGCCGTTGCCGAAGGACAACGCGTAATCGCCCATGACGTAGGGTTCGTAGCGGTCGGGGTGCGTGGCGCCGGGAATCGGCTCCGCCTCCTCGACGAACGCCCAGTCCGGCTTGACCCAGACCGGATTCTGCTTCTTCCCGAGAATCCGGAACTTCCCCCGCGGCGTGTGAAAGAACCAAGAACGACCGTCCGGAGCATCCAGGCGGGAGTAGGAACCGGTCGAGCACACCGCGTCGAGCAGCGTTTCGTTGTCCTTCTTCATGTACAGGCGATTGTTGGCCGTGTCGATCACGATGTAGATGCCGGAAGGGCGGAATCCTTCGAGTTCGCGGGCCAGGGCCTCGTTCTCGGACGTCAGCGCGGCCAGCGAAACCTCGCCGTCGCCGGACGGAGGGGTCGGAGCCTTTGCCTTTTTGGACCCCTTTTTCGGCTTTGCCGCGGCTGCCTCGGCCTCCGCCTTCTCGCGGAACTCCCTCGCTTCGGCGATCGTTTCCTTCAGGGCCTGATCCAGGCGGCCCTGGCCGACGAACCAGATCGCCACGTCGACCCCCAGGACCACCAGGCCCAGGGCCAGGACGACCGGAAGGAGCGGAAAACTGCGGGGCTCCCGCGGGGGGCGCCCTCCGCGGGCGCGCGGCACGGCGCCGGCGGCAAAATCGGGTGTATCCGAGCTCATCGTCCCACTCCCGCGGTCAGGCCATCACGCTCCCAGGCGCCGACGATCGTCACCGGGGTTCCAACCTGCGCGATCCGGAAGACTTCGTCAAGGTCGGAATTCCTGAGAGCCACGCACCCTTCGGTCCAGTCCGATCCGCGACCGCCCGATCCGTGTATCTGGATCAGGCTGCCTATGGAGGCATTCCGCGGTATCAGCCCCTTCGATCGGGCCTGATTGAACCGCCGGCGATCGTCTTCGTTCGGATAATTGATTTCCAGCGCCTTGTAGTACTTCGTTACCGTCTTCTTCTTGATGACGTGGTAGCGCCCCTCGGGCGTGGCGTGATCGCCGCGGCGCATCTTGTAACCCATCCAGCGGATTCCGAGTTCGGCCGGGTAGGATTCGATCAGCCGGCCGTTGCGGTAGACGTCGCAGCGGCGGTCCAGCTTGCGCACGAGGATGGCGATCCCCCCCGTTCTCTGCGACCACTGCACGGTTTCCGAGGCCCACATGGCCCACAGTTTCCGGTTCTGCTGATAGTCGTACAGCTGGTCGTCCACGACCTGCTGGATCTTGGCGCACCCGACGATGACCTCCTCGGCCTTGCGGATGGCGGTCTTGTACTTTCCGCCTTTCAGCAACTTCCGCCCCTCGTTGTAGGCAAGATCGAGTGACGAAAGGCGCGCCCGGCTGTACCCGTTCATCTCGAGGGCGCCGGCGGAGGCGCTGGTGCCATTGAGCGTCTTCTCGGCCTGCGCCAGGCGCGACTCGGCCACGGTCCGCGTGGAATCGCGCCGGGCCTCGATGACACCGAGGGAAGCCCGCGCGATCTTCCCCGCCTCGAGCGAGGCGGAGCGCACACGGTCATACCGGCGGAGCGGGATGAGGCGACCGATCTGGGCGTCGAACTCGACGGACGCGACGTGGAGGGACTCCTCCGCCGCGGCCAGGAAATCGGGGGCCCACTCCGCGGCATCGCTGTCCGCGGCCACCGAAATGGCCGCGCGGCTGGATTCCATGAGATCGATCGGCGGCTTGTCGGCAAGCAGGAAGGAGGCGCTCACGCCGGCCGCGAGGAGCCCCAGCGCGCTCCACCAGGGCCACATCGGACGACGCCGGGTCAGACGCCCCTGCAGCCTTACGGCATCCGAATCCCAGAGAAACGCACGCGGAAGCCGGCCTCCCCGCACTCGGGGAGACCGGCTCCGGTTCTTGTCACGTCCTTTACGGTCTCTGAACAGCATCTTCAACGGTAACCCACCCCTTGTTTACATCCCCCCCAGAGACCGCCGAGTATAACCGAATTACTTGCGGCCGCGCATCTTGTCGCGGGCCATCTGGATGTCGTTGACGATCTGCATGGCCTTCTCCTGGATCGATTCGGCCTGCGAACGCGCACCGAGGTAGTCCTGGGCGGCGATCGCCTGGCGCACCTGGTCGAGGCTCGCCACGGCGCCGTCGAGATCGGCCTTCATCATTTCGACGTCGGCGCGGTTGTCCTTGCCGACCGGGGCCGACGCGAGGGCCATGCTGGCGCTGTCCACGGCGGCCGCCGCCATCGTGACGGCTTCCTCGGCCGCGACACGGGCCGCTTCCTTGTTGACGACCGCGTCCTGCTGCGACTTCACGGCTTCGGACTGGGCGGAGGCGAGGAGGGCCTTGGCGTGATCGTACTTGCGGAAGAGGGCGAACTTGCTGTTCTGGGCCTGGATTTCGGCCTGCGCCGCGGCGAGGGAGTCGCTGGCGGCCTTGAACGTGTCCTTCGCGTACTTGGCAGCTTCGGCGGTCTGGGCGGCCTGGATCGCGTTCTGCGCTTCGAGCAGTTCGGCTTCGGGCGCCTTGGCGCAGGCCGTAACCATCAGCGAGAGGGCGATGACCGAAGTGGCCAGGAGGCTCTGGGAACGATTGAACTTCATGCTTACATCTCCTTGTGACAGATTTCGGGTTGATTTTCAGCCGTCCGGGAGATGCCCGGCTGACCGGCCGGGTGATTGACATAACAGGATTCGTGCCATGATGGCCGATGGATGTCAAGTTGTTGATTCACAATGCCTTGGAAAATGCGACCTCTTCGAAAACCGTGTCCCCGATAGGACGGTGTGTCAAAAATGACACGGACCGCCCGTGATCTCCGGGAGGATCCGCAGATCCTCCGGGAGGCCCCGGCACGAGACCATTAACTGGTTACATCACAATAATTTGGACCAGCCTGATGTTGCATCTGGCCATTCTGCCCCGGACACGTTATTCTGGTTCCCTTTTCGAGCTACGGGAGAAGGAGTTCCATGACTTCAAGACACGCGGTAACGCTGATCCCCGGTGACGGAATCGGCGCGGAAATAGCGGAAGCGACTACGGAGATTCTCGACAAGGCCGGGGTGGCCATCGACTGGTCCACCCATCACGCGGGCCTCGGCGCCATCGAGAGCTACGGGTCGCCGATCCCGCCGGAAACGCTCCAGTCCATCCGCGACACGAAGGTGGCGCTCAAGGGCCCCCTGACCACCCCGGTCGGCACGGGCTTCCGGAGCGTCAACGTGGCCATCCGGCAGGAATTCGACCTCTACGCGAACGTGCGCCCCACCGTGGCCTGGGAGGGGCTCCAGACATTCTGGCCCGGACTCGACCTGGTGGTCGTGCGCGAAAACACGGAGGGGCTGTACTCCGGGATCGAGCACTACATCGGCCGTGATCGCTTCGCCGCCGAGGCCACGGTCGTCGTGACCCGCGACGCCATGCAGCGGATCAGCCGGTTCGCGTTCGACTACGCCCGGAAGAACGGGCGGAAGACGGTCACCGCGGTGCACAAGGCAAACATCCTCAAGTTCACGAGCGGGCTGTTCCTGGAAGTCGTCCGCGAGGTGGCCGGCGACTATCCGGACATCGAACTCAACGACCGCATCATCGACAACATGTGCCTGCAGCTCGTCCGCGAGCCGCGCCAGTTCGACGTCATCGTCACCACGAACCTGTTCGGCGACATCCTCTCCGACCTCGTGGCCGGGCTGGCCGGAGGGCTGGGGCTCGCGCCTTCGGCCAACGTGGGCGAGGACATGGCCGTTTTCGAGGCCGTGCACGGCTCCGCGCCCGATATTGCCGGCCAGGGGCTGGCCAACCCGAGCGCGCTTCTCCTGGCCGCCTGCCTCATGCTCGACCACCTGGGCGAAGCGGAGGCCGCGGGGCGCATCCGCGGAGCGCTGAAGGACTGCTTCCGGAAGGGAGATCGCCTGACCGGCGACCTCGTGGCGGGAAAGGGCGCCACCACGAAGGAGTTCACCCGGGCGATCGTGGAACGGCTCTAGAACGGAGCCTTCCCGGCTGCAAGCGAAGACACCGCCCGGCGGCACCCCGGGGCGGCAGGTTTCGCGCCGCTGCCGCGCCGGAACGGCGGAATTCTCACGTCCGGGCGGGATAAGCCGCTCCGTTGGCCCGCCCGCGGGGATTCCGGTAGAATGGACACATCATTCCCCAACACGACTTTCCGGAGGTTTACGCTCATGCGTTCCGAATTCAAGAATGAACCCTTCGTCGACTTTTCGCGCCCCGAAAACAGGGCAGCCTTCGAAGCGGCCCTGAAGAAAACGACCGCCGAGCTCGGCGGCACCCACCCGATCGTGATCAACGGCGAACGCCTGACCACGCCGGAGACGATCGTCTCGATCAATCCTTCCCGCAAGTCGCAGGTGATCGCCCGGTTTGCCTCCGGCACGAAGGAGATGGCCGAGAAAGCCGTGGACACCGCCGACGCCGTCTTCGCCACATGGTCGAAGGTCCCGGCCGAAGAGCGGGCCGGGTTCCTGTTCAAGGCGGCCGACATCATCCGGGAGCGCAAGCACGAGTTTTCGGCGGTGCTCACCCTGGAAGCCGGCAAGTCCTGGCCCGAGGCCGACGCCGACACGGCGGAAACGATCGACTTTCTCGAGTTCTACGGCCGCGAGATGCTCCGCTACGCCGCCGATCAGCCGCTGACGAAGCTCCCCGGCGAGAACAACCGGCTCGAGTACATCCCGCTCGGCGTCGGCGCCGTCATCCCCCCGTGGAACTTTCCGCTGGCGATCATGGCCGGCATGACGATGGCCGCGGTCGTCACCGGGAACACCGTGGTGCTCAAGCCGTCCAGCGACGCGCCGTACGTGGCCTGGAAGTTTTTCCAGGTCCTCGAGGAGGTCGGTCTGCCGAAGGGGGTCGTCAATTTCCTCCCGGGGTCCGGCAGCGTGGTCGGCAACGTGATGGTGGAGCACCCGCGGACACGGTTCATCGCGTTCACCGGCTCCAAGGAGACGGGCCTCGGCATCAACAGGAAGGCCGCGGAAACGCAGAAGGGGCAGATCTGGATCAAGCGGGTCGTCGCGGAAATGGGCGGCAAGGATTCGATCATCGTCGACTCCGAGGCCGATCTCGACGCGGCGGTGGCCGGTGTCCGCATGTCGGCGTTCGGATACAGCGGCCAGAAGTGCAGCGCCTGCAGCCGGGCCATCGTGGACGAGAAGGTCTACGACGCGTTCCTCGACAAGCTGGTGCCGCAGGTCAAGGCGCTCAAGGTCGGCCCGGTCGACGACCCGGAAAACTACACCGGACCGGTCATCAACGAGAAGGCCTTCAAGTCGATCATGGGATACATCGAGGCCGGCGCGAAGCAGGGCCGCGTGGTGGCCGGGGGCGAAGGGGACGATTCGGACGGCTTCTTCATCCAGCCCACCGTCATCGCCGACACCCCGCCGGACGGAAAGATCTCGCTCGAGGAGATCTTCGGCCCGGTGCTCGCGGTGATCAAGGCAAGGGACTTTGACGATGCGCTCCGGATCGCCAACAACACCGAGTTCGGCCTGACCGGCGCCGTGTACACGAAGAACGAGGCGAAGCTGGAGCGCGCGGCGCGCGAGTTCCACGTGGGCAACCTGTATTTCAACAGGAAGTGCACGGGCGCCCTCGTCGGCGTCCACCCCTTTGGCGGGTTCAACATGTCGGGCACCGATTCCAAGGCCGGCGGCCGCGACTACCTGCTCCTGTTCCTCCAGGCCAAGTGCGTTTCCCGCGCCATTTCCTGACGGACGCTTCGACAGCACTGCTGCTGGCGGCCACGGCCGGATCGCTGACGATCCTGCCGGGGCCGGCCGGCGCCCGGCCGGACCTGTTCGCCGTGTCCCCCTACACGTCCTATCCGGCGGCGTGCGGGGACAGGATCGGGTCTCCCCGGCTTTCCCCCTCGGCAACGCGTGTCGCGTTCGTCCACTGCTTCGACCCGGTCGGCACGAACCGCCGGGCTGAACCGCAGCTGTTCATCGCGAGGGTGGACGGCACCGGCCTCGTGCAGGTGACCGGAAACGGGACCTCGGACCCGGCGGAACCGGTCTGGAGCCTGGACGGGGCACTGCTCTACTTCACCGCGATCACGGACGCCCCGCCCCGCCGCGAGCTGTTCCGGGTGAACGCCGCCGGGGGAACGCCGGAGCGCCTGACGGTCCAGGCCGGGCCGGCCGGTTTCCGGGACATCGTGAATCCGGCGCCGGTGACCGGAGGCGTGTGGTTCGCCACCGGCGCGGACCTGCTCGGCGAGGGGCTCAGCCTGCGCAGCGACGAACGGAATTTCTACCGCCTGGCCGGCGGAACCCTGACCCGGATCACCAGCGCCGGAGTTCACCCCGTGCGCCAGGCCCTGCTGTTCGGCCTGTCGGCCGACGGGAGCGTGGCGGCCTTCTCCGCGGAGGACCCGCAGCTTCCCGGTTCCCGCCCGCTGCGGCCGTTCAAGCTCCAGGCGTCCACCGCCGCCGTGACCCCGCTCACCCCCGACGGCATCGGCTCGACCGCCATCGCCGGGCAGCTGTCGGCGATCGGCGGCACGGTCGTCTTCCAGGCCGCGGCCGATTACACCGGCATGAACGGGGACAGGCTGAACCAGCTGTTTCGCGTCTCGACCGGCGGCGGGACCGTGGAGCAGCTGACCTCGGTGAACGCGCCGGGAGCAACCGCTCCGTCGGTGGACGCCCAGGGAAATCTCGTGACGTTCGAAACGACCGCGTCGATCTTCATCGGAGAATCCAACGGAACGCCTCGCGTATACGCGCTCGCGGGGGGACAGATGCGGCGCATTTCCACCGGGCGGAACGCGTCGGTGTCCCTGGACGGGTCGCGCATCACCTATGTGGACACCGCCGACTCCACCGGCGGCAATTCCGACCGGAGCCCGGAAATCTACTCGGTCCGCCCCGACGGCACGGACCGGAAGCGTCACTCCGGCTTCGTCGCCGGTGCCTCCTCCGGAGCCGACATCTCCACCGACGGCGAGTGGGTGACGTTCCAGTCCAGCGCCGACCTCGACGGCGGCAACCCCGGCGGCAACACGCAGGTCTACGTGGCCCGTCCCGACGGCTCGGGCCTGAAGCGGCTGACGGCGGCGCCGCCGGGACGGGAAGCGCGCGAACCCTCCCTGTCGGCCGGCGGCTCGCACGTCGTGTTCGCGTCGAATGCCGATCTCGTGACGAACCAGAACTTCGATCACAACTACGAGATCTTCCGGGTCCGCCGGGACGGAACGGAGCTGACCCAGATCACCCGCAGTTCCTCGGGCGTGAATTCCCGGCCGATGGTCTCCGCCGGCGGCGACACCGTGGCGTTCATCACGACCGCGGACATCGTGGCCGGCGCCCAGCTCGGTTCGGGACGGGTGGCCGTCTGGCGGAAGAACGGCGGTTTCGCGCTGGTGACGCCGGCCTCGGACCGGGTCATCGACACGATGCGGATGTCCGACAAGGGGGACCGGATCGCGCTGCTCACGGCGGCCAACCTCGACAACCGCAACCCCCTGCACTCGCTCATTCCGTTCACGGTGTCGGTCACCGGCGGCTTCCTGACTTCGGTGCAGACGCCCGGCCCGGCGCAACCCGGGGGGTTCGACCTCTCCCCGGGCGGGCAGAGCCTGGCCATCGCCTTCCTCGACGGAAAGCTGGCGCTCATCCCGTATGCGGGCGGCACGCCCGACACGGTGTTCGCGGAAACCGGCGTCGTGGCCACCCTGCCCGCCGTGTCCAGCGAAGGGCGCTTCCTGGCGTTCTCCGTCCTGTCGCAGACCGGATCGTTCCGCCGCGGCGACTTCTACCGGCTCGAACGGGCGACCGGCGCGGTGACGGCGATGCTCGAGGCGCCGCAACCGCTCCCCGTCGACCGGCCGGCGATCACCGGGGACGGGCGGAAACTCGCGTTCACGCTGGCCGGCGTCGACACGCTGAACCCGGACGGAAGCCGGGAGATCTTTACCGCGGTGATCGCGGCCACTCCGGTCCGCCTGCTGGAACTCGCTGCGGCGCGGGGAGCCGACGGACGGGTGACCGTGTCCTGGAGGATCTCCGACGACGAGCTCGCCGCGGCATGGCGGATCGAACGGGCGGACGGCGACGGCGACGGCGATTTTGCCGAGGCGGCCCGGATCGACGGCGGTGGTGATCGCCACGCGTGGGTCGATGAAACGCCGCCGCCGGGCCGCGTCCGCTATCGTTTGACGTCCGTCGACCGGGACGGCACCGCCGAGGTCTTGGGAATCGCCGAGGCGCATGGTATCCTGCCGATCGGTCCCCGCCTGACAGCCTCACCGAACCCGATGACTCCGACCACACTTCTGACGTTTTCGCTGCCGGCCCCCGGAAGGGCCGAGCTCAGGGTCGTGGATGTCTCCGGACGGCTGGTGCGGACGCTTTTCGACGGGCCGGCCGCGGCCGGCCGCACCGAAGTGGCGTGGGACGGCCGGAGCGATCGCGGCGAACGCCTCGGGTCCGGGGTCTATTACGCGACCCTGAACGGAACGTCTACCGTTTCCATCATCCTGGTCCGGTAGGGCCGGACCATCACCGCAAGACATGGAGGTATCAATGACAGCACGCACAACTGCATCCCCGACACGCGCCGGTTTTCCTGCACGGATCGTGGCGGGAGCCGCACTCGCCGCCGCCCTGCTTGTCTTCCTCGGCGAACCGGCCGCGGCGCTCGATCGCGACCGCGGTTTCGGCTACCAGGGCTGGGGGCCGCGGGTGGGGTTGTCCATGAACCCGGACCAGGTTTTTTTCGGAGCGCACCTGGACATGGGGGAAGCGTTTCCGCACGTCCGCTTCCAGCCGAACGCCGAACTCGGCTTCGGGGATGGCGGCACGCTTTTCCAGGCCGACGCGGACCTGCACTACCGGTTCCTCGAGGACTGGGACGTGTGGAACCCGTACCTCGGCGGGGGGATCGGCTGGGTGCATTCCTCGAAAGGAAGGGACAGGTCCGAGTTCCAGATTCACGTCATCGGGGGGATCGAAAAGTACATCAGCCGCGGCAAGTTCTTCCTCGAGACGAAGCTCGGGGCGGTGGTCGAATCGCCGGACTGGAAGTTCCTGGCCGGGTGGACGTTCGTCAACTGATCCAGGGCCACCGGCCCGCACGCAGCGTGTCCGCAGCATCGGTCCATGACGATCGTCACAGCGCGACCCGGAGGCTCTCCTCCGGGTCGCTTCATTTTCTTCCGGACCTGCCGATATTTGCGGCTGAAGGCGTGCCCCCGTCTCCCCTATAATCGGGGCACGTTTCTCGCTCGCACACGCCCACGGCATCCAAGGGAGAACCGTACATGATCCGCTCATGCGTCTCGGGGCTGCTGATCGCCCTTGCGGCGGCCGCGCTGTCGTCCGTCGCCGAATCGAAAACCCCCCGCGTCAAATGGATGCCGGAGGAATACCGCCGGATCGACGGCGCCGGCAACAACATCCACTTTCCCGACCGGGGTCGCGCCGGAATCCCCCTGCTTCGCGCCACCATGCCCTGCTATGCCGACGGCATCGGCGCCCCGCCCACCGGCCTCCCTTCCCCGCGGCTGATCAGCAACGTCGTGGTGGCCCAGCCGGGACCGCGCCCCTCGCTGGAAGGGGCGTCCGATTTCATCTGGCAATGGGGGCAGTTCCTCGATCACGACATGGATCTGAGCCTGCAGAGGACGGGCGAGCCCTTCCCGGTTCCGGTGCCCGCCGGCGATCCCTTCTTCGACCCGGGTGGAACCGGAACGGCGGTCATCCCGATGACGCGCTCGAACTTCGTGATGGACGGAGCCCGGCAGCAGGTCAACGTGCTCACCGCGTTCATCGACGCCTCGAACGTGTACGGTTCCGATCCGGCCCTGGCCGCGGAGCTGCGGACGCTGGACGGAACGGGACGGCTGAAGACGAGCGCCGGAAACCTCCTTCCGTTCAACGTGAACGGCTTCGACAACGCTCCCGACTCCCGCGACCCCTCCTTCTTCCTGGCCGGCGACATGCGGTCGAACGAGCAGGTCGGCCTGACCGCGATGCATACGCTGTTCGTCCGGGAACACAACTACTGGGCGGCCCACATCCGGTCGGAATCGCCGGGGGCGTCCGACGAAGAGATCTACCGGATGGCCCGGACCATGGTCGGCGCCGAGATGCAGGTCATCACCTACCGCGAGTTTCTTCCGAAACTGCTCGGCGCGGGGGCGCTTCGCCCGTACCGGGGCTACGATCCGGAGATCGACCCGGGGATCCTCAACGAATTCTCGACCGCGGCGTTCCGGATCGGTCACTCGCTTCTCTCCCCCGAACTCCAGCGCCTCGATGCCCGCCTGGCCCCGATTCCGGCCGGCCCGCTGCCGCTCCGCGCCGCGTTCTTCGCGCCCGGAGAGATCCCGGCCAACGGCGGCATCGAACCGCTGCTCCGCGGCCTGGCCCGCCAGCGCGCCCAGCAGGTCGATCCGTACGTCGTGGACGACGTGCGCAACTTCCTGTTCGGCCCCCCCGGCGCCGGCGGCTTCGATCTCCCGTCGCTCAACATCCAGCGCGGGCGCGATCACGGCATCCCGCGCTACAACGAGGTGCGCCGCCTGTTCGGGCTCCCGGTGCGGACGTCGTTCGCCGGCGTGACCTCCGACCCGGAAGTCCGCGCGCGGCTGGCGGCGGCCTATGCCACCGTCGACGACATCGACCTGTGGATCGGTGCGCTGGCGGAGGATCACGTGCCCGGGGCGCTCGTCGGCGAGCTGACGTTCACGATTCTCCGGCGCCAGTTCGAGGCGCTCCGCGACGGCGATCGGTTCTGGTACGAAAACCATTTTCCGCAACCGATGATCCGCATGCTGGAAAGGCAGACGCTCGCGGAGATCATCCGGAGGAACACGTCCATCGGCAACGAACTCCAGGACGACGTGTTCACGGTGCCGGACGGCGGAGTGTTCGCGACGGCCGCGAGCGGACGGGCCGGCGGTCGCCCTGGGGCGGCCGACGGGCTCGGCGCCCCGGACAGTCCGGCCTCCGGATTCGCTTTCGAAGCACCGTCGGTGAACCCCGTTCCGGCCGGCTCAGCCGTGAGCTTCGCGCTCCGCGCGCCGGAAGGCGCCGCCGTCCGGGTGGCGGTGTTCGACGTCCAGGGGCGGCAGGTCCGGCTGCTTGCCCCGTCTGCGGAATCCGGTGCGGACCGGATCGACTGGGACGGCCGGGGAAACGACGGTGTCCGGCGGTCGGGGCTCTACTTCGTCCGCGCCGAGGCGGCCGGGCAATCCGTGACCCGGAAGGTCGCGCTGGCCGAGTAACGGGGTCCCTACCCCGCCAGCCTGGCCATCACCTCGTCGGAAATGTCGAAGTTCGCGAAGACCTTCTGGACGTCGTCGTTCTCCTCGATCAGCTCCATCACCTTGAGGACGGCCGCCGCTTCCTTCTCGCCGAGCGGCACGGTCGTCCCGGGAATCCGCTGCAGGCTGGCGGACTCGATCGGCACCCCCTTGGTGCGCAGGGCCTCGGTGACCACGTGGAATTCCGCGAGCGGCGTGACCACCTCGAAGAACTCCCCTTCGTTCGTGACGTCCTCGGCGCCGGCTTCCAGCGCCTCGGTCATCAGGGTGTCCTCGTCGATCTTCGACGCGTCGACGACGATGACCCCCTTCTGGGTGAAGTTCCAGCTGACGGCGCCGGGTTCGGCCATGTTGCCGCCGTACTTGGAGAGGATGTGCCGGAGTTCGGCGGTGGTGCGGTTGCGGTTGTCGGTGGTGGACTCGATCATCATCGCCACGCCGTGCGCGGCGTATGCTTCGTAGACGACTTCGTCGTAGCTGACGCCTTCGAGCTGCCCCGTCCCCTTCTTGATCGCCCGGTCGATGTTGTCGGCCGGCATGTTGACGGCTTTCGCGGCCAGGATGGCCGTGCGGAGGCGGGGGTTTCCGTCCGGATCACCGCCTCCGGCGCGCGCCGCGACGGTGATCTCCTTGATGGCCTTGGTGAACATGCGGCCGCGCGCCGCATCCAGGGCCCCCTTCTTGCGCTTGATCGTGGCCCATTTCGAGTGACCTGACATGCTTCAGCTCTCTTTCGCGGCTTTCGCCTCTTCGATGATTTTTTCCGCCTGATCCCGGGGCACTTCCTCGTACGACGAGAACTTCATCGTGAAATTGCCGCGCCCCTGGGTCATGGACCGGAGGTGGGTGGAGTAACGGTACAGTTCGGCCTGCGGAACGAGGGCCTTGACGGTCTGCCCCTTGCGGGCCGGGGTCATGCCGAGGATCTTCCCCCGCTTCGAGGAGAGATCCCCCATCACGTCGCCGGTGTGCTCCTCGGGAACGAAGACCTCGATCTCCATGATCGGCTCGAGGAGAACCGGCTTGCACTTTTCCGCGGCGCCATGGAACGCGAGGATGCCGGCCATCTTGAACGCCATTTCCGAAGAGTCCACGGCGTGATGCGAGCCGTCGAACAGCGTGGCCTTGAAGTCGACCATCCGGTAGCCGGCAAGGATCCCTCGCTGCGCGGCCTCCTGGATCCCCTTGTCGGTGGCCGGCACGAACTTGCCGGGCACGACGCCGCCGACGACCTTGTCGATGAATTCATAGCCGGCCCCGCGCGGTGCCGGTTCCAGCTTGACCCAGACGTCGCCGAACTGGCCGCGACCGCCGGTCTGCTTCTTGTGCCGTCCCTGCGCCTGGGCGGCGGCCCGGAGCGTTTCGCGGTACGCGATCTTCGGCTTGACCAGGTCGACCTCGACGTTGAACTTCCGCTTCAGGCGGTCGACCACGATGGCCAGCTGCAGTTCGCCCATGCCGTAGACCATCATCTGGTGCAGTTCGCCGTCCACCGAGGTGCGGATCGTCGGGTCCTCCTCGTGGATCTTGTGCAGCCCCGAGGCCACCTTGTCCTCATCCCCCTTGTGCTTCGGGATGATCGCCTCGGCGAGGATCGGCTCCGGGTAATCGATCGACTTCAGCTTCAGCTGGTCGGACTTCGTGGCCAGCGTGTTTCCCGCGTGCGTGTCCTTGAGCTTGACCGCGGCGCCGAAGTCGCCGGCGATGATCGTCCGGGTTTCCTTGCGGTCCTTGCCGTGGAGCAGGTAGAGCGTTCCGATCTTCTCCGAGTGATCCGCGGTGGAGTTGTACACCTCGTGGCCGTGCTCCATCGTCCCCTCGTAGACGCGGATCAGCGACAGGTCGCCGACATGCGCCTCGGAGATGACCTTGAACACGAGCGCCGTCAGCGGCGCCTTCGGATCCGGCTTTACCGTGACCTCCTCGCCGGCCTCGTTCGTGGCCGTTTCCGGGGGAGCGTCGATCGGGGAGGGGAGGCAGACGGAAATCGTGTCGAGCAGGCGGCGCACGCCGATGTTCTTCGTGGCGCTCGTCACCAGGATCGGGTAGATGCCGCCGGCCATGACCCCCTTCTTCAGGGCCTTGAGGATCTCGTCGCGGGTCAGTTCCTGCCCCTCGAGATACTTTTCGATCAGCGCGTCGTCGAACGTGGCCACGGCGTCGATCATCTTTTCCCGGGCTTCCTCGGCCGCCGCCTTGAGGTCGGCCGGGATCTCCATTTCCTCGGGTTTCTTGTCCGCGCTCCGGTACTCGTAGGCCTTCATCTGGAAGAGGTCGATGATCCCCCTGAAGTCGTTGCCCTGGCCGAGCGGAAGCTGCAGGGGCACGGCCTTTTCGGAGAGACGGTCCTGGGCCTCGGCAACGACGCGGTCGAACGCGGCGTGTTCCTTGTCCATCATGTTGACCACGAGCATGGTCGGGCGGCCGAGGTCGCGGAGGTGATCCCAGGCCCGCTCGGCGCCGCCTTCCACGCCGCCGGTGGCCGAGAGGACGAGCACCGCTCCGTCCGCCACCCGGACGCCGGCGCGCATTTCACCGATGAAGTCGTCGTACCCGGGGGTGTCCACGATGTTGACCTTGCAATCCCGCCATTCGCAGTAGGCCAGGCCGAGATTGATGGAGATCTGCCGCTTGATCTCGTCGGGGCTGCTGTCGAGCACGGTGTTCCCGTCGGCGATCGTGCCGATCCGCGTGATCTCCCCCGCGTCGAACAGCATGGCTTCCGCCAGGGATGTCTTTCCGGTCGTGCCGTGGCCGACGAGGACGATGTTTCTCAGTTGCGCGGTTGTGTATTCCTTCAACGGGCACCTCCCCGGGGGTGGACGAGCAAACAGGAAAGAGCGTCTGAGACGCCGGATCGCGACCGGCGAAAACCGTTGTTCGAGATCGGGTTCGGGAAGCCGTCGGCGCCGCCTTTTCGGGACGCGTCAAGCGCCGTAAACACTAGCATCGTATTTTCTTAGGTGTCAAGAAGCGGGCCGGACCGGCCGATAGATTCCGGTGACATGAGTGTCCCGTTTTCCCTTGCTCAGAAGCCCTCTGCGGCCCCGAACGGCAGCGATCACCCGCGGGTGGTGCGTGGAACGAGTTCCGCGCGCCTGGTGATCCTTGCGGGGTTCTGTGCCGCCGCCGTTCTGGCGGGCGGGGTCCTGGCCGTCAACCGCTTCGGCATCGCGGTGACCCCGGACTCCGCCCACTACCTGAGCGCGGCCCGGAACCTCGCTGCCGGCAACGGACTCGCGATTTCGCAGGTCGTCACCGAGGCCCAAGGAACCACCCTTCCGTACACGGCCTGGCCGCCGCTCTATCCGGCTCTCGTGGCCGCGGCAGCCGCGACCGGCACGACCGTCCTGAAGGCGGCCGTTCTGGTCAATGCGGCCGCCATGATCCTCCTCGCGCTGGCCGTGGCCGGACTGGCCGCTGCGTGCCTGTCCCCCAGGGCGGGGCTCGGGGCTCTCCTGGCCCTCGCCGGACTCCCGGCGCTCCTCGAAATCTCGGCCTTTGCCTGGTCGGAGGCGGCATTCATGGCCTTCACGTACGCGGGGTTCTGGCTCCTGGCCGTGGGGCTGCCCGAACGCAGGCCGCGGGAGGAATGGCTGGCCCTGACCGCGGCCGGAGTGCTCATGGCGTTGTCCGCGGGCACCCGGTACCTGGGGCTCTCCGCCGCGGTCGCCGCCGGAGCGGCTCTCCTGCTCTATCACGGCGGGCGCCCGTTCCGCTTCCTCGCCGCACGCTGCGCGGTGGTGACGGGACCGGCCGCGCTCGTGACCGCCGCCTGGGTGATCCGAAACCTCGGATTGACCGGCGAGGCCGCGGGACAGCCGCGGCTGTCCCCCGAATACGACCTGCCGGGAATCTGCGCCGCCATGGCCGGTTTCCTGCTTGGAGACCTGTCCGGGGATCACCCGGCCGACCTGCTGATCGGTGGCGTTCCCGTCCGGACCACGGCCCTGGTCCTGTTCGGCGCGGCGGTGATCGTCCTGGTCCTGGCCGGCGGCAAACGCCTGCTCCGCTCCCGCTACGAGCGGATCGAACCGGCGGCCCCGGTCCTGCTGCCGATGTTCCTGTTCGTTCTCGTCTACTTCGGATCGGTGGCCCTGCTCGGATCGCTCGTGCACCGCCTCGACCCCCCGACCACCCGTTTCCTGTCCGCCGGCTACCCCGCCCTGATACTGATCGCGGCGATCAGCCTCGACCTCGTCAACACTCCGGCGCCGGACATCGGGCCGCTGTCCGGAAAGGGAAAGGCCATGGTCAACGGCAGCGTGCTCGTCCTGGTCCTGCTGCTCTGGAGCGGTGCCGCCCGATTCCTGCTGACCGACGACGGCGCCCCGGACGGAAAGCTGTGGCCGTACTGGCGGACCCGTGTCTGGGCCATGAACGATCCCGACGGAGCGGCGGCGCTGACCCGGCTTCCGGCCCGGGCAGCGGTCTGGACGAACGTCTGCGAATACATGGATCTCGTGGGAGGCCGGCCGGCCCGGAGACTTCCGCTCGCCGGAAGCGAGGACGCCGCGGCGCTGCTGGCCGCGCATCCCGGACCGGTGTACGTCGACACGCGGTTCGCGCGGGGAGTTCTGACGCGCGACGACCTGATGTCCCTGTCCCGCGGGGAGAACTCGCGCATTCACTTTGAAGGAGACCTCGGCCATGTGGCGTTGTTCCATGTCGAGCCCTGATCGGACGCGACGGTCCGCCCGGGCGGTCGCGATCGCCCTTTTCGTGTTCCTCGCGGCATCGCCGGCGGTTGCCGGCGCGGCCCCGTCGCCCGGGACCGCCGCCCGGGCGGACAGCCTGATCGGCGCCGCGGTTTCCGCGGCGCGCAACGACGAGCACGCGCGCTCCATCGATCTCTACCGCCACGCCGTGGAAGTCGATCCGGACCGGCGGATGGAGGTCGCGCCGGCGCTGGCCCGGGAACTGACCTGGGCCGGTCGCTACGACGAGGCGGAGGCGGAACTGGCCCGCTACGCCGACCAGCGGCCGAAGGATCGCGATGTGCTCCTGCACCGCGCGCTCAACGCTTCCTGGGCGGGACGGATCGACGCCGCGATCGAAATCTACCGAGCGCTCCTCCACGACGCTCCCGAAGACCTCGAGGCTTCGCTGGGGCTCGCCCGCATGCTGGCGTGGGCGGGGCGGTTGACCGATGCGGAACGCGAATACGCGCGTACATCCGCCCGGCACGCCGGGATCTCCTCCGCGGAACTCGGTCGCGCCCAGGTCCTCAACTGGTCCGGCCGCTCCCGCGAGGCGCTCAGGATCTACGAATCGGTGCTCGGAAACGAGCCCGGGAACGAGGCGGCGCTGGAGGGAAAGGTTCTCGCGGAAAAGTGGATCGGCCGGACGGATCGCGCCCTGGCCGCTCTCGAGGAGCGGCGCGACGGCGGGGCGACGGCTCCGGCGGCCCGGCGGCTCGAAACCGCGATCCGGAAGGAACTCGCCCCGCGCACGACGACCCAGGGCGACTACTTCGAGGACTCGCAGGACTTCCGCCTGTGGAGCGTGCGCCAGGAGGTCACCGTATACCCGGAGCCGCTCGTCCGCCTTTCCCCCTCGCTCTCCTACCGTCACGAGGAGCGCCCCGGCGAATTCGACATCGACGAAGTGTGGGCGGGTCTGGGCGCGGCCTGGCGGCTGTCCACCGGCCTGTCCCTCTCCGGCTCCGCAACCGTGATTCCCGACCCGGCCGTGGCGGAAGGGGCTCCGAACGCCGCCGGCGATCTCCACCTGCTGATCGAACCCGACGACGTTCTCAAGGTGACGCTGGCCGGCAGCCGCTCGCTGTACACGGTGATGAACCGGTTCACGCCGGAGCCGCGCCTCGACCGCCTCGCCGGCGACGCGGTGGGCTTCGCCGCGTCGCGAAATATCGACACGCGCTCGTCGATCGCGGTGAACTACGACTACTCGATGTACGGCCTCGCAGGGGACGCCGCGGCGCGGTTCCGTCACAACGGCCGGGCCCGCGTCCGCTCGTCCGTTCTCTCCGGCCGCCCGAAAATGTGGATGGAGTTCGGTTACCAGCACATCGACTTCAACGGCTGGGCGCCGATCGGCGTCTGGACGCCCGACCGCTTCCAGTCGTGGCAGCTGGCCGTGGACACGGAGTGGCGCCCGGGGGCCGGCTGGACGCTGTCCGGAGGCCTGCAGGGCGGCACCCAGCGGGAGCAGCAGAAGGACGAAGCCGGGCAACTCGCCGGCGACTGGGCCGCGTTCGGCGGGTTCACGGCGCGCCTGTCCGGACGGATCGCCGGGTTCGATGCGTACCTCGGCGGCGGTCACGCGAACGCGTCGTTCGAGACGGGGCGCGGCTACCGGCGGAGCTACCTGTACGCGGGGGTCACGCGGGGGTTCTGAGTCGGCAAGTCCTTGCCCGGCCCCGCCTTGACATCACGCCGGTCAACGGGGACGATAGCGCGTTTCCACCGCGAAGTTCGCTCATCCCGGCGTGAGGTCCCGTGTCCCGCGACGTTCTCCACCCCCTGAAAAACTTCATATTCGGCGCCCAGGAACTGTGGGGCCTGATGTGGAACGCGTTGCTGGGTTTCCCCTTCGCTTTCCGCTATCGGCGCGAAACGATGCGCCAGATCTACATCATCGGCGTCAGCGCCACGCCGCTCGTTTTCCTGTCGGCCATGTTCATCGGCCTCGTGCTGGCGCTGGAGTGGGGCAACAAGCTGGAGCCGTTCGGCGCCAAGATCCTCATGGGCCGCATCATGTCGGTGGGCACGGTGCGCGAAATCGGCCCGGTGATCACCGGGTTGATGCTGGCCGGACGGACCGGGGCCAAGATCGCCGCGGAGCTGGGCTCGATGCAGGTCACCGAGCAGATCTCGGCGCTGACGGCACTCGGCACCGACCCGATCCGGCGGCTGGTGGTGCCGCGCCAGGTGGCCGCGGTGGCCACGATCCTCCCGCTGACGGTGATCGCCGACGCGATCTCCATCGTGGCCGGCTACGTCGTGGCGGTGGCCTGGCTGCACACGCCGGGCAATCTCTACTGGCGCTCGGCGCTGGACAGCCTCGTGTTCAAGGACCTGGCCATCGGCCTGCTGAAGCCGTTCTTCTTCGGGTACATCATCTCCACGATCGCCTGCTACTATGGCATGACCACGCAGGGGGGCGCGTCGGCGGTCGGTGAATCGGCCACGAAGGCGGTCATGTACGCGTCGCTGGGCGTGCTCATGTCCGACTTCGTGCTGTCCAAACTCATCATCTCCTTTTTCCAGTAGGGCCATGGCGCAACCGATCGTCGAACTCAGAAACGTCACGTTCGGATTCAACGGACGCCCGATCCTCAGGAACGTGAGCATGAGCGTGGAGGAGGGGACGACCCGGGTGATCCTCGGGGCCTCCGGCGCCGGCAAGAGCACGATCCTCCGCCTGCTTCTCGGACTGATCGTCCCCGAGTCGGGCGAGGTGATGGTTCTCGGCAGGAACGTGGCCGCGCTGCGAGGAAAGGAACTCCGCGACATCCGCCACTCCATGGGAATGGTGTTCCAGGGCGGGGCGCTCTTCGACAGCCTGACCGTGGGCGAGAATATCGGCTATTGTCCCACCGAAACGCACAACCTGCCGAAGGAGCAGGTGGACGCGCGGGTGCGCGAAACCCTGGATCACGTGGGCCTCGGCGACGTGGCCGACATGATGCCCTCGGAGCTGTCCGGCGGAATGAGGAAGCGGGTGGCGATCGCCCGCTCGATCGTCTGCCATCCGCGGATCGTGCTGTACGACGAGCCGACCACCGGACTGGACCCGATCGTGTCCGACACGATCAACGAGCTGATCAACCGGCTGAAGCACGAGGACAGCGTGACGTCGCTGGTCGTCACGCATATCATGCGCGATGCCTACTACGTGGCCGACACGCTGACGATGCTCCGCGACGGCCACCTCGTGTTCGAAGGGACGGCCGACGAAATCAAGGCCGTGAACGACCCGTACATCCAGGAATTCATTTCATGAGCGGCCGCTCCGGAACGATCCGGCGCCCCGCGGGAGATCGCTAGATGGCTCAGCAACACCAGTGGAAGAATCTTCAGACGGGCCTGTTTTTCCTGGCGGCGCTGATCGTCCTGACCGTGGCCCTGCTGATCGTCGGGACGAACCAGAACATCTTCTCGAAGACGTACACGCTGCACACCTACCTGCCCGACACGCAGACGCTCGCCAAGGGAACATCGGTGACGCTGTCGGGAATCGAGATCGGCGTCATCCAGAACATCGAGCTCGACACGTACGAGGGGCAGAACAGCGTGCGGTTCGACCTCAAGCTGCGCAGCGAGCACAGGGACCGCATCACCTCGAGCAGCAAGGCCACCGTCAAGTCGATCGGCGTCCTCGGCGACAAGTTCATGGAGATCACGCTGGGCAAGGCCGGCGAAACGCCGCTCAAGGACGGCGACTCGCTCCCCTGCCAGCCCGCGGTGGACTGGGAACGGATCGCCGGCGACCTGACCGGAAAGTTCTCGACGACGATGACCCGGGTGGAGCTGATCCTCGAAAAGGTGGAACGGGGCGACGGAAGCCTGGGGATCCTCCTCAACGATCCGACACTGGCCAGGAACCTTTCGGCGACGCTCGACGACCTCGACCAGAACCTCAAGGCGATCCGCGCGAACCAGGGGACGCTCGGCCGGCTCATTCATGACCCGAAACTCTACAACGAGCTGACCGCCACAATCGAAAACCTCGACCGGGTCACCGGCAGGATCTCGGCGGGCGAAGGCACGCTCGGCAGGCTCGTGAACGACAGCACGCTCTACGTCGGCGCCGCGGGCGCCGCGACCGGCGCGGACACGGTGTTCGCGCGGCTGAACGCCGGCAAGGGCACCGCCGGCAAGGCGCTGAACGACGACAGGGCGTACGACGAACTGCACCGGGCCATCCAGGACCTCCGACTGCTGCTGATCGACATGCAGGCGCATCCCGACCGGTACCTGAAGTTCAGCATTTTCTGATGTCGCCGTCCGGTCGCAGGGTCGCGGGCGGCCTCACCGCCCTCGCCGCGGCGACCGCCTTCGTCCTTCTGACCGCCGGGCCGCCCCCTCCCGTCCCGGATCCGCCCGGGACATTCTCCTTCGCCGTTCTCGGCGACGCCCCCTACTACGCGTGGGAGGAGGCGCAGTTCAACGTCGTGCTCGCCGACATGGATCACACCGACCTCCGGTTCATCCTGCACGTCGGCGACATTTTCTGGGCGCCGTGCAGCGACGACCACTACCGGAAGCTGCTCGGCACGATGAACGCACGCCGCCATCCGCTGATCTACACGCCGGGGGACAACGAGTGGAGCGACTGCTGGGGTCGCAACGAGGGGCGCTACCGGCCGCTCGAGCGCCTGGACACACTCCGGGAGATCTTCTTCGGCGATCCGGAGCGGAGCCTCGGACCCGACCCGATCCCGCTGGACACGCAAGGAAACGACGCGGAGTTCGGGGACTTCGTGGAAAACGCGCGCTGGACGCAGGACGGGGTCGTCCTTGCCACGCTGCACATGGCGGGCAGCCGAAACGCCGGCGAGAAGTTCCCCGGACGGACGGAAGCGGACGATCTCGCCGCGCGCCGGCGGACGGAGGCGGCGATCGCCTGGATGCGCGAGACCTTCGCCGCGGCCGACACGCAGGACGCGCGGGCGGTCGTCCTGGCGTTTCACATGAATCCCGGATTCGCGGCGCCGGTGACCGATCCGTACCGGATGGCCTACGACCCGTTCATCCTGGCGCTCGAGGAACTCGCTGAGGCGTTCGGAAAGCCGGTGCTCATGGTTCACGGAGACGATCACGAGTACGTCGTGGATCGCCCGCTGGCGCGCCGGACGACGGGCCGGACGATCGAAAACCTGACCCGGATGCAGGTGCCGGGATCGCCGCAGGTCGGCTGGGTGCGCGTGTTCGTGACCGACGCCGCCGTTCCGGAGTTTTCGTTCCGGGAGTATGTGGTTCCGGGGTGGAAGTACTGGTGAGATCGATCGACGCCGAGGGGGCGGTCAGACTCCCGCGGTCCGCAACCGCCGGTTCCTCTCCAGGGCCGCCCGGACGATCTGCCGGGTGAACCCCGCGTGCCCGGCGGGATCGTTCGCGAGGCAGAAGTCGGCGCTGCCGTAGTCGGCCGGCGGGTAGTAGACGCCGCAGTTGGGATTGATCTCGAGCATCCACGGGACTCCGCCGGCGTCGACCCTCACGTCGCAGCGGCCGAAACTCACCCCGGAAAGCGCCGCGAAGAAGCGGGCCGACGCATCGCGGAGCACGGCGTCGAGCGCGGGGTCGGTCACCGGAAACGATTCCATCCGGCCGTACTCGGTCCACTTCATGCGCGCGTGCTTGAAACTGTCCCCCGCGGGAAAGCGGTACTCGATGGGCGTGTAGGTGGTCGGTGATGCCGGATCGTCGGGGTTCTCGGCCACCAGGACCGTGCATTCCGTGCCCTCGATGAACTCCTCGATCAGCGCGGTCCCGAAACGGCCGATGATCCGCGCGGCCTGGCGACGGAGCCCCGCGGGCGTGCTCACCCGGGACTTGCGGCTCAGGCCGACGCTCGAATAGCTGCTGTGATGCTTGACGAACAGCGGAAACCGGAGCGTGGCGGCCGCCGTCTCCACGTCGGCCTCGTTCCGCGCGAACACGCAGGCCGGGCTCGCGATCCCCGCCCGCCGGCAGGCCTCCTTCATCTGCTCGCGGGTCGGCTCGTAGAATTCCGACGAGGCCCCGGTGAACGGCACAGCGTGGGCTTCCAGCGTCCGCACGACCTCGATCCCCGGGGTCGCCTGGTCCGCCGCTCCGTCACAGAGATTGAAGAAGAGATCGAATCCTTCCGCGATGAGCGCCGTGACCTGCGCCACGGCGGTCGGCTTGCGGAGCGTGGCAACGTGCCAGTCCGCCTCCGGGAGGAACGGGCGCGGATCGCAGGGCCAGTCGTTCTTCCGGATGGCATCGAGATTCTGGTTCGTGAGCAGGCAGACGCGCATTGCGCGGAAATCTATCCGGTCCGGGCAGGCGTGTCCATC
>CAZQVN010000037.1:0-30698 GCA_964596775.1 uncultured bacterium
TGTTGCCGACGCAGACCGCGAGGTCGCCGGTGATGTTGCAGGGCGGCTGCGGATTCACGGTGACGATCTGCTCGCAGCTCACCTGGCAGGCATTCGGATCCAGGGGGTCCTGGACCAGCAGCTTGACGGTGCACTGTCCGGCTCCGGTGAAGTTGACCTGGATGGAGCCGCCGTTGGTCGGTCCGGTGATGGTGCAGATGTTGGCCGGCGTCGATGTGACCGACCAGGTGCGCAGGAAGGGATCGCCGACGGTCGTGCTGTAGGTCTTCGAGTTTCCGACGCAGACGTTGAGGTCCCCGGTAACGTCACAGGGGGTATTGCGGCAATTGACCGTGGCCGAGGTGGAGGCAAACACGCCGCTGCCCTTGGTGCAGTTGCTGTCGTGAATGCCTTCGGCGGTCACCTTGTTGATGTGCGTTTCCGTCGTACACGGCGCGGTGATGTTGGCCGTGAGCGTGATCTCCACGCTGTCGCCGGCAGCCAGGTTCGTGATCACCCAGGAGCGATTCTGGGAGTCGCCCGACGACGGCGGGTTGCTGGACACGAACGTCATTCCGGCGGACAGGGTGTCGTTGACCGTGACCTGCTGAAGGACGCAGAGGCCGGTGTTCTTGACCTTGATCGTCCAGGAAACATCCTGGCCGGCGCAGGCGTCCTGCACGGCCGGAGTCTTTGTGAGCGCGAGACGAGGGTCGACGCGAAGCTGGAACTGCGGGCTGAAATCCTCGCCGAGACCGTCGAACTGGGAATTGGCGGTCATGAAGAGGTTCGCTTCGCAGAGGCCGGCCCCCTTCGGCAGGTAGTTGTGGAAGTTGGGGATCCTGACTTCGAGAAACTTGCCGTTGCGCTGGAATGTCGCGCCGGGAATCGGGTTGTTCGGGTCCGTCTGGAGGAAAACCGCGTTGTTCTGGACACAGAGGGCAATGTCGGGATTCTGGTCGCAATCGAGGTCGATGAACGTCTTGTAGGCTTCGAACTGGCCGATGCCCGCCTGGTCGCCGTTGTTGGCGCAGGTAAAGTTGGCGACGGCCGTATAGGTGTTCGGGTTGCCGTCACCGTCCACGTCGCCGATGATTCCTTCGACCTCCCATCCGAGGTAGAGCGTAATGTTGTTCGGCGTGAACGCTCCCGCGGCATTCTTGAAGTCGAAGAACGCATAGTTGTTGCGGATATCGAATCCGTTCACGAAGGCGCAACTCGGCGAGTAGATGTTGCCGAGCGGGTTGGCAGCCTTGAATCCGCCCTCACCGAGGTTGTTGTTGACCGCGTTGATCAGGTCGGTCAGGTCGCCGTCGATGACGATCGTTTCGTGACTCGCGAGTGCCGGCGAGACGGCCAACGGGACCAGCAGGGAAAGCAGAAGAAGGCAGCGGAAAATGGTACGACATCGATTCATGGAATTACCCCCTGGCTGTAGTGCGGGAGCCGCCCGAGATGTCCCCAGGAAGGGAACAATCGCCTTCAATCGGAACGGCGTGGTGTAAAAACCGGTCTGCAAGGTAGATCGTAGTCAAAAGACTGCCGCGAAGGAACGGATCGCTCATCATGGATGCTCGGCTCGGTGCAAGTTCTGTACAAGTCAATGAGTGCAACACGACTGAAGGGAGGCGGCAGGCTCGTATGATGACGTTATCCGCCCCCCTCGGTGGATGAGAGTCGAGTTTAATTCCCCGTTCGAGTGCGGTCAAACCAAAACTGGATGAAGGGATTCATTAAATGGGTTGCAATCGGCGGCAATAGCGCGGGAATTCAAGCCGGAGCAAGTCCGAGAGTCGCGAGTACTGCGCGCGTTGACGGCGCATCAGCCCCGGAGCCGATATCACGGCGCAGGCGTTGCAAATCGTCAAAATTGTCGACGTCGTACCAGAGGCTTGTCCTGCTGACGTCCCAGCCCATCCTCCGGGCACGCTCCTCCGTGGTTTCCAGCACCGTGGCGACACTCCAGGACATTCCCGTGAAAAGGTCGCCGGGATCCCTGGTCAGGCCGATCAAGTAGTAGCCGCCATCGGTGGCCGGACCGAGGACAAGGTCGCTTCGATCGAGCTGTCGGAAGGCCGCTTCGAGATACTCCCCCGGTAGTGTCGGACTGTCGCTCCCGACGAGCACGGCCTTGCGCGCCCCGGATCCCAGCAATTCCCGAAACGCCGCCGTCATTCGCTCGCCGAGATCGCCGCCGGACTGGGGGAGACAGGGCAGGTCGGCAGGGAGGTTGCTCCACTTTTCATCGGAGTCCGCCGAGTCGAAGAGAACCGTATGCGCCGTCTCGATCCTTCGACACACACGGATCGAGTCCAGCAGGAACGCTTCGTAAAGCCGGGCCGCGTCTACGGGAGGAAGCGGCGGTGAGAGCCGGGTCTTGACCCGCCCCGGAACCGGAGTCTTGAAGAAAAGCCCGATCCTGTCCGGCGATCCCGCTCCCGAGGTCAATGGACCAGGGCAATTCGGGAGGTGGATTGTCCCGCGGCGCTCCGGGCCACTCCGAAGTAGATGCCGGCCGGAAGAGGTCGCCCCGCGTCGTCGGCGCCGTCCCACTGCACGGTCATCGGGCCCGACGTCACGATCCCGTCCAGCAGATCGCGCACACTTCGACCCGTCACGTCGAACACCCTCAAGGTCAGACGGCCACCGGAAGCAATGTCCATGTCGAGAGTCACCGGTGCCCGGGCGGGGTTGTGACGAACCCGCAGGATTACGGCCGGAGGTGCGGTCGGAGCGGGGGGCTCGGGAACGGCGGTGGTTCCCCCCGTTCCGTGGGCAAAGCGCAGTTTTCCCTGTGTCTCGTCGTAGTAGAGAACATTGGGGAGGTCGTTCAGTCCGGTGGCCACGCCGCAATAGCGGCCCACGTTACCCCCCGTGGCGATCGTCGAATAGACCCATGTCCCGTGAAAACGCTCCGCGTAACGAAGGTCCTGCGTGGCGGCGGCGTAGTATGCGATACAGGGGCGTTCCGCCGGGCCCGTCGAAAGCGCGGTTCCGGATCCGGGGTCGCCGGCACCGTCGATCGTTTGGACCGCCCACTGGTCGTTCACGCGCTCCGCGAACTTCAATTTCCTGTTCGTCACGTCGTAGTAGGCAATCCAGACTCTCTCGAAAGTGCCGCCGATGGAGGTGTGGCGCCCGACATCCCCGATGCTGTCGACGGTCGTGGTGAACCACTGGCCGCCGATCCGTTCCGCAAACTTCAGATCCCGCTTCGTCAGGTCGTAATAGGCAATCTGCACGTTTCCGTTCACGGCGATCGAGTTATAGAGGCCCACGGTGCCGGACTGGTCGGCAAATTCGAACGCCCACAGCGATCCCGGCGCCTTTCGCGCCACCTTCAGTCCGGGTGCGCTGGCGTCGAAGTAGGCGATGTACAGGGTGTTCGACGTCGTGTCGACCGCCATGGCGGAGTACTGTCCCACGGTTCCCGGCGAATCGACCGTCTCCTTCATCCAGGCGCCCGCCGTGGAGTCGTACCAGGCATGACGGAGGTTCGCGAACTCCGATTCGTAGTAGGAAATATGCGGAACGTTCTCGCGGGTCAGGGCAATCGAGGAATAGGATCCCGAAGACGCGGTCCCGTCCACGACGACCGTCTGCCAGGGGCCGCTTCCGTTGAGCGACGCGTTGGTCGTGTACTTGAGGTTGCGGTTTCCCTCGGAATTCGAGTCGAACCGGTAATAGCTTCCATGAAAACGGCCGACCCGGTCCCTTTTCATGTTTATGAACTGCCCGGGTTGTCCCGACGAACTGTCGATCCCGGCATGGATCCAGTTCCAGGCTCCGGCCTGCGACGGCAGAAGCATGGCCAGAATCAACAGCAAGAGGATCTGGAAGCCTGCTCCCGGACAGGTTTGTTTCGTCGCCCTGTCTTGACCGGCGGGCACGGGGCCGGCTCCGGCCGGTATCGGTTGAGGGGTTCGGTTGCTCATGGGCCTCACAGTTGCAAAGCTCGGGGACGCGGGATTGGACCGATGAAACCGGTGTGCGAAGGCATCATTATACATGATGATCGCTTCCCCGGGCCGCGGAGCATGCGCCGCGCGGTCGAATCGGCCTTGGCCGGATCTGCGGCCGGGGAGGTGTCCGTGGATACGCCGACCGCTTCCGCAGAGAGCAACCAGTTGACCCTCTCCGGGGTTCTACGACGGGCAAGAAAAAGCCGGCCCCGAAGGGCCGGCTCTCGTACTTGTGCGGATCGCAACGCCTCTGTCAGCGCGCCACGACCATGATCTTCTGCGTAACGACCTCCGCGCCCACGGCCATGCGGTAGAAATAGATGCCGGCGGAAACCGGGTTCCCCGCATCGTCCATGAGATTCCAGTCTGTGCTGTAATCCCCCGGATTCTGCGTTCCGGAAACGAGCGTCCGGACGGCACGGCCGGAGAGGTCGAACACCGTCAGCTCCACCGGGCTCGGTCCGCTGCCGGTCGGAACCCTGTAGAAGATGGATGTCGATCCCCCGACGATCGGGTTCGGGTAGGCGCGCGTTTCGAGCAGGTTCGAACGGTCCGCACCGGTCGGGAACGAGTTCGGCGCATCCGGGGCCACGCAACCCTCGACGTTCCGGAACAGGTCATCCCCTTCGGGGCAGTCCCTGGCCAGGATATCCTGGCGGTTGTTGATGTTGTCGGCCACGGTTTTCCACAGATCCAGATCAACGCCCGTGTTCAGCGCCTCCTCGATCGCATCGATGGCCTCGCCGATGGTCATGTCGACGGAACCGCCGGCATAGACGACGTCGAGCGGCAACGCACCGGCACAGACGTTGAGCATGAGGCCGAGGTACTGGATTTCGCACATGTCGCGGATGGTCATCGGCCGCGGACCCTGGAGCTGGCTGCAGAGCGCCGTGAACAGGTTCGCGTTGCTGAGGGCCGCCAGCGAAGCGGTCGTTTCATACGAACCGTCGTTCTTCTTCCACTGGACGACGTCGGTTTCCTCGATCACGCAGCGCCAGAGATTCCTCATGCCGTCCAGGCAGACCTTCGTGGAGCCGTTGCCCTTCTGGGCGCACTGCTGCCGCCAGAAACCGATGGTGTGCGGACAGGCGAACCCTTCGCGATCCTGGCACACGAAGGAGTCGTCGTCCTCGTCCGTCACCGGATTGGTTTCGGTGCCGTCGCAGTATGCGGTGACGGTGGCCGTATCCGGATGGGTGCCCTGCTCGCCGCAGCCGATCACGTAGGTGATCGTGCAGGATTCGCCGACGTCGAGGCTGAACTCCTCGAAGCAGATGTGATTGTTCAGGTTGTTGCCGAGACCGAAATCGACGCCGCATGTGCCGCCGGGCGTCTGGGTCAGGTCGATCGTGGTCTTGGAGTCGAGCTGATCGCAGACCTGGACCGGGTTCAGGATGGTCTGGCCGGTGTTCGTGATCAGGAGCGTCACGGTCACGCTGCCGTCGGAGCCGATATTGTGCGTGCTCAGGCTCTTGTCGATTTCGACGTCCGGAACGTCGCAGGTCACCTGCGCGGTTGCGCTGGCGAAGGTCGACACGGGCTCGTCCTCGCAGGGAGTGAGCGACACTCCTTCGGCGGTCACGCGGTTTTCGAGGGGCGAGCTGCACGGTCCGACCACGTTCGCGGTCATGGTCACCACGACGCTTTCACCGGCATCGAGAGCACCGAGATCCCAGCTCCGCTGGGTGTCATTTCCGGTCGAGGCGGGGTTGCTGGAAACAAATACCATGCCGGCCTGGAGGGTGTCGCTGAGGGTGACCTGGTCAAGCCTGCAGAGGCCGGGGTTGCGGACCGTGATCGTCCAGGAGACGTCGCTGCCGACACACACGGACTGGTTTTCCGGCGTCTTCGTGACTGCGACCTGCGGCGGAATGGACAGCGAGAGCCGGGGGCTCGTGTCTTCACCGAGACCGTCAAACTGGGAGTTGGCGGTCATGATCAGGGATGCGTTGCAGACGTCCGCGTCCGGGGCCAGCAGGTCCTGGAAATTCGGCACCCGGACCTCGAGAAACTTGCCGGAAACGGCCATGGTGGCTCCGACGATCGGGCCGACCCCCTCAAGGATGACCTGGTTGTTGTTCGTGACGCAGAGAACCACGTCCGAAACGAAGTCGCAGTTGGTATCGATGAAGACCTTGTAGGCTTCGAAGGAGCCGATATTGGGCTGATCGCCGTTGTTGGCACAGACGAAATTCGCCGCGGCCGTATAGGTGCTCGGGTTGCCGTCACCGTCCACGTCGCCGATCATCCCTTCGACTTCCCAGCCGAGATAAAGGGAAATGTCGTCCGGAGTGAAAGCGCCGCCCGCGTTCTTGAAATCGAACAGGGCATAGGTGTTGCGGATGTCGAAGCCGTTCACGAAGGCACAGCCCGGGGTGTAGATGTTGCCCAGGGCGTTGGCGGCCTTGAGTCCGCCGCCGGTGGCTCCAAGGTTGGCGTCCACGGCCGCGATCAGGTCGGCCAGGTTGCCGTCGATTGCGATGGTCTCGTGGGAGGCACTGGCCGGATTCGTGAAAAGAGCGGGAATCAAGAGACTCAGAACTACAGCGTGACGCAGAAAACATCGTTTCATCGGTATCCCCCTGGATGGTGTAACGGCGGCATCCGGGGTTCCGCTCGTTCGAGCGAACCCCGCATGCGCGGTGAGCGAAACGGTCATGAAATCGAATCGGCGGTGGTAATGGTGTGCCCCGAACCCCTCTCCCTAAAGGCTGCACCGTTCCCATGGCCGAATACAATTCAAACGGAGACAGGTTGGTCCGGATGACTGCACTCAAGTGGTGTTCAAGCGAAATAGTAGAAAAGTGAAGGGGGCCCCCGCAACTCAATTCGACGACGGAAAGCGGGGCGTCGGGCGCAGATCCAGCCACTGTGCTCTCGTAATCACTTGTAAACAAATAAAATGGGAGGGTTCCCCTGATACGGAACCCTCCCACGCTTTTCGTCAGATATTTCGACGCCTAGCGGATTCGGACCACCTGCGTCCGTTCGACCTGATCGCCAGCGCTGATTCTGGCCCAGTATACGCCGGGAACGGCTGGATGACCGCCCAGGGTCGTTCCGTCCCAGATTGCTGCCACCAACCCCGGTCCGGAAGATCCCCGGATCACGGAAACCTCTCGTCCGGCGACGTCCACTATATGGATGGAGTAGGGAATCCGGACGGCGGGTTCGCCCGCCAGTTCGAAAGTGAACGTGGCCGGCCCGTTGCTCGGGTTCGGCGAGGCCATGAATTTTAGGCGTCGTGAGCCACCGGTGTCCTCTCCGATGCCGCTCTGGGCCGGGGCCTCGAGCCGGAGTTTTCCGCCCCCCCAGATGGCGTTCGGAACGGGACCGGTCCACGAGTCGGAAAGGGCTCGACCGTTGAGAAGCGACTTGGCCTGCGGCCCGGAGAGCGTCGGCGCGTTTTCCATGATCAGCGCGAGTCCGCCGGCAACATGGGCCGCGGCCACGCTCGTTCCGTTGTTCATCCGGTGCTTCCCGTCCTGGAGTCTGTAGGAATTCGAAGGAAGGCTCTGGGCGGACAGCGCACCCGCCACGCCGTAACCGGGCGCCGTGATGTCCGGTGACTGGACTCCGTCCCGACGCGGGCCCGGGCTGGAGTAGTTGGCGATGTCGTTCATGACGGCGTAGAAATAGGACCGATTGACGTTGTTGATATCGACCCAGGTCCGCTTCGTCGTGTACGCGCCGACCGAGACCACGTTGTTGGCGGTGGCCGGCGAACAGACGAGCTTGGACTCCGACTTGTACTGGACGAACTCCGGCGTGGCTGTTCCGAGGAGATAGCTGGTCAGCCAGGCGTTGACCCAGTGGACCCCGCCGGCCCGGGACGTGAAGCGGAGTTTCCAGGTGCCGGTGGCAATCGTCGGGAGCTCCGTGCTTCCCCGGTAGACATCCAGATTGATCCGGTACGAGCCGTTGCTGCTCGTGTACGTGCCGTTGTAGATCTTGACGAGACCGGAGTTCGTGAACACGGTGGCTTCCGAGCCGCGGGCGATCGGTCCGACCGTTTCTCCGTTCGGGGCGATTATGGAAACGTCGTAGTTGGCGGCGGCATTGTGCCAGGCTTCGACATTGAAGTGATCCGATGCCGTTGCCGAGGGCGTGTACGCTCCCACGGTCATGGTGATGTCGAACGTCTGGAACGTGTTGGTCGTGGCGTTCTCGGCGTGGCGGCCCTTGCCGTTGTAGTTTCCCGCCGCGGCGACCACCACTTTTCCGGGTCCGGTCAGCGCCGAAATGGCCAGGTCGTGCGGATCGGTGCCGTCATGGGGACCGTTCATCTTGCCCGCGGCAACCAGCACCACGGCCGGCTTGCCCAGGGCCTGTGCTTTCCGGAAGACATAGTCCACGCCGTCCACCACTTTCGTGTCGGCAAAGCCTCCGCCCGGAAAGGGGAGCAGCTTGACGATGACGAGATCCGCTTCCGGGGCGACTCCGGTGTAGGTGTACATGGGCACACCGTTCCCGGTGGCCCGACCGTTGCCGGCCGCAATGCCGGCGATCAGGGTGCCGTGGCCGTCGATGTCGTAGCCCTGGTAGTTGCCGGAGTTGATGGAGGAACTCGTGTATTCCGTGCCGTAGGAGAAGCCGGCCGGCGCCGTCCCGAGAATCGTCTGGTCCCACAGGTACTTGATGCGGGTTCCCGAGGAGGTCTTGAAGTCCTCGTGCGTCGGGTCGATGCCCGTGTCCACGATTCCCACGACGACGCCGCTGCCGGTCGATCCGCTCGGGGAAAACATGGGGGGTTGTCCGCCCCACAGGTCGTCCGCGTCGATCGCCGGTACGCTGACGTTCGTCTGCAATTCCATTCTGCTGGCGAGCTGAAGCTGCTCGATGCCCTGAAGCTGAAGGAGCGCGTTGACCGCGTCCAGCGGAAACCGGACGGTGAGCACATCGCCCGCCACCGTGCCGACAACACCGCCGAGCGATTCGATGTCGGAAGGGCTGACGCGACCGCGGACCCACATGTCGACCCAGGTTCGGCCACCCTCTTCGACTGTTCTTCCGTTCAGCTCCGGAACCATATCGACCGCGGACTGAAGCGTGGTCAATCGACCGGGCGCCTGGCGCTCGCCGATGCGGACGAGAACAGGATCGATGGAAGGCGCGGCGCCTGATGGAGCCGCGAGGAAGGCTGTGTGCAGAAGAACGCTGAAAAACAGCGCTCCCGCGAAGAACATGTGACTCTTCATTCGGTCGATTCTGATATTCATCTTGGTCCTCATGCAGTCCAGTACAGGTTCCGCCGCGCCGATCGCCTTGGGCGGGTCCGGCCTCTGAAGCCGGCAGTGCCGGTTTTTCAAAGGGTTCTGTCAACCGGAGATGTGAAATTGGGCCAGACTGCAGAGTGGACTTGCGAAATCGATGCCAGAGCTGGACAGGCTCTGAAGTTGGTTGAACTCATACAACGGATATGCGCAACTTTCAACAACTTAAAAGCTGCTACAGTCTAGCTCAGGCTGGCGACCTTGCCAAGTACAGTTTCGCGCTTCGCCCGAATACCGCAATCAAATTGCACGAAAGGGGTTATCGGCCCCTTTTCGGCCGTACTCAAGGCGGATTCGGCGCGGGCCGATACATGCTGTGGGCCGGAACCGCAACGACGCGCAGAATCGGCATCGGGAGCAGCGGAAACCAGCCTGCGGCCGCAGATCGGAATCATGCCGCGGATCTGGCCTGCCAGGCAGATCCGCCCACCGGGGGAACAGTCCTTTTCATGAAGAGCGGAGAACGTGCAATGAAGGGTCGAGCGGGATCTCCGCACGCCCCTGTCGATGGTCGCGCGGGTGCGCTGCGCGGCCGGTACGGCAGGAACACGGCCGGGAGCACGGTTCGTGCCACGGCCCTGCCGCGAAGCCGGAACCGGGTGACTGCGACCGTGCTTCTCCTCGGTCTGACCCTCTTCCAGGTCCATGCGGTCCCGGCGCGGGCGGAAAGCGGAGACGGCGGCGCCGCAACCTCGGGGGAACTATCGAGAGCCTCCTGGTCGGATGCCGCGGGTTCAGCGCTCGAGGATCTCGGTTTCGAGGGGGTCCGCGTGGCGCGTTCACCGGGGGCCGCCGTCCTGACCTACGAAAACCGCGTCTTCCGTTACGAGATGGAGGCGGCCGGACTGGCGGCGGCAGCGGGAACCCGGGGGCTTGCCAGGGGGGACCGCCTGAGCGTGATTCCCATGAACCGCGGTGTTCCGATCCTCGAGATTTCCGCGTTCGCCGGGGACTGGAACGACTTCCTTTCCGGGGACATGACCCCGGAGGAGTTCCGCTCCCGGGTGACGGTCGGAACGCCCCGGTCGCATCGGTCCCATGACGGGGAATGGGCCGGTCACGGCACGTCGAGTTTCAAGGTCGACGTGGCCGTCCGCCCTCTTGCCGAACTGCGACTGGGCATCGCCGACAATCCGTTTGAGTACGGACTGTGGCTCGCTCCCGAGGCCACCGTGAGCCCTGTCCGCGGCGTACTGGTCACGGCGCAGGTCGTCGTCCAGCTGCACGACGAGTTCGACCCCTTCGCCCGAAGCATCGCCCCCGGCCGGACCACGGTCAGCGCATGGGGAGTGCTTCCCGGCGACGTCACCGGGGTCGTGAGCGCCGGACATTTCCCCGGCAACCGGTACGGCGTGGCCTGGGAGGCGGGCCGCTTCCTGGCCGGGGGGCTCCTGGAAGCAAGGCTGGCCGGGGACTATTCCGGATTTCTCAAGTTCTCCAGCGGCAATCGTGTCCTCTACTCGCCCATGAAGGCCTGGTCCGGGCTGGGATCCGTCATTGCCAGGACGCCGGGGAGGGACCTGGAACTCAACGTCACGGCGGGACAATTCATCCACGGGGACCGCGGAGCGCGCGTGGACCTGCTCCGCCGCTTCGGGGAAACGGATTTCGGTTTTTTCGTCACGAAAACGAATGAGGGCAGCGTGGGAGGATTCCGGTTCAGCGTGCCGCTGCCGGTCCGCCGCCAGTTGAACCCCTCCCGGTTGCGCCCGGTCACCGTTCCGGCGTTTCCCTTCGAGTACAGGGAGGATCAGGCGCCGACGGGACGGCGCGTCCGGATGTTCGAAACGCTGGAACGCGTGCGCAAGGGGCTCACCCCCACGTTTTTCCTCAACAATCTCGGCGACCTGCGCGGCCGCACGGGCCCAGCCGGCGGCCCGGGAGCGAAACCGGCGCGGGATGATGAGCCCGGCGCCGGAGAGGCACACGGCGCGGGCTCGGGAGAACAGCGATGAACAGACCCGGATGGACGGCCGCGGTTACGCTGATGCTGCTGATCGCGGCAAACGGCACCGCAATTGCCGGCGCTACCTCGCTCGGCGGAATGACCGGATTGCTGAACATTCCCGTTGCCGCCGTTGCGCCCGAAGGCACTTTTCACCTCGGTTACAATCTGATCGACAGGGATCAGTCCTACGAAGGGCGGGGCACTCTCGACAACCGTGTCTATTTCCTGACGATGGGTTTTCTGCCCCGCACGGAGGTTTCGATCCGGGCCACGGTTCTGCCCGGAGAGAGCCATATCGAGGGGCTCGAGGCGGACGGGGTCGATCGGATGGGCAGCGGCCGGATCCTGCTCCTCGAGGAGGCCACCGCGGAATCCCCCGGGCGGTCCGACTGGCTGTCCTGGCCGGCCGTGGCCGTCGGAATGGACGACCTGAAGGGAACCCGAAGGTATCATTCGCTCTATTGTGTTGCCACAAAATCAATTAGACGGCGTGAAGCCGGGCTGGGCGGCAGTATTTCCGCGGGATACGGGTTCAGAACCTTCCGGGCCGGCCGATACCTTCTGGATGGAGAGTTCGGCGGAGCCGATATCTACTTCGGCAAATGGGTGGATTTTATCGTAGAATATGACAGCGAAAAGTGGAACGGAGGACTCAGGCTCTTCCCCGCCTTTCCATTGACAGCACAGCTGGCGCTCTTGAACTTTGAAACCCCCTCGGGCGGAGTCGCGTGGACTCACCGTTTCTGAGCGGTTGATCGTCGGTTCAAGTGTCCGGCCCGGAGCTGTCCCCCGTTTGTGGTTCAGCAGTGGAAAGGGGTGATTGGCAACTTTGAGCAGCGTTACACCCGATCCCGGTCAAACATCGTGCTATTCATTCAGGGGGATGAACAGATGAAACGTGGAAAGTCGAATGTGTGGGGCGCGATCGTCGCCCTTTCGGTAACACTGGCGCTCACCGGTTCCCAGTGTTCCCAGGTTTCCGATCGCATCACGTCACCGTCGGGAAGTTCCGGCACCGGCGTCAATGGGAGCGGAGGCGGAGTTTCGGCCTGCGTCCAGGCATGCAACGACGCGGCCAGGACAGCGAGAGATTTCGAAAGAAATCTTCACAAGAACAACCTCGAAGCCTGCAAGGTTCTGAGAGGAAGCGAACGCGACGCGTGCATGGCCGCGGAAAATGCCCGTCACGACGCGCGCATGGAGCAGATCTCCATGGAACTGGAAGCGTGCAAGGCTCCCTGTCACGAACAGGGAAGCGGAAGCGGAGGCCAGTAGTTTTCCAGAAGGACCGGGCGCCGGTGGCGTTTCGGTTCGATTTCGGTTGCCTGACAGTGGGGACAGCGCGGCCATCATCAGGTTCGTCAACGAGAGGGGTCCATCATGAGGCACATCTTCAGCCGCCGTTCCATATTGTCCGGAATCGTTCTTGTCGCCGCCTTTTCTCTGAGCGGTGCGCAGTGCTCCCAGGTCGGCGACCGCATTACCGCCCCGACTTCCGGAAGCAACGGCGGGGCGACTGGGTCTGAAGGTACCTCGGGGTCCGTGTCCGCCTGCGTGCAGGCCTGCAACGATATCGCCAAGGCGGCCCGGGATGCCGAGCGGGATCTGCACAAGGAAAACCTGATCGCCTGCAGGGATCTCAGCGGACCGGACCGCGCCAGCTGCACCTCGGCTGAAAACCTCCGGCACGCGACACGCATGGAGGTCATCGCCGCCGACATGCAGATCTGCAAGGCTCCCTGCCATGAGCAGGGTGGCGGATCCGGCGGACAGTAGTTTCCGCCGGCAGCCGGACAGGCACGGCGCCGGAACAGGTTCGTCCCGTCGCCGCCCGGATCAGTTCCGGATCCGGTGAACCTTCAAGAAATTCGTCGAGCCGGAGCGCCCCACGGGCGTTCCGGCCGTGACGACGATCCGATCCCCCCGCTTCACGATCCCCTCCTTCTTCAACGCCCTGGCCACCCAGTCGATCATGGCATCCGTTGTCCTGATGCTCGGCGTGGGCCTCGGTTCGATACCCCAGTACAGGGACACCCTGCGCAGGACCTCGACTTCCGGACTGAACGCGAACGTGCGGCTCCTCGGGCGCTGCTGGGCCATGCGGCGCGCGGTGCTGCCCGACTGGGTGAACACCGCCACCGCGCCCGCCCCGAGCCCCGATGCCGCGCCCGCGGCCGCCGCGCAGATCGCGTCGCTCACCGACATGCCCCACAGTCCGCCCATGCGGCTCTCGCGCGGAGGCTGGTCGGTCATGTCGGCTTCGGCGCTCTCGATGATCCGGCCCATCAGCTTCACCGTTTCCACCGGGTACCGCCCGACCGCCGTTTCGGCGGAGAGCATGACCGCATCCGTTCCGTCGTAGATGGCATTGGCCACATCGTTGGCTTCGGCGCGCGTCGGGCGCGGATGGTCGACCATGGACTCCAGCATCTGGGTGGCGGTGATCACGGGCACGCCCCGGCGGCGCGCCTCCCGGATGACATGCTTCTGCAGAACCGGCACTTCCTCCGGTGAGGTTTCCACGGCCAGATCGCCGCGGGCGACCATCACGCCGTCGGTGATGTCGAGGATTTCCGACAGGTTTTCGATGGCCTGCGGCTTTTCCAGCTTCGCGATCACCGGGATCGACGACCCGAGCCTCTTCAGGGCTCTCTTCAGGACCCGCACATCGCTTCCGGTCCGGACGAACGAGAGGGCCACCCAGTCCACGCCGAGCTGGACTCCGAGGGCCAGGTCTTCGCGATCCTTGGTGGTCATCGCGGAAATCGAGAGCTTGTGACCGGGGATGTTCATCCCCTTGTGCGCTCCGAGAGTGCCTCCATGCTCGATGATGCACTCCACGTCGCCGCCGCTGACCCGGTTGACGCGCAGCTGGATCAGCCCGTCGGCGAGCAAGATCAGGTCGTTCTTCGAGACTTCCGAGGGAAGCCGGGCAAACGTGGTGGAGACGAGGGAAGCGCTGCCGGGCACCCGGCGCCGGGTGATCGTGAGTTTGCGTCCCTCGACGAGCTCCACTTCGCCGGGCGCCATCGGTCCGGTGCGGATGCGCGGCCCCTGCAGGTCTTGAAGTATCCCGACCGTGGTGCCGGCCCGGCGCGACTCGCGCCGGATCACCGAAACCACCTTCTTGTGGTCTTCGTGCGAACCGTGCGAAAAATTCAGGCGGCATACGTTCATGCCGGCCTCGATCAGACTGCGGATGACTTTGGGGCTTCGGCTTTTCGGTCCAAGCGTACAGACAATTTTGGCTCGTCTCATAGGATGCGTATGCTAGCCTAGCCCATGCGTCACCGGCTACCCGCCCTCCTCTGTTTTCTTTCCGCGGTGTCCGTCCTTGCCGCGCTTCGGCCGCTGACCGGACTGACAACCGCCGCCGGCAACGGCCCCGTCCTGTTTTTCGGCATGTCGGTCATGTCCGTCGCGTATCTTGCCGCCCTGCTCGCGGCCCGCCGGTTCCCCTTCCCGGCGCTGATGGTCCTCCTGGCCGGTCTCGCGTTCCGGCTGCCGCTCGTCGGCGCTCCCCCCGTTCTTTCCGACGACGTCCATCGCTACATCTGGGACGGCCGCGTCGGCCTGGCCGGAGAGAATCCGTTCCGGCATGCCCCGTCCGACACGGCGCTGGCGTTTCTCCGGAATCCGGAGTGGCAGAACATCAACAATCCGGACCTCGTGACGATCTACCCGCCGGTCGCCCAGGCGTTTTTCATGCTTGCCGCCCTGGCTCTTCCCGGGGTGACCGGCATCAAGCTCCTGCTCGTCCTTGTCGACCTCCTCCTGGCTCTCCTGGTCTGGAGGTACGCGGCCTCCGGCCCGGGGCAGGCGTGGCGCCTCGTCCTTTACTGGTGGCATCCGCTGCCGATCCTCGAGTTCGCCTGGTCCGGTCACGTGGATGTTCTCGGGATGCTGCTGCTGACCGGGGCCGTGGCGGCGGTTTCGCGAACACGTTCGGCCGGCGGTGTCGACGTGGCTGAACAGCGGCGACCGCACGAACTCCTGGGCGCCGTTCTTCTTGCCGGGTCCGTTCTCGTGAAGTTCATTTCCGTTGCGGCGGCTCCGTTTCTCCTGGGCCGTCGCTGGGCGGCGGCCGGAACCGTTTTCGTCCTGAGCGCGGCCGTTGCGTACCTCCCGTTTCTCGGTTCCGGCGTCGACCCGTTCGGCAGCCTGGGCACGTACGCCGCGAAGTGGCGGTCCAACGACTTCCTCTTTGCGTTCCTTCAGCGCCCGGGCACTCCCGCCGATCAGGACATGCGCCTGACCGAAGCCAAGCTCCTTGCGCTGGCGATCGTGGTGATGGTGGCCGTTCTCGCGGCACTGCTCCGCGCCTCCCGCCCGGGCGCCCTGCTCGCGGTGATGGGAACGGCGATTCTCGTGTCGCCGACCGTGCATCCCTGGTACCTGGCCTGGCTGATTCCGCTCCTCTGCTTCCGCTTTTCGCCGGCGTGGCTCTGCGTCACGCTGACGGCTCTCGTGGCTTACCACCCCCTGCCCGGTTTCGCCGCCGGCAACGGATGGCACGAGTCGACCGCGCTGAAGGGGCTGGTCATCGCGCCGTTCCTGCTTCTTGCCTGCCTGGAGGGACTGCGTTTTCTGGGGGTCAGGCGCCCGGAGCCGCGGGGTGAGGCACTGCCTTCGTGAAATTCCGAAGGCGGGCATGCCGAAGGGATGTGACGCCCACGTAGAGAAAGCCCGAACTGTAGAGGAACAGAAACGGCGTGACGAGATACTGGGCGCTGAGCACGCTGTAGACGGTGGCGGCTCCGGTGTAGAGCCCGAGCAGGATTTCGAGAGCTGAAATCCAGGTGGACGGGACCCGGTACTTCTTCCCCTTCCAGCCGTCCGCGCGGGTTTTCAGGTCGTATTTCGGTGTGCGGTTGAAGTCGCTCCGGATGCCGGCAAGCGCTTCGATGATGGCGCGGACGTTGTTGAGAGCGATTCCCATCCCCATGGCGATCATGACCGGCACCATGGCCAGCTGGCGGGGCCAGTCCCTGCGGATCTGCTTCTGCGAATACATGTAGAGGAACGGATGGCCGAGGCTGGCCACGATGAGAACCGTGGCCCACCGGAAAGCGCCCTCGACCTGGGGAACCCGGTCGTGCAGCGCGAGCGCCGGCATGGTCATGACTGCAAGGGCGAGCAGCAGCGGATAGACGGCATGGTTCGTGAGGTGCACGAACGCCTGGAACTTGAGGAACGCCGGCCTTCTCGAACGGAAAATCGCCGGGAGCAGCTTGACCGCCGTCTGGACGGAACCCTTGGCCCAGCGGAACTGCTGCCCCTTGAAACCGTTCACCTCGGCGGGGAGCTCCGCCGGACAGACCAGGTCGGGAAGGAACAGGAACCTCCAGCCGGCCAGCTGGGCCCGGTAGGAGAGGTCGAGGTCTTCGGTCAGCGTGTCGTCCTGCCAGTTGCCGGCGTCCAGAATGGCCTGCCGGCGCCAGATTCCCGCGGTGCCGTTGAAGTTGATGAACACCCCGGAGCGATTGCGCGCCGTCTGCTCCACGAGAAAATGACCGTCCAGGGCCATCGCCTGGATTCGGGTCAGCAGGGAGTAGCCTTCGTTGAGATGCCCCCAGCGCGTCTGGACCATGCCGATCGAGGGATCGCGAAACCGGGGCACGGTTCCGCTCAGGAACCCGGCGGGAGGCACGAAGTCGGCGTCGAACACGGCGATCAGGTCGCCGCGTGCCTTGTCGAGTCCTTCCCGCAGGGCGCCTCCCTTGAAGCCCTTTCGGTCGGTTCGATGGATATGGGCGATCGAATACCCGAGCGCGGTCTTTTCCGCCACGATTTCCCGAACCAGGTCCACCGTGTCGTCGGTGGAGTCGTCGAGCAACTGGATCTCGAACCGGTCCCTGGGATAGTCGAAGGCACAGACGGCGTCCACAAGCCGCCGGACGACATAGATTTCGTTGAACAGCGGCAGTTGAACGGTGACGAACGGCACGTCGTCGTCGAGGCCCGCGGATGTTTCGGTCCGGCGACGGTGACGGTGGTACAGCCACGTCATCAGGTAGGCATGGGCCCCGTAAACGAACAGGGCAAACGCCAGCAGAAAATAGAAAACAAGAAACAGCAGGGCTGAATTCGGCATCAGGGTCGTTTCAGGATCATTTTTCGAGTCTCACTGCCGGACCGGGACGCGAGCCGGTAGAAATACACGCCGTTCGGCAGGTCCCGGCCGTCGTCGCCGGTGCCGTCCCAGATGGTCTCGTTCCGGCCGGCGGGCAGAATGCCGTCGGCGAGAGTGCGCACCGGTTTTCCGGAAATGTCGAACACCTTCAGGCCGACGGTTCCCGCGACGGGCAGGTCGAACGCGATCGTGGTCGAGGTGGAAAACGGGTTCGGGCCGTTCTGAAGCAGGGACAGTCTCGGTGCGCCGGCCCTGGCCAGCAGCGGTCCGAACGTGTCCACCCGCCCTTCCAGGTCGAGCGACTCGACGAGGTACCAGTAATCCGTCCCTGGCGTGACATCGTCATCGAGGAACTCGAACCGGGGGCCGCCGGTGAGGAGCGACTCCGTCAGCCGCTCAAACGGCCCGGCCTCGTTCCGGCTGCGCGATACATGGAAACCGAGAAACGGGTCGTCCCCCTGGACGATCCAGCGCAGGCGGACGTTGCCGTTGTCCGGAAACGCCTCGAGCAGGCCCAAGTAGACGGGCGTTCCGAACTCCAAAGCCTTCATGACTTCGAGTTTTCCGGCTCCGTACGTGTTGTTTTCCTCGGTTCCGGTGAAGGAATCGCGCCGTGCCGTTTCCTTGAGCCGTGTGCGGATCTGGGTCGGGGTTTCCGTGGGGTATCGCTCGAGCAGGAGCGCCACGGCACCGGCCACCTGCGGCGAAGCCTGGCTGGTGCCCTGGTTGATATGGTGTTTTCCGTCGGTGAGGTTGAAGTCGTTGCTCGTGGTCGCGGCGGAACTGCGCGCGGAGGCAATCCCCTGTCCGGGCGCGACGAGATCCGGAGCCGGCGTTCCGTCACGGAGCGGTCCCGGGCTGGAAAAGCTGGCGATCCTTCCGATGTCCGCGTCGGTCATTCCCACGTACTGGCGGACGCCGTTCACCGCGGTCCACTGCCGTTTCGTGATGTAGGCCCCGACGCTGATGACGTTGAGGGCCGAGGCGGGGGAGCCGACGATGTGGGAATTGGCGGCGCCGATTCCGAATGACGGAGATCCGCCGCCGGCTCCGAGGAGGGCCGCCGAGATCCAGAAGTCGATGACGCCGGACACGATCGGCCCCTTGCGATAGGCGATGATCTTCCAGGTTCCGGACTTCGGCAATCCGCAGTTGAACGACGACGTGGGCTCGGTGATCTCGATGTAGATCTCGTTGTCGCCGTTCGACGGCGGGGCGACCGGCTTGTTGTTCTCGATGTAGACCCGCCCTTCCTGCGTTCCGTTGATGCAGGTCGTGAAGCTGAAGTCCCTGAGCACCTCGTTCGTCCGCTTTCCGGCCGGCGACTCGACACGGAAGGAAAAGTTGTCGGCTCCCTCGTACCAGCCGTCGATGACGATGAAATCGTTGAGCGGATTCGTTCCCGGGTTCGGCGTGTATGTCGGGATCGTGAACGTGAAAACCATGCTGTCGGTGTCCGCGCTGAAGATCTGCCGGGCATGGATGTTCGGAGTGTTCGGGTTGTTCGTCGGATTGCCTTCGTTCCCCGCCGCGGCCACGATGATCCGCCCGGCCCCGGTCAAGTTGCTGATGGCCTGGTCGAACAGGGACGTGCCGTCATGGGGGCCGTCCTGGGTTCCGAGGCTGAGGTTCACCACGGCGGGGCGCACACCCGCCTTGGAGAAGATGTAGCTCACGGCGTCCGTCACATCACCGGTGAGAAACGTCGTCTTCACGAAGATGATGTCGCTTTCGGGCGCGACCCCGATGAAGCGGTCGGCCGGCTGGCCGTTCCCCGTGTCCGATCCGTCGCCGGCGGCGATGCCGGCCACGTGCGTGCCGTGCCCGCTGAAGTCGCTCTGGATGGCCGTCCCGGCGTTGATCTGCGCCGCGGTCCACTCGGAGCCGTAATTGAACGGCTGGGGCTTCGTTCCGGCGGACGATGTCTGGTCCCAGCAGAAGTTGATCCGGGTCTGGTTGGACGGGTCGCGGAAGTCGCCGTGCTGGAGGTCTATGCCCGTGTCCACGATGCCGACCACGACATTCCGGCCGGTGTACCCGGTGGCCGGAAACGGGGGAGCCGTGGAGCCGTTGGCCTGGTCCGCGTGACTCGCGATCCGGCTGACGTCGAGAACCGGCTTCAGGGGCCGGCTCATTTCCACTTCGCGGATTCCGGGGAGGGTTTCGATGAGATCCAGCGCGTCGAGCGGGATCGTGATCGTCACGATGTCGCCGACCCGCGTGCGCGGCGACAGCCCCTGCGCGCGGAGACTGGATTCTCCCTCGGGACCGAGGAGCATGAGGCAGTCGACGGAGAGGCCCGATCGATCCGGGAGTACATCGATGCCCGGATACAGCACGGAGAGCCCGGCCTTCGCCGTTTCCGGCTGCAGGCGGACCTGCCGCGTTTCCTCCTGGCGCTCCCGAAGGCTCCGCAGCCGCGGGTCGATGCGGGCGGCCGCGTTGGCGTCCTGGACGGTCAGACCAGCGGTCAGGCCGATCCAGATCAGTGCCGCGGGCAGCAGGCCCGGACGGCCGGAGATGCAGTTCATTCGAGCCTCCTTCAGTATCACGGCTGTGTATTCCGTTCAGATCTCTTCAACCAGAAGCTGGCAGTCCACCAGCGACCCTGCCGCGGCGTGCCCGGTTTCCGCCGGAAGGATGACGAATCCATCCGCCAGCGACAGCGACTTGAGCAGGTTGGACCCCTGCGGCCCGGTCTTTCGGGCCAGGAAGCGTCCGCTTTCGTAGCGGATCTTCGCCCGGACGAACTCGGTGCGACCTTCCGCATGGTGTATCGGCTCTTCGAGCTCCGCCTGAAACGTCCTGCGGTGGAGCGTCGTGTGTCCAGCCATTCTCCGGAGCGCCGGCCGGACCAGTTGATCCAGAACGACCAGGGACGATACCGGATTTCCGGGAAGTCCGAACACCGGTCGTCCATCGATCCTCCCGAAGGCCACCGGCTTTCCGGGGCGGATGGCCACCCGCCAGAACTCCATTGTACCGAGTCGGGCCAGCACCGTCTTGGTCAGGTCGTAGTCCCCCACGGAAACGCCCCCGGACGATACGACGACATCACACTCGCGGGCCGCCTTCCGGAACAGTTCCTCGATCGCCTCCGGCGCATCCGGCGCGGTGCCGAAATCCCGACTGGGAAACCCGAGGGCATTGAGATGGGCCGCCAGCGCGAATCGGTTCGAATCCCGGATCTGCCCCGGCCCCGGCGTGACCTCCGGCGGAACGAGTTCATCTCCAGAAGAGAGCACGCCGACCAGCGGGAGACGGTGAACCGGCACGTCCGTGACGCCAAGAGACGCCAGGAGGCCCACTTCCGAGGATCGCACCGGAAGCCCGGCGCGCAGCGCGGTTTCCCCCGCCCTGACGTTTTCGCCGCGACGCCGGATGTTTTCGCCGGAACGCACCACTCCGGAGATGCGGACGCGACTCCCGTCGGTCTGCGTCCTTTCGACCATGATGACGGCGTCGGCGCCCGCGGGGACGGGCGCACCGGTCATGATCCGGATGGCCTGCCCCGCTTCGAGCGCCTTCGCCAACGCCCGGCCCGCCGGGAGATCGCCGACGATGTCGAGTTCGACGGGATGTTCCGCGGAAGCATCGCGAAGATCGAGGCTCCTTACCGCGAATCCGTCCATGGCCGAATTGTCCCAGGCCGGCAGGTCGCCGGCGGCGATCACGTCTTCGGCGAGAACCCGTCCCCGCGCGTCGGTAAACCGGACCCGTTCCGCCGGAAGCACCGGAATTCCGGCAAGGATCCGGTTTCCGGCTTCCTCGAGGGTGAGAAGGCTCATGAAATTTCGGTATCGGCCGCGGTGTGCTGCCGGATGGCGCCGGAAAGAACGCGGAGTGCATGGGGAAGCACGGGGGCGAGCACGTCCAGACACTGGCGCACCCCCTTCGGGCTTCCCGGCAGGTTGACGATCAAGGTGGTTCCACGGATTCCGGCCACCCCGCGGGAGAGAACCGCAAGCGGCGTGTGACGGACCGTTTCCCGGCGCATCGCTTCGGCCAGCCCCGGGGCCTCGCGTTCGATCACGCCGCGAGTGGCCTCCGGCGTGACGTCGCGTTCGGCGAACCCGGTGCCGCCGGTGGTCAGAATGAGGTCCACGCGATCGCGGTCGGTCCAGTCGATCAGGCAGGCGGCGATGGCCTCCCGCTCGTCGGGCACGGTTTTCCGCACGCGCACCCGGCCGCCGATCTCCTCGACGAAGACGGAGGCCACCTGGCCGCTTTCGTCCCGGCGATCTCCTGCCGAGGCGGAATCGCTCACCGTCAGGACGGCGGCCGTGAACGGTGGACGGGTCACCGGCGCGGGCCTTTCCGGGCCGGCGCGACGGTGTTGCCGGAACGACCGGAGCGGTCCGCTTCAGCCCGCCGGTAGGTGCCGCTTCGCCCCCCTTCCTTTTCCAGAAGAAGGATGTTCTCGATCACGATGGACTTGTCCACCGCTTTCAGCATGTCGTACAGCGTCAGGGCTGCTCCCGCGACCGCGGTCAACGCTTCCATTTCCACGCCGGTGGGGCCGTTCGTGCGTACCTCGGCCGTGATGCGGATCTCGCCCGCTTTCGGGTCCGTCTCCAGGTCGACCCGGACGTGGGTCAGGGGCAGGGGGTGACAGAGCGGGATCCACTCGGATGTCTTCTTGGCCGCCTGGATCCCGGCCAGGCGGGCGGCTGCCAGCGCGTCGCCTTTCTTCAACGTGTTGTCCTGCAATGCCTTGATGGCCTGGGCGCCGAGTCGGAGGCGTCCCGACGCCACGGCGCGGCGGGTCGTGACCGGTTTCTCCCCGACATCGACCATGCGGACCGCGCCCCGATCATCCACATGGGTGAGTTTTCTGTTCGAGGCCATGTATCTCCGAACTCTGGATATGGTTGTCATTAAACAGGTTAGGCTGTTCCAGCGGGGTTGTCCACCTTCTCGAGGCCCCTGTGCCACAAGCCTATGGGGGGGACCGTAAACGGTCAAGAGGTTGGAGAATAACAAGAAACCTCGGGGCCGCGCCGGTGTCTGAGAGCCGGCACGGGAACTTTCAGTGGTCCTGCCTCCGGGCCGATGCTACAATCAGCGCCCTGCGACCACCCTGTAACGTGAATCCACTCAAAGAGGTACCAGAACAGAACCATGGATGACAGTGTCGGAATTCTGGCGGCCCTGACCGCCGGCCTCATCTCTTTCGTCTCTCCCTGCGTGCTTCCGGTCGTGCCCGCCTACCTGTCCTTCGTCAGCGGGCTGTCGATCGAAGAAATGAGGGCCAGCGGTTCCGACAAGTCGCTGCGGCGGACGATGCTTCTGAACTGCCTGGCCTTCGTGGCCGGGTTTTCCGCGGTGTTCATCGCTCTCGGCGCCTCGGCAACCTTCGTCGGCGCGTTCCTGAACGAGAACATGCAGATCCTGGCCAAGATCGCCGGTGTGGTGATCGTGATTTTCGGCCTGCACACGATCGGGATCTTCAAGATCCCCTTCCTGAACTACGAGAAGCGGTTTCACCAGAACCAGAAGTCGGCCGGAATGCTCGGCTCGTTCGTCGTGGGGCTGGCGTTCGCGTTCGGCTGGACGCCCTGCATCGGGCCGATTCTCGGCGCGATCCTCGGCGTGGCCAGCACCTCGGGGTCCGTGGGCAAGGGGATGATGCTCCTGTCCTTCTACTCGCTGGGTCTCGGCGTTCCGTTCATCCTGGCCGGCCTCAGCGTGGATTCGTTCTTCCGCTGGTCCGGCAAGGTCAAATCCAACTTCCGCGTGATCGAGATCGTCAGCGGCCTGTTCCTGATCATCGTCGGTCTCATGATTTTCTTCGACAAGTTCGGCTGGCTGGCCACGCTTCTGTCCCGGATGTTCCCGAAGCTCACGGAAATCGGCTGAGCCGTTTCGCCCTTTCCGGCGACGATCGCCGGTTTCGTCAGGAGGTTTTCTCGATGACATTGAAGAGATGTGCAGCGCTCGGTTTTTCCGTCGTGCTGGGAATGGCCACCCTGTTTGCGGTCGGCGCGTGCAACGCAGAAAAAGGGGGCGAGGCGAAGGCCTCCGAAACGAAGGCGGCCGAGAAGAAGCCGATCAAGGTCTTCGTCGACACGTCGACGCTCAAGCCGGCCCCCGACTTTGCGGTGACCGACCTCCAGGGAAACCAGAAGACCATGGCGGATTATGCCGGCAAGATCGTGATCCTCGACTTCTGGGCCACCTGGTGCGGCCCCTGCAAGATGGAGATTCCGCATTTCATAAAGCTCTACGATGAGTACCGGGCCCAGGGGCTGGAAATCGTGGGCGTATCCCTCGACGCCGGCGGCGCCAAGGACGTGGAACCGTTTGCCCGCGCGAAGAAGATCAACTACCCGATGCTGCTCGGCAACAACAAGATCGTGAGCGACTACGGCGGAGTACGCGGCATCCCGACGGCTTTCGTGATCACGCAGGACGGCAAGATCTACCGCAAGTACGTGGGTTACCGGGCTCCGGACGTCTTCGAGAGCGATATCCGGGCTCTGCTCGGCCTGGGCCCGAAGGGCTGATCCACGGCCCGCGGATTTCAACACGGTACAACTCGTCGGGGCCGGTCTGAACCAGATCGGCCCCGATTTTCATGATCGGGGGCGGAATGAGCGAAAAGAGACGTAAACTCTCCGAGTCGGACATCGCGGAAAGGTTGAAGGCGCTTCCCGGCTGGTCGGTGGCCTCCGGAAAACTCCACCGCGATTACCAGTTCCGCGATTTCATCGAGGCGTTCGGTTTCCTGACGAGCGCCGCGATCGTCGTCCAGTCGCTCGATCATCACCCGGAGTGGTCCAATGTGTACCACAAGGTGTCGATCGACCTGGTCACGCACGACGCGGGCGGGATCACCGGCATGGATTTCGAACTGGCCGGGCGGATGGAAGAGCTGGCGCGCCGGCTGCTGCCGGATTAAGTGCCGGTTGTTTTCTGTGTTCAGAGTCGGAGGAGAAACGGTGAACCATAACGGAGTGAACCTGATGCCGGGCCCGGTCGCCCGGGCCGCATGCACAGTGCTGGTGCTGATCCTGGCGGCAGCCGGAATCCGGCCTGCCGCCGCCGACGTGCTGCCGTCGCTGAAGAACGTGTCGTTCGAGGAAACGACTTCTCCGGCCGCTCCGGCGAGCGGCGAACCGGCCCTGACCGTCGGGGGCGGCACCGCATGGATGTCGTGGATCGAGAATCCCGAGGGTGGCGTGCCGTCCGTCCGCTTTTCCCGCTGGGAGGGAACCGCCTGGGCGCCCGCGAAGACGATCGTGTCCGACAAGGACCTGTTCGTGAACTGGGCGGATTTTCCGGGCCTGCTCGTCCTCGCGGACGGTACGGTCGTGGCCTCATGGCTGAAGAAAAGCGGCAAGGACGCGTACGCCTACGATGTCTGGATCGCCACGTCGGCGGACGACGGCGTCACATGGAGCGCTCCCCTGCGCCCGCACAACGACGGCACACAGACGGAACACGGGTTCGTGTCGCTGGCGCCGGATCCGGTCGAGGGGTTCTGGGCGATCTGGCTCGACGGTCGCGACTACGCCGTGAAGGGGAAGGAAATCCCGGAAACCCAGATCCGCGCAGCCCTGTGGCGCGAAGGAAAGTTCGGCGCGGAAGTCGTGCTCGACAGGCGCGTCTGCGACTGCTGCCAGACCGCGGCCGTCCGCACGCTCGAAGGGATGGCCGTGGCCTACCGCGACCGGGGCGACGACAATGTGCGCGACATTTCCGTGGTGCGCTACGAACGCCGCGTCTGGGAGAAGCCGTTCACGATCCGGAACGACGGCTGGAAGATCGAGGGGTGCCCGGTGAACGGCCCGGCGATGGCGAACATGGATCGCTATCTCGCGCTGGCGTGGTTCACCGACGCCAACGAAAAGCCGGAAGTGTTCCTGGCGCTGTCCGATTCGTCGTCGTTCGGCCTGTCGCGCATCGTGAAAGTGGATGACGGCAAGCCGTTCGGTCGGGTCGACGTGGACTGGCTGCCGGACGAAACGGCGATCGTTGTCTGGGCCGAGGAGGTCGGAGGGGGCGCCGAGATCCGGATGCGTCGCGTCGGGCTCGACGGGGCGATGCTGGACCACCGGACGCTGACGCCCACGTCGGCCGGACGCAACAGCGGCTTTCCGCGGCTCGCCGTCCAGGGCGTGAACATCTGGATGGCCTGGACGGATGTGTCGGCGAAGCCGGCGCGGGTGCGGGTGGGGCGGCTGGATCTGACGAAGGCGGAGTAGCGGGCGCCGCCCCCGGGGGTTATCGACTCCCGATTTCGCTCTTCAGAAGCGCCGCGAACACCTTCCGCCGGTAGGTGGCCGTCGACCGGATGTCGTCGATCGGTTTCACCTCCGCGGCGATCGCCGCATCCAGTTCCGCGGCGCTGCCGCCGCGATCCAGCACCGCCTCGATGCCGGTGTAGCGGATGACGAACGGGGCGAGGCTGATGCCGGCCACCCGGTGCGATCCGTCGGCGCGTTGCAGAAAGGCCAGGCCTATCTTCGTGATGGCCTGGGCGCGCCGCGTGCCGACCTTGTGGAACGCGTGCTTCCGGTCCGGCTCCTGGAGCGGGAGGCGGATCGCCGATATGTACTCGCCGGGGCGCAGATCCATCTTCTTGTACCCGGTGAAGAAGCCGTGCAGCGGTGCCGTGCGCGTTCCGGCCTTCGAGACGAGAACGACTTCCGCGTCGTAGCAGAGCAGCGCCGCCACGCCGTCCGCCGCCGGCGAACCGTTCGCGATGTTGCCGGCCCAGGTGCCGCGGCTCTGGATCTGGACGGCGCCGACCGTCCGCGCCGCCTCCTCGAGAAGCGGAAACCGGCGGACGACCTCGACGTTGCGCCGAACATCCCAGAGCGTGGCGAGCGCGCCGATCTCAACCTGCTTTTCCTCGACCCGGATGGTGCGGAGTTCGCCCGCGAGACCGGACAGATCGACGTAGCTTTCCGCCGCCGCAAAACCGGCCTCGAGCCGCACCATGACATCGGTGCCGCCGGCGATCGGCCGGGCGCCGGGATGAGCGGCCAGCTGTTCCGCGAGTTCCCGCGTGGAACGGGGCCGGACGGCGTCGATGGCGCCGAGGAGGCCTCTCACGAGCCCCCGCCCGTCGATGCGCCGGCGTTCTTGATCGCTTCCTCCACGCTCTTCACGATCAGGTCGTAGCCGGTACAGCGGCAGAGGTTGCCGGCCAGGAGATCGCGGAGTGTGATCCCCTGGTCCAGGCCGCCGGCCGGCAGCTCGGCGCGATGTTCCATCACCCAGGTTGCGGCCATGATCATCCCCGGCGTGCAGATGCCGCACTGGGCGCCGCCATGATCGCAGAACGCCCGCTGGACCGCGGCGCCGAGCGGGCGGTCGGCGGCCGCCTCGATGGTGGTGACTTCGGCTCCCTCGGCCTGGAGGACCGGGATGATGCAGGAATTGACGAGCTCGCCGTTCAGGAAGACGCTGCAGGCGCCGCACTCCCCCTCGCCGCACCCCTCCTTGGAGCCGGTCAGTTCGAAATCCTCGCGGATCACGTCGAGCAGCCGCCGGAACGGGCGCGTTTCGAGGGAGACATCGCGGCCGTTCAGGCGGAACGCCACCGTCGACTTATCCGCCATCCGCGACCTCCGACAGTTCGAGCAGCGTCTCCGGCAGGCAGGGAACCCGCGTCACGTTGACGTTCAGCGCCGCCGCGATCGCGTTGGCCACCGCCGGGGCCGGGCCGTCCATCGGGAGCTCGCCGATCCCCTTGGCGCCGAGCGGGCCGTGCTCGTAGGGCGCCTCCGAAAAGAGAACCCGGATCGGCGGAACATCCACGAACGTGGGGATGGCGTAGGTGGAGAGCGCGGCGTTCTTCACCGCCCCGTTCTCGTAGACGACGTGCTCGCAGAGCGCCCAGCCGAGCCCCTGGACCACGCCCCCCTGGATCTGCCCCTCGGCCAGGACCGGGTGGAGCACATGTCCCACTTCCTGGTTGGCCACGAAGTTCACGACGCGCGTTTCGCAGGAGCGCAGGTCCACCTCGACCTCGCAGCCGTACACGGCCCACGCGTAGGTGGCGTAGGCGTCGCCGCGGTAGTTCTTTTCGTCCCACTCCACGAACGCCGGTTTTTCGTACAGGCTTCTGCCGACCGGGTGTTCGCCCCGGGCGAGAGCGGCGCGGGCGGCCCGGCGGAAGGCTTCGCCCTTGAGGGGCGGGGCGGCGGTCGAAAGCGGTTCGGTTGCTCCGCCGTCCGGCGGCGTTTCGACGGCTTCCTCAGCGGCCTTGAGCTTCATCGCGAGGTCCAGGCACGCCTTTTCCACGAGATGCCCCACGACCATCGCCGTGCGCGACGCCACCGTCGGTCCGGAGTCGGGCACGCGCGACGTGTCCGGGTTGGCCACGCGGATCTCGGACACGTCGAGGCCGAGTGCGGCGGCGGCGATCACCGAAAAGACCGTGATCGTTCCCTGGCCGATTTCCGTGTTCGAGGACAGCACCTCCACGATGCCGTCCTCGGCGAGGCGGGCGCCGACCGTGGAGGCCAGCCGCTCCTCGCCGGAGCCGGTGAAGCCGGCGCCGTGGTAGAACGCGCTGTAGCCGAGCGCCCGGCGCGTGTGCGCCGACCGCGCGTTGAACGCGGCGATCTCCCGTTCCCGTTCATCGCCGCCGAGCGCCTCGCGGGTGGCCGCGGCCAGTCCCGGCAGATCCACTTCGTCGCGGACGACCTGGCCGGTGGCCATGATGCCGCCGGTCTTCAGGTAATTCCGGGCCCGGAATTCCAGCGGGTCGAGTCCGAGCCTTCCGGCCAGCCGGTCCATCTGCCGCTCGACGGCAAAGATCGTCTGCGGCGCGCCGAACCCGCGGAAGGCGCCGTGCGGCGGCGTGTTCGTCAGCACCGCCCGGGCGCGGATCAGGATGTTCGGGCATTCGTAGGGCCCGGCCGCGTGCAGCGCTCCGCGCGACAGCACCACCGACGAGAGCGTGGCGTAGGCGCCGCCGTCCATGAGGATGTCGATTTCGAGGGCCGTGAGCTTTCCGTCGCGGGTGACGCCGGCCTTGACGTTCGTGACGCAGGGATGGCGCTTCGTGGTGGCCAGGATGTCCTCGTAGCGGTCGTAGACGATCTTGACCGGCTTTCCGCTCTTCAGGGCGAGCAGCGCGGCGTGTCCGGCGATCATCGAGGGGTACTCCTCCTTGCCGCCGAAGCCGCCGCCGGTCGTCGTCTGCACGACGCGCAGCTGCTCCTTCGTGATGCCGAGCAGGTGCGTGACCGCCTTCACGACATAGTAGGGGCACTGCAGCGACCCGAAGATCTCGATGCCGTTTCCTTCCGGGGCGGGCCGGGCGATCATCCCCTGCGGCTCGATGTACGCCTGTTCCTGGGCGCCGGTTTCGAACGCGTCGTCGAGGATCAGGTCGGAGGCTTCGAACCCCGCTTCCGCATCCCCCTTCTCGATGCGGATCGTGTGGAACGTGTTGTCGTCGCCGTACTGCCTGAACTCGGGACGGCGGCTCGAGCGCATGTCGAGGCAGGCCGGCTCCTCCTCGTACTCGATCGTGATCGCCGCCTCGGCCCGGATCAGCATCTCCCGGTCCGGGTGCGCGAGGAGGAGGACCGGCTCCGCGTGGTGCCGGACGACGCCGTCGGCCAGGAACGGCTGGTCGGTGGTGATCAGCAGGACCTCGTTCCTTCCCGGGATGTCCTTCGCGGTGACGATCGTGAATTCGTCCCAGGGGATCGACGGGTCGAAGGCGATGTTCGTGATCCGGCCGCGGGGCACGGTGGACCGGATCGTCCGGCCGTGGAGCAGTCCCGGAAACGTGATGTCGTCGATGTAGCGGGCCGCGCCCGTCACCTTGTCGCGACCGTCGAGGCGCGACGGCGCGGGTCGGGGCGCTTCCGGCTTTCCGGTGACGGGGGTGGTGGCGGGCATGCGCGGAGTTTACCATCAGCGGCGGACCGGTCCGAAGGGGACCGGTCCGAATTCGACGGAGCCTCATGGGTCATACGCACCAGCACGATCACGGTGATTCCTTCCGACGGGTGAGCCGCGCCTTTGCCGTGGGCGTCGTCCTGAACGTCCTGTTCGTCGTCATCGAGGCCGCGTTCGGGTTCCTGTCCGGGTCGCTGGCGTTGCTCGCCGACGCGGGTCACAACCTGAGCGACGTGCTGAGCCTCCTGCTCGCCTGGGGCGCCCACGCCCTGTCGCGGCGCCGCCCCACGCAGCGCCGGACGTACGGCTACCGGAGCACGTCGATCCTCGCGGCGCTTCTCAATGCCCTGATCCTCGTGGTGGCGGTGGGCGCCATCGCCTGGGAGGCGGTGCGCCGTTTCGGCAATCCGCAACCGGTGCCCGCGATGACGGTGATCGTGGTGGCCGCGATCGGGCTGGTCATCAACGGGGTCACGGCCTGGCTGTTCTTCGAGGGGCGGAAGCGGGACTTGAACCTCCGCGGCGCCTACCTGCACATGGCCGCCGACGCCGGCGTGTCGGCGGGCGTGGTCGCGGCCGGAGCGCTGATCGCCGCAACCGGGTTTGCCTGGATCGATCCGGTCACGAGTCTCGTGATCGCCGCGGTGATCCTCATCGGCACCTGGGGGCTTCTCCGCGATTCGGTGGACCTGGCGCTGCACGCCGTGCCTCCGGGGATCGATCCGGCTGCGGTCGAGGCCTACCTGGCCGGCCTGCCGGGGGTCACCGGCGTGCACGATCTCCACATCTGGGGGATGAGCACGACGGACAGCGCACTGACCGCGCACATCGTCAAGCCGGATCCGGCCGACGACGATCTCCTGCTGCAGAGGATCGCTCATGAGCTGCACGAACGGTTCGGCATCGAGCACATGACGGTGCAGTGGGAGCGAACGGATTTGCCGCGGCCCTGCGTCGGGTGCGAAGCGGAGGAAGCGGGTCCGGCGGATCGCGCGGGCGGATCCGGGAAGGCGATGAGCCGATGACCGGCGGTCGCGGCGGCCGCTTGGATGCGCCGGGATGGTGACCCCCCGCGCCGGGCTCCCGCCTGTCGACGCCCGCACGGCCATCATCCTCTGCGGCGGGCGATCAAAGCGCTTCGGCGCCGACAAGGCGCTGGCGGTTCATGACGGCGTGACGTTCCTCGACCGGACGATCGCCGTGGCGCGGGCGGTGGCGTCCGAGGTGATCCTTGCGACCGGCTCGGAGCGGCGCTACGCGGAGTCCGGTCTGCCGGTCGTCCTCGATGCGGTTCCGGACGGCGGGCCGCTGGCGGGGATCGCCGCCGGCCTGGAGCGGGCGACCACCGGGTTCTTCGTCGTGATCGCCGTGGACCTGCCGTTCGTGACGGAAGCGGCCGTGGCGGAACTGTTTGCGGCGCTCGCCGACAGCGAGTATGTCCTGCCGCGGACCGACCGGGGGCTCGAGCCGTTGTTCAGCGCCGGGCGGACGGAACCGTGCCGGGCGGCGGCACGGCGGCTCCTGGCTTCCGG
>CAZQVN010000037.1:30798-35261 GCA_964596775.1 uncultured bacterium
GCGCCGGGCGGACGGAACCGTGCCGGGCGGCGGCACGGCGGCTCCTGGCTTCCGGTGAGGCGGCGGCGCACCGGCTGGCGGAAGGCGTGGTCACGGCGTTCCTGGACGTGACACCGGCGGGCCATCCCGCCGTGCGGGCGGCGCTCCGGAACGTCAACCGGCCGGGGGATCTGGACCGCGGCATGTAGTATCATCCCACCGGGTCGCCGGGGCCCGCCCCGCATGCCGGCGGCTCGTCGCCGGCCCGGCCCCAACTTCCGGGAGATCCATGAGCCTCGAACTGTTTCATCCCGCCGTCCGCGCGTGGTTCGAAACGCGCCTCGGCGAACCCACGCCCCCCCAGATCGACGCCTGGCCGGTGATCCGGAGCGGCCGGAACGCGCTCATCGCCGCCCCCACCGGTTCGGGAAAGACGCTCGCCGCGTTCCTGGCCGCGATCGACGATCTCGTGAAGCGGGGCCTCGACGGCACGCTCACCGACGAAACGCACGTCGTGTACGTGTCGCCGCTCAAGGCGCTGTCCAACGACATCTCGAAGAACCTCGAGGAACCGCTGGCCGGTATCCGCGCGAACCTCGAAAGCCTGGGTCTTCCCGACGTGGAGATCCGCACCGCGGTCCGCACCGGCGACACGACGGCGTCGGCGCGCGCGTCGATGATCCGGAAGCCGCCGCACATTCTCGTGACGACGCCGGAATCGCTGTACATCCTGCTCACGTCCGAGGGGGGGCGGAGGATGCTTGAGACCGCGCGGACGCTGATCGTGGACGAAATCCACGCGGTGGCCGACGACAAGCGGGGGTCGCACCTGGCGCTGTCGATGGAGCGGCTGGCGGCGCTGACGGGATCACTCGTCCGGATCGGCCTGTCCGCCACCCAGAAACCGATCGAGGAGGTGGCCCGCTTCCTCGTGGGCACGGCACGCGTGTCGGAAGACGGCACGCCCGACTGCGCGATCATCGACTCCGGCCACCGGAGGAGGCTCGACATAGCGCTGGAGCTGACGCAGTCGCCGCTGGAAACCGTGATGTCCGGGGAAGTCTGGACCGAAATCTACGACCGCCTGGCGCTGCTCGTCGGATCCCACGCCACGACGCTCGTCTTCGTGAACACCCGCCGGATGGCCGAGCGGGCCACCCGGTTCCTCTCCGAGCGGGTCGGCGAGGAGAACGTGGCCGCGCATCACGGCAGCCTGTCGAAGGAGCAGCGGTTCTCCGCCGAACAGCGGCTCAAGTCGGGCGACCTGAAGGCGATGGTGGCCACGGCGTCGCTGGAACTCGGCATCGATATCGGAGATGTGAACCTGGTGTGCCAGATCGGATCGCCGCGGTCGATTGCGGCGTTTCTTCAGCGGGTCGGCCGGTCGGGTCACACGAAGGGGGGGCTGCCGAAGGGGCGGCTGTTTCCGCTGTCGCGCGACGAGCTCGTGGAGTGCGCGGCGCTGATCGACGCGGTGAAGCGGGGCGAGCTGGACCGTCTCGTGATCCCCGAGAAGCCGCTCGACATCCTCGCCCAGCAGATCGTGGCGGCGGTGGCGGCGGAGGAGTGGGCCACCGACGCGCTGTTCGACCGGTGCCGCGCCGCCTGGCCGTATCGCAATCTTTCGCGCAAGGAGTACGACGACATCGTCCGGATGCTCGCCGAGGGTTTCACGACGCGGCGCGGCCGGCGCGGGGCCCTGCTGCATCACGACGCGGTGGGCGGCCGCCTGCGGCCGCGGCGCGGCAGCCGGCTGACGGCGATCACCTCCGGCGGCGCGATCCCCGAAAACGCCGACTACCGCGTGGTGCTCGAGCCGACGGAAACGTTCATCGGCACGCTCAACGAGGACTTTGCCATCGAGTCGAGCGCCGGCGACATCTTCCAGCTCGGCAACGCGTCGTGGCGGATCCTCCGGGTGGAGCAGGGGAAGGTGCGGGTCCAGGACGCGCAGGGGGCGCCGCCGACGGTGCCGTTCTGGCTCGGCGAGGCCCCCGGGCGGACGCCGGAGTTGTCGGAGGCGGTGGGTCGCTTCCGCGCGGAGATGTCGACGCGGCTCGATTCCGGCATCGAGGCCGCGGGGGGCTGGCTTCGTGAGGAAATGGAGGTGCTGCCGGACGCCGCCGACCAGATCACGGCTTACCTCGCGGCGTCGAAGGCGGCGCTCGGCTGCCTGCCGACGCAGGACACGCTCGTCATCGAGCGGTTCTTCGACGAGGCCGGCGACATGCATCTTGTCCTCCACGCCCCGTTCGGCAGCCGCCTGAACCGGGCCTGGGGGCTGGCGCTCCGCAAGCGGTTCTGCCGCACGTTCAACTTCGAGCTGCAGGCGGCGGCCACCGAGGACGCGATCATCCTGTCGCTCGGACCGACGCACAGTTTCCAGCTCGCCGACGTGTTCCGCTATCTCAATGCGAAGACGGTGCGCGAGGTTCTGACGCAGGCGCTGCTCGACGCGCCGATGTTCGGGATCCGCTGGCGCTGGAACGCCGGTCGGGCGCTGGCCGTGCCCCGCTTCCGCGGCGGAAGGAAGGTGCCGCCGCCGCTGCAGCGGATGAACGCCGAGGACCTGATCGCGGTCGTGTTTCCCGATCAGCTCGCCTGCCTGGAGAACATCGTCGGCGAGCGCGAGGTGCCGGATCATCCGCTGGTCCACCAGACGATCCAGGACTGCCTCGAGGAGGCGATGGACATCGACCGGCTGGAGGCGTTGATCGCGTCGATCGAGGCCGGCGAAAAGGAACTGGTGGTCCGCGATCTCACCGAGCCGTCGCCGCTGGCGCTCGACATCCTGAACGCGCGCCCCTATGCGTTCCTCGACGACGCGCCGCTCGAGGAACGGCGGACGCAGGCCGTCCAGGCGAGGCGCTGGCTGACGCCGGAAGCGGCGTCGGAGCTGGGCAAGCTCTCGCCTGAGGCGATCGCGCTGGTGAAGGAGGAGGCGGCGCCGGATGTGCGGGATGCCGACGAACTGCATGACACGCTCGTGTTGAACGGGTTTGTGACGGAAGAGGATGTGCGGCGGTGGGCGGGTACTGGCACCTGGACGCCGTTCCTTGAAGAACTCGTCGAAGGTCGCCGCGCCGCCGTGATGTCCGCCGGCCCGCTCACCGCCTGGGTGGCCGCCGAGCGCCTGCCCGAGCTTCGCGCGATCTATCCGGACGCGACACTCACCCCCGCTCTCGAAGCGCCGCCGAGCCTGGCCGACCGCGCGTGGTCCGCGCCCGACGCGCTCGTCGAGATCCTCCGCGGCCGGATGGAATCGATCGGCCCGACGACGGCCGCGGAACTTTCGCAGACGTTCGCGCTGCCGGTACCCGACATCGACGCGGCACTCGCCGCGCTCGAAACGCAGGGGTTCGTGTTCCGCGGCGCGTTCCATCCGGATGCCGTCGAAACCGAATGGTGCGAGCGTCGCCTGCTGGCCCGCATCCACCGGACGACGCTCGACGCGCTCCGCCGGGAGATCGAACCGGTGGCCGCGGCGGAGTTCATGAAATTCCTGCTGAAGTGGCAGCGGGTGGACACCGAAAGCCGCGGCGAAGGCCCCGAGAGCCTGACCCGCGTCCTCGACCAGATGGAGGGGTTCGAGGCGCCCGCCGCGGCCTGGGAAAGGGAGATTCTCCCCGCCCGGCTGGAGGGCTACGACCCGATGTGGCTCGATCAGCTCTGCCTGTCGGGGCAGTTCGTGTGGCACCGGCGGCGGCCGAAAGCATCGGGAGAAGGGATGGGGGCGGTCCGGAGTGGCGGACATCGACCGGGGATCGGTACCGCACGGCGGAACGGGAGGATCCCCGCTGGAGACCCCCCGCCGGAGGGCACGACATCCCCCGCACCGGCGCCCCGGAAGGGCGGCCCAGTTCGGTCCACGCCGATCGGTCTCCTGCGCCGCGAAAATCTCCCGGGCTGGAAGCGCGCGTCGGGCGGGGACGGGCCGCCCCCCGAGAACCTGACCACACCGGCCGCCGCGGTCCTCGAATTTCTCCGCCGTCGCGGCGCGTCGTTTTTCACGGAGATGGTGTCCGGTACCGGTCTCTTGAGGACGCAGGTGGAGGAGGGGCTCGGCGAACTCGTGTCCCGGGGCCTCGTCAGCGCCGACAGTTTCGGAGGACTCCGGGCGCTGATCGCTCCGACCGGCAAGCGTGTTGCCGGTTACCGCCGCCGGCGGCACGCCGCGGCGTTCGGCATCGAAACGAGCGGAAGGTGGTTCACGGTGGACGCGCGGGACGTGGCGGTGCCGGAGGCCCCGGAGGGCGCTCGCGGAGTTCCTGCGGGCGCCCCGGCAGCCGAAACGGTTTCCTCCTTCCGGGCCGGCGCCGAAGAGCACCGCGCCGGCGCGGACAAGCGCGGTGCCCCCGCCGGCGCCGCCGACCGCGCCCGCGACATCGAAGCCGTGGCCCGGAAACTCCTGCTCCGCTACGGCGTCGTGTTCCGCGCGCTGATGGACCGCGAAGGCCGCCTTCCCCCCTGGCGCGAACTCCTGC
>CAZQVN010000038.1:0-29225 GCA_964596775.1 uncultured bacterium
AAACGGGCGTCCGCGCGGCTCAGGGTTTCTACTTCCTGAGAGCCGAGTCGTCGACCGACTCGAAGACGATCCGGATGATGCTGGTGCGATAGTCTTCAGCCCCACAGGGAAAGGAAAGAGCCGGTCGGGGAAACCCGGCCGGCTCTCTTTTTTTATGACGCGCCGCGATCCGCCTACCGGATCTCCACCGTCTTCTCCGCCCGCCCCTTCTGCGACACGTAGCTCAGAGTGGCCTTTCCGGCGCCGCGGACGATCCACTCCACCGTCGTCGTGCCCATGCCCGGCAACGTGTCCACCCGCACCGTGGACGGGTCGCGGTGGCGGTCACCGTTGTCCACCGCCCGCTCGAAACGATCCTGGACGATGCCCGATGTGACCACCGGAATTCCCTTGAGCGAAGCCGCGTCGAGGGCGGTGATCTTCTTGTCCACGTCGTGGGCCGTGCGGGTGGGGATGAGCCGGTCGTTGGCGAACGTCACCCGGACGCGCCTGAGGCCGCCGCCCAGCGGCGTCACCACCGGGTCGTCGATCACGATGCGGGGCATCTGCATGGCGTGATAGAGCGTGAACGCCATGTTGCGGTGGCACTCCTCCTGGAGCAGGAAGCCGGGAGGAACGCGGCCGTAGTTCTTCTTCCAGCCGCCGATCTCGATCTTCCCGTACTGCGGATGGTCGTACGGCTTCCAGTCCACGAACGCCTCGTTGAGCAGCAGGTGTTTCGAGAACTCGTGACGCTCGTCCACGGAGCGCCCGTCGTCGCCGAAGATGCTCCCGGAGTCCTTCGTCCGGAAGTAGTTGAAGTCGGTGAACAGCTCGTTGGAGAAGCCGATGATGCCGCGGCCGAGATAGCACCAGTCCAGTTCGCCGCCGTGGACCGTGTACAGGTCCTTCCAGAGGATCATGTACTTGTAGCCCGGCAGCATCTGCTCCCCCTTCTTCCCGATCGCGTCGAAGACGGGGAGGTCGGCGCGGTTGAAGGCCACCGATTCGTCGCCGGGGCCGCGGAGGATCATCCCGCCCGAGTTGTGGTACGTCTGGAACGCGGCGATGTTCGGCCGGTCGGTGACGAACGTCACGACGGCGCGGGTTTCCGGCAGGCACACCGGGTATTCCTGGGCGCCGAACTGGATGAACCCCGGCTGCCAGTCGGAGGGCCAGTTGCGGTTCGGGTCGTACCCGCCCTTCCCGTCCTCGTTGATCCGGCCGTCGCCGTCGTTGTCGATCCCTTCGTCGTCGAGGAGCGTGTACGAGCCTTCCTCGTCGTCCTTCGCCGGAATCAGGCGCCGCGGGTTGTCCGGGTCCGGCTTGTACCGACCGTGCGGGTCGGCGATCCGCATCTGGGTGATGTTCCCGTCGCCGTCGAGATCGTCGTCGTCGTCCTCGTCGAGCAGGCCGTCGCCGTCGTTGTCCCAGGGGGATTGCCCGGTCCGCGACGAGTGCATCGTGTTCGCCGAGTGAAAGAACGCGTCGCGGCCGTCGGGATTGATCGACGGCGCAATGTAGAACGCCACCCGGTCGAGCAGCTGCGTCACCTCGGGCACCTTCCCGTACATCTCGGTGAGATACCAGGCGGTGTACAGTGCCACCTCGCCCCCCTGAATCTCGTTGCCGTGGATGTTCGCGTCGATCCACATGGCCGGCTTCGAGCGGTCGTCGCCGGTCCTGAAGTTCGTGATGGTGATGAGGTGCATCTCGCGCCCCTGGTACGACTTTCCGATCGACCCTGCCCTGGCGAGGTCCGGGTGGGCGGCGGCGATCTTCTTCATCGCGTCGCCGAGGCCGTCCACGTCGGTGAAGCGGTCCCAGCGGAGCGGCACCTTCGGGTCGGCGGGCACGCCCATGCCGCCGAGAATCGGCGCGGCGTGAACCTCCCGGGCGGCGGGGCAGAGCAGCGCGGCGGCCAGCGCCGCGGTCGCGATCCTGCGCGTGAACGTCGTCATGGGAGCGTCACCTCCTGCGTGGTCGTGCCGGTTCGGGGAGCCGCGGCGGTGATCGTCACCCGGCTCCCGGCGGCGGCCTGGATCGTCCATTCGAGGGCCCGGCGGGCGCCGCCCCCTTCAATCTGGTAGAGCAGCGACACCGGTCGCCCGGTGAGGATCACCGCGCCCTTCGGCAGCGTGACGTCCACCCGGACCGGCCGCGCCTTGCGGGTCCGCACGCCCTGGTCGAGCGCCGTCGGCAGGTACTCCGTGTTCGTGACCTCGGTCCGGATCCGGTACGCGCCGCCGTCGAGCCGGTCCACCACCGGCGTGTCCAGCGTGATGCCCGGGAGCCAGGACAGGACTTCCGCCGCGAAGCGGGCGTGACGGATCCCCAGAGAGTCGAGGTCGCCGCGCGGGGGGACGAGGAACGCCAGAGGGTCGAGGCCGCCGGTTTCGACCTTCCTTCCGGGGAAGGTGGGGTGCGTCACCGCCTTCCACGGCGCGAAGCCGTCGCGACCGGTGTCGGCCAGGTAGCGGAGCATCCGGACCTCGCGGGAGGTCTCCGGCTTTTTCTTTTTCATGTCTTTGCCGCCGGCTCCGGGCTTCGGCGCGTCGTCGTTCGGTGCTCCGCCGTCCGGCTTCAGTGCGTCGTCACCGGCCGCGCCGCCGTCCGGCTTCGAACCTGCCCCGCCGTCCGCGTCGTCCCCGGCCTTCGCGCCCTCCTTCTTCGGCGTTCCCGCCGAATCCGGGAACGTCCACCCCGGCGTGACCAGCGCGAACATCCCCTGGTGATGGCGGAGCCAGTCCCCGATCGTGCCCGCCGTCTTCGGCGCCGGATCCTCCTTCACGAGGCCGACCTGTTCCTTGTAGCGCTCGGCGGCGCGGGCATAGTAGGGAGCGTCGTTGTCGAGGATCCCCTTCACCGCGGAGCGGTCGCGGAGCAGCGTCCGGATGTTCTCCGGCGTGCCCGGCGGAAACTGGAAGCCGAAGAAACCGCCGCGGGTCGGCTCCGGCTTGACCCCCTTCGGCGCCTCGATCAGCACGTCGTCGCCGGCGAACACGATCGCCGCCGCGATGTGCGGGTGCGCGAGCACGAAGTCGGCGAACGCCTTAGACTCCGGCTCGGAAATCTGGTGCGGCCCGGACGTCGGGCGGTACGGCTCGTAGCCGTGCGGAAAGTTCGCGTTGAGGTACACGCCGCCGGGCCCGTCCTCGTTCACCTCGCCGTCCCTGTCGTCGTCCCTGCCCTCGGGGAGGAGGTCGAAGACGCCGAACTCCCCCTTTTCGGGGGCGGCCTTCACGTTCGCCCGGGCGTCCGACGTGTCGGGCCGGAAGAGGCCGCCGGAGCGGTACACCCGCATCCAGAGCGCGTGACCGTCGCCGTCGAGGTCGTCCGGTCCGTCCTCGTCCGTGGCCCCGTCGTGATCCTCGTCCACTGCGCGCCGGTTCACGCCGCGGCGGTCGCCGGAGAGGAGCGCCGCCCGGGCGTCCGGATTCATGTCGGCGATGACGTAGAGGACCGCCCGCTCGAGGGGGTCGGCGCCGGACGCCGGTTTGGCACCGAGCGTCCGGGCGATCGAGAGCGCGATCTCCGCGGAAGCGAGGCGTTCCGGATCGGCCCCGGCAGCCACGAGGAGCGCGGGTTTCGTTTCCGGATCGCCCGAACCGCGGGCGACGCGGAGGACCTGGAGCTTCTTGCCGCCCGCCGAAGTTCCGTAATCGATCAGGGAGCCGCCGGGAAGGCTGCCGGCCAGTTTCCTGAGCTCGGCGGAAACGGCATCCGGGCCGGGATAGCCCTCCCGGATTCCCGCGGCGCCGGTCGGGGGAGCGAACCCCGCGAGTGTTGCGCCGATCAGGCAGGACAGGAAAAGGGGACGCATCGCGTTGTGCTACCTCCGTCACAGGTCGTAGGACAATGAGGGGGGAACGGACTGGAGATAGGACCACAAGCGGGGCGGGGGATCAAGCTGGACGGCAGCGGAACCCGGCAAGTCCATTTCAGGGCAAGGCATTGCCCCAAGGCAGACGCTTTCGACAACTTTGTTGATCCGCCGCTCCACATTGACTACACTAGTCGTTGTACCTCAAAATACAAGGAGGTCTTCCCATGAGCCGCCTCCCAGCCGCAATCGCTGCGCTCCTCCTCCTCGGAGTCTCCACGGCGGGCGCCGAGCGCTATGAGACCCGCATCACCATCTGCAACGATGCCGTGGCCCCGCCCCAGGACGAGGACGAGCAGACAACGCCCCCCGCGCACATTTCCGGGACGCTCTCGCATCCGGCCGGAATCTACTCGTACGACTGCACGGCGGAAAAGGGCGCCACGATCGTCCAGGGGTGGATGGAAAGCGGCTATTCCACGCTGAACAAGTGCCGGGTCTTCGTGGCCGATACGAACGTCGAAGACTTCGTGATCACGGACGGAACGGGAGTGGCCAAGCCGGTGTCGTTTTACGTCAATCTCGATGTCACCGGTTTTTCCTACCTGACGCGCTATGAACCGCTGGACAAGTCGCGGGGCTGCGTGGAGAGCCGGGTTCGCGTCTGGTTCAACGTGTCTTCCAGCAACGACCTGGAGAGCATCCTGCGTCCCGAGGAGGACGGCTACTCCTGTTTCGGATCCTCGACAGGAATCTTCACGGGCCACGTTGAGAGTCATGTGGACACGACCGTCGCCATCGGGCCGTTCAGCCTCAACACCGAGCAGGTCGTCACGTTCAGCATCCGGTCGCGCATCCAGCTGGCCCCGAACGTCGCTGCCGGGGGAACGTCGGTGGAGCTGACCGGGGCCTGGGCGGTCTCCTATCCCACCCACGTTCCGCTCATCTCCCTCCCGGCCGGGTTCAATGCGAACAGCGCGGAAGGGTGCATCGTCGACAACTGGTACACCGGTCCCGGCTTCAGCGCCGTGCCGGAAATCACGCCGACTCCGATCCGGCTGGCCCAGAACCGGCCGAACCCGTTTACGGACGCGACGCGCATCGCGTTCGGCCTGCCGCGGACCGGCGACGTCCGCCTGGAAATCTTCGACGTCCAGGGTCGGCGGGTGCGGTCGCTCGTGAACGGGCATCTGGCCGCCGGCCTGCACGACCTGACCTGGGACGGCCGGAACTCCGGCCGGGCTCCGGTTCCGGGAGGCATCTACTTCTACCGACTGGACCAGGGAGGCCAGACCATCGTCAGGCGGATGATCGTCGCCCGCTGAATCGGTGCCTTATCCGCTCATTCCGGCCTGTCGCTCGATCATGCCCGCCATCAGCGCAACGGCGTCCTCGAGACTCAGCCCCTGTGCACGGGTCAGCGAGGCCCAGGTCGAAAACGAGAGCGCGTGTCCGATCGCGGCGCGGAGCAGGGCGGGATCCCCGGCCTTTTTCCGGCACCCGGCGGCGAGCACGTCCGCGGCTGCCGCAAGGTAGTTCCGGAGGGCGTTCACCGCGGGGCCGAGTGACTCCAGGACGCTCCCGTCCCGGAAGACGTTGGCGAGCATCGTTTCATTGCGGCCGAAGAAGGCGTACATCTCGGTGAGGGCCGTGTGCATGCGCCGCTTTCGACCCCTGATGGCATTCCAGGCGGAGTGATCGGGGAACGGGTTCGATTCCGCCCAGTGCGCCGAACACGCGGCAAACATCGACGCCTCGTCGGGGAAGTGCCGGTAGACCGTGGCGCGCTGCACTCCGGCCCGGTCCGCGACGGCCCGGATGGTCGTGCGGGCGGGGCCGATCGAGCCGTGCAGTGCAACCATGGCCTCGATGATCTTGAGACGGGTTTCCTCCTCGAGTTCGGCCCGGCGGGTTTTTCGGTAGTTTCGGGTCATAATTCAATTATACAACGCTGTTCCATGAATGCTTGACACGGCGCCGGCGGGCTGTCATATTCAATTCATCGAACATAGATGTTCGATGAATTGAGCCTGGCGCCGCGGGCCGCCGGGTTCAGGGAAACTCCCGGCCCGCACGGGACAGGGAGGGCGCATGCCGAACATCAGGACGATCGTGCCGGAACAGGCAGGAGGAATACGAAAGGCGTTCTTCGGCTGGGTCCGCGGCCAGTACGGCGGCGTGGTGCCCGGAGTGTTCCAGGTTCTCGCCGTGGACCTCAAGGTGGCCGGTCCGGCCGGCATCCTGTATCGCCACCTGCACCTGCGCGCCTCGTCCCCGCTCAGCCGGCTCCAGCGCGAAATGCTGGCCACGGTCGTGAACGGCAAGGTGGGTGGAGCCCCCTGACTGGGCCTTCACACGGCGGCAGTTCGCCGCCTTACGGGGGATGAGCACCTGAACCACGAGTTCGCCACGAACTGGCCCGAGTACGACCTGGATACGAAAACGCGGGCCCTGCTCGGGTTTGCCGGAAAGCTGACCGAAACGCCGAATCTCGTGGACCGCGAAGACACGGACCGGCTCCGGGAGGCCGGCTGGGACGAAGCGGCCATCTGGGACATCACGGCTCTCGTCTCCTTCTTCAACTTCAGCGGCCGGCTCGAAGCCGCGTCGGGCCTGCCGCCCGACGAGATTCCCGAGGGGGCCCGGATCGCCGAAGCGGGAGAGTGACGGGAGAAGGGCCGGAAGGCCGATCCCGCCGGTGACCCTCGGACCGCGCCATGGGGTACACTGCCTCGAACAGGCGAAATCGCCACGCCACCCCACAAGCAGGAGGTTGCCATGCGCCGGATTCGCGGATCCGCACTCATCATTACCGCTCTCGCCGCTGCCGCCTTGCCGCGCCCGGCGGGCGCGGCCGGAGAAGAGCCGTCCAAGTCTCCACCGCCGTCCCCGTCCGCCATTGAAAAGTCGATCTCCGCCACGGACAAGGCCGCCGCACTCCGCCGCTCCGCGGAAGAGTCGTACGAGGCCGGGTGGAAGGAACTCGACAAGGCCGCCGAGTTGCTGGAGGAGGCCGCCGGGCTCGCCGACTCGAAGGACGCGAAGGACGTGGAGAAGGCCGCGAAGAACCGCGAGTCGGCCGTCAAGCGCACGAACAAGGCGATCGAAAAATTCAGGAAGGCCACCGAGCTCGCGGCCGACTACCACGAGGCCTGGAACATGCTCGGCTACTCGTACCGGAAGACGGGCCAGCTCGGAAAGGCGTTCAAGGCCTACGAAACCTGCCTGAAGCTCGCTCCCGACTACGAACCGGCCCACGAGTACCTGGGCGAGGCCTACCTCCAGGCCGGCGACCTCGACAAGGCGAAGGAAGAGCTCGCCTGGCTCAAGGAGAGGAAGTCCCTCGAAGCGGAGAAGCTCGAAAAGTCGATCGAAAACCACGAGAACGGCAAGTCCGAGGCCCTGCCCGGAAGGGGCTGGTGAGCATGAGCACGACCCGTCTCTGGGAACGCTACCAGGCGCTGCACCTGGCGGTGCCCGCCGCCGGAATCACGCTCGACGTCAGCCGGATCGACTTTCCCGATGAGTTTCTGACCGAGATGGAGAAACGATCCGGCCCCTGGTTCGCGGCCATGAAGGACCTCGAGGCCGGAGCTATCGCGAACCCCGACGAGGAGCGGATGGTCGGGCACTACTGGCTGCGCGCGCCGGACCTGGCCCCCGGCGACGGCATCCGGAACGAGATCACCGGAACGGTGGCCCGCATCCGGAAGTTTGCCGCGGACGTCCACGCCGGGACGATCGCGCCCCCGGTCGCGCCGGCGTTCAAGAACATCCTGGTGATCGGCATCGGCGGCTCGGCGCTCGGGCCGCAGTTCGTGGCCGATGCGCTCGGCGGAGCCTCCGACCGGATGCGCGTGTTCTTCAGCGACAACACCGACCCCGACGGGATGGACCGCACGTTCGAGCAGATCGCCGGGGCCGAGGGGGGCTTTGCCGCCACGCTGGCGATCGTCATCTCCAAGTCGGGCGGCACGAAGGAAACCCGGAATGCCATGCTCGAAACCGCCGCGGCCTACGCGCGGCAGGACCTCGAGTTTCCGCGCCACGCCGTGGCGGTGACCGGCGCGGGGAGCGAACTCGACCGGGTGGCGGGGTCGCAGGAGTGGCTGGCCGTATTCCCGATGTGGGACTGGGTCGGCGGGCGCACGTCGGAGCTGTCGGCGGTGGGCCTGCTCCCCGCGGCGCTCCAGGGGATCGACATCGACGGCCTGCTCGAAGGCGCCCGGGTCATGGACGCAGCCACGCGGACGCCGTCGATCACCGGAAACGCCGCGGCGCTGCTCGCGGCCGCCTGGCACTGCGAGGGGCAGGGGAAGGGGCTCCGCGACATGGTCGTCCTTCCCTACAAGGACCGCCTGCTGCTCCTCTCCCGCTACCTCCAGCAGCTCGTCATGGAATCGCTCGGCAAGGAGAAGAACCTGAAGGGGGAGGTCGTCCACCAGGGGCTCGCCGTCTACGGCAACAAGGGGTCCACCGACCAGCACGCCTACGTGCAGCAGCTGCGCGACGGCATCCACAACTTCTTCGTGACGTTCATCGGGGTGATGAAGGATCGCGACGGCGACGCGATCGCGGTGGACCCGGGCGTCACCAGCGGCGACTACCTGCTCGGTTTCCGGCTCGGAACGCGCGCCGCGCTCCACGACAGCGGCCGCGGCTCGGTGACGATCACGGTGCCCGATGTGTCTCCGGCGTCGGTGGGGGCGCTGATCGCGCTGTTCGAGCGGGCGGTCGGGCTCTACGCCCTGATGATCGGCATCAACGCCTATCACCAGCCGGGCGTGGAGGCGGGCAAGAAGGCCGCAACCCGCGTGCTTCAGATCCAGGAGAAAGTCGTGGCCGAACTCAAGGGAAAGCCGGCGCGGACCGCCGGAGATGTGGCCGCGGCCGCCGGCCTGTCCGACGATGTGGAAACGGTCTGGCACATCCTCGAGCATCTCGCGGCGAATTCCGGACGCGGTGTCCGGAAGAAGGAAGGCACCGGGCCGTTCGACGCGCTCTATTCCGCCTGAGTTCCGCGCGGCGGGTCGGCCGACTCGATCCCGCGCTCGTCACCGGGATCGCCGCCATCGGCCTACTCCGCCCGAGTTCCGCCGATCCGCACCCGCACGGTGTCCGACGGCGCGCTCCGGTGCTCCTGGAAGTCGACGGCGAGCACGTGGTACGCGTACTCGTGCCCCGGAACGACGTCGAAGTCCAGGTAGGCGGGCATCGCCGGGTCGTTGATCGTCACGGCAAACACCCCGTCCCGGAACACTTCGTAGCCGGCCAGGTCGTTTTCCGGACCGGCGGTCCAGGTCAGGAAGATCGACGAGGGGAGCGCCTCCGCCCTCAACCCCTCGACCCGCGACGGGGGCAGCGTATCCACGAACACGAACGCCGGACCGGCCGGAAGACTTTCCACGCCGCCGCGGCTCAGCGCCGTCACCCGGTATTCCGTGAGGCCGGTCATCAGGACGTCGCGGTCGGAAAACTCCCGGTCGGTGACCGGAGCGGTCGTCAGCCGCAGCGTGACGTCGTCCGGCGTCGTGCGGTACACGTGCCAGCCGGCGATCACCACGAAATCGGAATCGGGCGCCTGCCACTGCACGAATGCCCCGATCCGGTTCTGCTGCGCGGTGAGCGCGGTGGGCGCCGGGATCGAGGCGCGGTCGGAGCGCGCGTCGGTGGGACCCGTGGAGTGGCCGCAGCCCGCGAGGGCGGCGAGGAGCAGGAGCGCCGGTACCGGGCGGCGGCGGGTTACCGGTGCCATGCGAGCCCCAGCGAAAATTCCGTTCCGGTCAGGGTGTTCCTCCCGGACAGCGTGTGCGTGATCCCGGTTTCCAGATCCCATTCCGGCGTGACGGCAAACGCGATGGTTCCCGCGGCATCGAGGTTCCGGGCGTCCACCTGGGCCGGGTCGAACGTGGGATCGGGAATCTCGTCCATGGCCCGGACGGCGCGCCGCCCGCGGAGCGCGCCGCGCACCTGGCCCCGGGGAACAACCCGGTAGCCGAGTTCGACGCTGAACGGGATTTCGTTGGCCAGGCTCCCCCCGCGGAAGTTGTAGCCGACCTCCGCGCCCGCGTATCCGCGCCCGAACGACGTGCCGACCTGCAGGCTCACGCTCACGTCGGCCTTCGCGTCGCCGAGCGACGGAAACTCCGTTTCGTCGTATCCGGTCGGGATCTTCACCTCCACCATCGCGGCCGACACGAGGTTATTCTCGCGAAGCAGCCCGAGGCGGGCGCCCAGCCGCAGGTCGGAAAACCCTTCGGTCTGATGGAACACGGCTTCCTCCTCCACCCGGAGCCTTTGCCAGGCCAGTGAGGCCACGCCGGTCAGGTTCGGGATGAGTCCGAGTTCGGCGTAACCGCGCAGCTGCTTCGTGTCGTAACGGGCGGGGGAGAGTCCGGAAACCATATTCACCCGGTCGCCGGACGCGTCGAACCGTTCCCGGGTCGACCGGGCGGCTCCTTCGACCTTCGCGTAAAACCCGCCGGGAGGCTGGGTCCACGCTCCGGCGCGGGCGCCGGCGGGACTCATCAGGGCAAGGGCCAGAACTGCGAGTGACGCTTCAAGTCCGGTGCGGGAAAGGCCGAAACAACAAGAGGACGGGAATCGAGGCACGCTGTCTCCGGGAAAGGGAAGAGGTCTTCCTGGGCCGGTCCGGCTGAGGTTACCGCTTTCGTACGAACAGGTTCCAGCTCCGGTGACCCGATCCGTCAGAATTGTTGCGCCGGCTGCGATTCTCGTAAATATCTGCTGTAGTGGCGTTTACAGGCTTCGACCGGGTCATCGTCGCGCCGCCGCCCGAAAAAGCGTTTTGCGATTCCCGGCACCGGTGACTACACTGGGATTTGAATCTTCGAGATCTTCGCGTTTCAGGCTTGTCCTCTGACTCATGGAGGCGGTTCATGCGCTGGATACAGTGGGTGGTGGCGGTTGTGGTGGTTCTGGCAGTTCAGGCTCCGAGCGCGTCCGCGCAGGTCGTTTTCAACGAGATCCTGCTGCAGCGGAGCGGGGCGAACCCGACCGTCAACCAGATCGTGGAACTCAAGAATGCCGGCTCCTCCTCCGTCAACATCGGGGGCTGGGTCTTCTGCCATCAGTTCAACTACAGCAGCGCGATTCCGTCCGGCACGACCATCCCCGCCGGCGGGCTTCTCGTGATTCACTTCAACCAGGCCGGAACGAACAGCTCCACGGACATCTTCTTCCCCGGCGACCAGATCGGCACGACCAGCGATCTCGGCCTGTACGTCAACGCCAGCAACTTTGCCTCGGCCGCGAACATGCGCGCGTTCGTCCAGTTCGGCGGCGTCCCCGCCGCGGGTCGGCAGGATGTGGCCCAGGCCGCATCGCTCTGGACCTCCGGCACATTCGTTCCGAGCGTGGCTCCCGGGCACTCCATCGAACTCTGCGCCGCCCAGGCCAACCTGGCTTCTTCCTATGTGGACCAGGGCGCTCCCACCATCGGCGCCCAGAACGGTTGCGGCGTGAGCACGGAAAACGTGTCGTGGAGCCGGGTCAAGGCGTTGTTCCGCTAGTTTTTCCGATCCGTCATTCCGGGTCGCGCGCTGCTCCATAGAGAGCCAGCGCCCGCTTTCTGCGCTCCGCGTGATCGCAGATCCTCTCCGGATACGTCTTGATCCCCGATCCGGCCTTCCCGCGTTCCGCCGGCGTCATCGTCCACGGTTCGTGAATCCGGCGCGTCGGCACACCGTCCAGCTCGGGCACCCATCTCCGCACGTAGGCTCCGTCGGGGTCGAAGCGCTTTCCCTGCAGGACGGGATTGAAGATCCGGAAGTAGGGCTGCGCGTCGGTGCCGGTGGATGCCGCCCACTGCCATCCGCCGTTGTTGCTGGCCGGGTCGCCGTCCACGAGGTGGTTCATGAACCAGCGTTCCCCCTTGCGCCAGTCGCAGAGCAGGTCCTTGGTCAGGAACGACGCCGTGATCATCCGCACCCGGTTGTGCATCCAGCCCGTTTCCCCGAGCTGGCGCATGCCGGCGTCGACGATCGGGAATCCGGTGGCGCCGCCGCACCACGCGTCGAAGGACTCCGCGTCGTTGACCCAGCGGATGCGGTCGTACTCCTTCCGGAATGAGCCTTTTTCGACGTGCGGGAAGTGATACAGGACGTGCCCGAAGAAATCCCGCCAGCGCAGCTCGGACACGAAGGACTCCACGCTCTTCCGGGCCTGCCCCGCCGCCCCCCCGCGGAGCCCGGAGTCTTCCAGGGCCGCCATCGCGGCATGCGCGGCCTGCCGCGGCGAAAGCGTTCCGAAGCGGAGATGGTGCGACAGGCGCGACGTGCCCTCGATGTCCGGCCGGTTGCGCCCCTCGCCATAGTCGAAGAGAACCCCGTCCAGGAAGCGGTCCAGCGACTTCCGCGCCGCCCGCGCGCCGGCCGGCCAGGGCGGAACGGAGGTCGCCGTGCCGAGATCGTCGAGCGTGGCCAGGCGGCGGCTCGCCGCGCGCGGCTTGAGGAACGTGCGCACGGCCGGAAGCGGTACCGGGATCGGTTCGGCCTCGCAGCGTTTGCGGAACGGCGTGAAGACCGTGTAGGGATCTCCCTGCTGCGTGTGGACCGTGCCGGGCGCCACGAGGAAGCGGTCCGCGCAGACGCGCACCGTCACGCCGGCTTCTTCGAGCGCTGATCTCACGGCTTCGTCACGCTTCATCAGCGCCGGTTCGTATTCGGCGTTCCAGGTGACCGCTTCGGCTCCCGTTTCGCGGACGACGCGGAGCATCTCCTCGACGGCATCACCGTGGCGGAGGATGAGTGCGCCGCCTCCCTTCTCGATCGTGTCGCCCAGCTCCGCGAGCGAATCGAGAACGAAGCGGGTCCGGACCGGCGCCATGTCCGGCCGCCCGAGCACCGTCGGTTCGCTCAGGTACACGGGGATGATGCCGTCCCGCGCCAGGGACCGGGCTTGGTTGAGGGCGGTGTTGTCCTCGATCCGCAGATCCTTGCGGAACCAGTGGATGACGCGCAATTCGAATTCCTCCGGGCAGGGGTCGGATCGACAGGATACCCCGATTGGAGGGCGGGGGGGAGGAATCGATTCAGGCGGCGCGGCGGTAGGGCGAAGGCGGCCGGGGCGGAGGTTCGGGTGCGGGCGTGTGCAGCGCCCCTCCCTCGAGGCCGCTCATCATCCCCTCCATTTCCGTCGTCACCGTGTCGAGGATCTTCGTGACGATTTCAAAGTCGTCGATCTTCAGGTCCTTGAAGACATGCTCGATCGTGAAGTCCACGTCGCGCTGCTCGCCGCCGATTCCGAGATGGAGGCAGACCAGGTTCGCCGCCACGACCAGGCGGTGGGCGGGCGTGGCGTTCGCGGCGCCGCGGTAGCGATGGTGCCCGGCCGCGGCATCGACGAGCGACGGCGGCATCCCCCAGCGATCGAGGACGTACCCGCCGATCTCCTCGTGGAGCTGCGACAGGAGGATCTCCACGGTTTCCGTGCCGAGGGGGCGGTCGCTGTTCTTCCTTTCGTACTCGAAGATGGCGTTGACGAGCACCGGCTTGCCCGTGTCGTGCAGGAGCCCGAGGAGGAACGCGCCGTCCGTTTCCAGCCGCGTGATCTTCGAGATGGCCTCGCAGGCGATCGCCGACGCCAGCGAAAGGCGCCAGGACTGCTCGAGACAGTCGCGGTACGAGCGCACCGAAAAGATCTTGACCCGGACGGACTCCGCGAAGACGACGTCGCGGACCGCCTTCATCCCCAGGCGCATCAGCGCCTGCTTCAGGTTCTCGGTCTTCTTGACGCCGCCATAGGCCGCGGAGTTGGCGATCGTGAGCACGCGGCCGGCCAGGAACGGATCGCTGATGATCGCCTTGACGATTTCGTTCGTGTTGAAATTCGGGTTCCGGGTGATCTGGAGGATCCGGTTGGCCACCTGCGGAAGCTTCGGGATCTCGAGGGAGTTGGACTGGATTTTTGCGCGGATGGCGCCCTTGATCGCGTCGATGAGCGAATCGTCCATGCCATACGACACCCCGTCGATTTCGTAAACGGTGTTCGAGTGGGGTCTGGCTGTTCTCCTGCGATCGTCCACACTGTCTATTTCGGCAGCGGGGACCGATCCTTGAGACGATGCCGAAGGGCGGGGATGGGGGCCCCGTGGATCGCTTCAGCCGTCCGACGGCCGCGGGGCCGCGTCTTTCGGCGCCGCCACCGGTTCCGGCCGGAAAAACTCGTACTCCACCCGCCCTTTCGTCAGCCGGAGGTCCATGCGGATCCGGCGCCCCTCCCGCTCGACCTCCAGTTTCATCACGTCGTCAAGGGCCCGGGACTGAACGATCTGGGCCAGGGTTTCCTCGGACAGGACCGGCCGGAGGTCGGCCTCGAGGATCACGTCACCGACCCGGAGGTCGGACTCCTCGGCGGAGTGTCCGGGGAGAATGCTGTCCACCCGGAGGCCGGCGCCGGTGGGGGTCACGGTCATGCCGAGGCGCGGCCGCTCCAGGCGAACCCGGGCTTCCAGGCCGGCGAGGTCCTCGAGCAGCGTGGGGTAGTAGTCGGTGAACCGGCGGTAGAAGCCCCGGCTCCGGTCGTACCCGGTGATCGTGGCGTCGATGGCCCGGATCATTCCGAGACCCGCCTCGAAGGCGGACGAGATCCGGAGTTCGCGCTCGACCGCGTCCGCCTGCGGGCGGACCCGGAAATCGATGGCCCGGTAGAGGTGCGCGTTGAAGCAGTCCTGCCAGCCGGCCGACGAGGTGGCGGCCACGCCCTGCTTCAGGTATCCCCAGTAGCCGGACATCTCCTCGATCTTCCGGGCATGGGCCCTGCCGAGCCGCTCCACGGTGGGGCGGGCGAATTCCTTGAGACAGATCCACGACAGGCTCGTTTCCGGCGTGATCTTCCCCGCCCCTTCCGCGCGGTCCACGACGCGGAGTTCGTCGCTGCTCCCGGACCCGATGTCGCTGCAGGCGAACGGGCCGGACCATCCCCCGTACCAGGTGGGGAGGATCACCGGCTTTCCGGCCGGAGGTTCGCCGAAGAAGTCGTTGAGCCGCGCGGTCAGCGTGACCAGCGCCGGGTCGCTCTCGATCGCCCGGGCCCGGGCCTCGAGGCTCGGCTTGATGGCCGACCAGGCGGCCGGAAAGTCGATGGCCCGGGCAAAGTCCGCGGCCTCCGTCATCAGCGAGTCCACCGCACCCGGGGTGCATCCGGCCGCTCCGGCATCGAATCCGGCAAAGAGCGGGCGGTCGAGCCCCGGTTCGGCCCGCGGGGCCAGGTCCGGCAGCGGACCGCGCGACAGCACCAGGGCCACCAGCATTTCCGAGGTCATTCCGCCGCGGATCCAGGCCCGGACGCGGAGCGAGGCCGGATGGTGCGCCTGGGCCAGGAAAACCCGCTGGGCCTCGGCGTCCGGAGTCGACCGGCCCGGCGGATTCGGCCAGTTGGCCGAGCCGTCACCGGCCACCCGGCCGAGGATCGCCGCCAGCTCGACCCGGGGGTCGAGGCGCACGGCCAGACCCCGGTCGTTCGCCGCTTCTCCGGCGGGAGACGTGACCAGGAGGCCGTACAGCAGGACGGGAACGACCGGCAGACAGGCCGGGAGCCCGCGGATGAGAGTGCGCAGGAATGTCTTCATAGGGGATGGCCGGGAGGGTAGCAGGGGGGAGCCCGGGCAACAAGGGAGAAGCCATTTCCGGGAGAGCAGCCTATAATAAGGACAGCCCTCGCCGGTTCGTCTCAACTGGAGGCCGTCAATGCGAATCACCCTCTCCGTGATTCTCGCTGCCCTTCTCATCGCTTCCGGGGCCGCCGCTCAGTCCAACAGCCTGGCGAAAATCCAGCCTCACCTCGTGCCGGCCGGTGGCCCAAACCCTTGCAGCCCATCAAATTCGCTCGTTCCCTGTGCATCGATCGCAACAGCGGGACGCCTGGAGCCGACGTACTATTACGCCTACGTCCTGGTGACCGACGGGAACTCGACGAAGGGGGTGGCCGGCCTCCAGTTCGGCCTCGACTACGAGGCCGCGGCCGGATCCGGGGTGGACATCTTCGGCTGGACCCGCTGCGCCGATCTCGAGTTTTCGGGCTCCGGCTGGCCCGCGGCGGGCACCGGAACCACGATCACCTGGGTTCCCGAGTCCAACTGCCAGTCCTCCCTGCCCGGGGGGCCGGGTTCGGGCGTGGTGGCCGCGGCCGGCTATTTCTACCTGGGCGCCTATTCCGCCGATGTGTTCCGCATCACCGCACACCCCGCCGTCGGAAGCGCCAAGGTGGCGGACTGCATGGGCGCCGAGTCGGTACTGCCCGGCGCGTCGCTGGGCACGGCCCGGTTCAGCACGGGGGGGAACGAACCCGGGATCAGCCCGTGCGTCGGGGAGGGGTTGTCCGACCCTTCCTGCTCCATCTCGGGTCCGGGCACGGTCGTTGAAGGGACGAGCTCGCCGTTTCAGGTGACGGCATCCGGAACACCCACGTCCTACTCCTGGTCGATCACCGGAAACGGAACGCTGCAGGGACCGACAAACGGCACGAGCATCACCGTGATCGCCGGGTCGCCCGGATCGTACACGCTCCAGATGACGTTCACGACGGCAACCGGTACATGGTCCTGCTCGCGCACCGTCACCGTGGAGGCGATCACCTGCGCGGTCTCCGGTCCGTCCATCGTGCCGGGGAACTCGACGCGGACGTTCAGTCTCGTCACGAACGCCGTCAATCCGCAGCCTCAGTGGAGCATCAGCGGGGCCGGGACGATCAGCGGTTCGTCCAGCGGAACCCAGGTCCAGGTGCTTTCGGGCGCCAACGGTCAGTTCACGCTGACGTGCGCGTTCACGAGCGCCACCGGAAGCCGGCAGTGCGCCATCACGGTGGACATCAACAATCTCGTGTTCACCTGCTTGATCAGCGGCCCGTCCACCGTGATCGTGAACTCCACCGGCAACGTGTACACGGCCACCACGGAGATTCCGGCCACCGCCTGGTTCTGGTCGATATCGGGGAGCGGGACGATCGCCGGCTCCACGTCGGGCAGCCAGGTTTCGGTGACCGCCGGCGCGGCGGGGTCGTTCACGCTGGGTTTGTCCTATTCCGGCCCGTCGGGCACCGGCAACTGCGCTAAGCAGGTGGGGGTTCAGGTGCCCAATCAGATGTCGTGCTCGATCAGCGGTCCGACCGGCCTGCCGGAGGGCGCCATCGGTCAGTACTCCGTGACGACCGTGCCTGCGGCCACCGGCTGGTCCTGGTCGGTCACCGGCAACGGAACCATCAACGGCAGCGCCACGGGACCGACCGTGGCGGTCGTGGCCGGGTCGCCGGGATCGTTCACGGTGAGCGTGAGCGTGACCGACGGGTCGATCGGCGCGCAGTGCAGCCGGTCCGTGAATGTCATCGCTTCGCAGCCCGAGGGGCCGAACCAGGGGAACGCGAAGATCTTTCTTCACGTGACGGCGCCGACGGCCAAGAACGCGTGCGCCACGCAGCCCGTCTGCTCCGGTGCCGCCGCCCAGGTTCCCGGCCTCGTCCCGACCGCGTACTTTGCCTACGTGATGGTCGGTGACGGCTATACGAACGGAGCGTCCCGTTCCGGCATCGGCGGCATCCAGTTCGGCATCCGGTACAACAACACGCCGAACGCCGGCGTGGATATTTATTCGTGGGCTCACTGCGCCACGCTCGAGTTTCCGTCGACGGGGTGGCCGGCGCCGGAGGGGGGCAACCTGATCACCTGGGACGGAACGAACAACTGCCAGCGGACGCTCGTCGACTTCGGCGCCGCAGCCGTCGCGGGCTATTTCTACCTGGGCGCCTACTCGACGGACCAGCTGCAGATCATCCCGCGGCCCGTCGACAATGCCGCGAAAGTGGCCAACTGCTACGGGGCGGAATCGCTGATCGCCGGAAGCGGTGCCAACGTATTTCCGTCCCCGCTCGGGGTTGCGGGTTTCGGAGGGGTGGGTGGATACAATCCGTGCGGCCTGGTCGTACCCGTGGAAAACACGACGTGGAGCCGGATCAAGGCGATGGGGGGGCGGAGCCGCTGAGCTCCCTGGTTCAATGAGGGTCGCCCGGGCGCGGACCACGTCAGCGTCGTTACGATGGTGACCGGTTCGGTGCGCGGTTCCCGGCTGATATAGTCTCCCCGTCGGCCGAACCGCTATCCAGGAGGAACCCCATGCCCAAAATTCTCATTTTCGTCGAGCAGTACTACGAAGACCTCGAACTCTGGTACCCGAAGATCCGCCTCGAGGAGGAGGGGTTCGAGGTCCACGTGGCCGGGCCGGAAAAGAAACTCTACGACGGCAAGAACGGCTACCCCTGCACCGCCGACCGGACGATCGACGACGTGAACGTGGCGGACTACGCGGGCCTGGTGATCCCCGGAGGCTGGGCGCCGGACAAGCTGCGCCGGTTTCCGCGGGTGCTCGCGATCACGAAGGAGTTCCACGACGCCGGGAAGACGATCGGCATGATCTGCCACGCCGGGTGGGTGCCGATTTCCGCGAAGATCGTCAAGGGAAAGACGGTCACCGGCGTTTCGGCGATCAGGGACGACCTGGAGAACGCCGGCGCCACGTTCGTGGACAAGGCGGTCGTGATCGACGGCAACCTCGTGTCGAGCCGGACGCCGAAGGACCTGCCGGAGTTCTGCCGGGGGTTGATCGAGAATCTGAAGGTGAAGGCCTGAGGGGAGGACCGGCCGCGGAGCACGATGCGGCGGACGGCGGAACCACAGGCGGAACGGCGATCCCGACTAGTCGTTGCCCGTTCTTTCGGACACGATCCTGAGAAACTCCAGCAGATCCGCCGGTCCGGTCGTTGCGGTCCTGTGGATCCGCAGCATGTCGAGACCCTCGTACGCATGGGCCACGACATTGCGAAAACCTGCGGCCCGGCTCAGCCTCTCGGCGAGATCCTTCCGCAGGACGCCCGACCCTTCCAGGCGGCGGAACGCGTCGGCGTAGCTTGTCGGCGTTCCGAGCCCGCTCTCCACGTTCAACGAAACCGCCAGGTCGATGACGATCTGAACGGCCTGCCAGAGATGGAGGATCACGGCGTCCGAGGCGTCCGTCGAGGGCTTGAGCTGGACCGGATCAGCGGGCAGGCGGGCGGCGACGCGGGCGAGATGGCGCTCCACGGCCGCCACCTTTTCCGCCAGAAGCGTTCGATCCATGCTCATTGCTCCAGGGACTTCAGGATGCGATCGTGCGATCTCCGCACCACCGGCTCGATATCGCACCAGAACAGCGTCGCTTCGATCCGGAATCGATCGAACAGGCCCGGACGTTCCTCGTAGAGCGGGCGCCCGTCGCGGGCGACCCGGTAACGCAGGAGTCCACCGGCGGTGGAAAGATCGGCCAGGTCGACATCGTCGGTGCCGAGTGCCGTGACCAGGTCCAGACGCAGTCCCTCGACATCCAGATCGGCGGAACCGGAGAACGCGAAGTCCCAGTCGGAAAGTTCATGACGTTCGCCACGGGCGCCGGAGCCGTGCAGGACCAGGAGTCGGAGGCCCGGCCGGACGAACGCCATGCGGGCGAGCCGGGCGGGCAGTGGCGCCTGATCCATCTACCCCCGCGCCGCGATCGGCTCGTACTTCCGCTGCTGCGGCCCTGTGTAGATCTGCCGCGGGCGGCTGATCTTGAATCCCGGGTCGTGCAGCATCTCCTTCCACTGCGCGATCCAGCCGGGGAGGCGCCCCATGGCGAACATCACCGTGAACATGTTCACCGGGATGCCGACGGCCTGGTAGATGATGCCGGAGTAGAAGTCGACGTTCGGATACAGCTTGCGCTCCACGAAGTAGGAATCCTGGAGCGCGATCTTTTCCAGCCCCATGGCGATGTCCAGCAGTTCGCTGGACTTGCCCATGCTCTCCATCACGTCGTAGCACGCCTTCTTGAGGATCTTGGCCCGCGGGTCGTAGTTCTTGTACACCCGGTGACCGAAGCCCATGAGCCGCGCCGTGTCGTCGCGGTCCTTGGCGCGCTCCATGAACTTCTGCGCGCTGCCTTCCTCCTGCTGGATCCGCACGAGCATCTCGATGACGGCCTGGTTGGCGCCGCCGTGGAGCGGGCCCCACAGCGCGTTGATGCCCGAGGACACCGCCGCGAAGATGTTGGAGTGCGAGCTGCCGACCATGCGCACGGAGCTCGTGGAGCAGTTCTGCTCGTGGTCGGCGTGGAGGATCAGCAGCAGGTCCAGCGCCTGCGCCACCGCCGGGCTCACCTGGTACGGCTCGCACGGCGTGGCGAACATCATGTTCAGGAAGTTTTCGGGGTAGCGGAGCTGGTTGTTCGGATAGATGAACGGCTGGCCGATCGAGTGCTTGTACGCGTAGGCTGCGATCGTGGGCAGCTTGGCCAGCAGGCGGATCTCGGCGTTGCGGATCTGGTCCTCGTCGTGCGGAGACAGCAGTTCCGGGTAGAACGTGGCCAGGCCGCCGACGACGGAGGCGCAGACGGCCATCGGGTGCGCGTCCTTCGGGAATCCGTCGAAAAACTGCCGCATGTCCTCGTGCAGCATCGTATGATGCCGGATCTCGTAGCGGAAATCGTCGTGCTGCGCCTGGGTCGGCAGTTCGCCGTACAGGAGGAGCTGCGCCGTCTCGATGAACGTGGAGTGTTCGGCCAGGTCGGCGATGTCGTAGCCTCGATAGCGCAGGATCCCTTCTTCGCCGTCGATGAAGGTGATGGCGCTCCGGCAGGCGCCGGTGTTGACGTATCCCGTGTCGAGCGTGATCAGGCCGCTTTCCTTGCGGAGCGCGGAGATGTCGATCGCGCTTTCGCCTTCACTTCCTGTGATGACGGGGAATGTGTACGTTTTTCCTTTATAGATCAGTTGGGCGGTCTCGCTCACCGTGGCGCCTCCCAGGGCAGTGAATGTGGGCAGTTTTTTACGAAACAAATCGTATTCTAACCGATTTGGAGGCGATCACCTAGATGCCGGAACCCCAGCCGGAAAAAAGTCCGGACGCGTCCACGGCACACCCGGAGGCCTTTCCGGCCGTCGACGTGGCCGTGGTCGGCGCCGGGGCCGCGGGGTTCACCGCGGCCATCCGCGCGGCGGAAGCGGGCGCCACCGTCCGCCTGTTCAACGCGCATCCGAAGGTCGGCCTGAAGATCCTCATGTCCGGCGGCACCCGCTGCAACGTCACCCACGACCGGGTCGGCCCGGAATCGTTCTGCGGCGGATCCCGCAACTCGGTGGCGATCGTGCTCAAGGCGTTTTCCGCGCAGGAAGCCCGGGCCTGGTTCGCATCGCTCGGGGTGGCCCTCAAGGAGGAGCCCGGCGGCAAGCTGTTCCCGGTCACCGACTCCGCGCGGACGGTTCTCGACGCGCTGGTCGGAAAGGCGGGGGAACTGGGCGTGGAGATTCTCGCCGGCGTTCCGGTCCGGGGGATCACGCCGCCGGATGAGGGGGGCGGGACCTTCCTCCTAGGAACACCGGGCGGCACCTTTCCCGCCCGCGCCGTGATCCTCGCCACCGGCGGCCTCTCCTTTCCGAAGACCGGCAGTGACGGGTCCGGCTATGCCCTCGTCCGGTCGCTCGGCCACACTGTTTCGGCGCTGACGCCGGCGCTCACGCCGCTCGTCCTCTCCGGCGAATTCCACCGGCGGCTCCAGGGGGTCACGCTGCCGGCGGCGCTCTCGCTCGCCGTCGACGGAAAGCGCGCGGTCACCTGCGCGGGGTCGCTGCTGTTCACTCACTTCGGCCTGTCCGGCCCGGCGGCGCTGGACCTGAGCCGGCACTGGCTCCGGGTTCCGGAGGGGTCGCAGCGCACGGTGACGGCGCACTTTCTGCCGCGGGGGTTCTCTGGTGGTTCCGCCGGGGCGGGTCCGGGTGCCGCCGGCGTCGCGACTCGTCCCGGGACGAGCTCGAAGCCCGCGGACGCCGAAAAGCCCGGCGGCCTCCCCGATCGAACATCACTCGAAAAGGAGTGGCTCGAAGCGGCCCGCACCGACACGAAGGCCACGATCCAGACGTTCCTGTCCCGGAGCCTCCCGCTCTTCCTCGTCCGCGACCTCGCCGCGGCGGCCGCGGTGCCCCACGCCACGACGCTCGTCAAGGTGACCCGCGAGGAGCGCCGGAGGCTGCTCGATCTCGTCGTGGCCTTTCCGCTGCCGGTCGAGGACGCGCTGGGGTACGGGAAGGCCGAGGTCACCGCCGGCGGCGTGCCGCTGACCGAAATCGACCCGCGAAGGATGGCCTCGCGCGTGTGTGCCGGCCTCTTCCTGGCCGGCGAGATCCTCGACGTGGACGGGCGGCTCGGCGGCTACAACTTCCAGTGGGCCTGGAGCAGCGGCCACACGGCCGGTCGCTCGGCCGCCCAATTCACGAAGAAATAACGTCTTGCGCCGTCGCGACGGCCGGGCCTATTCTCCGTTTCCATGAGCGCGCCCGCCAAGGCATCCCCACTCGAACTCGCCCGCCGGATCGGCCTCTACGCGGCGATCACCATCACCGTCGGCAACATCATCGGCTCCGGCATCTTCCGGTCGCCCCATTCCGTGGCCCAGGAGCTGCACACCGTTCCGCTGATCCTCATGGCCTGGGTGATCGGCGGCGTGCTGTCGCTGTGCGGGTCGCTGGTGCTGGCGGAGCTCGCGGTGGCCCGGCCGAAAACGGGCGGCCTCTACGTGTACATCAAGGAAGCGTTCGGCGACGCCTGGGGCTTCGTGTTCGGCTGGGGCAACCTGTGGGTGATCAAGCCGACGGTCATCGCGTCGATCACGAGCGTCTTCGCGCTCTATTTCTGCGAGGCGCTCCACCTGGCCGATCCGCTGCAGCTGCCGGTCGGCATGGCGTGCATCCTTTTCCTCACGTTCGTCAACTGGATGGGGGTCAGGGAGGGCGCCCGGACGCAGGAGCTGTTCACGACCGCCAAGGTGATCGGGATCCTCGGACTCTGCTGGGCGGCGTTCTTCCTGCCGCACTCGGCTCCGGCCGTGTCGGAAGCGGCGCCGCAGACGTTCGCGGAAAAACCGCTCTACCTGGCGCTCGTCCTGGCCATGATCCCGGTGCTGTTCGCCTACGACGGCTGGACCGACTCCACGTACGTGGCCGGCGAGATCAAGGACCCGAAGCGCGCCCTGCCGCTGGCGATCCTCGGCGGCACGGTGCTCGTCATCGTCATCTACGTGATCACGAACCTCGCGTACTTCAAGGTCCTGACCCCGGCCGAGGTGGCGGCCATCGAGCCGGTCGGCTCGGAAACGATCGGCCGGATCCTCGGCGACTGGGGGCGGAAGGCGCTGGCGGTCCTCGTGGCCGTGTCCACGTTCGGCACCACGAACGGCGCCATCCTGACCGGCCCCCGCGTCACCCAGGCCATGGCCGCGGACGGTCTCCTCTGGAAACCGCTGGCGCATCTCAGCGAACGCCGCGGCACGCCGGACCGGGCGCTCTGGCTCCAGGCGGTTCTCTCCTGCGTCTGGCTGGCCGCCGCCACCGGGTTCGAGGACGTGTCCGGCTGGTTCGTCACCACGTCCTGGCTCTTCTACGGCGTGACCACCGCCGCGATCTTCGTCCAGCGGAAGAAGGAAAAGGCGGCGGGGCGGAAGTTTTCCGACTACCGCACGCCGCTCTACCCGCTGACGCCGATCGTGTTCATCCTGATCACGGTGCTGATCATCGGCAGCGACCTCCACGACCAGGGATGGCGCGCGGCGGCCGGGGTGATGATCGCGCTGACGGGGTTTCCGATCTACTTCCTGTTCCGGAAGCGCTGAAGCCGTCCTACGGCGCCAGCACCCACATCTCCACCCGGCGTTCCTGCTTCATCGTCATCGGCGCGGTGCGGTCCGCGGTGGAGTAGCGCGACCCGAAGCTGGCGGTTTCGAAGCCGCTGACGTTCACGCCGTTGGCCTTCAGGCAGGCCTTCACCTTTTCCGCGCGCCGGAGCCCCAGGTCGTTCGAGCCGGATCCGACGTTTTCATCCTTGTGACAGTAACCGAGGAGCAGGATCTTCAGCGCCGGCGACTCCTTGAGCATCTTCGACGCTTCGCGGCAGACGCCGGAGCCTTCGCTGCTCAGCTCCGTGCTGTTCGCGGCGAACGCGATCTCGTTGAGGCGCCGCTTCGGCCGGACGGACGGAGCGGGCGTGGGATCGGAATCGAACGTCCAGCTGTCCTCCCGGGGGGACTGGATGCTGGAATCGCCGGGCGGGCCGGAGTGCGCGGGCGGGTGCGTCGTCGTGTTTCCGGCCTGCGGACCGCCGCTCTTCGCGGCGCATCCGGAAAGAAGGGAGCCGGCGCAGAGGGCGAGCAGGCCGATCCGGATCATGGATTTCATCGACACCTCCTGTGGGTGGACAACTCGAATCAGATTGCAGTCTAGTCGGGGAATCGCGGAAGCGTCAAACGTCGTCACTCCGCTCCCATCGGCACCTGCCCGTCGTAGCCGGTCAGCTCCACGTAGCCCCGTCCCCGGACGGCCCTCCCGCCCCGGCGACCTTCCACGTTCACGCTCCCTTCCCAGTAGATGACCCGCGTCGTGGCGCGCGTGTCCAGCTCCTGGTCCGCGAGCGTCGGCGTGACCGTGAGCTCCAGGCCGAGCGAAGAAACGGAGAGCGTCCACGCGGAGGGGTAGGTGACCCCCGTGGCGGGGCTCGTCCAGGTGGCCGTGGCGGTGATCGTGATGTCGTCCCGGGACAGCGGTCGCGCGGATCCGTCGGGGGAGGTGAACGTGCCGGAGAGGAAGTCGCCGGGACCTTCCGGGGTTGAGGCACCTGTGGCCGCCCCGCCGCCCCTCCCGGCTCCCGGACCTTCGGTCCGGGAGCGCAAGCGATACAGCATCAGCTCGGTGTCGTCGTCCATCTGAATGCTGAACCAGTCCCAGCCGGTGAGGTTCTCGTCGAGCGCACTGGAAAAGAATTCGTGGTCCATCCAGGACAGGCCGGTCACCTTCTGCGCGCGGTCGCCGAACGTGATCGTGCCGCCGGTCTTCATCCGCGTCAGCGAGTAGTAATACGACGCCTGCCCCTCGCGGGGCCCCTTCCGGCTGACGCCGCCGGGTCCGTTCAGGACCGGCGGCTTCAAGGGCTCAAGCTCGAGGTCGATGGCCCAGTCGTCCGCCGACGCCTTCAGGTGATGCACGCCGTCCGCGTCCAGCGAGGCGGACCAGTCGCCGCACCAGGCGAACAGCGTCGTCGTGTCGGCGCCGGCGATGCCGCCGATGTCGCGCCGGATCCGCTGGTCGTGGAAGAACCGACCGCCGGTTTCGTCGGTGATCGCGAAGTGGGCGGGATGGAACGCCGCCGGAACCCAGCCGTCGAAACCGTCCGGAAGGTCCGGCGCCTCCGGAACGTAGCGGAAGAAGACGAGCTCGTATCCGTACGACCGTCCGTTCTCCGTATCGAGGTGACCCGTGTAGTACCACCACTCCGTCCGGAACTCCGGATGCGCGCCGTGATCGCGGGGGAACGTCCATTCGCGCGGTCCGGCCACGGCGGCGAACGCGAGCGCGGCCAGCATCACCAGGCTATTCATACTGCAGGGCCTCCGCGCCCCAGGTCTTCGCGCCGATCCGGGCCGGGTACCAGCCGGCCGCGGCGGACGAAAGCAGCGTGATCAGCGAAACGACGGCCACCGACGCGTACGGAAAGTGGTAGAGAAACCGCCAGCCGGTGGACTGGAACTGGATCACGGTGACGAGCAGCACCGACAGCGCCACGCCGGCGCCGAGACCGAGGACCACGCCCACGATCCCCATGCCGAACGCCTCGAACACGAACAACCGGCCGATCTGCGTTTTCGTGGCGCCGATGGCCCGCAGCAGGCCGAGTTCGCGCCGGCGGTCGAGCGTGGCGGCCACCAGCGTGTTCACGACGCCGAGAACGGCGATGATCAGCGCGATCGCCTCCAGCGCGTAGACGACGGCGAACGTGTTGTCCACGTTCGTGAGGATCCGCCGGCGGAGTTCGGCGTTCTCGCTGACGAAGAGCCGCCGGGTCGTGCCGAAGCGCTCGTCGAGCGTCCGCCGGACGGCGGCCGCCGAGGCGCCGTCGGCCAGATTGAGGTCGAACGTGTCGACGAGGTCGTCACCCCAGGCGCGGCGGTAGGTCGCCCGGTCCAGGAACAGCGTGCCGCGGTCGCTGGTGTAGTCGAGAAAGACCACCGCCACCGTCAGCGTGACCGGCCCCGACGGGGAGGCGAGTTCGAGGGTGTCGCCCACCTCCTTCCCGAACCGGGTGGCGAAATTTTCCGACACGACCGCCCAGTCGGCCCGGGGCGGGCCCGGCAGCCGCGGCTTCGCGGTGACGAGCGGGTTGTCGCGGAGCCAGTCGCCGAGATTCAGGCTGCACAGCGCGATCCCCTGGTCGCTGTAGCGGGAGTGGACCATGCGCAGCCCGTTCACCGAAGCCACGCCGGGCACGCCGCGCAGCGAGTCGGCGAAGTCGACATGGAACGGGATGTTCGACGTGCCTCCTTCGCCGGTGTCGGAGCCGACCAGGAGATCCGCGGACACGGTGTTCTCGATCCAGACGACGATCGACTCCTTGAACGAGTGGATCATCGTGGCCACGCAGACGACGAGCGACAGGCCGGTCAGCAGCGCCGACACGCTCAGGGAGGACCGGCCGATGGAGCGCTGCAGGTTGTCGGCGGCGAGTTTCCCCTCCACGCCGAAGCGGTTGCCGACGGCCGCCCGCGCGATGCGCCCGAACAGCAGGCAGGCCGGCGGCGAAAAGAACGCGAAGCCGAACACGATGGCGAACCCGGAAACGTAGCCGAACAGGGCCACCCCGTTCACCGGACCGAGCCGGGAAAGCCCGTACGCCACGGCGAGCATGGCGAGGCCGGCCACCACGAACCAGCGCATCCGGTCGTGACGCACGTTCTGGAACGGAAGCTGGCGGAGCGTGAGCGCCGGGGGCATCGCCGCCGCCTCGCGGCCGGGAAAGAACGCCGCCGCGGTGGCCACCGCCAGGCCGAGCGACGACGCGGCCAGGATCGCCGGCCAGGAGAGGGGCACCGCGGTGGCCTCCGACAGGAGATACGCCTTGCCGAGCGTCTTCGAGATGGCGAGCAGGGCGCCGCGGGCCAGGCCGATGCCGAGGAGCACGCCGAGCGCCGATCCGGCCAGGCCGTACGTCACCCCTTCCAGCGTGAACAGCGCCAGCACCCGGCGGCGGGTGACGCCGAGCGCCCGGAGAATGCCGATCTCCTTCCGCCGCTGCACGACGGCGATCGACATCGTGTTGTAGACGAGGAACATCCCCACGAACAGCGCCACGGTGGACACCATGCGCAGGTTGACCTGGAACGAGGAGAGGAGTTCCGCGGCTTCGCCGGCGCGGGTGGCCGGCGGCTCGACGCGGAGCGACCCGGGAAGCCGCGCCGCGAGTTCCGCGGCGGGGGAGGCACCGCCGTTCGGTCCGGCGCCGTTTCTTGCGGCCAGCAGGTCCACCCCCTTCACCGGCACGATGTCGATCCGGTCGAGGCGCCCCGGTCTGCCGAACAGGAACTGGGCGGCGCGGATGTCCATGAGCATCACCTTGCCGCCGAGCGCGTCCGCGGCGCCCCCCTGCGTGACGATGCCGCCGACGGCCAGCGTCTTCGGTCCGGCGGCGGTCAGCAGCGTCAGCGGCGACCCCACCGCGAGGCCGTGATCCGCCGCGTACGTTCCGGAAATCAGTACCCGGTCCGGCCGGGTGACGAGCTCCAGCGGATCGTCGATCTCCGCCTCGTTCCCGCGGGCTCCCGTGTCGGTGAGCAGATCGACGCCGAGAACGAGGACGGTGAGGCCGGTGCCGAGATCGCGGGCGCTCGCCTCGATCACCGGGAGCGCCGCGGACACGCCGGGGGAGCCGGCCACGAGGCCGAGCACGGACTCGGAAAAACCGGCTTCGTCGCCGCGCACCGACAGGCGGGCCTCGCCGGCGATCTGGTCGACCATGACCTCCACGGAGCGGGTGGTGGCCCGGTTCGCGAGCTCGATGGCCAGCACGATCCCCACGCCGAGCGCGATGCCGAGCAGCGTGATGAGCGTGCGCAAACGTTCGTGGCGGAGCCGGCGCAGGGCCACGAAACGGAGAAGGCGGATCATGAGGCGGGTTTCGGCCGTTCGGCCGCGTCTCCGCGTATCGTCGGCCGGATCGCATCTCCGGGCGCCGCCGGATTCAGGTCGTCCGCCACGATCCGCCCGTCCTTGATTGCGATGTGCCGGTCGGCCAGCGCGGCCACGCCGGGATCGTGGGTCACCAGGACGAGCGTGAGGTTCTCGGCGGCCACGGTCCGGCGGAGCAGTTCCATCACCGACCGGGCGCTCTCCGAATCGAGGTTGCCGGTCGGCTCGTCGGCGAGCAGCAGCGAGGCGCCGGACATGAGCGCCCGCGCGATCGCCACCCGCTGCATCTCGCCGCCGGACATCTCCTCGGGGCGGTGGTCGATCCGGTGCGACAGCCCCACGCGGTCGAGGAGTTCGCGGGCCCGGGCGGTGGTTTCCGCTCCCGATGCGCCGGCCAGCAGCCGGGGCAGCGCGGTGTTTTCGAGCGCGGTCAACGTGGGGAGCAGGTTGTAGAACTGGAAGATGATCGCCACCCGGTTCCGGCGGACCTCGGTCAGCCGGTCGTCGGACAGCCGGGCCACGTTCAGGCCGTCGATCGTGAGGTCGCCCGACGTGGGCGTGTCGAGGCAGCCGATCAGGTTCAGCAGCGTGCTCTTGCCCGAGCCGGACGGTCCCATGATGCTGACGAACTGGCCGCGGGGCACCGACAGCGTGATGTCGTCCAGCGCCGCCACTTCGCGGACACCCCGCCGGTACACCTTGCGGATCCGGTCCAGCTGAAGCATCGGCACGCCCTGTCCATTCCGATCCGCTGCGGTCAGAAGCCCTCCGGTTATACTGCGCGGCATGAAACCCGCGATTTCGTGGATTCTAATGATGCTGGTTCTCGCCCCGGCGTCGATCGCCCGGGCCGGCGACGTGCGCGGCCGCGTCCTGTTCCGGGGCTCCGAACGCCCGATCGTGTGCCTGCGGGGCAACGGCATGGTGACGACGCGCCGCGGAGGACCGGTGACGCACGAGTGTACCGTCCGCGACGGCGCACCGGAACCCCGGGTGCTCGTTGTGAGAGCCGGGGACGCGATTCGATTCACGAATGGTGATGCGGCGCCCCGGCGCGTCTTCCTGTTCGAAGGCAGCGAAACGGCGGATCTCGGCCTGCTGGGCCCGGGAGATGCCGCGGTGCGGTCGTTTTCCACGTTCGGCCCCGCGGAGTGGTACAGCGATGCCCCGGGCGCTCCAGCCGGGGTCGTGCTCGTTGTGGAGAACCCCTACTTCACCGAAACGGACGCGGACGGGCGGTTCCTCCTCGACGGCGTCGTGGAGGGCGCCTACGATGTGTGGGCCTGGCTGCCGTTGCGGCGGATGGATCGCGCGGCGGCGGCGGTTCCGTTTGCGGGGGAGGTGGAAGTCACGCTGAGGGTGGGTCGGGCTCGGTAGTTGCACCGTGCCGCAGCTTTTCCAG
>CAZQVN010000038.1:29325-33704 GCA_964596775.1 uncultured bacterium
GTCACGCTGAGGGTGGGTCGGGCTCGGTAGTTGCACCGTGCCGCAGCTTTTCCAGTTCGATGCGCAACGGCTTCCAGTAAGTCCGATCCGCCTTGCGTTCCGCGGCCTCCTCTTCACGGAGTCGCATTTCGACAGCTTCCACGTTTCCGGTCAGGGCCTCCTGCAGAAGCGGACGCTTCGACATGAGGGACCGGCAGCGGTCCGGGTGTCGCCCGGCCGTTTCAACGAGCAGGCCCGGGGTGCGCAGTTCCCTGAGCCAGAATCGGACTCTGGGTGCGGAAGGCTCGTTGCGATGCTCGAAGTAATGCGACTCGATCAAACGCCGGATCATCGGCCAGTCGCGGTCGCGCTGGGTCTTCTTGGCCCGGACGAGGTCGGGAAGAGAGAGAAGATCGCACGGCGTTCCGTCCGGAAGCTCGATGGTTGTTCGGCGTTTCCAGAGTGTCGGAAACGGGCTGACGCCGCGCATCCTGGCCATGATGTCGATCCGGATGTTCATGGCCTCCGGGTGTGCGCAACGGAAGTGAACTCCATGGCCGCGCTTCAGGTATTTCAACTCAAGCGGAGGGACGGCGATGTTCTGCGCCTGCAGGTCGTCGAGCGCGGCCTGAAGCCGCTTCAGATTCCCGGTATCCGCCAGGATCGCGAAATCCGCGTCGCGGCTAAACTCCGCCGCGCCGTAGAACACGCATGCCTGACCTCCCATGAGAAGCGCCTGCACCCGGTTCTTCCGCATTGAAGAAAGGACTCTGCGTATCGGGTTCGGGATCAAGGGTTCCTCCCAGGGACAGGTAGGTCCGCCAGAGTTTCTCGCTCTCGAGCCAGCGTTCCACGGGCGACATTCCGTACCACTCCGCCCACTCAGGTCCGGCGACATCCTCCGCCGCCACGAGCGCGGGACCGGAGTCGATGACTCCGAGCCACGTGCGTGCAACTTCGAAAACACCCGGGTTGATCCGGTACAGGAAGGACCGCCCGATCCGCTCAACCCGGACAAGTCCCGCAGCCTCGAGTACTCGCAGGTGACGCGTCGTTGTGGGCCAGCTCTGCTGGAACGATGAGGCGATCTCCCCTGCCGCCAGCGACCCGCCGCGATCATGGAGGATCTCCAGAATCTTCCGGCGGGTGGGATGTGCGACGGCGGCGAACACGACATCGAACGCGGCGCTCGAGTCGGCCGGACGGGATCGAAGGGAAGTGGTCATTGAAGAAATTTAGCATGTTTGCTAAGTAATATGCAAGCCCGGTGCTCACCCTTGCCCGCCTTTCAGCATCCGGCGACCGGCCTGGGGGGGGCCGGCTTTTCCACCTCTGATACACTGCCGCCATGCCACAACCCTTTTCCGGTGGACGTCCCCGGGTCGTCATCGTCGGCGCCGGTTTCGGCGGTCTCGCCGCCGCCCGGAAGCTGGCCGGCCGGCCGGTGGACGTTCTCATCGTCGACCGCAACAACTATCACTGCTTCCAGCCGCTCCTCTACCAGGTGGCCACCGCCGGCCTCGAGCCGGACCAGATCGCGCATCCCGTCCGGGCGATCATCCGCCGCGACGCGAACGTCCGGTTCATGATGACGCACGTTGAGGCGGTGGACGCCGCCGGCCGCGTCCTCAGAACGCCGGACGGCGATCTCCCGTACGACATCCTGATCCTGGCCGCCGGAAGCGCCACGAATTTCTTCGGCATGGACTCGGTGGCCGCCCGCGCGTTCCAGTTGAAGGACATCAACCACGCCGTGGACCTCCGCAATCACATCCTGACCCTGTTCGAAAAGGCGTCCTCGGAGACGGATCCGGCCCGGCGCACCGCGATGCTCACGTTCTGCGTGGTCGGCGGCGGTCCGACCGGCGTGGAGTTCGCCGGGGCGCTGTCGGAGCTGATCCGGCTCGTTCTCGTGAAGGACTTTCCCGGCCTCAACCTGTCCGACATCACGATTCATCTCCTCGAGGCGGGAGACACGCTGCTGGCCGGATTCCCGGAACCGCTGCGGAATGCGGCGCTCGAGGTTCTCGCGGACAAGAAGGTGCAGGTGACGCTCAATTGCCGGGTCACCGGGATGGACGACGGCCTCGTGTACCGGGCCGACGGGCCGGACATCCCGTCGCTGACGCTGCTCTGGGCCGCGGGGGTCCGCGGGGCTTCGATCGGCGAAACGCTCGGCGTCACGCTGGCCCGCCAGGCCCGGATCCCGGTGGACGCGACGCTCCGCCTGCCCGCCCATCCGAACATCTACGTGATCGGCGACCTCGCGCACCGCGAGGAAAACGGCGCGGCGCTCCCGATGGTGGCCCAGGTGGCCATGCAGCAGGGGGAGTGCGCGGCGCGGAACATCCTCAGGGGGCTGAACGGGGAACCGCCGGTGGATTTCGTCTACCGCGACCCCGGCAGCCTGGCCACGATCGGCCGCAACCAGGCCGTGGCCCGCATCGGCCGCTTCCGGTTCACCGGGTTCCCCGCCTGGTTCGTGTGGCTCGTCGTGCACCTGATCGGCCTGATCGGGTTCCGGAACCGGCTGATCGTGCTGATCAACTGGGCGTGGGATTATTTCTTCTACGACCGGGGAGTGCGGTTGATCACGCGGCGGGAGGAATAGCGGGTCTCAATCGCTGTGCTGCCGACGACTCCGTTTCGGCTTCAACCATCCCTTCCTTTCCGGATGGAGGGCCAGCCGGGCGCCGGGGCCCCGGTACCCGGCGTTTTCCCCTTCGGATCGACTTTCGACGACGAATCCTTCACTTTCGTAGAGACGGATCGCGGCTTCATTGTTTCCGCAGGCCTGGGTCCAGGCGTCCTCGCTCAGGAGCGCCAGGCAATGCCTCAGGAGTGCCCGCCCGATTCCGCGGCGGTAGTGCGCCGGATCCACGTAGAGCCAGGCGAAGTAGGGATCGTCGATGCCCGCGAACCCCACGACCTCGCCGTCGGACTCGGCAACGAACATCGCGCAGTCCTTGATGTAGTCCCCCTCCGGATCCTCCGCCAGCGGGATGAAGGCGCGGGGGTCGAACGACCCGCGCAGTTCGTCGGGGCGGGACCGGTCGTGCACGCGGCAGATCGCGGGCCAGTCATCGGGATGGTAATCGCGGATCGAGGCGCTCAATGAATGTACCCCTGCCCCTTCAGCAGAACTTCCGCCTCCTTCGACAGCGCCCGCCGCTCCATCACCGCCGGCGGCGCCGGCAGCGAATCCAGGAACGCGTCCAGCTTCCGGTTCATTTCCAGAACCCGGGCGGGGAAGCGCGGGGCGAGGTTCTCCCGTTCCAGCGGATCCTTTGCCGTGTCGTAGAGTTTCGTGCCGCGGTCGGTGCGGATCAGCTTCCACCCCGGCGCGATCAGGGCCGTCTGGACGCCGGTTTCGCGGTTCCGCTCGAGGCTCGCGGTGAGCACGCGGTTCACCGAGGACAGCGGATCCTTCGCCATCGCGATCAGCGACCTCCCGGCCCATCCGGCCGGGATCATCCCGCCGGCCGACGAGAGGACCGTGGTCGGCACGTCGACGAGGCTGACCGGAACGTCGCACTCTCCGGGGGCGAGGCCCGGGGCCTTCACGAACAGCGGGACCCGCACGGTTTCGCGGTGGAGGTTGCGGCAGTGCATCACGTCGCCGTGTTCGAGGAACTCCTCCCCGTGATCTCCGGCCACGATCGTCAGGTAGTCGCGGAGTTCCGGCAGCTCCGCGTAGAGGTCGCGGATGAAATCGTCCATGTAGCGGATTTCCGAGTCATGCAGGCTCCGGGCCAGGTGGACGAAGCGGTCCCGGTCGGCCTCCTTGCGCGGCGGCACCGGGGGTGACTTTCCGGCAAGCAGCATGAGCCTCCGGTCATCGCCCGAAATCGCTCCGGCGAACTCCCGGAAGTACGGTTCCCGCTGGGTGTACGTGTGATGCGGGTCGTAGTAGTGCACCCAGAGGAACACCGGCGCGGTTTCCGCCTCGATGGCCGCCTTCCACTTGAGCAGCGTGGCGTTGACCGTTTCCGCGGGCTCCACGCCGATGCAGAGGTATCGGTCGAAGCCGCGGCCGTAGCCGAGGTCGGGGCTCAGGTGCGGGTTGGCCGCCACCGCATACGTCCTGTAGCCGAGCTTCTGCAGTTCCTCGGCCAGCACCGGCAGCGACCCGGGCACGATTTCCTGGTCGTACACGTCGCCGCGCGAGGTGGCGCCGTGCACGACGCCGTGCGATTTCGGATACAGGCCGGTGAGCATCGAGGTGATCGCCGGCACGGTCCACGACGAGGTGGAGTGGGCGTTCGTGAACCGGGTCGAAATCGTGGCCAGGGAGTCGAGGAACGGGGCCGTTTGCCGGGAATACCCGAGAACCGGCAGGGCGTCGCCGCGGATCGTGTCGATGGTCAGGAGAAGGATGGACGGTCGCGGGGCGGCGTGGC
>CAZQVN010000039.1:0-12597 GCA_964596775.1 uncultured bacterium
ACAGGAAGTGCGGCGAACGGCCGCGAGAAGAGAAGGACGTCACCGGGCCTCGCAACGTCGCCGGTTTTCCGGCAACTCCTGAGCCGAACGGCCGCGAGAAGAGAAGGACGTCACCAGGCCTCGCAACGTCGCCGATCTTCCGGCGCAAACAGAGCGAGAAAATGGCGTCCCCAACGGGATTCGAACCCGTGTCGCCGCCGTGAAAGGGCGGTGTCCTAGGCCGGGCTAGACGATGGGGACGCAAGGTGATGGCATCACGGAAACCCGACTTCCCGCGATTCATGCAAGGCCGGGCAGTATAGCGATCCCCCGTGGAGAGGTCAACCGGAAGAGAAGGCGGCGAATCAGGGACGAATCCGGGCTGCTTACCGGATATCCCTCACAAGGCCGATCACGATCCCCTGGATCCGCAGTTCGGACGGGTCCGGAATGGGGATGGGATCCATGTCCGGATTCTCGGGAAGAAGCCGGACCTTGCTCCCCTTCTTTTCGAAGCGCTTGACCGTGGCTTCGTCACCGAGAAGGGCCACGACGATGTCGCCGTCGCGGGCCTCCTCCTGCCGGCGAACGATGATGCGATCACCGGGACAGATGTGAACCCCGATCATGCTCTCCCCCTCGACCTCGAGCATGAAACATTCATCCCCACGGACGAGCGACTCATCGAGAGTGATCCGATCGACGACGTTTTCCTCGGCAAGTATCGGGCTGCCCGCCGCGATCCGACCGACGACGTCGAGAGTCCGTCCTGGCCGCTCCGGCGTCAGGAGGGGAAAACGCATCGCCCTCGACTTGTCCGGAGATCGTTCGATGAATCCCTTGCGCTCCAGCGCCAGGAGGTGGTCGCTGGCGGCCCGGGTCGACGCCATGCCGAACTCGCGGCAGATCTCCCGCAGTGTCGGGGGATAGCCCCGGTCACGGGCATACTCGATGAGGAAGTCGTAGATTTCCCTCTGTCGATCCGTCAACCCTTTTGCCACTCTGTTGCCTCCTTGAAGTTTCGGTCCAGTGCGCATGTTACCGCGAACCGTCGGTCCCCGTCCTCTGTTCCGTGCCGGATGCCGCCCAGGGCATTTCCATCTGGACGACCGAGGCCGCTGCGATACGTGTTCGCGCCGTGTTCCTCTCACCCCGGCCGGCAGCCACAGCCGAGCTGCGGGTTCGGTCTGCGACGGCCGGCCTGGGGAGATCAGAAACGCGGGCGGGGATCGAGCGTGTCGACGTAAGTGCAGCGCGAGACGTCAGAAGGGCGGTGACGACACTCCCGGCCCGATCGGGCAACCCCCGACCCGCATGGACCATGGACTGGAAAAGGCCCTCCGCCCGGGATGTGACCATCCCCCGGCGTACGGCTGCTTCCACGAAACGATGACGCCACGGGCCAAGTTGCACGGCCGAGGCGGGATCGCCATTGCTGATGCTCTGGACATGACGGCGGAACTGCTCCGCCGACTCCGGGCTGAATCCGGTGACCGCGATCGTGGCGGCGACCAGCTGCTCCTGGTCCAGCAGAAGCCCTTCCGTCGGCTCCAGGACCTCGGCCAGAGCCGGTTCCTGCACGTGGACCCCCTCTTCACCGTTGCGCCGCCTGACGAACAGCTCCGTAAGCGAGCGTCCGGAGGCCTCGATGCGGCAGAGATTGACCGCGCTGACCATGTCGGACATGCACCTCGGACGCACCGCCCGCACGGTGGATTCCAGGGCGGACAGTGACTCCACGCGCCGGTTTCCACCAAGATCGACCAGGACGTATCCGGTGCGGACGGCGTCGGATGCCTGGATCTGTGCCGGACGAAGACCGGAGGCACCGGCAGAGACCGGAATCCGGTTCTCGAACCCGGCGGGCATGAGAAGGAGACGGGTCGGGTCTTCTTCCACGCAGGACGACAACCCCACGAGCCGGCGCGCCAGATCCAACCAGGTCCGCACGCGCTCGTCCTGGCGATACCGGCGCGCCAGCCGGGAGTTGTGAATGATGGCCTGTGTCACATCGCCGTCGTATTCGTCCGGCATGACGCCGGAGGTGCGGTCGATGTCTTCCTGGCCGAAACCCATGGCTTCGCCGGCCCGACGGACAGCCTCGGCCGGTGTGAAGCGGTGGAGCCGTACGGGCATCGTGACCAGGCCCGCAAATCTCTGGGCGGCCCAGGCGCGGATTTCCGCGCGCTCGTGACGGTCCAGATCCAGAACGAGTTCCGGAGCCCCCGTCCGCGCTTCGCTCTCGAATCTCTCGAAAGGCAGTCCGTGCACCACCGGGTCCACTTCCGTGAGCCCCAGTCTGAAGGCGACGAGCGAGTGCGTGAGAAGACCGAATCCGGGCCCGGTGTTCATGTTGCGCCCCCGGGCATACCGCGCGAGATCCCGGAGGTACAGGAACGTTCCGGACAGCCCGAGATCGTGAATGGCATCCAGCTCCCGATCGAGGCGGTCGCGATAGACCTGGCTCCTCGGGCCCGGTTCGCAGAGCGATTCCAGATAGGCGTCCTGGCTGCGACCCGAAGGCATGGGATACCGGAGAGGCTCCGCGGAAAAGCGATTCGGATCGACCTGGCAGCGCCGGGCCAGCTCTCCCGCGGCTTCCAGGGCTTCAGGGAACTCCCGGAAGAGATGGGCCAGATCCGAAGGGGCGCGAAAGTGTGACGCCGGCCCCGTGGAACCGCCGGATTTTTCCGGACTCCAGGCCGCGCCGGCCGCGATGGCGGCGAGCAGATCGCGCACCGGCGCGTCGCCCGGGTCCAGATGATCCATTTCGTTGGCCTCGATGAGAGAGAGACCGGTGCGCCGGGCCAGATCCGCGATGTGATGAGCCAGCCGCGTTTCCAGCGTGTGGCCGTACAGGGACAGGCCCAGATAAAAGGACGACCGCCCGAAGACTTCAGCCAGCCGGAGCGCCAGCCGCTCCGCCAGATCCGCTTGACCCCGCATGATCCAGGTAGAGACTTCTCCGGTCAGACCCGGACTCCGGGCGATCAATCCATGGTGATGTTCCTCGAGATCCGACAGGACAAGATAAGGCCGGCCGGAGCCGCGACGCTCGTGGGGGTGGGGCAGCGTCGCGGCAGCCGGCGAGCCCGTCGCCCCGGCGCCGGCGCGGGAATGGGCGCGGGTGACGAGGCGAACCAGGTTTCGGTATCCGGCGTCGGTTTCCGCGTAGAGCACGATGGGAAACGTGACCGGAGAGGTGAGTTCCTCGAGCGAGCCGGACGGAACGCCGACAGGCGAGGCCAGATCGAACTCCACGCCGATGACCGCGTGCAGGCCGCGCTCGGCGGCCCCCCGGACGAACGACTCGATGCCGAGGAGCGTATTGCGGTCGATGCGACCCACGGAATCGATCCTGAATTCATGAACACGGTCGAGGAGAGCTGCGGCGCGGGCGGCGCCGGCGCCTGATGAGAACTCCGTCCGAAGGTTCAGATAAGCGGTAGCCATGCGCGAAAAGTACTCGACATACGGATACTAGTCAAATAAATAGTTATAACTGATTGTGTACTAAACGCTTAGATAGGGATAAAAACCGGAGCACTGCGCGGGGTCGCGTGCAGATCCGGATCCGCCCGGCTGAAAAAAAACCGGCGCCGGCCACCAGGGCCGCGCGTTCGGCCGCGTGAACGGGGGCCACCACACCGCTTCTCAGCGCGTGCGCAACCCCCGATTCCATGTTTCCGCCTTGCTCGAAGGAAAGTTCGGCCACGGATCATCACGCCAGAAACAGAACGTGACGGAACCCGTCGGGGCACAGATCACCGGGACGTTGAAGAAACAGTTGTCGCGCCGCGGTTGATCCGGGTTCTGCGTGTTGGACAGCGCATCCATGTTGTCCGTGGTCGTGATCCCCCAGAACAGGCTGTCGGCCACGACGGCCAGGCCATCGGACATCAGGTTGCGGACCTCGCAGGGAAAGTTGACCTCCACGTTGCACTGCCGGAGCAGCGGCAGGTTCAGGCCGGGAGCGCCCTCGAAGTGGAGTCCGCCCGCGAGGATGTCGGTGTTCGGGTCGCCGGTGGCACGGAACCCGTTGTTCTTGATGTCGCTCCGCTCGGCGTAGACCGTCGAGTTGACGCCGCGGATGCCCGTGAGACGGTTGAAACCGATGTTGCAGTGAATGATGCGCACCGGGTAGGGCGGATTCTCGCATTCGACAAGCGTCAGCCCGTTGCCGCCGTTCGACGCGATCGTGCACTCCTCGAGATCGAGGCTCGTGCGGGTCAACTGCAGGGCATCGAACTGGGTGTCCTTCACGATGGAGTTGCGCAGACGGATCTCCGAGTCGGTGGCGACAATGCCGTTCGTCGCGTAGAGAATCCGCACCCAGTCCAGGCGGTTGTCCCGGCTTCCCCGGAACACGAGCGAGCCCCAGTCTCCCGGAAACGTGGAGATCCCGCTGCCGAGCGTGGCGCGGAACGTGATCAGGCTGTCGGACGTGCCTTCCGCGATCAGGGTGCCTTCGATTTTAAGGCTCAGCCCGGGATAGATGAATACCACTGAAACGCCGGGATCGATGATCAGGGTCCTGTTCACCGGCACCGTGACGTCGTCCACGACAAAATAGGGGCTCTTCGCGCGGGTCCAGCGACCGAACTCGTTTCCATCCACCTTCGTCGAGTCGATCCCCGAGGGCACGGTCGGCTTGAACGGCTCTCCCCGCTGCGCACAGGAGGTCAGCAACACGATGCCGGACAGGAGCACCGCGGCGAGAGCGAAAACACGGGTCTTTTTCATGGCCTGTTTTCCACCTCACTGGATCCGCAACCGGAACGGGAGGCGCGATCTCGATCGCGCCCGGCGGCCAGGGATGCCGCACGACCCGGACTCATCTGTAGAGGGTTCATAGTAGCGGCGGACGTTTCCGCAGGCAATACCTAGCGGAGGACGGCCTTCCGGACAACCTCCCGCCCCCCGGAGGAAAGCCGGATGAAGTAGAGCCCCGGAGCGGCGCGCGCCCCGGTGTGCGTGCGCCCGTCCCAGACCGCGGAATGCGGCCCGGACGATTCGATTCGATCGACGAGACGCGCCACGCTCCGCCCCTGCGTATCCAGAACCTCCAGACGGACGAACGCGGCTTCCGGGAGCGAATAGGAGATGCTCGTGGCCGTCCGGAACGGATTCGGCGTGTTCGGCATCAGGACGAGCGCCGCGGACGGAGGCGCGGCCCCCGTGAGAGCCGCCGGCCCGTACCACTCGACCTCCCCCGCCGGGCCGACGGCCCGGAGCCAGTAGTCCGCGGCGCCCTCGGGTGCGGCGGGATCGGTCACCGAGTATGCGGTCCGGCCGCCGAGGAGCGCGGGGTCCACCGGCTCCCGCGGTTTCCCGGCCGGCTGCCGGTACACCGTGAAAAAATAGCGCTCGGAAGCTTCGTCGATCCTCCAGCGGATCACGGCACCCCTTGCGCTCCGCTCGGCGGTGAACGCCAGCAGGCGCACCGGGACCAGCGGTTCCGTGTCCACCGTCTTCAGGACCCATTCGAACGGATCGACGACGACCCCGGTGTCCGGCAGCGTCCCGCGGACCGTCACTTCGAACGTCTGCGGATTCCGATCGATGAAACGCGTTGCGACAAGCGTGTCCAGGTCGGTGTGGAACGCGAAGTCCAGCGGCAGCGGATAGAACGGCGACGCCTGGGTCTGGCGGAGGGTCACCGCCACCCGCATCGAGTCCTTTCCCGCCGGCGTCTGGCTCCACGACAGCGCGAAGCGCGGGATCCCGGGTTCGTGAAGCCAGGAATCGAAGAACCAGCCCAGGTCCGCGCCATGGCGCGCCTCGCAGGCGGCGATGAAGTCGTCCGTGTCGGCGTGGCCGAACGCGTGGGCGGCCTGGTAGTTCTTCAGGATGTCGAAGAACGCGTCGTCGCCGACGATCCGCCGGAGCGTGTGGAGGATCCAGGCGCCCTTGTTGTAGACGGTGAAGCTGAACAGCGCGGATCCGGGCGGATTCAGGACCGGCTCCGCGATGTTGCGCTCGACGAAGCCGAACTTGAAGAGGTCGCCGAGAACCTTGATCCGCGCGTTCCGGCCGGCGACCCCGCCGGTGTGCTCGGCCCACAGGACATCACCGTAGGAAGCGAACCCCTCGTTGAGCCAGATGTGGCGCCAGTCCTTGGGGGTCACGTGATCCCCGAACCACTGGTGGGCCAGTTCGTGGGCGAGCAGCCACTGGTAGCGGGCGCTGTCGCGGACGGCGAACTCCGCGAGGAGCGTCAGCGACTGGTGCTCCATCCCCCCGGGAAAGCCGGCCTGGGTGTGGCCGTACTTGCCGAACGGATAGGGCCCGAACAGGGAGGCAAAGTAATCGATCATCTCCGGCATCGGCCGGAACGTCCGCAGCCCCTGCGCCGCGTCCGCCGGATACACGTAGTTCAGGATCGGCAGGCCGGCGGACGTGGAGTCGGCGAGTATCGTGTACGGCGCGGCGGCCATGGAGATCAGGTAGGTGGAAATCGGCTCGGTGTTGTTCCAGTGAAAGCGGCGCCGCCCGCCGGCCAGGGCCTCCTCGGCCACGAGCACCCCGTTCGACCCCACCTTGTAGTCGTCGGGCACGGTCACGATCATCTCGGACGTCGCCTTGTCGTACGGCACGTCCACGCAAGGGTACCAGTAGCGGGCATTTTCCGGCTCCGAGAACGTGTACACGGCGGTCACGGTTCCGGGGGCCGCCGAGGGAAAGATCATGCCGCGCTCCTTGATCCCCGCGTACTCGACCTCGATCTCGAACGTCTCGTGGGCGGCGCGCGGAGGATCCAGCGTCACGGTCAGTGCGCCGTCGACCCAACTGAATGCGGCGTCGGCTCCCCCCTCGCGGACCGCGGACACCGGGGGGCCGCAGAAGTCGAGCGTCACGGAATCCGCGTCGTCCCGGCGCGCCTCGCCGGTGATCGTCGTCCGCCCGGAGAACGTCCGCGCCGCGGTGTCGAGATCGAGTTCGATCCGGTAATGCGTGATGTCCACCACCGGGTCCGGGTCGTAGGGCGGATAGTACGCGGGCGTTCCGATGTCGAGCGGCCGGAGGCGGCGGGCCTCCGCTTCCTGAAACGCGCGCAGGTCGGCGGTTTTTCCCTCCGGACTCCACGGATCGATCCCCGGGTCCGTTTCGCCGGACGGCGTGGCGGCCAGGAGATGCGGCAGGGTCAGGAAGAGAAGCGCGCAGACCGCGCGGGGAATCCGCATGACTCGATGAAGTCCTCCGGTAGATCCGGGCGGGGTATCCGCGTCCGGATTCCGATTGTACAATGCCCCGATGACTCACGGCGAATCCGGGGCCGACCGCCTCCACAACGACTCCCTCGTCTTCGACGGCCACGCGGATACGCTGCTCGGCGTCGTGGATGACGGCCGGCATCTCGATCTCGCGGAAAAATCGCACATCGACCTGGAGCGCATGGACCGGGGCGGCCTCGACGTGGAGTTCTTCACCGCGTTCGTCGCTCCGAACCACCTCCACGCGGCGCGGGACCGTGCCGCGTCACTGATCGGCGCGCTTCATTCCGAAGCGGCGCGAAGGCCCGACCGGCTGGAGGTCACGCTCGACGCCGCGCATGTGGAAGAGGCGGTCGGCCGGGGCCGGAAGGCCGCCGTTCCCGCCATCGAGGGGGGGCACGCCATCGAGGACTCGCTGGACGTCCTCCGCGACTTTCACGGGAAGGGCGTCCGGCTGATGACGCTCACCTGGAACAACTCGAACGGCTGGGCCGACGGCTGCTGGCCCGGTCCCGACGATCCGCGCCACGGCGGGCTCACCGACTTCGGCAGGCGCGTCATCGGCGAGATGGAACGACTCGGCGTCATCGTCGACGTGTCGCACGCCTCGCCGGAAACATTCCGTGATGTGGACCGCACGGCCACGAAACCGTTCGTGGCCAGCCACTCCTGTGCCGCCGCCCTCAATCCGCACATCCGGAACCTGGAGGACGATCAACTGCGCGCGATCGCCCGGCACGGTGGCCTGGTCGGCATCTGTTTCGCGTCCGCGTTCCTGATCGACGAGGCAGCGGCGTGGGCCCGCATCAAGGACACCGAGGAATACCGGGCGCTGCCGGAGCACTCCGACGAGATCTGGCCCGATATCATGCCGCCGGGCGAAGCGGCGCTCTACCACAGGCGCGTTCCGCGCGCCACGATCGACGACGTCGTGGCGCACGTGGATCACATGATCCGGGTGATGGGGCCGCAGCACGTGGCGCTCGGCAGCGACTGGGACGGCGTGACCCGCCTGCCGGTGGGGCTCGAGGACGTGACCGGCCTTCCGAAGATCACGGCGGCGCTGATGGCGAAGGGGTACGACGAGACGGTGATCCGGGGGATCCTCGGCGGGAACTGGCTCCGGGTTCTCCGGGACGTTACGGGAAGCTGACCGGACCTCAGCGCTTCTCCACCTGCACCCGGGCGTCGTTGAAACAGGCTCCGTCCCCGAGATCCGTGTACGTGGCCGGCGACAGCGCGTTCGTCGTGTTGCCGTTGTCGGTGTGGCGGCACCACAGCCCCTTCGGCATCGAGACGACGCCCGGACGGATCGCGGCGGAGATCGCCACGCGGCAGTGCATCTCGCCGAGAGCGTTCCAGACGCGGATCCGATCGCCGTCGGCGAGGCCGCGCGGCCGGGCATCCGCCTCGTTCATGACCAGCGCTCCCGGTTTCTTCAGCAGCTGGCCGAAGTAGGAACTGACCGTGTGGCGCGATGCCGGCGAGATCAGCGCCAGCGGGAAGGCGGCCGTGGCCGGATCCTCACGGTAGTGATAAAGCCCGTGCGGGGCTTCCTCGTCGAGTTCCTTCGGACAGAGATGCACCTTCCGGTCCGGCGTGTTGGGAAACACATCCACGAACTGCACCGGTCGATCCCCGGAGGACGGCAGGGCGAAACCGTTCTCGCGGACGCTCCTCCGCAACGCTTCACCGTTCGCGGCGCCGGCGTAGATCGCGTCCGTGATCTCCCCGGCCGTTTCCGGGTCGCCGGGGCGGGCCACGCCGGTGCGGCGGCAGAGTTCGGCGAACACGTCGCAGTTCGGCCGGGCCTCGCCGACCGGCGGGATCACCGGCGCGGCCTCCTGCAGCACCATCGCCCCGTAGCCGCGGGCCATCTCGTGATGCTCGAGGAACGTCGTGGCCGGAAGCAGGACGTCGGCGAAGAGCGCCGAGTCGGTCATCACCTGATCGAAGACCACGGTGAACAGGTCCTCGCGGGCGAGCCCCTTCCTCACGTTTTCCTGGTCGGGCATCGTGGCCAGCGGGTTGCAGTTGTAGACGAAGAGACAGTCGATGCGCCCCGGCCCCGCATCGAGAAGCGTCGTTCCGAGGCGGTTCATGTTGATCTGCCGCGTGTCCGGTTCCGGGGCGTTGTGCGCCTGCCCCATGCTGAACGCGGAACCGTTCGACATCGTGTACCCCCCGCCGCGCACCCCGAACTTGCCCGCCACGGCCGGCAGGGCCATGACCGCCGCCGCTGCCGAGCCGCCGTTCCGGTTCCGCTCGAGCCCCCACCCGCAGCGGATCACCGCGGGCTTCGCGCCGGCGTACCAGTCGCCGAGCCGCTCGAGGTCGGTGACGGGGACCCCGGCCAGCGCCGCCGCCCGCTCGAACGTCCAGGCCGAAGCCCGCTCGCTGAGCGTTTCCGTTTCCGCGGCATGTTCGGCAAGAAAGGAGGTGTCGGCATGCCCCTCCTCGAAGAGGAATCGGATGAGCGAAAGCGCCACCGGCAGATCGGTTCCCGGCCGGATCGGAAGATGCAGATCGGCCCGCGCCGCCAGCGGCGTGGTCGTCGGATCGACGACCACGAGCCGCGCTCCGTTCTTCTGCGCCTCCTGGATGACCGGAACGAGATGGATGCCGCTCGCGTGGGGATTGACGCCCCACACCACGATGAGCTGCGCGTGGATGTAGTCGGGAATCGCCACGCCGACCATCCGGCCGTACAGTCCCATCGCGGCGCGGGTTGTCGGCACCGCGCAGACGGTGCGCAACAGGCGCGACGCTCCGAGGCGGTGGAACAGGCGGGTGTCGGTGTTCGACTGCGTCAGCATCCCGTTCGATCCGCCGTAATAGAACGGCAGGATCGCCTCGCCGCCCCGGGTATCCCGCACGGCGACGAGCTTTCCGGCCACCAGGTCGAGCGCCTCGTCCCACGACACGTCGCGAAACCGGCCGCTTCCCTTCGGCCCCGTGCGGACCGCGGGCTTCCGAATCCGCAGATCGGAATAAAGGTGCTCGGGAAAATGGCGGACCTTGGAGCAGATGTAGCCTTCCGTCACCGGGTTGACGTGACTGCCGTCCACCTTGACGACGCGGCCGTCTTCCACGGTGACGTCGAGGCTGCAGGCGTCGGGGCAATCGAGGGGGCAGACGCTGGGGAGAACGGTCATTTCCTTCCTCCGGGGCCCGGGGGAGGCCGGTTGGGGTTCACCCCCGGAGTATGAAACCCCGGGGGTGAGAATCAAAGAGCCTTTGCCGGGCAATCAGGCCTTTCATTGGTGCGCCGGCGGGCGGCCCGTCGGCGTGGCCGCGCCCGCCACCGGGTGGGATTCGCAGCGGGACCCGTCAGGGGGCACCACCGGAACGAGGCCCGGGCGCCGGAGGGCGGCACGGGCTACTTCTTTTCCACCGCCGCCTTCAGTGCCGCCAGCGTTCCGCTCATGTCGGTTTCCATCTTCTCGGCGCTGGCCTTCCGATCCGCGTCGGAACTCTCGTCCGTGTACTGCTCCAGGTACACGACCCGGGTTCCCGTTCCGTCCGCGGCAATGAGGATCTTCGCCTGGCACATGTACGAGCCGTCGTTCGGCTCATGGGCGATCCGGATTTCCCTGTTCGGGGCGAGATAGGTCACGACGGAACGGCCGCCGTTCCCCCACTGGTCGGTGAAGTCCAGGACGTCCCCGACCTTCGTGAGCATGACTTTCGCGTTTGTTTCGCTCTTCCAGACGGGGCACCAGGTGACGAGATTCCGGCCCGACGTGAGATACGTCCACACTTTGGCCGGCGGTGCGGCGACGACCGCCGAGGTTTCCAGGCGCACCGTCGGGATCTGCTTCTGTGCGGCGATGGAGGGGCTGAAACCGAACGACGTTCCGAAAGCGAAAAGGATGACCGTGACAGCTGCCTTCATGACACGCTCCGAGCCTGTGGATCCTCCGGGCCATGCCGATCCGAGGACCGACCCCGGCGAACGGACCGCCGGTGCATGCGGCAGCCGCCCCCGGCCGACTCCGGCGACCGGTCCCGGATCCGGGGAAACTATAGCCATCTTTCGCGAGCGGCGTGAAGAGCGAAAAGCATGTATCATCCCCCCCTTTTCCGGTCGCAGCCGGACCGGTGTCTTCCCGGTGCGATCCGAAACGGCCGGACCGCCGGAAGGCGGTTCACGAACATCGATGCAGATTCCCGGAGATCCCGTGCCCGATCCGCGCCATCGCCTTCTCCTCCTCCTTCCCACGACGACGTACCGTGCCCATGACTTCATCGAGGCCGGCCGGCGCATCGGCGTCCAGACGGTTGTCGGCTCCGAGGAAAAGGCGACCCTCGAGGACTACACCGACGGAAGAACCGTCACGCTCCCCCTGTCCGACGTCGAGCGGGCCACCGACGCGATCGTGGAGTACGCGCGCACCTGGCCCCTCGCCGCGATCGTCCCCACCGACGAACCCACCGCGGAGATCGCCGCCCTGGCCGCGGAACGCCTGAACCTCCGGCACAACCCGCGGAGCGCGGCCAGGGCCGCCCGCTACAAGGACCTGCTCCGCACGGCGCTCCGGAGCGCGGGCGCATCGACGCCCGCGTTCCACGTCGTGCCCGTGGACGTCGACCCGGCATCGATCGCGGACAGGCAGAACTACCCGGTCGTTCTCAAGCCGGTGCACCTCTCCGCGTCCCGCGGGGTCATCCGGGCCGACGAACCGGCCGGCTTCGTGGCCGCGTTCCAAAGGATTGCCGCGCTGCTGGCCACGCCGGACGTCCGGGGTCGCGATCCGGTGGCGGTCGGCCGGATCCTCGTGGAGGAGTACGTGCCCGGCGTGGAGGTGGCGGTCGAGGGGATCCTCGCGGACGGGAGGCTCAGGGTCCTCGCGCTGTTCGACAAGCCCGACCCGCTGACCGGCCCGTTCTTCGAGGAAACGCTGTACGTCACACCGTCCCGCCTTCCCGAAGCCGCACAGACCCTGATTCGCGACACGACGGCGCACGCGGCCGCGGCCCTCGGCCTCATCGAGGGACCCGTGCACGCGGAACTGCGGGTGGAGGGCGATCGGGCCGTGGTCATCGAGATCGCCGCCCGCTCCATCGGCGGCCTCTGCTCGCGCACGCTGCGCTTCGGAACCGGCGTTTCGCTCGAGGAGCTGATCCTCCTCCGGGCGGCCGGCCGCGACATCGAGGATCTCGAACGCGAACCGGGGGCCGCGGGCGTTCTCATGCTCCCGATTCCCAGGGCCGGAATCCTCAGAAGCGTGAACGGCCTCGACGCGGCCGGATCCGTCCCGGGCATCGAGTCGATCACGATCAGCGTGGCCGCGGGTCAACCGGTCGTGCCCCTCCCCGAGGGATCGAGCTATCTCGGGTTCCTGTTCGCCCGCGGCGCCGCCCCGGGCGTCGTGGAAGCGGCGCTGCGCGAGGCGCACCGGCG